>DEAA01000061.1:10786-27897 GCA_002346545.1 Acidobacteria bacterium UBA2994
ACATGGTGCGCCTCCTGGCCGAATACGGCGCCCATGTCTTGCAGCCGATGGACGACGGCACCACGCCACTCATGGCGGCCGTCGGCCTGGGTGCGAGCCGGTCCACGACCCGCCGCAATCGCCTCATCGCCCCCGAACTGGTCTCAGCAGAGTGGGCCGACGGCGTCGGCGTACGCGACACCGTGCAGGCCCTGCTCGACGTCGGCGCCGGACCGAGCCTGGACACAATCGGTCGGTCGGGCAACACCGCGCTCCACAACGCGGCCCGATATCGTTTCCGCGAGGCCGCCCAACTGCTGGTCGAAGCCGGAGCGGATCCGCGCATCGCCAACGAGGCTGGGACCACAGCCGAGGAAATGCTGTTGAGACTGGAAGGAGCCCAATGAGCCTTCGACACGTCACCGGCGTGACGCTTGGCCTCGGCTTGTGGCTGCTCGCCGGGCACGGCCCTACCGACGCCGCTCAGCCAGCGTCCACGATGGACGCGACCGCGGCTCGGGCCGTCGTCGACCGGTATTGCGTGGCTTGCCACAACGAGCGGACGCTAGCCGGAGACCTGAGCCTCGCCAGCCTGGACCTGGCCGCGGTGGGCGACCACGCCGAGGTGTGGGAGCACGTAATCAGACGGCTCAAGGCTGCCGCGATGCCTCCGGCGGGTCGACCGCGCCCTGACCTCACCACCACGAACGCCTTCGTGCACTGGTTGGAGAGTGAGCTCGACGTAGCCGGACTCGCCGATGTCGACCCGGGCCGACCGGCCGTCCATCGTCTCAATCGCGCCGAATATGGCAACGCCATCCGGGACCTGTTCGACCTGGACGTGAATGTGACGGCACTCCTCCCGGTGGACGACGAGGAGCACGGCTTCGACAACATCGCCGACGTGCTATCGGTCTCCCCCACCCTCATCGAGCGGTATCTGGCCGCGGCGCAGCAGATCAGCCGGCTCGTAGTGGGCGACCAGAGCCTGCGGCCAGTTGCCACCATCTATCCGGTGCATGGCTCGCTCGACCAGGACCACGCGGTCAGCCTCGACCTGCCGCTCGGCTCCAGGGGCGGGCTCACCATCGACCACAACTTTCCGGTCGACGGCGAGTATCTGATCCGGGTCAGCCTGCGAAAACAGGAGTATGGCTACGTCCGAGGACTCGGGCAGCCTCATGCGCTAGACGTTCGACTCGACGGCGCCCGGCTCGACACCTTCACGATAGGCCGCGTGTGGGAGCATGGTCAGCTGCCGCCGATGGGCTACGCCGGCAAGTTCGACCAGGTCTACGACGGCAATTCGTTTCCCGAATGGGAACGTTACGCCCTAAACGCCGACGAGGGCATGGAGCTACGCGTCGACGTGACCGGCGGCCCGCATCAGGTCGGCATCGCATTCGACCGACGGTCCGCGGTCGCCGAAGGCATCCTGCCGCTTCCAGTCGATCGGTCGTCCTACTCGTACGGACAAGACGAGATGCAGGACGGCAACCCGGCCATCTCCGGCGTCGAGATCATCGGCCCGTTCGACGCCAGCGGAGCCGCCGCCCTACCCGGCCGGCATCGAGTGTATGTCTGCCAGCCAGACGACGTGATGAACGACACGACGTGCGCGCAAGAGATCCTCTCGACCCTGGCCGGACGCGCGTATCGTCGCCCCGCTACCGCTGACGACACCGCGGAGCTGATGGCGTTCTTCGATGCAGGCCGTAGCGACGGCGGCTTCGACGCCGGCATCCAGGCTGCGATCGAACGGCTGCTGGTCGACCCCGAGTTCCTGTTCCGGATCGAGACCGACCCGACCGATGTGGCGCCAGGCGCCGCCTACCCGGTCAGCGGTCTCGAGCTGGCGTCCCGGCTGTCGTTCTTCCTCTGGAGCAGCATTCCCGACGACGAGTTGCTCGACCTGGCCACAGCGGGGCGACTGACCGACGACGAGGTACTGACAGCCCAAGTCGAGCGGATGCTGGCCGACCCCCGGTCTCGCGCGCTCGTGGAGAACTTCGGTAGCCAGTGGCTGGAGCTGCGCAAGCTTCGGAACGCGGTGCCGGACACGGCGACCTACACGGCGTTCGACGAGAGCCTCCGCCAGGCGATGCGCCGCGAAACGGAGCTTTTCCTCGAACAGCAGATGCTGACCGACCGCCCGCTCGTCGAGCTGCTACGAGCCGACCATACCTACGTGAACGAGCGACTAGCGCGACACTACGGCATTCCTGGCGTCTATGGACCGCATTTCCGCAGGGTACCGGCCGATGAGACCCGAGGCGGGTTGCTGGGACACGCGAGCATCCTGACCATTACCTCGTACGCCAACCGCACCTCGCCTGTCGTGCGAGGGGTCTGGCTCCTGGACAACATGCTCGGCACTCCGCCCTCGCCTCCGCCGCCAGACGTGCCCAGCCTGCCGACGGCCCGGGGCGACGACAGCGTACCCCCCACGATGCGGGAGCGTCTGGCCCAGCATCGCGACAGCCCGGTGTGCGCAAGCTGCCACAACACCATCGACCCGCTCGGCTTCGCGCTCGAGTCGTATGACGCCATCGGACGCTGGAGAACCACCGACGGCGGCGGGACGCCATTCGACACCGGCATCCCGATCGATCCGTCCGGCACGCTGGTGGATGGCACCGAGTTGCGCGGACTTCCGGGCCTCCGAGACGCCTTGATTGACCGTCGAGAGCAGTTCGTCGACACCGTGACCGAGAAACTCCTCACGTATGCGGTTGGACGTACACTGAGTGCGGCCGACATGCCCGTGGTGCGACAGATCGCGCGACAGACATCCCCTGACGAGCTGACCTGGTCGACGCTCGTTAACGCGATCGTGAAGAGTCAGCCGTTCCTCATGCGCAGGTCAGAATCATGATGATTCCGAAGCGAGCCATTTCCCGTCGGACGGTCCTCCGCGGCGTCGGTGCCACGCTGGCGCTGCCGCTGTTCGAGCGGATGGCCCCCACGACCCACCTCGCCCGCGCGGCGACCGCGCCGGTGCGTCGATTCTGCACCGTGTATGTGCCCAACGGTATCGTCATGGAGCGGTGGACACCGGCAACCGAGGGCACCGGGTTCGACTTCACCCCGACACTGCTGCCACTGCAACCGTTCCGCGATCATCTGCTGGTGCTTAGCGGTTTCGACAACACCGGCGCGCGGTCACGATCGGGCGCCTCTGGTGCGCACGCCAAGCCAGCCGGTGCCTTCATGACCGGCATCGAACCGCTACCGACCACCGGCAGCTCGAGCCTGTCGCTCGGTATCTCGATGGACCAGCTCCTGGCCAACACCATCGGCCAGCAGACGCCGCTCCCCTCCCTTGAGCTCGGGCTCGAGGGCGCCGACACCGTCAACGGCGTCGGCACCTGCGATGTCGGCTTCAGCTGCGCCTATCAGAACCGGCTGGCCTGGAGCGGCCCGTCCACCCCGCTACCGGTCGAGACCAACCCACGGGTCGTCTTCGAGCGGCTATTCGGCGGCGTGGACAGCACAGATCCGGACGTGCGGCGTGCCCGCATGTCCCGTCAGACCAGCATTCTCGACTCGGTGCTGGACAAGGTCGACCGGCTTCAAGACGACCTGGGCCGTCGGGACCAGGCCAAGCTGGATGAGTATCTGCAGTCAGTTCGCGAGATCGAACGACGGATTCAGGTGGCCGAGGACCAGGGCCGTGAGCTCCCGACGGTAGACTCTCCGGCCGGCATTCCCGTCAGCTACGACGAGCACGCGCGACTGATGTTTGACATGCAGGTGCTGGCGCTTCAGACCGACACGACACGGGTACTCACGTTTCAGGTGGGTCGCGAGCAAAGCGGAGCCACCTATCCGCAGATCGGTGTATCAGACTCACACCACCCGATCTCGCACCACGGCGGCGACAAGAACAAGATCGCCAGCCTGGCGAAGATCAACGCGTATCACGCCAACCTGTTCGCGTACTACCTGGAGAAGCTCGCCACGACCAGCGACGGGGACGCGACGCTGCTCGACAACGTCATCGTGCTCTACGGCAGCGCCATCAGCGAGGGCAATAGCCACGACATCCGCAACCTGCCGATCCTCCTGGCCGGAGGCGGCGCCGGCCTGGTCAAGGGTGGCCGGCACGTCAAGTACCCCGATCAGACCCAGCGGCTCACGAACCTCCAACTCACGCTACTCAACAAGCTGGGCGTCCCGACCGAGACGTTCGGGGACAGCACGGGCGAGCCGATCAACGAACTCTCTGAGGTGTAGGCGGGCCCCGTGGACCGGAGGCCCGCGGCTTTGGCCTTTGGGCTTTGGAGAGACCGTAGGGCGGGGCTTTAGCCCCGCCCTACGGAATCCGGTCTTCGGACGGTCAGACGATTCGTGGATCGGACGAGTCCACCGATTACCCGTAAGGTTGTCAGCAGAGTTCACCCGACAACCGGCGTCGCGCCAAAGCCCAAAGCCTAAAGCCCAGTGTCATTCAGCGAGCGGATGCGGGCGGAACTGGAACTGGACGATCTCGCTCGTCGTGCCCTTGCCGCCTTCCAGGTGATAGGGCGACCCGGTGTTGAAGCTGGCCCAGACGCCACGGCCCTTCCAGCCGGTGTTCGGATCATCGATCCGACCGTCGAGTCCCCGGCTGTAGAACCCCAGCGGATACGGCACCCGCATCGTTACCCACTCGCCGCTGTCCGGCATCAGCGCCAGGAGAGCGTCTGACGACGTGCCTGTGGCGATCGGCACATTGGCGCCCAGTCCAAGCGAATCGAACTGGTCGACCCAGCTGTAGTAGTGATAGTCGGCGTTCGCCGTCCCCTCGACTCCCTGCATACTCGGGCCCGGCGTCTGATAGAGCGTCCAGCCCTCGGTGCAGTGCTGGCCAGTCGCCGTCGGCCCATTCAGCACCGCGCACTCGTTGCGGTCGAAGCTAGCGAAGTGCCCACTGCCGCCGAGCGCGGTCCAGATCAGCCCGTTGCGGTCGACGTCGATGCCGCGGGGCCCATACCCCCATGCCGACGGGTCACCGGTCGGGTCGTAGGGCGGTTCGTAGACTTCCGACTTGCACGTCTCTGGCGGATTGTCACCAAGCTCCAGCCGGATCAGCTGCCCCGGCACCGGGAACCGCCGGGTGATCCAGACCGACCCATCCGGGTGCGGAATGATCCCGTAGGCGCGCTGGAACTTGTCAAGACTGCCGATGCGGGTATCCCGCGCGGGGTCCACCTCGACCTCGCCATCGGGGGTCGGCTCGGTCCACGGCTTGGTGATTACCCCATCGCCGTTGGTGTCGATCACGGTCGGGCACCAGCCCTGCGAGGTCCGCTCGTCGCCGGTCTCGTCATAGAGCCGGGTATTCAGCCACCCCACTGCTTCAGTCGACCCACTGAGCCAGAGCGTGTCGTCCTCATCGTCGGCAAACTGCAGATGATGCGTGAAGTAGCAGGTGTCGATCAGGACAATCTTTTCGGTGGCCGGGTCGTAGTAGGACAGCTGCCGAGACTCCGCCCGATGCTGGATCGGGTAGTACTCGGCGAACGGATGGTCAGAGCCCTCCAGACACCAGTTCGGCACGTCGTTCGGTCGCACTGCCTGGGTAATCCAGACCCGGCCCTTGCCGTCCATCATCGGGTTGTGGGCGCTTCGACTCACCAGCCCTGACGGCTCGTTCGGGTAGTAGAGCGACGGCACGGCGGTAGACGCGCCCTGATAGGAGTTGCCCCGCGCCTGACGCTCGACCCTCGTCGGCAGATCCATCCGCACGGACTGGCGGCCCACCAGATCGGTGACCACGAGACCGGCGCCCCCCACCCCGTAGATCGGACCGCCGCCATAGCGCGTCGGGTCACGCTTGTCGGTCGACACGTTGTCGTGGACCATCCCCTGCGGGTGGCCCCAGCCCCACATGCTGAGCACGAGGTTGCGCTCGATGCCCTCCGGTCGCGGCGGCACCGGCGGCAGCTGGCCGGCGGCGATGCGGTCCGACCATTCGGAATACAGGCGAATCGCCCGCGGCCGGCCGATGCGGTTGATCTCGGCCGACATCGCCGGTCCCGCCCCTCCCGCCTGGATGCGGTAGTTCCACGCATCGGCGGTCGAGTCGAACGAGCTGACATCGAGCATCGGCATCTCCCGGGTGGCCTGGTTCCCGATCTGATGACACAGCTGACAGCCGTCCTTCATCCGGTCGATCCAGTCCGCCTGGGTCTTCATTGCCGTCCCGATGCCGTTGCCTCGCGGGCCGGTGCCGGGGAAATCGCTGGCCGCCGGCACCTCGAGGAGCGACATCCAGTAACTCGCCGGATAGATCTCGGCTGCCTCTTCGGGAGTAGCATCCACCACGTCCAGCGCCACCTCATCGCCCGGCGCGGCGCTGACCTTCATCGAATCGCGCAGACCGTAGCCGCGCACCCAGAGCTCGTAGTCTGCCGCGGGCAAGTCAGGAACGAGGTAACGTCCCCCGTCATCGGTGACCACGATCTTCCGGAAGGCGGTGTCGAAGTCGTGAGTCTCGGCGATGACCCAGACGCCCGCCTCGGGCCCTTGCTCGCCAGTGACGACTCCGTGGATGTCGTCGCCAGCGGCACGCGCGCGACCGGCCGACCACGTCATCACGACCGCCATCGCGATCGCCAGCAGTCCTACACTCCACACTCGGCCACTGCTCTTCATGTCTGCCTCCCGGAGCCGTGTTCTGATGTACGAATACCTGCACACTTTGGATCAGCCGCGCTCAGGTTTCAAGCGCGTCAAAGAGACGACCCCGGCCTGGGGGAGGGGGTTACCGACCGTCAGGGTTGGCGTCGTCGCGGCTGCTGACCGCGCCGAGGCTTCTCAGCAATGCCTCGGTCGTGGGGTGGAGGGGGCGTGAGGCAGTGCCGACATCGAGCGGGGCCAGTCCGCGGCCGTCCGCCACACTGACCTCGGCGCCTCGTGCGGCAATCACTTCGATCAGCTGGTTCTTTGCCAGGCGGGCCGCTTCATGAATCGCGGTACGCCCGCGGCGGTCGATAGCGTTCACGTCGATCTCGCGTGCGAGCAACAGTTCCACGATCTGCAAGGCATCAGACTCGGGCGCCTGGCGCGCCTCGTTCTGCACCGCCCCGACAGCAGCCATCAGCGGGGTCGTCCCATCGTCGGCAGGCACGTTCGGATCGCCGCCCGCATCGAGGAGCGCCCGCAGAATACCGACGCTGGGCACACGCGCGGCCGCCGCCAGCCACAACGGGCTGGCGCCGCGAAATCGTCCGTAGGCCACGAAATCGCCCTTGAGCGGATAGGGCGGCTGGGACAGCCGGGCATTGGGATCGGCCCCATGCTCGAGCATGGCCGCCACCAGCGCCACCTTGTTGGTGTCGACCGCGGCGTGAAGCGCCGTGCGCCCGATGCTGTCGGCGATGTCCGGGTCGGCTCCCTGTCCGAGCAGGTAGAGACCCAGTTCCTCGTGGGTGCTCGGCTTCACCTCGAGCCTGTACTCCTCACCACTGATCGCCAGCCGACTCGCGGCAGCGATGAGCAGCGGGCTCCGCCCGGAACTCTGGTCGTCCTCTTCGTCGATCCGGGCATTGAACCCCAGCACCGGCTCGGCGGCGTTCACGTCCGCGCCACCGTCCACGAGCGCCCGTGCCGCGTCAACCGCACCCGCTCGAGCCGCCAGCAGCAACGCCGTGGTGCCATGGAGCGACCGGGCTTCCACGTCCGCTCCCGCGGCGAGCAAAAGCCGGACAACGTCCGTATGTCCCTCGGCCGCCGCCCACATCAGTGGTGTCTGATTCTTGAAATGCGTGGTCGGCTCGACGTCGGCCCCAGCGCTCAGCAACGCCTCGACCAGCGGTGCGCTTCCGGTCCGCGCCGCCGCCATCAGCACCGTCTCGCCGCTGGGCTTTGCCTGATTCGGGTCAGCCCCGGCCCCGAGGAGGGCCTGCCCGACTTCGGCACTGGCATTCAGGGCCGCCCGGGCCAGCGGCACGACCCCGAGCTCGTTCACCGCATTCGGGTTGGCCCCAGCGCCGAGCAGGGTCTCGACCATCTGCAGGTCGTTCCAGTGCGCAGCCCAGTGCAGCGCCGTCGCTCCGTCCGGCTGACCGAGATTCGGATCCGCCCCGTCGGCGAGCAATGCGCGGACGGCCGCTGGGCCCTGCCTCTCGGCCGCGTCAGCGATCCGGGCCTCCTGCGCGCTGGCAATGGTGGCCAGCAACAGCAGCACACCGCTCACGAGCGCCCGAAGCCTGGAGCCTCGAGCCTGAAACCGTCGTGTCATCGCGCCCTCTTAGACCGACAACCCCGTCAGCTTGCCGGTACTGTCGCCGAGCTCGTCGGTGGGCACGCCAAGCTTGTCGAGCATGGTCAGAAACAGATTGGTGTTCGGCGTATCCGCCTCGACCCGGATCTGGCGGCCGCCCTTGAGCTGCCCGGCCCCGCCACCGACGAGCACGGTGGGCAGGTCGTGGTGATCGTGGCGATTGCCGTCGCTCATGCCGCTGCCGAACATGATCATCACCGAATCGAGCAGTGTCCCGTCTCCGTCTGGCGTGGCCGCCAGCCGGTCAACGTAGTGCGCAACCATCGTGGTCAGATACTCGTCCACCTTCTTCAGTCGTTCGATCAGCGACTGGTCGCCGCCGTGGTGGGACAGGGCGTGGTGCGCATCCGGCACCCCGATCTCCGGATACGCCCGCACGCTCGTCTCGTGCCCCATCATGAACGTGATGACTCGCGTCAGGTCCGCCTGGTAGGCCAGCACCTGCAGATCGAACATCAGCTTCGCGTGATCCTCGAACCGTTCCGGTACCCCGACTGGCTGATCCATCTCCGGCAGCTCGGTGGTGCCCTGCCGCTCCGCGGTCTGGATCCGGCGCTCCACGTCTCGCACCGCTTCGAGATACTCATTGAGCTTCACCCGGTCGCGGGCACCCAGCTCGCCACTCAAGCGAGCTGCCTTGGCGGTCACCATGTCGAGCAGACTCCGATCCTTCTGCCGCGCCTCGAGCCAGGCGGCCGGATCGGTGGTGCCGCTTGTGCCGAACAGCCGCTCGAACACGGCCCGCGGATCGCTCTCCATCGGCAGCGGCGTGGTCTCACTGCTCCAGCACAGCGTGTTGGCATACGCACAGCTGTAGCCGGGATCGCATGACCCGGCGCGCGACACCGCGGACTCGAGCGACAGCTCCAGCGACGCCAGCTGGGTTTCCTGTCCCAGAACCCGGGCGGCGAGCTGATCCATCGACACTCCGGATCGGATGTCGGCGCCCTCCGTCTTCCTAGGATGCACGCCGGTCAGAAACGCGCCCGCCGCCCTCGCGTGGTCGCCCGCTCCCTCACCCGGGCGAGCGATGCCCTCTTCGCTGCAGAGGCCGCTGATCATCAGCATCTTGTCGCGATGCGCCGCCAGTGGCTGCAGCGTCGACATGATCTCGAGCGGCGCGTTCTCGATGGTGGGCGTCCAGTTGGGCATAAACATGCCGTTGGGCACATACACGACCCCGAGCCGACGAATCGGTTCGGCCGCCCGCGCCGCGGCACCACCGAACGCCGGCACCATGCTGTCGAGTAACGGCAGGGCCAGGCTCACGCCCATCCCACGCAGAAACGTTCGCCGCGGAAGATGCTTTTTGGTGACGATCATGGCTCTCGCGATCTCCTCATCTGGAACGGTGTGCTTTCGACGACGGCCTGAATGACGGCCGACCATCGGTAGTCGTGCTCACCGGCCGCGCGCGTGATCTGGCGCACCGCCGGGCGATCGACGTGCTCGACGCCGCGACCGAGCGCATACGTCAGCAGCTTCTCGGTCACGGTCTCTGCGAATCGCTCCTCGGCATTCAGGAGCAACTGGCGCAATCCGTCCGGCCCGTCGAACTCCTGCCCGTTCGGCATCGTGGCCGTGGCCTCAATCGGTGCGCCGTTCTCCTCGGTTCGCCACGCGCCCACGCCGTCGAAATTCTCGAGCGAGAAGCCGAGCGGGTCCATCAGCATGTGACAGCTCGCGCACACCGGACTGGTCCGATGCACTTCCATCCGCTCGCGCATCGCCATCGCGCGGCCCTCGTCAGGGTGCTCGGCGTCCGGAAGTCCCGGCACATCGGGCGGGGGCGGGGGGGGCGGCGCGCCCAGCAGGTTCTCGAGCACCCAGAGCCCACGCTTGGTGGGCGACGTGCGATTCGGGTAGGACGTGGCGGTCAGGATGCTGGCCTGTCCCAGCAGCCCCTGGCGTCCCGTCCCCACCGTCGACACCCGTCGGAAGTGGTTCCCGTAGACGTTGGGAACGCCATAGTGATCCGCCAGGCGCTCGTTCATGAACGTGTAGTCGGCCCTGAGCAGGTCCAGCAGGCTCTGATCGTCACGGACTTGACTCCGGACGAAAAGCTCGGTTTCCCGCTCCATCGCCTCGCGCAGGTTCTCGTCGAAGTCGAGAAACGCGTCCGGATCCGGAGCCGCGCTGCCGACATTGCGCAACAGCAGCCACTGCCCGAAGAAGTTGTCGAGCAGTGCGTCCGACTTCGGATCGCCCAGCATCCGGACCACCTGGGCCTCGAGCGCGCCTGCATCGCGCAGGGCGCCGCGGGCCGCGATGTCGGTCAGTTCGTCATCCGGCACGCTGCTCCACAGGAAGAACGAGAGCCGAGACGCCAGCTCGAGGTCGCTGAGCGGGAACGCCGTCCCGGGGGCGATACCCGTCGGGTCGCGCTCGACACGAAACAGGAACTCGGGGTCGATCAGGATACCGCGCAGGGCGAACTGGATACCTCGCTCGAACCCGCCATCCTGCCGTCCCTCGTCGAAGAGCGACACGAGCGGAGCCACATCCTCGTCGCTCACCGGTCGTCGGAACGCCCGACGCGCCAGCGTCGACAGGATCTCCTGTGCGCACGCGTTCTCTTCGGCGCCGGCGTCCGGATGGCAGACGAACACCTGCCGCCGGCTGGCTGAATCCTCTGGTTGCCGCCCCTCGAACGGTCCGCGAATCTCGACACGGTCGAGCGCCATCGCCAGGTTGCGGTCTCGTGAGAACGCAAGACTCGACACCGCCGCCTGCGGCGTCAACTCACCCTCTGCGACGGCGCCCTGCTCGACGAACGCCGCGCTCAGCAGTCTGGTGCCCGCCTTGACCTCAACCCGGATCTGCAAACCCTCGTCCGCGATCTGCTCGTAGAGCGTCGGTCGAGACACGGCGTCCCACGGCGCTCGCACCCCATCGCCTCCCACCGCGAACTCGGCGACTCGTTCCCGATCCAGCCTTAGCTCGATCTCGTTACGCTCGCCCAACCCGCGAATGTGGTTGCCGTAGGCCCGGAGCAGCACGAGCTTGATCTCGTATTCGCCGTCGACAGGAAAGTGATGACGCACGGCCAGACCGCCGCGCGTTCCGAACGGCAGCCCCTCGCTCATTCGACCGTTCTGCCACTTCGTGTAGGGGATGCTGTGCGATTCGATGGCGGGCAGGATCGTGTCAGCGTCACCCATCGCCAGGCGACTGATCTTCTCCGCGGCGGCCATGTAGCGGTCCAAGAGGAGGGGCGAAACCGCCAGGATGTCGGCGATGTTGTCGAACCCGTAGCCTGACTCGTCAGGAGGAAGCAGGGTGGTTTCGTCGATCTCGAGCGCCAGCAGGTCTCGAACGGCGTTCCGGTACTCGGCGCGGTTTAGACGGTGAATCGGAGGCTGTCCCGGGTCGGGATTCGCCGCGGCTGCCGCGTCGAGGGCGGCCTCGAGTGACTCGGCGACCCGGTCATACAGGGCATCCTCCGGGCGCGGACGTCCGGGCGGCGGCATCGCACGGCCACGCAGCTTGTGCGCCACCTTCTCCCACACCTCGACCTCGTCGACGACCTGGCCGATGCGCTCCATGTCCACCGACTGGAGCGTCAGTCCGGCCTGCAGGGTGCGATCGTTGTGGCAGGCCACACAGTAGCGGTCCAGCACCCCCCGATGGGCGGCCGGCGGCTCCTGCGCGGCGACCGGCATCGCCAGTCCCACGGTCAGGACGGCCAGGGCCCCACGCCGTAACGTGCGCATCGGTCTCCTCTGCACCAGTCTCTCCACGGCGGCGGTCACCACGCCGTTACACACACTCCCTCCAGGTGCTCATGGTAACGCCCCTCGGTCATCTCCGCAACGGTCGACAGCGGATGTCTAACCTCGCGCGTGCTAATGAGTTCCTTCCGTCGATGGCCATGCCACAACTGGTCAAAGCTGGACCAGAGACTCGCTTTCTTCAGGGCGCTTCCGGTCCACCCAGCCAAGCGGCAGGGCGCCAGCGCTCCACGAGCCTGAGCGGCTGTCGCTCAGGCCTCGCCCAGATGCCTCAGAACGAAGGCCCACTGGTCGGCGATGTCTTCGATCTGCATCCAGGTCGGCTTCCCGGCGCCATGCCCCGCGCGGGTCTCGACCCGCACCAGCACCGGCTGGTCGCACCCCTGGGCGAACTGCATCGCCGCCCCAAATTTGTAGCTGTGCCACGGAACGACGCGATCATCGTGGTCCGCCGTGGTCACCAGCGTCGGTGGATAGCAGGCTCCGTCCTCCAGGTTGTGCAGCGGGGAGTAGGCGTACTGCGCCTCGAATTCTTCCTCCACCTCGCTCAACCCGTAGTCGGTGTTCCAGTTTCGCGCGTTCGCGCTTGGCAGGTGATAGCGCAACATGTCCAGCACGCCGACCGCCGGCAACGCCGCGCCGAACAGATCGGGCCGCTGGATGAGCGACGCCGCCACCAGCAACCCGCCGTTGCTGCCACCCTGGATCGCCAGCTTCTCGCTCGAGGTATAGCCTTCCTCGATCAGATACTCGGCGGCCGCGATGAAATCGTCGAAGACGTTCTGCTTACGATCCTTGGTCCCCGCCAGGTGCCACTCCTTCCCGTACTCGCCGCCCCCGCGGAGGTTGGGCACCGCTAGGACGCCGCCACGCTCGACCCAGACGAACCGGGAGAGGCTGAACGCAGGCGTCATCGAGATGTTGAATCCGCCGTAGCCGTACAACAACGTCGGATTCCGGCCGTCCAGTTCCACATCGCGCCGGTGAGTGATGAACATCGGGATCCGGGTGCCGTCCTTACTGGCGTAGAACACTTGCGTGGTGACGAAGTCCTCCGGGTCGATGTCGACGCCGGCCCGCCGGAATTCGCTGCTCTCCCCCGTCTCGACGTCGTAGCGATAGATGGTCGTCGGCTGGGCGTAGCTGGTGAGGGTGTAGAACGTCTCGTCGTCGTCGAGCGCACCGCCGAAACCGGACACGCTCCCGACGCCGGGCAGTTCCACGGTCCTCACCGCGGTGCCGTCGAGCTCGAGTACCTCGACGAGCGGCAGCACGTTCTTCAGATACGAAGCGACCAGACGGCCGCCGACGAGCGACACACCGGCCAACGCCTCCTCACGCTGAGGCAGAATCTCCTCCCACTGGTCCCGGTCGGGGTTCTCCACGTCGACCGCGAGCACCCGGTTGCGCGGCGCATCCAGGGTGGTCATGAAGAAGAATCGGCTGCCCTCGTTGCCGAGGAACGTGTAGAGCGCATCCCACTCATCGAGCAGCTTCACGACCGGGGCGTCGGACGTCTCGAGATCGCGGTAGTACACCGCATTGGTGAGATAGCCCTCCTGGACGCTGATCACGAGATAGCGACCATCATCGGTCACCGTCGCGTAGGGATTCCGCCGCGGATGTTCTGGAATCTCGTAGACGAGTTCGTCCTGGTCCATCGACGTGCCGAGCTGGTGTCGGAAGACGCGAACCGCCTTCCCGCCGTCACCTTCGCCATCGGCGCCGATGGGGTAACGGCTGTAGTAGAAGCTCTCCCCGTCCCGGCTCCAGCTCACCCCGGTGAACTTCGTGTGGTCGATCCGATCCGGAAGATCATCGCCCGTCTCGACGTTCCGCACCGACCAGGAGCGCCAATCGGAGCCCCCATCGCTGCGCGCGTAGGCTACGTGCTTCGCCTCTGGGCTCACCACCAGCCCGGCCAGCGAGACGGTCCCGTCCTCACTGAACGCGTTCGGGTCGAGCAGTACGCGCGGCTCGGCGTCGAGCGCGTCGGCGACGAAGGTCACGAAGTGGTTCTGGAGCCCGTCGTTGCGCGAGTAGAAGTACTTACCACCTTCCTTGAACGGCATCGTGAACCGCTCGTGGTCCCACAACGCCGTCAGCCGGTTCTTGACCTCGTCTCGAGCCGGAATCGCCTCGAGCGCCGGCACCGAGAGCGCGTTCTGCGCCTCGATCCATGCACGGGTCTCGGGGCCATCGACTTCCTCCAGCCAGCGATAGGGGTCGGCGACTTCCACCCCATGGTAGGTATCGACCACGTCGCCGCGCGGAGACTCCGGGTATTCCATCGCTGGCTCGGTTTCACCACAGGAGGAGGCGACGAGCGGCACGCACAGCACGACCGCCGCCCACCGACCACCGCCCACCGCCGACACCGTCCTGACTGCGCGCACAGCCGCCTCCTCTGTGACTCACGCCCTATCCGAGCGCCTTGTTCCAGGCGTCGACATTCGCCTGCTGCGAGGCGAGCAACGCCGACGCATCGCCTTCAATCTTGACCGTGGTCATGACGTCGTCCTGCGCGATCGCATCAACCACCTCCTGCCCCGAGGTGACCTTGCCGAAGACCGAGTGCTTGCCGTCCAGATGCGGAGTCGGTCCGTGGGTGATAAAGAACTGGCTCCCGTTGGTGCCAGGCCCGGCATTCGCCATCGAGAGCACGCCGGCGGAGTCGTGCCGGAGCCCGGGGCCGAACTCATCGCCGAAATTGTAGCCAGGGCCGCCCATACCGGTCCCATCGGGATCGCCGCCCTGGACCATGAAGTTGGCGATGACCCGGTGAAACTTCAGCCCGTCGTAATAGCCTCGCTGGGCCAGATTCACGAAATTCGCCACTGTCATCGGCGCTCCCTCGGCCGCCAGGCGAATCCTGATCTCGCCCTTCGACGTGGTGAATACCGCAACCAGTTCGTTCAACTCGCTCGACATCATTGTTCTCCTCTACGCGACCCGCCCCCAGGGGCCGGTCAAACCCCTATTGTCACCGCCTTGCGACCCGATTCAAACCGCCGCAACCCTTACGTGCATCCAACCCTAATGCCTCTCCGTCAGATACCTTCTACCCGCTGGACCCCGCAAACGCTACGGCACGACCCAGCTCTTCGAGTCCTCGAGGGCTGTCATCACTTCGCTGTTGCGCTGGCGTCAGGCAAGGCAAGCCCTATTAGCGCAGGTGTAGTGCCTCCCACCGTGACGGCCACATACTGCCGGCCATCAAGCAGATAGGTCATCGGCGTACCGATCGCTCCACCTGGCAGATCAACCGATCCCACCAGCGCTCCAGTCGACTTGTCATAAGCCACCAGGCGTGGTCCGTCGTCGCTGCCCCCAGCCGAGAGCGTGTAGATCAAGAGCGTCCGCGTCAGCATCGGTCCGTTTCGCCCTGCATCACCACCGAGCGGGGGGAGGTCGAGATGGCGCAGCCGTGGGTGATTCCTAATGCGATCGCCATCGCCGGTGGGCGTCATCCAGACGTGATCGCCGGTGTTAAGGTCGATCGCCGTCATCCGAGAATACGGTGGCTTCCACAGCGGTAACCCCTCTGGCATCTGAGGGGTGCGCACCGGGTTGCCCGCCTCGACAAAGGGCGATCCACCTCGACTGAGCAAATAACGCAGCGTCGCCCTATCTTCCGGGACAGGCTCCCGGAACCGCATGACCGAATGAGCGTTTCGAGACGGCACGTAAATCACACCCGTCTCCGGGTCGACAGCGGCGCCCCCCCAGCTCGCCCCACCGCCGGCGCTCGGCCTGAAGATGGTTCCGCGCAGCGACAGTGGGGTATACAGCGGCCCAAGGCGAAAGTTCTCGACCGCATCGAGCGCCATCCGGCGCACATCCGGCGTGAAATCGATCAGGTCGTCGCGCGTCGCGCCCTGGTACTCGAAGGGCAGGGGTCGAGTCGGAAACGGCTGGGTCGGCGCCATCAGTTCACCAACCAGATCGGTGTCCGTCTGGACCGACCGCTCCTCGATCGGCCAGATGGGCTCACCCGTCGACCGGTCAAAGACGTATGTAAAGCCCTGTTTCGTCACCTGCGCGACCGCGCGCACGGGCCGGCCGTCAACCACCACGTCCACCAGATTCGGCCCAGTGGGATTGTCGTAGTCCCACACGCCATGGTGGACGAACTGGAAATGCCAGATTCGCTCCCCCGTCTCCAAGTCAACGCACACCAGGCTCTCGGCGAACAGGTTGTCACCGAGTCGATGCCCCCCGTAGTAGTCGGAGGTAGGAGTACTGGTGGCCAAGTAGACGTACCCGAGCTCGGAATCGGCCGTGATGTTGCCCCAGATGTTGCTATTGCCCGAGTAGCGCCAGGCTTCGTTCAACCAGGTGTCGGCGCCAAACGCATCGGCGCTCTGCGGCACGCCGTGAAAGTCCCACAGGTGACGTCCGGTCCGCATGTCGTAGACCCGAGCGAACCCCGGCGCATTCTCGCGGCGCGACAGGTAGTCGTGTACCGAAGACCCGACAATGACCCGATCGCCGACAACCAGCGGCGGCGATCGCGACGGCGGCGGCAGGCCGCTTGGATTCTCCCGCGCGCGCGGTAGCCCCGCCTCGAGGTTGGCGCGCCCCCCATTACCAAAGCCCTCCACGAGTAGCCCCGTCGCAGCGTCCACCGCCGTGAGCGCCCCATCGCCGGTCCCCCAGACCAGCCTGGCCTCGTCACCCTTCGTCCAGTAGGCTGCCCCCCGGTGGTTCCACGGCGCCGGCAGCGGAGGACTGCCCTGCTCGTAGACCCGAGGATTGAAGACCCAGCGGGTCTCGCCGGTCGCAGCGTCGATGGCGGCGGCCTGATAGAGCGGCGTGACCATGAAGAGCGTACCGTCAGCCATCAACGGGGTGGCTGACAAACGACCGATGCTGGGACGGGTCACCCACAGGCCAGGCTCACGGCGCGCGAGCTCGTCGAACACGACGTCGGGCGGGGCCTCGACCACGCCGGTGCCACGCACGAGCGGCAGCGTCGCGTCGGCGGTCTGCCAGCGCCAAGCGACCTTGAGTTGGTCGAAGTTGTCTGCCGTGATCTGGTCGAGAGGAGAGTACTTCGAGCCGAACAGGTCACCCGAGTAGCTGCGCCACTCCCCTTGCTCGGTGCCCTGCGCCGCGGCGGAACCGGAGAA
>DEAA01000061.1:28219-33211 GCA_002346545.1 Acidobacteria bacterium UBA2994
AGGACGAGGACGAGGACGAGCCGGCCAAACACCGACGTCGTCGATCTCATCCTCGTCCCTCCTGTCGTCAAGCGGACGGCGTACGGCATCACCCCCCACGCCGCGCGGCCGCGGGGCCGAAACCCCATGCTCGTACTAGAAGAGAGCGGTCGGACGACGCTTCCAGTCCGACATGATGCCCTCAAGCGCCTCGACGTGTGCTCCCGCCTGGGTCAGAACGTGGTGCAGGTCGTTGCCGATGCTGATGAAGCTGAAGCCCTGCTCCCGAAACTCACCCACCCGGTCGGTCCCAAAGAGAAACAGCCCCAGGATGACGCTGTTCTTGGCGGCTGCCGCCTTGAGCGCGTCGGTCGCCTCCTTGAGCTCGGGCGAGGTGTACATGTGCGGGAACTCGTATTTCTCATAGAGCCCCATCGACATGCAGAGGTCATTCTGGCCAAGGAAGAGAATGTCAACGCCCGGCACGGCGGCGATCTCTTCGATGTTCTTGATGCAATCGGCCGTCTCTACCTGCAGCGCACAGATAACGTTGTCATTGGCAGGACCGGCGTAGCCGAGCAGACCAGCCTTGTTCATGCTCCGCTGCGGAAAATAGACCGAGCGGGTACCTGCGGTCGGATAACGTGTACAGCTCACCGCCTGGGCGGCTTCTTCCGCTGTGTTGATGTAGGGCACCAACACACCGTCTGCGCCCACGTCGAGCGACTGTTGGATACCGGCGCGGTCACTGTATCCGCCCACGCGAACCAGCGACTTCGCGCCGCCGCTCGACACGCCACAGACCATGGTCGACAGCGTCTCGTAGCCCATTGGGCCATGCTGCGAGTCCACCAGCAGCCAGTCATAACCGCTGTGGGCCAGTTGCTCCACCACCGTAGGACTGTGCGAGTTAATGAACAGTCCCAGCTTCGGCTGGTTGTTCCGCAGCGCCGCCTTGAACTCCGCACCGGTCAAGCTGTCGCTCATGAGTGTTGTCTCCTGTCCAGCGTTTGAAAACCTTTCGAACCTCGCCGTACAACCTGGGGTTGCAGAGTATACCCGCGCCGTCGCTACGGCGTGGCCGTCGAAGGCAGCAGCGACGAGACATTCACCTGCCAGAGATTGGTTCGCGCCTCGATCTGAGCGAAGACCAGCGCGTTGCCGTCCGGCGTCCAGGCGTACTCGGAGACGGCGGCCTCGGGCTGACTCACAATACGACGCTCGCCACCATCGGCCGACACCACGACTAGGTCGCGTGTCCCAGGGCTACCCTCGAGGTAGGCCACTCTCCGCCCGCTCGAGGCCCATCGTGGCTGAGTTTCTTCGTTAGTGCCCTCGCCGAGAGGCCGGGCCACTCCGCCGGAGCGCGCCCGCAGACGGACCCGAAAGTGGACGCCGGTGTGGTCCTGAAAGACGAAGTCCTCTCCGTCAGGGGAGTATTCGCCCACCGCACTGTAAACGCCGTCGGTCAGGGCTTCCGCCTCCCCACCAGCGAGGTCGAACTCCCAGACCCGCATCCGTCCATCTTCGCCCCCTGCCGACTGAAATAGCAGCGAACTCCCGGCTGGATGCCACCGCGGGCGAGTCCCGCCCTGCCGCGTCACCCGTTCCGGCGTCCCCGTCTCCAGAGCCAAGCGCCAGACCTCCGCCTGTCGGTCGGCCCGGTTCGACGTAAAGGCAAGCGCATCTCCAGACGGCGCCCAGGCCGGCTCAAAATCTCGTGAGGGATCGGTTGTGAGCTGCCTGAGCTCTCCCGATGCTAGTTCCACTACCCAGAGATCACTGTTCCCCCCCTGGCTCGATTCGAATACGAGACGCCGCCCGTCGGGGGACCAGCGAGGTGCGGCCGCGCCAGCGCTCAAGCTTGTCAACCGCTCAGTGCCATCAGTCTCGAGATCCAGCAGGAAGAGGTCGTCGTTTATCCCATCGCCAGAGACGTAGGCCACCTGCCGCCCGTCCGGCGCCACATCCGGGTGTCCCACTCGCTCGTCCCCGTCAGTCAACGGGCGCGCATCGTCCCCACTCGCCGATGCCCACCACAGCCGAGACCGCCGGTCAGACCGGCTGAACACGACGCCCGCGCCATCCGGCATCCAGCGCACATGTTCCTGCCCGGCTTCATCATCGGTCACCCGGATCGGCTCGCCACCAGCCACCGGCACAATCCAGACGTCGGACACGTTCTCCTGGATGGAGAGGAATGTCAGCCACCGGCCATCAGGCGACCACACCGGATCATGGTCGTTACCCGGTCCTCGCGTCACAGCTCGCGGCACCCCACCCGATGCCGGCATCACCCAGAGATCCGGATTCCCGGCCCGGTTCGAGACGAACGCGATCTCGCGCCCATCCGGCGACCACCGCGGGTCGTCATCGGCACCCTCGTCGAGCGTTAGCACCGTGGGCTCCCCTTCTTCGGCGGACATCACGAACAAACTTCGCGTTCCGGCGTAGTCACCCACGTACACGACTTGGCGACCGTCTGGTGACCATCGAGCCGCGCCTCGTACCCGTCCCCCGTGCGTCAACTGTCGGGATGAAGCCACAGACTCGCTCCAAAGCCACAGATCGAACCCATCCCCTTGGGCACGCTGATAGAGCAAATTCTCACCTGTGGGTGACCAGTCAGGAGCAGAGGCTGGCCGCTCACTTCCCGAAACCCGGTATCTCTCGCCGTCGACGCCGACGACCCAGACTCCGGTTGGCTCGGTGTGGTCGGAAACGAACGCCAACTTCGTTCCATCCGGTGCCCACTCGGGCGCGACAATAAAGGCCGTGGGAGCAGTGACGGCCCTGGGCTCCCCTCCTCTAGCCGGCAGTATCCACAGGCGCCGCAGCCCGTCATCGTCAGCCACGTAAGCCATTTGCCGGCCATCAGGCGAATAACGTGGGAACGTGTCGAGCGAGGGACCGGTGGTCAGCGCCTGAGGCGTAGGCAACGCCACAGGTACCGCCGTGACCTGCCGGTCGGTAGCAGGGGCCCCGCAGGCGGCGAGCATCGCAAACGCACCGACACCCCAGATCCTGTGTATGGACGACACGTGATGATTATCTCAGCGGTTTCGGTACGGCGAACCAACCTTCGAGAAGCACGTCCCGCCAAGCGCCCCAGCCAGCCGCTCAAGGCGGCTACGTGACCACCCAGGGGCAACCGACTGGGCCATCGTGCGCCATAACCACAGGTCTACGGAAGCGTCGCGTCCTTCGGTCCAGTCCCTTGACAACGCGACCAGAGAGAGGTGATGGTGTCGGCTTGCATGTGCATGCGGGACCAACCGATCCCGCTCTGCAAGGAGACGATGACCATGAACCGCAGCCTGCTTCGATCCGTCGCCTGCGGCGGCGCGCTCGCCGTCGGATTACTGTCCGTCGGGACGACCCACGCCTGGGCTCAGCGCGGCGCCAGGGGGCCGGCCGAACACGCCAATGTGACCCCGATCAACAACCTGCCCAATCCTTATGAGACTCGCCGCGACTGGGGCACCCTGCCCGACGGACGGGAGTGGGGCTCGGTCAGCGCCCTCAATGTCGACATAGACGGCGTGCACATCTGGGCGGCCGACCGGTGCGGCGCGAACTCGTGTGCCGAATCGGACGTCGACCCGATTGTCCGACTCGACGACGCTGGGAACGTGGTCCAGGCGATTGGTGGCGGCATCTTTATGTGGCCGCACGGGATGGAGGTCGACGACGACGGTAACGTCTGGGTCGCCGACGCCGCGACGGTGGCCGCCATCGGCCCCTCGCCAACACCGACCGGTCGCGGCCACGTGGTGGTTAAGCTGAGTCCTGAAGGTGAGGTCCTGATGACCATCGGCACTCCCGGCGAAGCCGGAGCACCTCCAACCCACCTCTCTCAGCCAAATGACGTAGTCATTGCCCCCGATGGCAGCATCTTTGTTGGCGAGGGCCACGGCGCCCAGTTCGAGGATGAGGCAGGTCCGGAATCGCTGAGCCGCGTCTCCAAGTTCTCGGCCGACGGCACGTTCATCAAGAGCTTCGGCGCCTGGGGTTTCGGTGACGGGGAAATGCGCGGGCCGCACTCGCTCGCGATGGATTCACAGGGCCGCCTGTTCGTGGCCGACCGCGGCAACCGTCGGATCGTTATCTTCGACCAAGAAGGCAACCACCTCGACACCTGGTATCAGTTCAGTCGGATCAGCGGCCTGCATATCACCGACGACGACACGCTGTATGCCATCGACTCCGAATCGGACGACAACTACAACCCGGGCTGGCGCAAAGGCCTTCGGGTGGGCAGCGCGCGAACGGGCGAAGTGCACTACTTCGTGCCCGAGCATGTGTCCGAGCGACCTTCTGGTATGGGCGGCTACGGCGCGATGGGCGAAGGCGTGACGGTTGACGCCGCTGGCAACGTAATTGCCGGCGAAGTGGGTTCGATCCGCGGGTTGACGAAGTTCATCCCCAGGCTCATCCCTGACTAGTCAGGTCGCGGAGTCCGGACAACGCAACGCAAGACACACCAGCGCGTCCAAGCCTCTCCGTGATCGGGCGCAGCGGAGAGCTATATTTTCGGTATCCGGTGAGGGACCTCACGTCGTGCAGCGTGGGGATCCCTACCCCTCCTGTACTCAGGGAAAGACCACCTTCCACCTGGTGCTGCAATTTCAATTGGCCCCAGGAACATGAGGGACGGTCAATCACCCCGTGCCAGAGAAGTCTCGGCCGCCCCAATCACGCTTCTCATTAGGTCTCCAGCCTCGCTCTACGGCGCGGTGGAAGTCATCGATGGCGTCCGCGATCTCCGCGTCTGAAAATGACGCGACCTTCCATAGGTCGTGGCGGCTCTCGACAAACTTAAGGAACAGGTCAAGTTCGTCTTCGTCATGTAGCTTGGCGCGTAGACGAGAGAGGGTCCACTTGTCCTCGAACAGTGCATCCAACGCCCGGCGCTTATTGAGGACTGCACTGAAGTGGCGCACGGAATAGAGCAGGTAGCCAGCGACGAGGACGATTACCCCGGTCGTTACCCAACTCATGGCCACTGAAAAC
>DEAA01000069.1:0-230 GCA_002346545.1 Acidobacteria bacterium UBA2994
ACCATCACCGACATCGTGGAGTAGCCCATGCGGGACATCGTGTTGTTGGCGTGTAACGACTGCAAGCGGCGGAACTACAGCACGACCAAGAACAAGCGTAAGAGCACTGGTCGGCTAGAGTTCAAGAAGTACTGCCGGTTCTGTCGATCGCACACCGTGCATCGAGAGTCGAAGTAGAGCTTGGGGACGGGCGAGCGCCCGGGAACCATAGGCCAGTAGCTCAATTGGCA
>DEAA01000069.1:527-5514 GCA_002346545.1 Acidobacteria bacterium UBA2994
AGAGCACCGGTCTCCAAAACCGGGGGTTGGGGGTTCGATTCCCTCCTGGCCTGCCAGATTCGCGCGGGACCCCGCGAGCCCCGGCGGGGGTCCGGAGTGGAGCCCAGGTAAGACCCTGGTGAGAGTAAGAGTAAGAGAAGGGCGACAGTGGCGAAGACAGCACGACTCGACAACGTGAAGGAAGTCTCGTCGCAGGTGTCTGGCTGGGTCGGTCGGAGTCGGGTGTTTCTTGCCCAGGTCAAGAACGAGATGGAGCGAGTGACCTGGCCCACCCGTAAGGAGGTCTACGCGACCACCCTCGTTGTGATCCTGACGTCGGTGTTTTTCGGCGTCTATCTGTGGAGCATCGATCTGGTCCTGACGACACTGGCCAGGATGCTCTTCTCGGCGTTTGGAGCGTCATGACCGACGTCATCACTAAGCAGTGGTACATCGTTCACACCTACTCGGGCTTCGAGAATAAGGTGTCGGAGTCGCTGCAGCAGCGGGTGCAGGCCTATGGGCTGCAGGACGAGATTGGCGAGGTGCTCATCCCGACCGAGGACGTGGTCGAGATGCGCGGGGGTAAGCGCGTGGTTAGTTCGAAGCGCTTCTTTCCCGGTTACATCCTGGTTGAGATGAACATGTCGGACGATGCCTGGCATGTGGTGCGAAACACCCCGAAGGTCACCGGGTTCGTGGGCGCAGGGTCGAAGCCGACACCGCTCACTCGAGAAGAGGTTGACAACATCCTGCACCAGGTGACGGTGGCGGCTGAGAAGCCGAAGCCTAAGTACACGTTCGAAAAGGGCGATCAGGTTCGAATTAACGAGGGGCCGTTCACGAGCTTCAATGGCACGGTTGAGGACGTCAACCTGGATCGGAACACCCTGAAGGTCATGGTGACGATCTTTGGCCGCTCGACACCGGTCGAGTTGGACTTCCTCCAAGTGGAGAAGCTCTAGCGCGAAGGCACCTACAGCATGGCGAAGAAGGTCATCGGTCAAGTCAAGCTCCAGATCGCCGCCGGCAAGGCGACACCCGCGCCGCCCGTGGGGACGGCGCTCGGCCCGCACGGCGTCAACATCATGGACTTCTGCAAGGCCTTCAATGCGAAGACGGCCAACCAGGAGGGGCTGATCATCCCGGCGGTAGTGACGATCTATGCCGACCGGACGCTGAGCTTCATCACCAAGACGCCCCCAGCGGCCGTCTTGCTCAAGCGGGCCGCTAACATTGCGAAGGGCTCCGGAGAGCCCAATCGCGAGAAGGTAGGGAAGGTGACGGTGGCCCAGGTCGAGGAGATCGCTAAAACCAAGATGCCGGATCTCAACTGTACCGACCTTGCCGGTGCGGTCAAGGTGGTGTCGGGCACCGCGCGGTCGATGGGAATTGAGGTCGAGGGCTAGCCGAGGCGCTGGCCCGGAAGAGCAACCATGCCCAAGAACGGAAAGAAGTTCGCCGCTGCCGTCGCCCAGGTCGAAGACCGGCTGTACAGCCTCGAGGAGGCGATTCCGCTGGCCCAGAGTGTGAGGTTTGCCGGGTTTGACGAGTCGATCGAGATGGCCATGCGGCTGGGGGTCAACCCCAAGCATGCCGACCAGATGGTGCGCGGCACCGTGATCCTGCCTAATGGCCTCGGCAAGTCGAAGCGGGTGCTCGTGGTGGCCGCCGGCGAGAAGCAGAAAGAAGCCGAGGATGCGGGCGCCGACGTCGTGGGCGGTGAGGAGATGGTCGAGAAGATCCAGGGCGGCTGGCTCGAGTTCGATTCCGTCATCGCCACGCCCGACATGATGCGGGTGGTCGGCAAGCTCGGCAAGGTGCTGGGTCCGCGCGGCATGATGCCGAATCCGAAGACTGGGACTGTGACCTTCGAGGTGGCCCAGGCGGTCAACGAGATCAAGGCTGGTAAGGTTGCCTATCGCGTGGACAAAGCCGGAGTGATCCACGCCGCGATCGGCAAGAGTTCGTTTGATGCCGAGCGGTTGGTAGAGAACGCTCAGGCGCTCATCGACAGCGTGATTCGCGCCAAGCCGTCTGCCGCCAAGGGCAAGTATGTGAAGAGTTTAACGCTGGCCTCCACGATGGGCCCGGGGATCAAGATCGACGCCGCCAACATCGAGGCGGCCGCGAAGTAGCGCCCGTCGCGGGTGGATGTGAAGGATATCCAGAGAGATGCCGCTCAGTAGAAGCGCCAAGGAAGGGGCGGTCCAGGAGCTGACCGAGGCCCTGACCAACGTGGACAGCATGGTGCTGCTTGACTTCACCGGGCTGGACGTTCCGCAGGCCAACGAGCTTCGTCGCCAGGTGCGAGCCGTCAACGGTCACTATCAGGTAATCAAGAACCGCCTGGCCAAGCGGGCGATTGCCGGCACGGTGTTCGAACCGCTGTCGGACGAGTTCAAAGGCTCGACGGCGATCGCCTACAGCAAGGATGATCCCGTCGGGCTCGCCAAGGCGCTGGTGACGTTCGCTAAAGATGCCCCCGAGCTTAAGGTCAAGAGTGGGATGGTCTCGGGTCGCCAGATGGCGCCGGCTGAGGTCAAGAGCCTCGCCACTCTGCCCAGCAAGGAAGAGCTGCAGGCGACGTTGCTCATGCAGCTTCAGGCGCCGCCGACTCAGTTTGTCAGGGTGCTTAGCGCGGTGCCGCGTGACTTGCTTAGCGTGCTGACCCAGGCGGAAAAGAAGAAGCAGGATTCGGAATAGACGAGCGATCGTCTACTGAGAAGTGATTCAAGGAGTAAACATGGCTGACGTGACGCAGGAACAGGTCGTCGAGTACATCAAGGGCATCTCCGTGCTGGAGTTGTCGCAGCTGGTCAAGACCCTCGAAGAGGAACTCGGGGTGTCGGCCGCCGCGGCGATGCCGGTGGCCGTGGCCGGGGGCGCTCCCGCCGCGGGCGGCGGTGAAGCAGCCGAAGAGCAGACCGAGTTCACGGTTACATTGACCGAGGTCGGAGCCAAGAAGATCAATGTAATCAAGGCCGTTCGCGAGGTCACCAGCCTCGGGCTGAAGGAAGCGAAGGATCTGGTCGAGAGTGCTCCCAAGGCGATCAAGGAAGGGATTCCCAAGGACGAGGCCGAAGCGATCGTCAAGAAGTTCGAGGAAGTGGGCGCTAAGGCCGAGCTCAAGTAGACGCCGCCGAGCAAGACGGCGATGGGCTTCAGTCCATCGCGTTGGTTGTTCGTGTGACTGGCCTGAGCGGGTGTCAAGACTGTTCCGGCCGGTTGCGGTTTCATGAAGATACGGCGTGCTCGACCGAGGGTGTTCCAGAATGCAGAGTCAGCCCAAGAACGTCTACCGGGAACGAGTCGAGTTTTCAAAGATCCGGACGACGATTCCCATCCCCAATTTGATCGAGATTCAGAAGAAGTCCTACGAGCGCTTCCTGCAGATGACCCGGCTGCCGTCCGAACGCGACGATGCTGGTCTGCAGTCGGTGTTCAAGTCGGTGTTTCCGATTAGTGACTTCAGAGAGAACTCGTCGCTCGAGTTCATCGATTACTCGATTGGGAACTGGGAGTGTAAGTGCGGCCGTTTGACCGGCTTGCACCAGCTGCGCCAGCCGTGCTCGTCCTGTGGTCATACTCTCGAGGCTGATCCCTACGGTGAGCACGAGGTGCTCTGCCCCAAGTGCGGCACCGCCAACGGCGCTCGTGGGGTGGTGTGCGAGGTCTGCGAGAACACTGTCAGCCTGAAGCTCAAGTACGACGTCGAAGAGTGTCAGGAGCGCGGCATGACCTATGCCGTGCCGCTGAAGGTGACCATCCGTCTCGTCGTCTGGAATAAGGACGCCGAGACCGGGGTCAAGACGATCAGGGACATCAAGGAGCAGGAAGTCTACTTCGGTGATGTCCCACTGATGACCGACAACGGGACCTTCATCATCAACGGGACCGAGCGCGTCGTCGTCTCGCAGCTCCATCGATCGCCGGGCGCGTTCTTCCACTCCGAGGACCGTCAGCTGTTCGTAGCCCAGATCATCCCGTATCGCGGATCCTGGGTGGAGTTCGAATACGACACCAAGAACTTGTTGTATGTCCGGATCGACCGGAAACGGAAGTTCCTGGCCAGCGTGTTCCTCCGGGCGCTCGGCCTGCGCGGCGCCGACGAGATCATTCGCAGCTTCTACACCGTCAGCCGGATCTCGCTGCGTGAAACCAAGCCGCAGTGGGCCGTCGGGCCGGACCTGTTTGGGCGGCGCGTCGAAGAGGAAATCAAGATCGACGGCAGCCACAAGGTGGGGGCCGGGAAGAAGATCGGCAAGTCGACACTCGAGGCGATGAAGAAGGCAGGTCTCGAATGGGTGCCATTGCCCATGGCCGAGTTCGACGGCGGGTTTGCCGCCACTGATGTGGTCGACCCTTCCACCGGAGAGGTGATTCTCGAGGCCAACGAAGAGCTGAGCCAGCGGGTCGTCTCGATGGCTCAGGAGAAGCAAGTCGAGGAGCTCGAGATCTTCTTCCCCGAGCGAGACGAAATTGGCACGGTCCTCTCGACCACGCTTCGCAAGGACACCATACGGACGCACGAGGAGGCGCTGATCGAGATCTACCGGCGTCTTCGTCCCGGGGACCCGCCGACCCTCGATAGCTCGCGCTCCCTGTTCGAAAACATGTTCTTCAACCAGCAGAAGTACGACTTCTCGCGGGTCGGCCGGCTGAAGCTGAACACCAAACTTAGTCTCGATACGCCGCTAGACGAGAAGGTCCTGCACCCGCCGGACTTCTACGCGGTCATCAAGTACCTCCTGGCGCTCCGCCGCACGCCCACTAATGCTGACGATATCGACCATCTCGGCAATCGTCGGGTGCGCTCGGTGGGCGAGCTGCTCGAGAACCAGTTCCGGATTGGTCTGGTTCGGATGGAGCGGGCCATCAAGGAGAAGATGTCCGTCTACCAGGAGATGGCGACGGCTATGCCGCACGACCTGATAAACGCCAAGCCGGTCATGGCGGCGATCAGGGAGTTCTTCGGGTCGTCCCAGCTGTCCCAGTTCATGGACCA
>DEAA01000069.1:5818-16137 GCA_002346545.1 Acidobacteria bacterium UBA2994
ATGGACCAGACCAACCCGCTGTCTGAGATCACCCATAAGCGTCGTCTTTCCGCGCTCGGGCCAGGTGGGTTGTCGCGTGAGCGGGCTGGGTTCGAGGTGCGGGACGTGCACCCGACCCACTACGGCCGCATCTGTCCGATTGAGACGCCGGAAGGACCTAACATCGGGCTGATCTCCTCGCTGTCGTGCTACGCCCGGATCAACGAGTTCGGGTTCATCGAGTCGCCGTATCGTCGGATTAGAGAGGATCGCGCGACCGACTACGTGCAGATCACCAATGCGGGTGGCACCAAGTATCAGGTGGGCGACATCGTCGAGATTAACGAGGTCGAGAAGGCGAGCGCGGCCGCGAAATCGAAGAAGAGGAAGGGTGCCGAGTTCGAGCCCTACTCGTTCTACCTGTCGGCGTGGGAAGAGGACCAGTACATCATCGCCCAGGCGAACGCTCGTCTCGACGATAAGGGCAACCTCATCGATCCCCGGGTCAATGCGCGTCAGGCAGGCGACTTCATTCTCGCTCCTCGGGACCGGGTCGAGTTCATCGATGTCTCCCCGAAGCAGTTGGTGTCGGTGGCAGCATCGCTGATTCCGTTCCTGGAGCACGACGACGCCAACCGGGCGCTGATGGGTTCGAACATGCAGCGGCAAGCTGTGCCTCTGTTGCAGGCGCGGTCACCGTTTGTCGGCACCGGCATGGAGCACATCACGGCCCGCGACTCCGGCGCTGTGGTCTCGGCCCGACGGACTGGGACGGTCGACTACGTCGACTCGCAGCGTGTGGTCGTGCGGGTGGAAGGCGAGTCCGGCGAGATGTCGCGTGAGATGGGCGCGGACATCTACAGCATGACCAAATTCCGGCGGTCGAACCAGAACACCTGCATCAATCAGAAGCCGATCGTCCGAGTGGGTGACCGGGTGGCCAAGGGACAGGTGCTGGCCGATGGTCCGTGCACCGAACTGGGCGAGCTCGCGCTGGGCCGGAACGTCTTGGTGGCCTTCATGCCCTGGCGGGGCTACAACTTCGAAGACGCCATTTTGGTGTCTGAGCGGATGGTCAAGGAGGATTACTACACCTCCATCCATATCGAGGAGTTCGAGACCGAGTCGCGTGACACCAAGCTCGGTCCCGAGGAAATCACGCGTGACATCCCGAACGTGTCCGAAGGTTTCCTGAAAGACCTGGATGACAGCGGCATTATCCGGATAGGCGCCTACGTCAAGCCTGGAGACATTCTGGTCGGGAAGGTCACGCCTAAGGGAGAGACCCAGCTTACGCCGGAAGAGAAACTGCTAAGGGCCATCTTCGGCGAGAAGGCGGGCGATGTGCGCGACGCGTCGTTGCTCTGTCCGCCGGGGATCGACGGCATCATCGTTGGGGTCAAGATCTTCTCACGTAAGGGGATCGAGAAAGACGACCGCGCGAAGGCGATCGAAGCCGAAGAGCTCGACATGATGGAAAAGAATCTCGAAGACGAGATTCGCATCCTCCATGAAGAGGTCAAGAAGCGGGTGTCGGTCAAGTTGGACGGGCAGGCGCTTGGCGCCGACCTGTTCGACGACGACGGTCGCGAGAAACTTGCCACCAAGGGCACCGCCCTCTCCGCCGAGCTACTGCGTGAGCTGCCGTACTCGGCGATCATGCGCATCCGCATCTCGGGCCGGAGTCGAGAGCTCGAACAGGAACTTCGACACCTCGAAGAACGGACCGAACGTCAGGTGGAGGTGATCCGCCAGATGTTCGAGGAGAAGAAAGAGAAGATTCGGCGCGGAGACGAGCTGCCGCCTGGTGTGATCAAGCTCGTCAAGGTCTACGTCGCCATGAAGCGCAAGCTATCGGTGGGTGACAAGATGGCCGGTCGGCACGGCAACAAGGGGGTTATTGCCCGGGTGCTGCCCGAGGAGGACATGCCTCATCTGCCGGACGGGACGCCGGTGGAGATCGTGCTGAATCCGCTCGGCGTACCATCTCGGATGAACGTCGGCCAGATTCTCGAGACCCACCTCGGGTGGGCCGCGCACGCGCTGGGGATGCACTTCGCCACCCCGGTGTTCGACGGCGCAACCGAGGAGGAAATCAAAGGCTGGCTTGAGAAAGCTGGGTTGCCTTCCGGAGGGAAGAGCCGGTTGGTCGACGGAATGACCGGCGAGGAGTTCGAGCAGGACGTGACGGTGGGCTACATCTACATGCTCAAGTTGTCGCATCTGGTCGACGACAAGATCCACGCGCGATCTATTGGCCCGTACTCCTTGATTACCCAGCAGCCGCTGGGAGGCAAGGCGCAGTTCGGCGGCCAGCGTTTCGGTGAGATGGAGGTGTGGGCGCTCGAGGCGTACGGTGCCGCGCACATTCTCCAGGAGCTGTTGACCGCGAAGTCCGACGACGTCACCGGAAGGGCCAAGATTTACGAGGCCATCGTGAAGGGAGACGCATCCTTCACTCCGGGGTTGCCCGAGTCTTTCAACGTGCTGATTCGCGAGCTCCAGGCACTGTGTCTGGATGTCGAGCTGCTTAAGACGCGCCAGCTGGCGGCTGTTCTGCCCGAAGGGGAAGAGGACGCCGAGGGCGAAGCCGAGGCGGCGCCGGCGTTGGACAAGGCGTAGTGTAAGGCGGAAGGTACATAACTCATGAGACCCAGCTTCATTGATCGCGGTTCATCACTGACCGCGGACTTCGACGCCATCCGAATCAGCTTGGCCTCTCCCGAGCGGATCCGGTCCTGGTCGCACGGCGAAGTGACCAAGCCGGAGACCATCAACTACCGCACGTTCAAGCCGGAGCGCGACGGGTTGTTCTGCGCGAAGATCTTCGGTCCGGTCACCGACTGGGAATGCTTGTGCGGCAAGTACAAGCGGATGAAGCACCGCGGGGTCATCTGCGACAAGTGCGGCGTTGAGGTAACACAGGCCAAAGTGCGTCGTGAGCGTTTGGGACACATTACGCTGGCCACTCCTGTCAGCCACGTCTGGTTCTTCAAGGGGCTGCCGAGCCGGATTGGCCACCTCCTGGATATTTCGCTCCGAGACCTCGAGCGGATCCTGTATTTCGAGGCCTACGTGGTCATCGATCCGGGTGACAGCGAGTTCAAGGAGAACCAGCTGCTCACCGAGGAGCAGTACCGGACGGCGATGCAGGAGTTCGCTCCCCGTTTCCGTGCCCAGATGGGCGCAGAGGCGATCAAGGACCTTCTCAAGCGGGCCGACATCGAGGATTTGGCGGAAGAGCTGCGCGACCGGATGCGCACCGAGACCTCGGTGCAGAAAAAACTGAAGTTCGCCAAGCGACTAAAGGTGGTCGGATCGTTCCGCAAGTCCACCAATCGGCCCGAGTGGATGATCCTCGATGTCATCCCCGTGATTCCGCCGGAGCTTCGTCCACTGGTGCCGTTGGACGGCGGCCGGTTCGCCACCTCGGATCTGAACGATCTCTATCGGCGGGTCATCAATCGGAACAATCGGCTAAAGAAGCTGATGGAACTGAAGGCGCCAGACGTCATCATCCGGAACGAGAAGCGGATGTTGCAGGAGGCGGTCGATGCCCTCTTTGACAACGGACGTCGCGGCCGAGTGTTGCGGGGAGCGAATAACCGTCCGCTCAAATCCCTATCCGATACCCTCAAGGGCAAGCAGGGACGGTTCCGTCAGAACCTTCTGGGCAAGCGTGTCGACTACTCCGGTCGGTCGGTGATCGTCGTCGGGCCGGAGCTAAGCCTGCACCAGTGCGGATTGCCCAAGAAGATGGCGCTCGAGCTATTCAAGCCGTTCATCTACAACAAGCTCGAGAAGCGTGGGCTGGTGGCCACGATCAAGCAGGCCAAGGAGATGGTGGAGCAGCAGCTGCCAGAGGTCTGGGATGTGCTCGAAGAGGTGATCAGGGAACATCCGGTGCTGCTGAATCGGGCGCCGACCCTGCATCGTCTTGGCATCCAGGCGTTCGAGCCGGTCTTGGTCGAGGGTAAGGCGATCCGGATTCACCCGCTGGTGTGCACCGCATTCAACGCCGACTTCGACGGCGACCAGATGGCGGTCCACATTCCGCTGGCACCCGAGGCGCAGATCGAGGCCTCGGTGCTGATGAAGTCGTCGAAGAATATTCTGTCGCCGGCGAATGGCGCCCCCATCACGACCCCGTCGCAGGACATCGTGCTGGGGTGTTACTACCTCACCAAGGCCAAGGCGAACGCCAAGGGTGAAGGCCGGGTGTTCGGCAATGTCGAGGACGTGCTGCTGGCACTCATGGCCGAAGAGGTCGAGACCCTCAGTCCGATCCGGCTCCGGATCTCGGGCGGCCTGATGGACCTGACTGCGGCGCGCGATGACCAGGATGTGCTGCGCACGGAGGTGCAGGAGATCGAGAGCAAGGTCATCAACACCACCGTGGGCCGAGCGGTGTTCAACAGCGCTTTGCCCAATGAGTTGCCGTATGTCAACGGCCTTTTGAAAAAGAAGGGGCAAAGCCAGCTGGTGCAGTACTGCTACCTGCACTATGGCGTCGACAAGACGGTGGAGATGCTGGACGGGCTCAAGAAGCTCGGGTTCGGCTACGCCACCCGCTCGGGACTCTCGATCGGGATCGACGACCTCATCGTGCCGGAGCAGAAGGCCACGCTGGTCAAGCAGGCTAACGACGAAGTCATCCGGGTCGAGCAGCAGTATCTCGAAGGCGCGATTACCAACGGCGAGCGCTACAACAAGGTCATCGCCATCTGGTCGGACGTAACCGAGAAGGTTGCCGACGAGATGTTCAGCGAGATGGAGGATAGAGACTCCGGCGGCCAAGATTTTAACGCGGTCTACATCATGGCTGACTCGGGCGCCCGGGGAAGCAAGCAGCAGATCCGCCAGCTGGCAGGCATGCGCGGCCTGATGGCGAAGCCGTCGGGCGAGATCATCGAGACCCCGATCACGTCGAATTTCCGCGAAGGCCTCACCGTGCTGCAGTACTTCATCTCCACGCACGGCGCCAGGAAGGGGTTGGCGGACACCGCGCTCAAGACGGCCGATTCGGGGTATCTCACCCGGCGCTTGGTCGACGTCGCCCAGGACGTGATCATTTCCGAACTCGACTGCGGGACCGTGGGCGGCATCGAGTCGCGGGCTATCGTCGAGAGCGGCGAGATTATCGAGCCCCTGCGTGACCGGATCGTCGGTCGCGTAACCCTCGAGGACATCACCGACCCGTTCACTAATGAGCTCATCACGTCGGCGAGCGAGGTGATTACCGAAGACCTCGCGTCGACCATCGAGGATGCTGGTGTCGAGAAGGTCAAGATCCGCTCCGTGCTGACCTGCGAGGCCAGGCGCGGAGTCTGCGCCAAGTGCTACGGCCGCGACCTGGGTACCGGTGAACTGGCCGAGCTCGGACTGGCGGTGGGGGTCGTGGCGGCACAGTCGATTGGCGAGCCCGGTACCCAGCTCACCATGCGGACTTTCCACATCGGTGGCACTGCCTCAAGAGTGTCGGCACAGTCCACACTCGAGGCAAAGTACGCCGGGACCGCGAAGTTCGTGGGCATTCAGTGGGTCAAGGCGGAGGATGGCACCCTGGTGGTCATGAACCGCACGGGGTCGTTGGTTGTGCAGGACGCCAAGGGACGCGACCGCGAGCGGTACCCGGTGGTCTATGGCGCCCATCTGCGCGTGTCCGACGGTCAGCAGGTCGACCAGGGCCAGACGTTGGTGGAGTGGGATCCCTATACCTTCTCGATCATCACGGAGAAGGCGGGGACCATCAAGTTCAAGGATATCGTCGAGGGCGTCACGGTGCACGAGGAGGTGGACGAGGTCACCGGACTTTCGCGCCTCATCATCGTCGATTCTCCAGACGAGAAGAAGCAGCCGACGGTCGAGGTTCGAGGGGCGGACGGCAAGTTGCAGCGGAAGTACAACATGCCGTCGCATGCCCACCTCATGATCAGCGACGGCCAGGCCGTGACCGCGGGCGAGGTACTGGCCAAGATCCCGCGAGAGACCACCAAGACGAAGGACATCACCGGTGGTCTGCCCCGCGTGCAGGAGCTGTTCGAGGCACGCAAGCCCAGAGAAACCGCAGTCATCTCAGAGATTGAAGGCACCGTCAAGATCGGCAGCATTGTCAAGGGGATGCGCAAGGTCATCATCGTGCCGGACGAAGATGGCGCCGAGCCGCGCGAGTACTCCCTGCCGCGTGGTGTCCACGTCAACGTGCAGGACGGTGACAAGGTGGAAGCCGGTGAGCAGCTCATGGACGGGCCGAGCAACCCGCACGACATCCTCAGCGTTCTGGGCGAGAGGGCGCTCCAGACCTACCTCGTTAACGAGATCCAGGAGGTCTATCGACTGCAGGGTGTCACCATCAACGACAAGCACATCGAGGTGGTGTCCCGGCAGATGATGCGCTGGGTGAAGATCGAGGACGTCGGGACCACCGACTTCCTGATCGACGAGCAGGTCGATAAATTCCGGTTCATGACGGAGAACGAGCGTGTGATTGCCGAGGGCGGGCGTCCGGCTACTGGTCGGCCGCTGTTACTGGGGATCACCAAGGCGTCGCTCTCGACCGACTCGTTCATCTCGGCGGCGTCGTTCCAGGAGACGACACGCGTGCTGACCGAGGCCTCGATCTCCGGCAAGGTCGACCACCTGCGTGGGCTCAAGGAGAACGTTACGATGGGCCGGCTCATCCCAGCCGGCACCGGTTTCGAGTACTACCGCCAGGTCAGGATAACGCCGGACGAGCCGCCGCCGCCTCCGCCTCCGAGCCCGGAGGAACTCGCACTGGAGCAAGAGATGGACTACCTCGTCGAGCCGGAGAGCACGCTCGGACGGGAAGAGGTGACGGAATAGGAGCCGAACGCTTCCCGCCGACGTTGGGGTCAGGACGCTTAGGTTATTGCCTAGACGTTCTTGATCGTGGTAATGTCGGAAGGTTTTGTCGGAGTTAGGACACCCTATCTAGCTCCGATCCGCCCGAAAGAGGCCGGGTGACCCACGTCGCGCCAACTGAGCGGTTGGCCCGGCACCGTTGTCGGTGCCGTGACGAGGTCACGAGGATGCGCAACTTGCTTCTTTCCAACTTGGGCGCGATGTCCCGGTGTCTCCGGTGACGTCCCCCTTCACGGCGCGCACACTTTAATAGGGTCAATCCGCCTCAGGCGCCAAGCCGTTGGCTTCTAGGCCTGGGGCAGCTTCAGCAGGCGTCCGACCAGTCGGTCAGGGCGTTGTGGCGTCATCGACGCAGGGAGTGCTCGTGCCGACGATCAGTCAGCTCGTTCGCAAGGGTCGCTATCGCGAGGAGACGAAGACTAAAAGTCCCGCTCTGCAGCAGTGCCCGCAGCGGCGGGGCGTGTGTGTCCGAGTGTTCACGCAGACGCCGAAGAAGCCGAACTCGGCCCTCCGAAAGGTCGCTCGGGTCCGGCTGACCAATCAGATCGAGGCTACCGCTTACATTCCGGGCGAAGGGCACAACCTCCAGGAGCACTCGCTTGTGCTCATCCGGGGTGGTCGGGTCAAGGACCTGCCCGGCGTGCGCTACCACGTGGTTCGAGGCACGCTCGATACCACCGGGGTGCAGGGCCGTAAGCAGAGTCGATCGAAATACGGCGCCAAGCGCCCGAAGGCATAGGTCAGAGGAGCACGATATGCCACGCAGACGCGAAGTACCAAAGCGCGAAGTGCCGCCGGACCCGATCTACAACAGCACCCTGGTTACAAAGTTCGTCCGGTGCGTGATGAAGAGTGGGAAGCGGAGCACTGCCGAAGGTCTCCTCTACGGAAGTCTGGACATCATCCGGGACCGGACCGGTGACGACCCGCTTAAGGTGTTCAAAAAGGCGCTCGACAACGTCAAGCCGAGCCTCGAGGTGAAATCCCGTCGCGTCGGTGGGTCGAATTACCAGGTGCCAATCGAGGTAAACCAGAACCGCCGACTGTCTCTCAGCATCCGCTGGCTGTCAAGCCACGCCCGGGCGCGCAGCGATGGCAAGACGATGAGAGAGAAGCTGGCCAACGAGTTCATCGATGCCTCGAATTTGCGGGGCGGGTCGGTGAAGAAGCGGGAAGACACCCATCGAATGGCTGAGGCGAATAAAGCGTTCGCGCACTATCGCTGGTAAGAAGGAAGTGGCAACAGCAGAGCTCCAGATCGCGCCTTCGGTCGAGAAGGCCAGTGTCGTTAAGGCCAAGCAGTTACGTACGGAACGGGTGATGTCGAGAGAAGTGCCGCTCGAGCGGACGCGCAATATCGGCATCATGGCCCACATCGACGCGGGCAAGACGACCACCACCGAACGGGTGCTGTTCTACACAGGCATCACCTACAAGATCGGTGAGGTGCACGACGGGACGGCGGTGATGGACTGGATGGCCCAGGAGCAGGAACGGGGCATCACTATCACGTCGGCCGCTACCACCTGCGACTGGCGTGAGCACCGCATCAACATCATCGATACGCCCGGCCACGTGGACTTCACGGCCGAAGTGGAGCGCTCGCTCCGTGTGCTCGATGGCGCCGTCGCGGTCTTTGACGCCGTGGCCGGCGTGGAGCCGCAGTCCGAGACGGTGTGGCGCCAGGCCGACAAGTATCAGGTGCCTCGGATCTGCTTCGTTAACAAGATGGACCGGGTGGGGGCGAACTTCGACCGGACGATGTCCCAGATTCGCGAGAAACTTCAGGCTAATCCGGTCGCGGTGCAGTTGCCGCTCGGCGCTGAGGATGCCTTCGCTGGAGTCATCGACCTCGTGCGCATGAAGGCGGTACGCTACCAGGATGAGACGCTGGGTGCCGAATCCATCGTCGAAGAGATTCCCGAGGAACTCCAGGACGAGGCCGACGCGGCGCGGGAGGTGCTGATCGAGAAGGTCTGCGAGGCCGATGACCAGCTGCTCGGGCAGTATCTGCGCGGCGAGCCGATCGACGAAGACGAGATCGTCGCGGTGCTACGTCGTCGCACCATCGAGTCGGCGCGGACCGAGGATGCGCCGTTTGTCCCGATTCTCTGCGGTAGCGCGTTCAAGAACAAAGGGGTGCAGCCGCTGATCGACGCGGTGGTCGACTATCTGCCGTCGCCGACAGACATTCCCCCCGTCTTTGGGGTGGATCCGGACGCGCCGGCCGATGCCGAGCCGTCGATCGAGCGGCCGGCCGAGGACGACACGCCATTCTCAGCGCTTGCGTTCAAGATCATGACCGACCCCTACGTCGGTCAGCTCGCGTTCATCCGGGTGTACTCCGGAGTGATGTCCTCCGGCGCGACCATCTACAATCCGCGCCTGCGTCGTAAGGAGCGGATTGGGCGTCTGCTCAAGATGCACGCCAACAAGCGCGAGGACATCAAGCAGGTGTTTGCCGGCGACATCGCCGCTGCGGTCGGGCTCAAGAGTGTGGCCACGGGCGACACTATCTGTGATCCACAGCATCAGATTGTCCTTGAGGCGATGGAGTTTCCGAATCCTGTAATCTCCCTGGCGATCGAACCCAAGACCAAGGCCGACCAGGAGAAGTTGAGTCAGGGATTGGCGAAGCTCACGAGTGAGGACCCCACGTTCCAGGTGCGGACCGACGAGGAGACGGGGCAGGTCGTCATCTCAGGGATGGGCGAACTCCACCTCGAGATCATCGTCGATCGCCTGCGGCGGGAGTTCGACGTGGCGGCCAGTGTCGGTCGGCCACAAGTAGCCTACCGCGAGACGCTGACCAAGCCGGCCGATGCCGAGGGCCGGTATGTCAAGCAGACGGGTGGACGCGGTCAGTACGGGCACGTGAAGCTCAGGGTCGCGCCTGGCGAGCCGGGCGATGGCTTCGTGTTCAACAACGAGATCTTCGGCGGCGCGGTGCCCCGCGAGTTCATCGCGCCGGTAGAGGAGGGGGTTCGTGAGGCGATCACGACCGGGGTTCTGGCCGGGTACCCGATCGAAGACGTGACGGTCACGCTCTACGACGGATCTTCCCACGACGTCGATTCCTCGGAGATAGCGTTCAAGGTTGCCGGGTCGATGGCGTTTCGCGAAGCGGCGCGTCAATCCGGACCGGTCTTGCTCGAACCGATCATGAAGGTCGAAGTAGTGGTGCCCGAGGTGCATATGGGCGACGTCATTGCGGACCTGAACGGTCGACGGGGCAAGGTGAAGTCAATGGAAGCCCATGGCGGTACCCAGATCGTGAACGCCAGGGTACCGTTGGCCGAGATGTTTGGTTACGCGACGGAGTTGCGGTCGCGTACCCAGGGGCGCGCCACCTACACGATGCACTTCGACCGATACGAGCAGGTGCCACAGACGGTCAGCGACGAGATCGTGGCCCGCATCCAGGGAAGGTAGAGGCGGACACATGGCGAAGGAAAAAT
>DEAA01000067.1 GCA_002346545.1 Acidobacteria bacterium UBA2994
GGTCTCGCGCAGGTAGCCGCGCTCGGCCGACACCGACGCCGCGCCGCGGGCGTCGTAGCGCTCCACCCGGTATCCGGCTCTCCGCAGCTGCGCTGCCGCGACGTCGATCGCGTGGGAGGCCGGGTCGGTCTGCCCCTCCCCTATCGGCAAGGTCAACTCCCGATACTCCGACAGCCGCGATAGGCGTGCCGGTGTGCGCGGTGGGCGAGAGCGCAGCGCCTTGTAGTGGTGTTTGGCGCGCGGGATCACGCAGCCGATCAGGGAGGTGAACAGCAGCAGGTAGATCGCGGAGAACCACGGCGACAGGTACACGTCAAACATCCCAACCGCATCCGCGAGGGGGAACACGTCAGGGTTGTCCCGCTCCCACTGGATGACACCGTTGGGGTCGGCGCTGCGCTGCGGGAACAGGGACCCGGGGACGGCGGCGATCGCGAGGAACAGCAGCAGGACCAATGCGGTGCGCATGCTGGTCAGCTGCCGCCATGCCCACCGCAACCACCCGGTGATGCCCAGCGCCGGCTGGGTGATCTCCGTCGCGGATTCGCTGTCGGCGTGGTCGCCGGGGCGTAGCGGGTCGGCGGTGACGTCGATGCCGGTGTCAGAGCGGGAGGGGGACATTGATCACCACCTGTTGCAGCTGCGACATCAACGCCGTCCACAGCCCGGTCACCATCAGCAGGCCGAGGGCGATGAGCAGGGCCCCACCGATGATGTTCAGGGCGCGGATGTGTCGACGGAGGAACGCGACCGACCGGGTTGCCCACCCCCACCCAGCGGCAAGCACGAGGAATGGGATGCCCAGACCCAACGAGTACGCCAGCCCGAGCAAACCTGCGCGGGCGGGGTCTCCCAGGTTCCACGACATCGAAATGATCGCCGCCAGCGTCGGACCGATGCAAGGCGTCCAGCCGACGCCAAGTGCAAACCCAAGAAGTGGCGCTCCGATCAGCCCGGCTCTTCCGCGGGTACGTGGGCGGAGGGTGCGTTGCGCGATCCCGAAGAACCCGATGAATACCAGGCCCAGAGCGATTATGACAACCCCGAATACGCGGGTGAGGACGCCCGCGTACTGCAGCAACACATATCCAAAGGTCCCACCGAGGATCGTCACGGCAACGAACACGACCGTGAACCCGGCGATGAACAAGCTAACGCCTAGCAGTAGTCGGGTGCGCTGGGCCGTTGCCGTGCGACCACCGCGTCCTGGGGAGGGCCCAGCCATGGTGGTGCTGCCGAGGTAGCCGAGGTAGCCGGGCACCAGGGGCAGCACGCACGGCGATACAAACGAAACCAGACCGGCGAGGATCGCGATCAGAATCGCGACCCACAGAGCGCCGTCGACCACCACCATCGCCGGGTTCACGAGCTGTCCCCGGCGATGGTGTCTGCCACGAGAGTGGACAGGATCGACGCACTGGCCAGCTGGCCGATGACCCGCACGGCGACCCGCCCCTCCCGGTCGATGACGAGAGTGGTTGGCGTGGCCTGAATGGGAGTCACCTGCGCAAATGCGAGCTTGACCCGCCCGTCGTTCACGTCGATCACGCTCGGGTAGGTGACATTGTTGTCACGGGCGAACGACAGCGCCGTCGCGGGCTGGTCGTAGGTGTTCACCCCGAGGAACGCCACCCCCTGATCCTGATACTCCCGCCAGACCTCCTCGAGCATCGGGGCTTCGACGATGCACGGCCCACACGCGGCATACCAGAAGTTCACCACCAGTACCCCACCTCGATAGTCATCGCTGGACACCGGCTCCCCGGTCTCGGTGACACCCTCGAACACCACCGGCTCCCCGCGGTCAGCCACGGGGATCTCCACGACCTGGAAGTCTCCGGCGATATAGCCCTTCTCGTTCCCGTCCCGGTATTGCTGCGCGAGCGAGTCGCTGGAGGTGCATCCGGCGAGCAGCAGCGCCGCGATCAGCGTCACGACGGTGAGGGCGCGGCGGCGGTTCATGCGCGCGGGACCTTGATCAGGGTGCCAGCGACAAGGAATATGACCGCGGCGACCGACTGTGCGGCCGTCCACACCGAACCGGAGAACGGGAAGGGGAATACCGGGTTCCAAGCCACTGCGATCACCGCAAACACTGGCAGCCACCACCACTGCCGCGCCTCAATCGCGAACCAGGCCACGATCACGGCGAGGATTGCGGCGACGAACAGCACAACTGCGAACCAGTCCCCACCCATTAGCACCGGGGCGACGAACAAAACTGCCGCAGCTAGCAGACCCGGCGCAAACGCGTTCCGCTGGTACATGGACGGGGGCCGCTGCTTTGTCATCATGACTCGCTCACCGCGGAGTCGTTCGCGGGTGACGCATCGGTTGTCGCAACGTTTACGCCCGCAGGGGATCTTCTGTGTCGGGTCCATAAACTCAGGCCGAGCACGATGACACCGGCGCCCAAGGCGACGTCGGCGACGTTACCGATAAACAGGGTTCCGTAGGCGAGGAAGTCGGTGACATGCCCGACCCCAAACCCAGGAGGGGAGAACAGCCGGTCGATCAAGTTCCCGATCGCCCCTCCGAGTATCAGTCCGATCCCCAGCGCCCACCATCCAGTCCGAGCCCGCGTAGCTTCGAAGACCAGAAACGCCACGACGCCGGCCCCGAGGAGTGTAAGCAGTCCGGTGACTTCAGCACCGAGTGAGAGGATCGCGCCAGGGTTGAAAGCGAGCTGCAACCCAAGCAGATCTCCGAGCAGCGGGATCCGTTTCTCCTGGCTCAACCCTGTCAGCGCTGCCGATTTCGTCGTCTGGTCGACCAAGATCACCACCGCAGCGGCCAGGCACGCGACCGAGAATCGCCGATTCTGCCCACGAATCATCAGCGGTACTCCCTGCACCCGACGCGTTCACCGGTACGCCGACACCGGGCAGCTAACGGGAGGAGCCTCGTGGTGTGGGTAGCCGGAGAGGCGGCCCGAGGGGTCTTCGTCACGTCGTCGAGTGAACACGTCATGATGGGTTCTCCTTCTATTGCTGGTCGTCGGCAGGCGCGGCCTCCGCTGCTCTGTCGCGGAGACGACGCTCTCTGCCCACCATGAGCACGACGATCACGATGCCGCCCAGTAGGATCACGCCACTGGCGACGGCCAGGATCGGTAAGAGCTCCCCGCCTCCGGAGGGCTCACCGTGACCGGGACTCCCCAAGGTGTCGGTGGACGTCGGATACGGTTCCGATGTGTCTTCAATAGTCACTGCGGGGGCTGGGGTCGTGGTTGGGATCGTGACGGCTTCTGCGGTGTACTGGTATTCGTTGCTGATCGGGTGCCCGTCGCTGGATACCACCCGCCACCGCACCGTGTATGTGCCCACCTGACCGGGTATTACGGGCTGAGTGACCGTGGTCCCGTCGATGACCGGATCCCCCGATGCGATGTTCTGTCCGTCCGGAGCGACCACCTCGATGATCACGGCGCTGAAATCGGTAAGGATCTCTCCGCTGAAGGTCAGCGAGATCTCATCCGGGACGACACTGACCGTGGACCCGACTTCCGGGGATGAGGAGACGATCTCATCGTGGGCGGCTGCGGGTGCCGCAGTGGCGAACAGCAACCCGGCGGTCAGAAGCAGCGACGTCAAGCTAGACAGAATGAAGATGCGTCTCCGTGAGCCGGATCGGTGCGGGTGTTCGTGGTCGGTGACGGTGGTCAAGTCGGTGGTCCTTTCAGGGCCGGTCGATGATGTGCTGGGCAATCGTTTTCGCGTCTTTCCAGACCCCGGCGAGGGTGTCGGAGCCGCGGCCGCCGTACTGCGGCATCCCCGCCACGAACAGCCCGGGCAGCCCGGTCAGGGTGCGCCGGGGCCGGTCGACGCGAGCCGATTCCGGGAGCCAGTCGTCGCCCGGGGTGTAGCCGGTGGCGAGGATCACCGAGCGGGGGCTTGCCTGCGTGCCGTCAGCGAAGGTCACCACGGCTCCGGCCGCGGCCTGCACCGCAGGAGCGATTGTGACCCCGGCGCGGCGCAGCTGCTCATAGCTATCGCCGAAGACCGGCTCGGGGCGACGCTTCCGGGAGACCAGCGACACCCTCTCTCCCGCCGCGGCGGGGTAACTCATCGCGGGGCGATGCTGCCGCCAGGTTCTCACAGACAGGGTCACGGTGTGCGATGCCAACAGTTCGCGGGCCAGCTGCACACCACTGTTGCCGCCGCCCACGATCATCACATCGCCAGCGGGGATCTGCTTCGGGTACAGATACTGGCTACTGTGCATCACCACCCCGGGCGCCATCAGAAGCGACGCCCACTCCGGAATCCGCGGATGCGCGGCCGCGCCCGTCGCGCAGATCACGTTGCGGGTCTGCACCTCCCCCGCCGTCGTCGACAGCAGCAGAGTCGACCCGTTCCCGCGGTGCTCCACCCCGGTCGCGCGGATGCCCCAGACCGTCCGCACACCCAGCCCGGCTTCCACGAAAGTGAGATAGTCAGCCATCTCATCCACTCGCGGATGTCTGCGTTGGTCGCCCAGCAGCCGGCGCGTAGAGAGCGCGCTATGCCGGACGTCGCTGAGAAGCTCCATCGAATGCCACCGTGACGACCAGGAACGCTGCCCCATGCTGGCGGCGTCGATCACCACGAACTCGTGCTGCGGCCGCAGCCCTTCCGCGCTCAGAGCCGCGGCAACCGCGAGCCCCGACTGCCCGGCGCCCACGATGATCGCCCGCCGATGCGTCAACCCCGCCCGCATCACCGTGCACCGTTCACCGCGGCCTGAATGGCGTTCTCAAGGTCATTCCACTCCTGCAGCTCGAGCAGCTCCCCGTCGAGGAAGAACGTCGGTGTGCTGCTCACCCCGAGAGCACGCCCCTCCTCGAAGTCCAGCTCCACCCGATCCGTCGTGGCCGGGTCCGCCACGGCGGCGTCATAAGCGGCCATATCCAGACCAAGCTCATCCGCGAAGCCGCGGAACAGGTCAGCGCGGGACTCCTGCGCCTCACCCCACTCCGGCTGTGTCTCAAACAACCGGACATACATGTCCTCGAACCGGTCCTGCTGCGCCGCCGCCTCCGCCGCGACCGCCGCGTTCTTCGAGTTGAAATGCCCCGGCAGCGGGAAGTAGCGGACCACATACGTGATCTCCCCCGCGAACTGCTCCCGCAAGTCCTCCACGATCGGGAAGAACGCGCCACACGCCTCGCACTCAAAGTCGAGGAACTCCACCAGCGTGACAGCGCCCTCCCCGCCATCGTCGAGGACATGCGAGCTCTGCCGCACCACTTGCGGGGATGCGGCGCCGTCCCCAGACGAAGGTGTAGCGGACTGGCTCTGATTGACAAGGAAATAGATCAACCCGGCAACAACCAGCACCACCACAACGGCAATGGTGACGAGCGTCGCCTTCACAGGGGTTTTCATCGGGTACTCCAAACCAAGACACGGCACAAGACAGAACCCGGGCACGCAGCCCAGGACGAAGCACCGCCCAAACGGGCGGCGTGCCAAATGTCAGGTTCGGGAAAGACCCAACTGCGTCAACGAGAACACGACCGGATGAGCACGGGCAGCCGGCGCCGGAAGCAGCGAAGGCATACGTGGCCCGTCACTGAGTACCGGAGGCATCCGCCGACGCCACAACCCCCGCAGCACAACCATGAACGTCAGCCCGCACAACACACCCAACGCGCACAGCGCAGCGCCCACCAACACGTTCGGCCCAGAAGCGACACCACCAGCGACCGCCTCATGTTCAACCGGGACATCAGTCGCGGGCCCGACGTGCGGGTCCATCAACCCAGATATCACCAGCGGGACAGGAGTTGAGCCGTCCGCCTCTGTGTGGCTCGTCGCTGCCAGACCCAGCATCAGCAGCAACGCCAACCCAACGCTAGTAATGAGCCTCATTATCAAAAAATGCTCATTCAGCGTCGAACGGGGAGTCCGGGCCGAGGAGACCATCGCCAACAGCCTACAGTGCGCACCTATACGCACTGACCTTGAACCGTCCGCGGTTCTCTGCCGCTCATGCGAGGGGGTGTGTCCGATTGGTCGCGGGCAGCACGATGAGGGCGTAGATCGCCAGCCAGACCATAGTCGGCCACAGCAACGTGGCGACCTTGCCCCACAGGTAGCGAATCGTCGGTTTGGTGAGGGACCGAGGCAGAAGCATGCCAGAGAGAACATCAGAAGCGGCATCCGGACCGGCTGCAGCAGCTCGAGCTGCCGCGCAGCCTCCCCGAGCTGTTCTTCCCGCAGGTCCCTCTCACCCTGGAGACCCTGCAGATCATCGCCCCCTACGCCCTCGCGATGGCCGTCGTCGGCCTGCTCGAATCGCTCATGACCGCGAAAATGGTCGACGACATCACCGACACCCACTCCCGCAAGACCCGCGAAGCATGGGGTCAAGGCGCGGCCAACATGCTCTCCGGCCTGTTCGGTGGGATGGGCGGGTGCGCCATGATCGGCCAAACCATGATCAACGTCAAAGCCTCTGGAGCGCGCACCCGGATCTCGACGTTCCTCGCCGGGGTGTTCGTCCTCATCCTCGTCGTCGCCCTCGGCGACATCGTCGCTCTAATCCCCATGGCCGCGCTCGTCGCCGTGATGATCGTCGTGGCCATCGCCACCTTCGACTGGCACAGTATCCGCCCCGCAACCCTCAAGCGGATGCCGATCAGCGAGACCGTCGTCATGAACTCGCCATCGCCGTCGCCATCGGCACCTTCGGCGCCACCAGCGGACAAGCACTCGCCGGCATCGTCGGACCCCTCATCGAAGTCCCCGTCCTCATCGGACTCGTCTACGTCGCCCTCTGGCTACGCCCTCGGCTTTTCCCCGCCACCGATGAAGACCTCCACATCGATCGCCGACGCGTAGAAAACATCACCACCTGAACCTCGGCAGCAGCACGCAGCACGCGGACCCCGGCGCCGTCGTGCCACCACACGCGTAGGGGCTCGGGGATCTTCACGGCGCCTCCTGTCGTTGGGCGCCTCTGTTGTCGCGGGCAGCATCGCCCGGGGCCGGGAGAGAGCGCGGCCGGGGGCGCGCTGAGTGCGTGGGTTGGGTGTTGTTCACACCTCGTCGAACCAGCGCACGACGCCGTTTGCGGAGTGCGCGGCCCGGAGAGCTTCACAGGCGGCACCGAGCGCGGCAGCAGCCCGCTGAAGCTCGGCGGCAGCACTGACAGTTCCGGTCGCCCCGTCCCCTCGGTTGTCCTCGCCGGCGTAGTGCTGACCGTCGACGACGCGTGAGTGCCAGGCTCCAAGTTGCTTGCAGACCTGTTCGAGATCGTCGGCGGTCGCGACCAGTTCAGCGAGAAGCGTGTAGGAGTCAAACGGCGCGGGGACGTCTCGGGTCGAGTGTGCGAGGATTCTCGCCTGCGCTGAGAGCTCGCGGGCGACCTCGACCTGGCGGTGTTGTTCGTTCTCGGCCATGCCTTGACCTTCTCCGGAATCACCGACACGGCTGAGGCGCTGAACGCCCCGGCCGCGGCGTGGGTGGCTACTGCTGGTCGTCGCGGGGCTTGTAACAGTTCCTAGTGAGCGCGCAGCGGGCGCATGCCGGGCTGGCGGTGTACGCCGGTGATTTACTCAGCCATTGCGCTGCCTCTCCCCCGTGTCGGCGCGCATCGGTGTGGAGCTACGCACTTACGGACTTACAGACCTACGGAGTTCTCCTTCCGTGGCGCCGGCGAGCTTGTCTGCCCGCTCCAGCAGGAGGTCGATCGCGACTCGGATCAACGTATTTTCGGTGATCCGCTCCCCCCCTGCCCCCTTGGCCCGGTTCAGCCGCCGAGCTTCTTCCGTGAGCTTCGCGTACTGGTCGGCCCGCAGCCGGGCCTCCTTGCGCTCGAAGGAGCGATAGCCGACCCGCGTTGCCGGGGCGGCGCGCGCGGGCTCAGCAGTCCGCCGCGGCGCTCGCGGACGCGCGTGCGCCTCTGGAGCCGGTATCGCCGGCGCGGGCATCGCCGGCTGAGCGGCCGCGACGGGCGTTTCGGGGACGGACGGCTCATCCTCGGGGAGGCGGCTGAGCATTGCTGACAGGTCGGCACGAGCCATTAGACGGCCTCCGCTCGCTGGGGTTGATTGGCCCAAAGCGCCATGAGCTCCATTGCGACGTGGGTGTAGTCGTAGATCGCGTTGGCGTTCTGGCGGGTGTCTGGGTATTGGGTAACGACACGGCCGGCAAGCGGCGCGTCGGCGTGGGCGGCGTAGAGGCGAATGTACTGGCGGAACCGTGGCAGTTTCAGCCCCTCGTCGACGAGCTTTTCCCAGTCCTCGAGCTGGCCGGCGCGGCGTCGGTCGATCTTGCTGAGCAGTACGCGGTGCGGGATGCCTCGCGGCGCGACGTGCTGGCGGATTGTTCGGACCATCGCCGGCGTGTTCAGCGGCTCGGGGTTGAGGGGAAGAATAACGAAGTCAGCGACCTCGAGCACCGCAGAGAGGACGCGGGTGTCCTCGAGGCTGCCGGGGGTGTCGACGAAGATCGTGTCGAAGTCCAGCTGGCGCAGGCGCGCGAGGTTGTTCGGGTCGGCGTCTGCTGCGAAGTCGAACGGCAAGTCCTCCCCCGCGTTCTCGGCCCACCAGGTGGTCGATCCCTGGGGGTCGACGTCGACCACGAGCACCCGGGAGTGCTTGGCCATGACTGCGGCGAGGTTCATTGTGGTCGTGGTCTTTCCGACCCCGCCCTTTTGGCCGACGAGAGCGACGATTCGCATGTGGTCATCCAATCGGTTTGGGTTGTCAGCTGTGCGGAGCCAGTTCGGCGTGCCTGTAAGTCTGCAAGTCTGTAAGTCTGCAAGTCTGTACGTCCGACAGTTCGAAGCTAGCAAACTTTGTAAGTTTGGCACTTTGTGACTTACAGAGTCTGTGTGTCCCACAGTAACAGACATACTCGTCTGTAAGTACCAGACTCCGTATGTCTGTAACTCTGTCAGTTGCCACGACTGGGTCGCCTCGGACTGGGGAGGGGAAGGGTGCGAACGGTGCCCCTCCCTGGGATCATTCGGTGTACCGGGGTGAGCATGTCGACGGAACCACATACTCGTCTCTTGCACGCAAACCAATGCGCGTACTCGGCCAGTTCTTCGGCCGGTCGCCGATTTTCTCGGTTCTGGAGTGTGTCGTCGTGCCTGGTTGCGCGGTTTCTGATGAGCGGGATGCTCATACGGTCGTCCCTTCCGTTCAAGCCGCGGCGGTCGCTGGGATGTCCGTGGTGATCGCGTCTGCGAGGGTGTGGGCGGCGCGTAGGACGTTGGCGGCGGTGGCTTTCACGGTGTCGGTGTCGCAGTTGCTCCATCCGGCGACGTATCCGACGCTGTAGGCGCTGGTGTCGAGTCCGAAGACCCCGGCAACGATGTAGGCGACGCTCTCGGCCTCGGTTTCCTTGATCCCGCGGTGCTCGACGTACTCGGCGTGATCTTCCTCGGCGTGCAGGATGACGTGGGCGGCCTCGTGAAGGGCGGTCTTGGCTGCCTGAGCGGGGGAGAGGTCCGCGTCGATCACGACGCGCTGCGTGCCGTCGGTGGTGGTGTATCCGTTCGCGCCTCCGGCGATCTGCTCGCGCTCGACGGTCCAGCCCTTGCCGGTGAGGTAGTCGGCCACGGCGTCGAAGATGCCCGCGGGGTCGTCTCCGGTGAGCTGGCGCGCAATGTCGGCCGGGTCGCCCGCTTCCTCGTCGATGAGGTCGGTCTGTCCCATGTCGAACACAGACACCGGGAAGAATCGCACCCGGCGCTGTTCCTCCTCCTCGCCGGTCTGCTCGTTCTCGACCGTCTCGCGCACGTCGCGGCCGCCGAAGATGCGGATTCCGCGCGCACCCTTGCGGACCTGGCGGTTGAGCTTCTGCCACGTCCGGTAACCGGCGACGTGCGACGCCTCGGGGCACTGGGAGAAGATCAGCAGCAGGTTCCCCAGGCTGTAGCGGTGGAACGACTGCGCGAACGTCAGGAACCGCGCCCACGTCTCGGACTCACGCAGCGCCTCGACCTGTTCCGCGATCGTCGCTTGCAGGGCCTCGGCCTCGGCGCGACGCTCCTCGGGGCTCTTGGTGTTCTTGACTGTGCGTGCCATGTTCGGAACCTCCACCTAACGGGATTAGTACTATTTGCGTCTGTCTCACCCCCACGTTTTTTGCCGTGAAGGCGGTTTACCGCCGCTAGGGAGGACGGCCGGAGTGCAACCCGGAGGGCGGCGGGGGAGAGAGTTTCGGCGCGATGTGAGGGAGCGCAGCGACCGCGTGCC
>DEAA01000060.1:0-415 GCA_002346545.1 Acidobacteria bacterium UBA2994
CCGGGGGCGTGGTAGTACTGCTCGGACGCGTAGGGCAGCCCCTGGCCGGACGTGAAATTGGTCACCCGGCGGCCACACACCGAGTAGGCAGTGGCGCCACCTTGGGCTGCATGCTCACCCTCGGCCTCGATGGCCGTGGTGCTGCGCCCGAAGACATTGAGGTTCCCCTCCGCAAACGACTGCTGATACAGCTCGCCCCCCTCGGTCGAGGGGGTGATGGGATAGTAGACGCCGGCGTCCGTCACCCGAGCTTCGGTGTGGTACGCGACGAGTTGGTTCCCGTTGGCCGTGATGCGGATGCCAGGATACTTTGGGGTATCTCCGGCAGTGTTGCTGGTGTCCTTCCCCATGACAGTCCACGCTCCATTAACCCAGAACGAACCGTCCGCCGATCGGGACCCCGGATAGGTCCAGT
>DEAA01000060.1:727-1966 GCA_002346545.1 Acidobacteria bacterium UBA2994
TGTAACTATTCTGGATATCGGATTAATTCTAGTCCAACCTGACCCCTGAAACAGGCCAGGTTGACGATCAAAAAGCGAAAACAGTGGATTAGGTCGTCTCGACGCGGAGCCAGGTGCCGAGGAGCGGTACTTGCTCGACACCAGGCTGGGTCCAGTCGCAGACCCCATCCGGAAAGAGCTCGCCCAGCCGCACTCGCTCGTCTCGGCTGAATCTAACCGAATAGTCGGCTGCGTCGATCGGCTTGAGCTGACACTTGAGCACGTCAGTCGTCACCGCGGCGCCCGCCACCTCACGCGGAGACGGCGGCGCCGGATAGAGCTCGGCGCAGCGGCCGGCATCACGCTGCTGGGTCTCGGCGATCTTCGATGGAGACTCGTCTCTGGTCCAGCAGGCATCGACCAGCTCGGCGGGCTTGGCCCGCACGACCTTGCCTATGCGGGGGTCTAACGACGTGTCGGCGGCAAGGGTGGTCAGCCACTCGTCCATCTGCGCTAGCGCCTGCTGCAACACCGGGCTCTGGCTCGAGTACAGACCGTGCCGATTGTCCTCGACCAGCATCACGTGGTTGTCGGCCCGGCCGTTGGCCCGGTGCAGGCGCTCGCGGACGGCGAACGAATGGTAGCGCACGTGCACATCGCCGCGCTCGACGTCGTCGCTGTAGCCCCGGTAGTCGATGATCGGGGTCGTGGCCAGCCCGCCGCCGCCATTGGTCACCCGACCCGTCTGGTAGGCCGCACGCATCGCGCCGTAGTCGGCCGTGGTCCGCGCCGCCCGGAACTGCCCGTCATGATCGTAGCCACCGATCCCCTCGTTGAGAGCGAGGAACTGCTCCACCGTGATCACGCTACCGTTGAGCGCGCCCAGTCCATACTGCACTCCGACGTTGTCGAGTGGACGGCGCGCGAATCCTGTCGCCGCGTCACGGCCGTAGATGTTCACGGTCGCGTCGAAGACATCACACCGCGCGCCACCCGGGTTCGTCTGGGCGTGGTAGCGATCCTTCTTGGGGATCACATCGGGACAGAACTCGTCCGGGGCAATCCGCCCGGCGTTCGTCGCCACGTTAGGCATGGTGTTCAGGACGAGGAACCCAGCGACAGCCCGCTGCTCCTCCGCGGTGAACTCCCCTGGGGCCGTGACGTTGAAGTAGTGGTTCAGTAGCCGGGCATCGGTGATGAACGGGATGGTGCCAGACGTCACATCCGGGAAACTGCAGCCAGGAATGATGCCGTCTAGCA
>DEAA01000060.1:2258-2645 GCA_002346545.1 Acidobacteria bacterium UBA2994
AGCCAGGAATGATGCCGTCTAGCAGGCCAGGATAGTTGTCGGCTATCTGGTGGTTCTGATAGGACCCGCCGGAACAACCCCAGCCGATGGTAAACACCGGCGCACCATAGCCTTCGATGAACCGTTCCTTGACCATCATCATGGTCTCAGCGGCCAGCAAGTCGTTGCAGTTGTTCCCGAACACGTTCAGGCTCGACGACGCTACGGCGTAGCCCTGGCGAAGCATCACGTCATCGGTGACCCCGCCAGTACGCGCCCCTTGGCGATACCAGCCGCCCACACACCCGCCTCCGAAGGTGAAGATCAGGCGCTGGTTCCAACCGGAGGAAGGTTGCCAGGCATCAGGCTCAACCGCAGTTGCCGGATCGTGGAGCATGGCAATCTGAT
>DEAA01000060.1:2962-3402 GCA_002346545.1 Acidobacteria bacterium UBA2994
GATAGCCCGGTTGACCGACCCCGTCTCGATCCGAACCACGTATGGCACTTCATCGCCGGCCAGCGTCGTCGTGTAGGCGAGATCTTCTGGGCGAGCCGCCGGGTCCGCCAAGAAACGAAGTGCCCCCCCTTCCACCGACCGGTAGCCGTAGTCGACGCGCCGAGCCACCAAGCAGTGTTCGTCGAGCGGAGCGCCAAGGGTCTCCTCCGACTCCTCGCCAAAGAGACGAAAGGACTCAGTTTCACAGTGGAAGGGGCTTTGATGAGGCCCGGAGAACACGGGGCCCATCGCGGGGTGGTTGGTGACCTCGATATCGACCGAGGCGCCGCGTCCGGCCGAAACCGAAACCATGTTTGCACCCGGCTGCAGGTCGGCCACGAGGCCAAGAAGTATCCCGTCCCTGTTTTGCCTGAAACCACTCGACACATCCCGGCCGTCGA
>DEAA01000060.1:3716-4010 GCA_002346545.1 Acidobacteria bacterium UBA2994
CGAGACACGCACGGCCGCTGGCTCCACACCCGGTGGGGGAGCAACCCGCACCAGCGCGTCGCCCCCAGTGACCATGTCCGGACGTGATGACACGATCTCAACCTGGGGCACTCCGGCCGTTTCCGCAGGCGCACACGCCGCGCCGCCGAGTGGTGCCAGCACGAGCAACGAGGACAGCCAGACAGCCGTCCGGGGACGCATCGTGGAGGAGTAAGGCACGTGAGAAGCTCCCTAACAAGACTGGGTTCCCGGCCAAACGGACCGGCACGCCTAGCCCGGCATCATAGCAAAGTC
>DEAA01000060.1:4300-4909 GCA_002346545.1 Acidobacteria bacterium UBA2994
CTAGCCCGGCATCATAGCAAAGTCAATCCGGACACCGAGGGTCCTGATAGCGGTTTGATCCAGGCTCGCGACGCCGCGTATAGTCAACGTTCTACGTTCCTTTGCTGGAGATGTGACGATGGCGCAACGACTTGGTCTGCTCTTCATGCTCGCGCTGCTAGTGAGTCAGGCACCGGCCGAGGCCCAGGACGACCCCTGGACCGGGAGTTGGCGAGGCACCGTCACCGCTCCGGGCGGCGACATCGAGACCACGGTCACGATGACGCTAATCGCCGAAGGAGGAAGCTACACGGGTCTCCTGACCGGGTTCGCACCAGGCGCCGAAGTCCAGCTGGACTCGATCGACACCAGCGACGACCAGCTCACGATCGCTACTTCAGCCGACACCGCCCTCGGCCCGCTGGAGCTCTCCTACAGCCTGACGCGCGGCGAGCGACCACGTCCCCGCGGGCGCGGAACGGCGGCCGCCCTCGACGGCCCAGGCCAGGTCACCCTCGGCGACCACGGCTTCGACGTCGAGGTCTCGCTGACCCGCGCTCGGCGGACCGACATTCCCCAGCCTCAGGTGGACCAGCGAGTAGGCTACTTCTCCGGTCGCTGGACCTTCGA
>DEAA01000060.1:5206-5965 GCA_002346545.1 Acidobacteria bacterium UBA2994
CTTCTCCGGTCGCTGGACCTTCGACTACACCGGTGGCGACTTTCCGCCGCTAAGCGTCGGTACCCGGAGCGGCACGGTGACCTTCACCGCGCTTGAGGGCGGCCCCTTTGTCGAAGGGCGGGTCGAAGCCGAGATTTACGGCGAGGCGTACACCGAAACCTGGACCATCGGTTTCAACGAGGAGAGCCAGAGTGTGGTGTGGCGGGAGCAACCGTCGGAGGGCCCCGTGCGACTCGCGTTGGGCGACTGGTCCAGCCCGATCGGTATCACGTTCCTCACACTGCCCCTCGAAGCCGACGGCAACGTCTACGTGCTGCGCCGGCTGATGCAGGTCGCCTCAGAAACCTCGTTCTCAGTAACCGACGAGTTCTCGGTTGATGGCGGTCCCTTTCGCCGCCTCGGGAACGGCGCGTTCCTCCGCGCCAACTAAGCCACCGGCATGAGCAACGTCGAGCTAATCACGCGAGACCGCGCCCACCTGATTCACCCGCTCCACCACGGTGCCACGCACGACCGTGCCCGCGTCTGGGTCCGGGGTATGGGAGCACTGCTCACGGATGCCGACGGAGCCGAGTGCATCGACGGGCTGGCCGGGCTCTGGAACGTCTTGGCGGGCCATGGCCGTCAGGAGCTGGCCGAGGCGGCGCGAGATCAGTCCAACACCCTGGCGTATGTCTCCGGTTACACCGGCAGCTCGAACGAACGAGCCATCGAGCTCGCTGAGCTGCTGTCAACGCTGACCTACCCGTCGATCAACCG
>DEAA01000060.1:6268-6692 GCA_002346545.1 Acidobacteria bacterium UBA2994
CCCGTCGATCAACCGCTTCTTCTTTACCAGTGGCGGGGGCGAAGCTACTGACAGCAGCATCAAGATGGCGCGCGCCTACTGGAAGCTGCGTGGGCGTGCGAAGAAAACCAAGGTCATCTCCAGGTTCGAGGGTTATCACGGCGTCACGCTGGCCGCGATGAGCGCCACGGGACTGAGCACCTACTGGCCCCAGTTCGAGCCACGGGTACCGGGCTTCCTTCATATCCCGTCGCCGTATCCCTACCGGTATAAGGCGCCGTCGGGAGAGAGTCAGGGCGTTGCTGCTGCGGATGAACTCGAGCAGGCCATCCTCCGTGAGGGCGCCGACACGGTCGCGATGTTCATTGCCGAGCCGGTTCAGGGAGCCGGCGGCGTGATCGTTCCGCAGGACGACTACTTTCCCCGGATCCGCGAGATCTGTGAC
>DEAA01000082.1:0-484 GCA_002346545.1 Acidobacteria bacterium UBA2994
GTCGTCGTGGTCGTCGTCGTGGTGTCCACCCGTGCGCTCGCCAACCGTGAAGTCGTTGCGCTCGAAGCGTCCCGCGAGTTGCACTCGAACCCGGCCAAAGTCCAGCTCCTCGGCCGCAAACGCCGCAAACGACACCTGGTCCGTGCGAGGAGCAAGGGCCTCGAATCCGGTGGCGGCATAGTCACGCGCCTGCGCCCACATCCCGAACCGTCCGGAAAGACGCTCACTCTGGCGCTGATTGAACTCCACCCGCCCCACATAGGTACGATTCTCGAAGGTCGTGCCGATACTCTCGACGCCCTCGTCGATCTCGATCTCGTCGTGGGTATAGTCGATCACGTTAAACGTAAAGCGAACGCCCTCGATGACACGATTGCTCAGGTTCTTCAAGCCAAAGTCGACCCGCCCCACTCTGCGCCGCGACTCGAGGTCCACAAACAGTTCCTCCTCGTGACCTTCCTCGTCGTGGTCGTCGTCGTGGTCG
>DEAA01000082.1:820-24510 GCA_002346545.1 Acidobacteria bacterium UBA2994
GTCGTCGTGGTCGTCGTCGTGGTGCTCGTCCTCATGCCCATGGTGGCCGTGGAAGTCACCAGCGAACGGGACACCAAACCTTCCATTATCAAACGAAACGCCGGCGCTAAAGAACGCCCGGTCGCCAAAATAGCCAGCCCCTGCTCTGCCGTGGGTCAAGCTTGAGGCCGAATTCTCAACGGGGCCGAGCGGGGTGTCGTAGTCCGAGGAACGCCGCGCGCCACCACCGGCCCAGAACAGGACGTTCCCCTGCCCGTGCTGCATGCTCGCATTACTACCCGCCTGGCCGTCGGCTGACCCCACGTCAAAGCTGAGTTGCCCGCGCGTGCCCTGGCGGACCGCATTGCGATAGGCCTCCTGCGGTGTGATCGCGTTAACGACCCCTCCCACCGCGTTCGACCCATACAACAACGTCGACGGTCCCCGAATGATCTCCACCCGCTCGAGTGCATTGGGATCAATCGGCACACCATGATCACCAGACTGACTGCTCAAATCGCCGGTCCGTATGCCGTCTTCCAGAATCAGTACCCGGTCCCCATCGAAGCCGCGAATGATCGGACGAGCTGACCCTGGACCAAAACTCCGTATGGCCACGCCAGGTTCGTTCTTCAACGCCTCACCCAGCGTTGGAGCGGGATTAGTAATCAACTCAAACGAGTCCAGCGTGGTGGTGGCGTTAAAGGCCTCGAACACCGTTTCTTGGCCACCCGGAGCCGCGGTAATCGTTAGCTCCTCATGGATAGGCGTCAGTAGGAGCTCAAAGTCGGCCACCGCCGTCTCACCAGCCCCCACCGTGACCGTCTGCCGGTTCGCGGTCAAGTGCTCTCGCTGGGCGAGCAGCTCGTACGTTCCCGGAGTCACGCCGTCAATCTCGAAGCTCCCGTCGTCGTCGGTGAGTGCCTCATACCGAGTCCCCACCACCAGCACCACCGCGCCGTGCACTGGACTGCCGTCATCGAACGAGACCTGTCCACGAACAACCGCACCCTCTTGTGCGCTTGCCCCTTCAACCAGTAGGCCCAACAGGACCGCTACACTCAGGGCCCTTCTGGCCCTTGCAAGATATGCCTTCATCAGTCTTCTCTCCTCAACACGCACGGTAGTACACGGCCACACCCTGCGGCGACCGCGGGCGCACTACGTGCGCGCACGACACCAGCGAACCCTGGCGCAGGGTGGGCAACTAAAAGCTCGAGCGTCGTGTCAGGAGAGAGGTGGAGCGCGGGCAGGAACGGCAAACCGGCCTTGTTCAACCAACCGGGTCCGGAGAAATTCGCCTACCGATGACGTGCCCTCGGGTCGAGCGATGGTCGGTGCGACCGCCATGTTGGCGACCGGTTGATGCCTCAGCTGGCAGACGGCGCAGTCCTGGTCTGCCTCGTGTCCAACGTGCCAGACACCTGAGCCCGAAGCAAAACTGAGTGCCGCGATCAGAATCGCGGCGCTCAGTGGGCGCCAGACCAGGGCTCGCCACTGCGAGCTGGCAGGTCCGTTGCAGCGTGAATACATCAGTTTCAGGCTATCATGGCACCAGGGAGGGCGTAAAGGCGAGCGCCCTCCCTCCTACTGCTGGGGCGGCTGCAGCAGGATGGGGTGGGCCGGAGTGCTCCGTACCGACACGCCGCGCCGGGTCACGCTGACCTCGATCTGCTCGGGTGGGACGAGCACGGCCGGACGTGCATAGACGACGAAGTACTGATTGCTGATCTCATCACCGATACGATTCAACAGTTCCGCCAACGCTGAAGTCGCGCCGAGCTCTTCGCGGCCGCCGCCAGTCACCCGCGGCAGCTCTGCGAGCAGCGAGGCGCGGTCGCGGTCGCCGGCCGTGTCCTGCGACAGCCCCCGGGTACCGGGGTCGCCACCCAACCCATCGGCCAGGCTGGCCATACCGGCCCCCCGCACGACGAGGGTGTGCACCGCCACCTTCGTGTCACGCAGGATCTCCAGCACGCGGTCGTAGGCCATGCCCTGGCCGCCTCGCGGCGACACCACCGCGTCTCCCTGCCTGAAGCGACGGATACGCGCCATCGTGGCGGCGGTTCCCTCCGAGGTCACCAGTACGATGATTGGACGTACCGCGCCCCGGTCCCACATATCGATAGCAGTCTCAGCCAGCGCATTGGGCAGATACCAGCTGGTCTCGGAGAACTGGGCGAACTCCCCCACCACACGTTTCAGTTCGTTCTTGTCCCGGGTGAAGTCGATGAGTGTGCGCAGCTGATCTCCGAACGCCACGACGGTACTCATCTGCGCGTCAGGCAGGGAGTCGATCAGTTCTTCCAGCCCGCGTCGGAGATGTCCCAGATTGCTCGTAACACCGTAGCTATCGTCCACCAGCACGGCCACCTGGACCGGCACCTGGGCCCGATTCACCGAGAGCACCTCCCGCGACTCACCTTCTTCCCTAACCCGAAACTCGAAAGCCTCCAGATCCAGCACCGGCCGGCCATCGTCCACGGCGCTCACGAACACGGCCTGTGGCGTCGCTTGCGCCAACGCCGACACCGGGACAAGCAAGACCACGAGCGCGAGCCCCGCCCTCCAGACCGCCGCTTTTCGCAGAGTCATCGCGTCCTCGTCGTGGAGACGACTCAATCCACTAGCCCGCCGAACCCGAGGTAGTAGACCAGAACAAAAAGAATCGGATCCGTTTCGACCAGTTCCAACGGATCCAGCGAGCCGGCGGATTCGAGCCGCTGCTCCACCTGGATAGCACTCGATTGCCGCTGGTAGGTGCCACCATCTCGGTTCGCCAACTCCACCTTGTTTCCGAGCTTGATCCACCCCTCCTCTGCAGACAACTGCCCGACATGGTGGACATGGCCAAACTCGTGACCGGGATGACTCACCTGCCGGGTCTCAACCGTACCGTCGCCGGACCGAGAGAGGACGAACCGGACTCGGCCTGTCTGCGGCGAGATGACAATAACTTCGACCCCATCCTCTCCTCGAGCGCTGGTTTCCGTCTCGCTGACAAACATGTCAGCGAACCAGCCAGATCATTGCTCCCCCACCCGCTTGAGCTCGACCAGACTCCGCCCACCGCCCTGATACACGTAGCTATCGACGTGTCCAGAAAGTGCGTTCCCACTCAGTTCGAGGCTGAAGATCGAGCGTGTCGGCGCCACCATTGAGAAGAACGCGGTCCCGTCAGGCCCTTGGGCCCCGACGCCGCCGGCCGTCACAACGACGAAAACACCCGCAAGCCATACACGCATATCGTTCCTCACGGCCTTCACCGCTACTTCCCACTCAACTCTGACGGGCGGTGCGGCACGTAGCGAACTAGGCGGCGCCGCGCCACCTCGCCAGCGTAGATGTTCCCGTCAAAGTCGACGCCCAGGAACTCGATGCCGGCGCCGACGTCCTCATCGTGCTGGGGAATGAAGTGGGTCACCCAGGCCTGATCGGTCTTCAGATCGCCGATCCGGATTCCCTTCTCCCAGCCCAAATTGCTCCGCCAGTTGTCGGGCGGGCCGGTCCGTACCATGCCCGAGAGCCCGTCTCCGGCGTAGAGGATGTCGTCTCTATCAATGAACAACCCGCTGGGCTTACCGTAGTGCGTCCAGATGTAGAGCAGCTCGCCATCATCGTCGAACACCTGAATCCGACTATTGCCCCGGTCGGCGACGTAGACCCGACCTTGCGAGTCCATCTTGATGTCATGGGGGTCGCTGAAGCGAGCCGCTTCCTTGCTCTCGCTACCGACACCGCCGCCGATCGCCAATAGAAAGTTACCGTCCCGGTCGAACTTGACGATCCGGTTGTTCCCTCCCCGGTGCCCATCGGACACCCAGATATCGCCGTTTCGTCCGACGACCACGCCCGACGGGCCGTTAAAGTGCGACTCGTCATCGCCCCAGACGCCCGCTTCGCCCAGGCGCATGACCACGTCGCCCTGCTGGTTGAGCTTCAGCACCTGATGACCGATCCCCATGCGCTCGCCGAGCGTGGCGCGGGCGTCGCCGTGCGAACCCCCTTCGGTCACCCAGAGGAACCCTTCGTGATCCAGGAAGAAACCGTGCGGGAACGCAAACAGCCTTGCGCCAAAGCTGTCGACCAGGTTCCCCGCGAGGTCAAACTTCATGATCGGATCGAGATCGGTGCCAGCGCACTGGTTCGCACCACACCGGTCCAGGATCCACAGATGCCGGCCATCGGGATCCGGGAATACGCCGCTAACCGTCCCCATGACCTGGCCCTCCGGTAGCTGTTCCCACCCAAAGGTGGCGCGATATGGGTTGGTCGTAGACGACTGCGCCAACGCACCGGAAGCCACCAGCACGATCAGACACAGCCCCACTGCTCGACCCGCCTTCCAGGCGCATCTCTCACGTCGCCTACTCATCGCTCGTCCTCCCGGGTTCGGCCTGCCGTCTAGACACGACTTTCCCGCCGAGGGCACCGTCCGCCACCCGAGCACGCAACGTTTTCTTGTCGAACTTGCCAACACTCGTCTTGGGCAACTCGTCGACGAACAACACCCGGTCTGGCACCTCGAACTTCGCGAACTGATCCAGCAACGCCGACCTCAGCGCCAACTCGGTTACCGCCCCGTCCGGCACCCGGACGACGACGGCAAGCGGCCGCTCAGACCAGCGCTCGTCTGGCACCGCGATGACAGCCGCTTCGAGCACGCCCTCGTGCGCCATAAGCGCGCCTTCAAGCGCCACCGTCGAAATCCATTCCCCGCCGCTCTTGACCAGGTCCTTCGTCCGGTCGGTGATCGTCATGTAGCCATCGGCCGTGATCGTCGCCACGTCCCCAGTGCGGAACCAGCCGTCGTCCGTGAAATGCTCCTCGGTCGGGTCTCGCTGGTAGTAACTACGAATCACCCACGGCCCCCGCGCCTGCAGCTCACCCATGGCCTCGCCGTCCCAGGGCAGTTCCGCGCCGTCCTCCCCGACGATCCGGAGTTCCACGCCACCCAACGCATAGCCCTGCCTCGCCTTGACGTCCCACTGAGCAGCCTGCGGCAACGCGAGATGGGCAGCACGTAGAGAAGACACCGTACCAAGCGGCGACAACTCGGTCATCCCCCACGCGTGCACCACGTTCACCCCGAGGTCCCGCTCGTAGCCCTCGATCAAGGAACGCGGCATGGCCGAGCCTCCGACCACCAGCGACCGAATGCAGGACACGTCGCGCCCCGACCCACGGAGCTCGTGATACAACCCGTTCCATATACTCGGCACACCGGCGGCCACCGTCACCTGATACCGCTCAATCAGCTCGGCCAGCGCCTCCGGCTGAAGATTGGCGCCGGGCATGACGAGCTCCGATCCGGCGAGCGCGCAGGCATACGGCAGTCCCCACGCCATGGCGTGGAACTGGGGCACGACCGGCAGCACGACATCTCGCTCGGTCAATCCCAGCGCCGTCCCCTGATTGGCGCCCATCGTGTGCAAGAACATCGACCGGTGGCTGTAGAGCGCGCCCTTCGGATCGCCGGTCGTCCCGCTCGTGTAGCAAAGGCCGGCTGCCGTTCCTTCGTCGGTCGACCGCCAATCGAAAGCGCTCCCCTCGGCACCAAGCAGGAGCTCTTCGTAATGAATTACGCCCACCAGATCTGGTCGCAGATCTGGCGGGGCATTAACCAGCACATGGTGTCGCACGCCCTCTGTCCGATCCGCCACCTTCTCGTAGAGAGGGAGCACAGACGCATCGATGAAGACGACCTGATCGTCGGCGTGATTGATGATGTAGGCCAGCTGGTCAGGAAACAGACGAATATTCAAGGTGTGGCATACGGCCCCCGCGCCGGGGATGCCAAAATACATCTCCAGGTGTTGGTGGTGATTCCACGCAAACGTACCCACCCGGTCGCCCGGCTCCACGCCTAGGCCGACCAGCGCCGCTGACAACCGACGACTCCGCTCGAGCAGATCCGCATACGTGGACTCGTGCATCGACCCGTCCGGCTGCTTAGTTCGAATGGCCCGGTCGGGGTATAACCGTCCCGCATGCTCGACGATGCGGTCGAGCGTCAGCGGGTAATCCATCATCAAGCCACGCATCGGTACTCCTGTCTGGAGGCGACGAGCGCCCGGCTCACTGCGTCAGCCGCAGTGCCGCGAGCGAACCAGGGAGACCAGGGCCAGCGACCTGGACCACGATGTACTCCAAGCCGTCGTGGAAGTACCCCATCATCCCGTATTGACCCGAGGCCGGCAGGTCGACGGTGCCCACCCGATCCCCTGAGGCTTTGTCCAGGGCGTGGAGCAGCGGCCGCCCACCGGTGCCTTCGGCCGACACAAGCAGATTGGCAGTCGCCATCACGATCGGATGTGACGTGCGCCCGGTATTGGGCAGATCGATGCCGCTCAACGCCGGGTGGTCCCGGATGTGATCCGGCGTGTCCCCGTTGGGTACCGCCCAGAGGTGCTCGCCGGTATTCATGTCGATCGCGACAATCCGGCTGTAGGGCGGCTTAAAGATCGGCAGCCCCTGCGGCCCACGGAAGTCGCCCCGATTGATGACCGCATACTGCACAATCGTGGTGCCGGTGGTCATAATGTCGTCGGGCGCATCGATCAGCTCACCCGGCACAATGTTCTCTGACCGACACCCCCGAAGCGTCGGCACGAAGATCACGCCCGCCTTAGGATCAGCGGCCGGCGGGCCGAAGATGTTCGACGCGCCGCTTGGACAACTGACGAACGACCGCAGCCCCGAGGGATGTCCGTTCTGAATCGGAGGATTGAAGATCGGCCCCAACCGATAACGCTGAACGATCTCGAGTGCCTCGGCCCGCAACTCCGGGGTGAAATCGATCAGGTCGCCCTCGGTGAGCCCCTGCATCTCGAACGCCGGCGGTCTGGTCGGGAAAGGCTGCGTAAGTGACAGCTGCTCGCCAGGCACCTCCGACACCGGCACGGCACGTTCCTCAATCGGCCAGATCGGCTCCCCGCTGCCGCGGTCGAACGTGAACGCCCACCCCTGCTTGGTGGTCTGCACGAGGATCGGCCGCTCGTGTCCGTCAACGCTCACGTCAAGCAACATGGGCGCCGTCGGGTTGTCGAAGTTCCAGATGTCATGATGGACGGTCTGGAAATGCCACCGCCGCTCACCGGTCGCCACGTCCAGCGCAATCACGCTGGTGCCAAACAACCCGTCCCCAGGGCGGAAGCCCCCGTAGAAGTCGATTGTGGGTGGGTTCGTGGGAATGAAGACCAGCCCGCGCGCCGGGTCGGCCGACATCGGCGCCCAAGACGACACGTCGCCCGTCCATTGCCAGGCGTCGTTCTCCCAGGTCTCGTGGCCAAACTCGCCAGGACGCGGAATGACGTGAAACTTCCAGAGGTGCTCGCCAGACCGAGCGTCGTAGCCAAGGATGTCGCCAGGCACGTTCTCGATTCGCGTCTGGTTGTAGCCCTGCTCGGCGGAATTGCCCACCACGACCACGCCGTTGACCACGATCGGCGGCGAAGAGCTCGTGATATGACCTAGTTCCCGTGGAATACCGAAGTCGGCGTCATAAGGACCATCCCAGCTCTGCCAGGGTCCCCAGTCGCCGATCAGATCTGGCAGCAGGTCGATCACGCCGGTCGACGGGAATCCAGGCAGGTCGACCCGGGCACCCCACTCCTCGAGCGGGACCCCGGTCTTCGCGTCGAGCGCGTGCAGGAAGAACGCCGGGCTCACGACGTAAATCACACCCCGCCCGTCGATCTCCGCATAAGCCAGCCCTTTGCCATAGCCGTTACGCATGCCACGGTCGAACCGCGTCGTGTGCGGCTCACGGTAGGTCCACAGCGTCTCGCCCGACGCCGGGTCGATCGCCACCACCGTTCGTCGCTCCCCCGCCACGGTGTATAGCACTCCGTCCACATACAAGGGGGTAGAGCGAGACACGCCGAGCGTGCCTGCGCCGAAGTTATCTCCGCGCCAGACCCAGGCCACCTCGAGATCTTCGAAGTTCTCCGCCGTGAGCTGGTCGAGGTCCGAGTACCGGGTGTGGCCGGCATCACCGCCGTGATAACGCCACTCCCCGGTCTGTGCAAACGTCTGCGTCTGGGCCAATACCAGCGTCGTCATCAGGACAGTCACTGCCGTAGCGTGAACAGGTGTGCTCATGGACATCGATTCCCGCCTACTCTGGATCCACGATCGTGATCGTCTTCAGACTACCGACATCCCCTCGCAGCGTCGATTCGCCCGCCGGATACCCGTTGAGCCGAAGCAAAAACGCCACCACCGCCGCGTAGGCATCGGGGGCGAGGCTGCCGGGACTCCCCTGCGGCATGGTGGTCGAGATAACCTCGAACAGTTCCCCCACTGTTTGGCCGCTCCAGCGAATGGTGAACCGGATCCCCGAAAACTCTCGTATCTCGTGGCACCCCTGGCAACTGCCCCTGAAGAACCTCTCCCCCTCGCCCGCCTGGGCAGACGAGAACACCCCCTCGAGAGTAGTCAGGCCTAACGCGTGAGCTGGCGGCACCGCAGCATTGACCGCTCGCTGGGGCGAGATCGCACATCCGACGAGCATCGGGAGGGCGACCATCACCATCCTGACCAAGCGGCTCATACCTGTCCTCGACTGGCATTGAGCACGACGATCTCAGTGTGCCTGCTGGCGTACCGCTCGGACAACGTATCGAGTTCAGCGAGCGGCTCAGATGGAATCTTGTGCCGGACGTCGCCACCCATATCGGCGAAGTGTGTGTAGTGACGCGCCAGCGTCCCGATGAGCCCCGCTACTCCTCCGCTCTTCCGCAGCCGTTTCGGCCAAAACTCCAGGCAGAGCGGCACACGGGCCGCACACACGCCGGCCGCCCCCTCGAGCACGCGACCCTCATGACCCTGAGTGTCCATCCATACCAGCCCGACTCGCTCCGGCTGGACCTGCGCCTCCTCAAGCACCCGATCGAGCGTCACCGCCGGCACCTCACGCATGGCGTCTGGCGCAATCTTCTCCGATGGCCGTTCCAGCACCCGATGGGCGCCCGGGTTCTTCTCGCTCAGTCGCACCATGAGTGTGCCGTTCGCTCGGCTCGCCGCGGCGTGCACCAGAGTTAGCCGGCTCTCAAGACCGTTGTGCCTGCGGTTCAGCTCAAGCAGTTGGAAGTTCTCGTCGACCGGCTCCACAGCAATGCCTGCCGTAAACGAGAACTGCGTCAACGCCGTGATACAAGTCGTACCGATGTTCGCTCCCACGTCGACGAAATGCTTCCCTCGCGCGTCCGGGTCATGTCGCGCGATGTGACTGACCACGCGCACCAGCAACGATCGTTCGTAGTAGCCCCGCTCGCGTAGCGCTCGGCCGATGTTCTGGTCGTCGTGGTGGTAGTAGAACGAGCAGTACTCGCCTTGCGCGAATCCAAGCCCGTCCCGCCGCGCCAAATCCTCCGGTCCCGTATCGCCCTTCTGGACTGATGCACACATTGGCCGACCACACTAGCGGAGCAGCACCAGGGAAAGTCAATCCAACCGGGTTAGGAGAACCCACATCGGCCGGCCACCGCCTTCATATGTCTCCAGCGGCACCAGGCTGCCATCAGGAGGCTGAACCTGGTACGTCGCGATCCGCCCAGAGTCGAGTCCCCCGACATACACAAAGCGTCCGTTGGGGTCGACGTTAAACGCTCGAGGCACAGGCTCGGTCGCCACGCGCCCAGCTGGAGTCAAACGGCCGTCAGACGGGTCAACTGTGAAACTCGCCACACTATTGTGCCCACGGTTTGGCGCATACAGAAACCGCCCATCCGGGGTCATCTGAATCTGCGAGCAGGTGTTCGGTTCCCCATACCCCGCTGGCAGCGTAGACACCCGCTGGAGTGATGTAAGAGTCCCTCTGACCATGTCGATGTTGTAGGCCGACACGCTACCGCCCTGCTCGTCTGAGAAGTAGACAACATTCAGGGTCGGGTGAAACACCAGCGCGCGTGGTCCGAGATACTCCGAGGGCGACAGCCTAGGGGGATCGTTCGGCGTCAACCGCCCGCTACCAGCGTCGAAACGAAACTGAAAGATGGCGTTGGGACCTCGATTGGCTATGTGCGGCACATACGCGAATCGGTTCGACCTGTCGGTCAGTATCGCGTGGGCCCCGTGCGCAGTCGAACGCCACTCGATCGGAGAACCGGAAACACCTCCGTCGGCATCTACTGCGTGGACGCCAACGACGCTCTGATAGTAGTACGCCGAAAGAACGTACCGGCCCGCGCGATCCATCGCAACATAAACAGGTTCCCCCTCGAGCTGGACCGTCCCAATCTCCGTAAGCTCGCCATTACTCGGCTCCACGCGAAAGCTCGTCAGGGCCCGATCACCCCGGCGTCCAACATGAAGCGTCCGCCGGTCTGGACTGAGCGTCATGGGTGCCGGCCCACCAGACACGGGAACATCGAGCAGGCGCCGAAGTGCCCCGGTCGCCGAGTCCATGCCGAACACCGAGATCATGTCGTCGTCTTGAAACGACACGTACATGAACACCGTCGCATCCTGAATCACCATGCCCCCCTGTCACAATCGGTGGCGTCGATCGGGTTCATGGACGTTCCCCATCTTCACCCCGCGTCATCTCGAGCGTGTTAGCCATCCCAACGTTGCCCTCGTGACACGCATACTCGAACAGTGGCCCCTCGGTCCGGCGCAGCGTGAGTTCGGCCGTCCAGGGCGTCACCCACTGAGCAGCGTCCTCAAAAGTGACCGCATAGTGAAGCATGTCCGCACCGACCCGGGTGAACCGCTCGGTGAGGCGGACGTTCCCCTGCGACCAACCGCGGTACAGCTGCTTCGGATCAAAGTTCCGCGTATCGACGACCAGCGTGTCGCCTTCCCAGCGTCCCCGCGCATCGCCCAACCACTGCCGCACACCAGGGGGCAGATGGGCCCGATCGTCGAGCGGGATCACACGCACCTCATGAATCATCTCGTGCAACAGCACCACATGGTCTGGCGTCTGAAGTAGATGGACGTTCTGGAGATAGACGCCCCCGAGCCGTGGGATACCAGCCGTGATGCAGCGCTCCCAGAGGTTACGTCCTTCTGGTCCGTCGGCATGCGGCCCCAAACTGCGCCGCCGGCGCGCCGCAGGGGTGTGGGGAATCCGACCATCCGACGGCTCGACAATCATCGAGGTCCGACCATCGGATAGCGGCCGCTCCCACCAGACGGCCCGACGCGAGAGCTCGCCCTCCGCCGAACGTGCCTCGGTATTGATCTCGGCAATCTCGTCCTGGGTCAACTGCGTCCGACCCACATGATGTTCGGGTCGCTCGAGCGGCGTCGCCGTCCCGTGATTCCAGAGTCCTCTGAGATCTGGCGCTCCCCAGGGAGTCGCTGAAACATCGGCGGCCGGCTGCGCCCCCGCGGTTGCCGCGACGCAGCCCCACACCAGCAGCCATCCCGCCAGCAACCGACGCCGGGCTACATGCATCATGGGAGTCAGATCGGCGAGATTATACCCACGGGACGCCGACCGCTCGTGGCACCATCAGAGCGCGCCGGCGCCACAAGTCGCGTCGAGGACGACAAAGGAGACCTCATGCAGCTGGAAACCGTTGGATACGCCGTCGACGAAGGTGTCTGCCGCATCACGCTGCGCCGTCCAGATCGGGGCAACGCCATGAATCCTCGCCTGACCAAGGAGCTGTTCGAAACTGTGGTCTCGTGCGAAATCGATCCGAGCGTCCGGGCAGTCCTTATCGACGCCGAGGGCCCGATGTTCTGTGCCGGCGGCGACCTCGGCGCCTTCGCCCATGCCGACGCCGACCTGCCCCGACTCCTGAAGCGGATGACCGTCGACCTCCATGCCGCCATCTCTCGGATTGCGCGAATGGAAGTTCCGGTCATCGCCGCCGTTCAGGGCGCTGCCGCCGGAGGCGGCTTCTCCCTAGCTGCAGCGTGCGACATCGTGCTGGCCGGCCACTCGGCCAAGTTCACGCTCGCCTACACCCGGGCCGGGCTGGCACCTGACGGCAGCTCTACCTACTTCTTGCCCCGGTTGGTCGGGCGACGGCGGGCGCTGGAACTAATGCTCTTAAACCCGACCCTCTCGGCCACCGACGCTCTCGACGCCGGCCTGATCACCAAGGTCGTCGACGACGCGGAGCTCTCCGACCAGGCCTGCGCTCTCGCGCGCTCCCTTGCCCAGGGACCGACCGGCGCCTTTGGCGCCGTCAAGCGCCTGATACTGGCTAGCGCGAACGAGACGCTAGAGAGTCAGATGGAACTGGAGGCGTCGGCCATCATTGCAGCCGCCACCAGTGACGAAGGACGCGAGGGGATCTCAGCATTCCTCGAGAAGCGTCGACCAAACTTCACCGGTTGTTGAGTCCTACCGATCTTCGCTAGCGCGGTTGTCGTAGACCGGACGGGCGAATACGCTGGCGTCTGACTCGACCAATCGAACCTCGATCTCGTGGATGTCCGGATCGAGCGGCGGCACCGATGTGAAGAGTACGTAGTGACCGCGGAGAGCTCCCGCCACCCGGTCCAGCGCCTGTCGACTTACCAGGTGCGTGCGGGCGTAGAAGCCCCCTGTGTCGGCTGCGAGGACCTGCAGGCCGTGCTCGTAGGTGTGATAATCGACCGCGGTCGCATCAAGGCTGAAGACCGCCGCTCTGGCATCTGCCAGAACCGCCAGCGCCCGTTCGTAGCGTTGGTCCACCCGGGAGCCCGGAATCCCCAGAGTGACCGTGAACTCGCCAAACCCGTAACCCACAAGCACCACCGACTTGGCGCCAGGCAGCGGCGCGAGCGCTTCGCCCAGTAACTCCAGCGCCTCCTCCACCCGGTAGGTACGCCGGCTGACCTCCTCGTCCAGCGCGGGAAACAGTGAAGGCCCAGGCCCCGGAGCCACCGAATCTGGGTCGCTGAACAGCACCTTGTCGGCGAGGATTCGCTCCACCAGATCGAAATCGGCGCTGAAGTCGAGCCAGACCGACAGATGGCTGTCGAACGACACGACAGCCACCCGGTCGGCCGACGTCAATCCCCCAAGCAGCCGTCCACTGTCCTGAAGGACCTTCAGCAAACCCAGGGCACGGTCGGCGTTCATGCTGCGCTGCACCACGAACACCATCAGCCGACCACCGTGCGCCGGTTCGAACAATCCACCGATCGGCGTCGACGCCAACGTCGCCTCGGGCGCCGGTCCGACGCCGATCCATTGTGCCGAGGCAACAGCTACGTCGACGCCACCGATCTGGACCTCGAAATCGGTCGCAGCAAGTCCCGCCAGCGGTTCGCCGTCGTCATCCATCACGCGCGCATCGATGACGAGCCGCTCGACCTGCACCTGCTCCGCCTGCGGCTGCGCAGCCACGAGCCCAGGCAGCACTAGAAACGCCGGACTAAGCAGGTGCGCCCTCCTCATCGTCGCCACTCGCTCAAGGCGGCCACGACGGCCGCCAGACGCTCCAGCGCCACTTCGATGTCGCCGCGGGACGAGGCAAATGAGAACCGGAGGAAACCCTCCGCCGCCTCGCCGAAATCCCGCCCCGGCCCCAAAGCAACATGCGCACGCTCCAGCAGCGCGAAGGCCAGCGCGAGCGAGTCGTCTCCAAGACATCGGGCATCGGCCAGGATATAGAACGCGCCGGTCGGGGTCACCGGCACGCCGAGACCCAGCTCCCGCACGCCGTCAAGGAGCAGGCGACGACGGACATCGAACTCCTCGACCATCATTTGGCGATGCGCGTCTCCGTGCTCCAGCGCCGTCATGGCCAGTGTCTGCGCCGGCTGCGGGGCCGAGATGAATAGATTTTGGTGGAGGGTCACGAGTCCCCGCATGGCTCGTTCGGGAGCGATGAGGTAGCCCACCCGAAATCCGGTCATCGCATACCGCTTCGAGAAGCCATCAAAGACGAAGCACTCGTCGGTACGCCCGAGCGGCGACGTCACGGTCACGCCGTCGTACAGCAGTCCGTCGTAGATCTCGTCGGAGAGGATCGGCACCCCGAGCTCAGCGAGCGCGTGCACGACCTCGGCCGGCTGCACGGCGCCAGTCGGGTTTGCGGGCGACGCCAGCAGAATGCCCTTCGTGCGAGGCGTGATCGCCGCCCGCACCCGATCGGGGTCGACGAGATAGCCATCCTCAGCCCGCGTGGGCACGAGCACCGTTCGTCCACCGCAGACGGCCACCATGTTCGGGTAGCAGGGGTAGTGTGGCGCGGGAACGATGACCTCGTCACCGGGGTCCAGCAGCAAGCTGCAGACCATCATCAAAGCAGCCGAGGTACCTCCGGTGACGAGGACCCGTTCGGGCCCGACATCAACGCCACGCCGAACCCGGCAGTCGGCCGCAATCGCCTCACGGAGGGCATACAACCCACGGCTGTCGGTGTAGTGCGTGGCTCCCGCGGCGACCGCGCCCGCCACGGCCGCCACTACCTCGGGAGGAGGCGGGAACCCCGGCTCGCCCACGCCGAGCTGGCGTACGTCGACTCCGGCGCGGGCCATCTGCATCCCGCGTTCCATCACCTCCATGGAGAGGAACGGCACCAGTGCCCCGACTCGCGCCGAGTAGTCCACGCTCGTCACCTTGGTATCCACCGCCCGGTCAGCTGCCAGATACTTGATCCCGCGGTCGGGAAAGCGCAGGCTGTAGCAACCCTCCGCCGCATCGGCCCGACCAGATGCCTATCCTACCGGTTGACGCCCTCGACGACCCACGACTCGCGGACTACAGTGGTGTGCCGGATCCGATCCTTCTCCGGCACCGCGGACTCTTCGTCGCGGAAAGCCGATTGGTGGTCCGGGAACTCTTGACTCATTCCCGGCTGACGACCCGCTCGCTCTTGGTAACGCAGCCGGCGTTAGACAGTCTGCGCGATCTGGTCGAGGGCCGGGAAACCCTGCCGATCTATGTAGGGAGCCCCGCCCTGCTGAAAGGCGTCATCGGCTATGCCGTGCACCGCGGAAGTATGGCACTGGGAGAACGACCCGCACCCCGCACCGATCTCGAACTGCCCGCCCTCCGAGAGTCAACCCTCGCCGTGGTCTTGGAACAGATCGGCAACCCGGACAACGTTGGCAGCATCTTCAGGAACGCCGCGGCCTTCGGCGCCGGCGCTGTCATCACCACCTCGAACTGCGCCGACCCGCTCTACCGTAAGGCGATCCGCACGTCGCTCGGGGCCACGCTCCGTCTCCCGTACGCGGAAATGCCGGACTGGCCAGACGGCCTGACCCGCCTCGAGAGCCTGGGTTACGAGACCGTCGGGCTGACCCTGGACGACGGGGCGATACCGCTGGAAACGTTCGTCGCCAGCGCCCCCTCGCGGATGGCGCTGGTGCTGGGGAGCGAAGGTTCAGGCATCAGCGACCGCGCGCTTGCCACCGTGCGTCACCGGGTCCGGATCCCGATGGCCCCCGGTATCGATTCGCTCAACGTCGCTACCGCGAGCGGGATCGCACTCTACCGACTCTCAGCGCGGAGCCGAGATCGAACATAGGATGGACCAATGCGACAGCCTGCAGACACGATTGCGCTTCGGTCCGGCGATACCCTCTTAGAGGTCTCGCCCATCACCGGCGGTTCGATCACGCGCTACGCCACCACCCATGCGAACCGCGTCTACGAGTGGATGCGACCGGCGACAGAGGCCGCCATCGCCGAAGGTTCGGCGGGTCAAACCGCCAGCTTCCCGATGGTGCCGTTCTCGAACCGCATCCGGAACGGTCGCTTCACGTTCAATGGACGAGACGTGCAGCTAACCGAACTATTCGGACGGGAACCGCACGCCATCCACGGCCACGGGTGGCGAGCTCCCTGGAGCGTGGTCGACCGCGCTGCGGACACCCTCACCCTGGAGTATCACCACGCGGCCGACAGCTGGCCTTGGGCCTACCGAGCCGAACAGACGTTCGAACTCAGAGATACCGCCCTCATTGTCCGCTTTGCCGTCACCAACGAGGCGACTGACACGATGCCGGTCGGATTCGGTCTGCACCCGTACTTCGTCAGGACGCCCAACGTCCGGCTGCACGCCGAGATCGGAGAGATGTGGCGGACCAACGACAACGCCCTGCCGGCTGAGCTAGTTCCGCCACCGGCGCAGCTGGCCTTCGGCGCCGCCGGCCTCAACCCGGACGCAAGCGTCCTCGACAACAACTTCCTGAATTTTGGCGGCGAATACCGGATCGCTTGGCCCGAGTGGCCAGCCAGTCTTCAAGTGCAGGCTGACCCGATCTACAGCTGCCTGGTGATCTACACGCCACACGGGCAGGACTTCTTCTGCGCAGAACCGGCCACCAACTGCATCGACGCCGTGAATCTCGCCGCCGCGGGCCGTCTCGACACAGGGCTCATCGCCCTGGAGCCAGACGACACCGCCGCCGGCGACGTGGTCTTCACCCCCACCATCTCGGGCTGACCGGCCGGCACCTACACCACCCGGTGCAGGAGTGGACGACCGTCCCGAAGCCGACGGCAGTTCTCGGTCGCTACCTCGAGACTGCGGGCCAGGGTCTCACGGGTCAGCCAGGCGGTGTGTGGCGAGACGACCACACGGTCAGAGGCGAGCAGTTGGTTGTCAGCCAGGGTCGGCTCCTCGGCAAAGACATCGAGTCCGGCCCCGCCGAGTTGGCCAGACTCCAGGGCGTCGACGAGCGCGGACTCATCTACCAGGCCTCCGCGGGCCGTATTGATTAGGATGGCACCGGGTCGCATCGCCGACAGCGCCGCCCGGTCGATCAGCCCCTCGGTGTCCGAAGTGAGCGGCAGGTGCAGCGACACGATGTCACTCTCGGCCAGGAGCGCCCCGAGGCTCATCGCCTGGCCAACCGCTTCGGGCCGGGAGCTCCGGTTCGTAAACACGACCCGCGCGCCCATCGCCTCGAGGATCGGCGCCAGTCGAGCGGGCACGGCTCCATAACCAACGAGCCCGACCACCCGTCCACCGAGTTCCCCCAGCTGATCCTGGCAAGGCTGAGACAGCATCCACCCGGCCGGCGTCCGCACCGCCTCCTCCAGCGCACGCAGCCGTCGGAGTACCGCGAGCATTAGCAGCAGTGCCATCTCCGCCACCGCCTGCGTGTTGGTGCCTGGCATGTTGCAGACTGCGACCTTCCGCGTCCGCGCAGCCTCCAGGTCGATGGTGTTCACACCGACCCCGATCTTCTGGATCAGTCGGAGTTGAGGCGAGGCATCGATCAGCGTAGACGTCACCCGGTCCAGTAGGTGCCAGACGACCTCCGCCTCACGCATAGACGACTCGTACGCGGGGCGGTCTTCTGGAGGACGCACGGAGATCTCCAACCGATCCCGCATCTCCAGCTCGCCAAGGGTTCGCCTTAACGCGGGACCCGCGGCGTACTGCAGCACCACCCGCATCTTCGTCTCCTCCGGCATGACCGCCGCTATCATACGTTCCGTGCCCTCTGCCGAGCAGACCATCGCCGCCGCCCTGCGCCGCATGGGGCTCCTCGGTGACGAGACACCTCCGATGGCTCCGCTCGTCGGTGGCATCTCGTCAGACATCTGGCGGGTCGAGTTGGCCGGCGGTCCGATCTGCGTGAAGCGAGCGCTCCCCCGGCTCAAAGTAGATGCCCTCTGGGAGGTGCCGACCGCCAGAAATCGGCACGAATGGGACTGGCTCACCATGGCGGCCCGCGTCCTCCCCACCAGCGTGCCTCGCCTGCTCGGGCGAGACGACGCGGCCGGATGCTTCGCGATGACCTATCTGGAACCGACGCGCTTTCGGATATGGAAACAGGAACTCGCCGCAGGCCAGATCGATCCGGACACCGCCACCGCGGTCGGCGCCTCCCTCGGTCGCCTCCATGCCGCGACGGCGGGAGATGACGACCAGCGGACTCGCTTCGCCACCGACAAGATCTTCGCCGCGATCCGACTCGACCCCTATTTGCGCGCGACCGCCGCCCGGCACCCGGCGCTGTCCGAACAGCTTCGGGCGTTGGCAGATCGCACCGCCCAGACCCGACTGTGCGTCGTGCACGGCGACGTCAGCCCCAAGAACATTCTGGTTGGCCCAGACGGTCCGGTGTTCCTGGACGCCGAGTGCGCCTGGTACGGCGACCCGGCGTTTGATCTCGCCTTCTGCCTCAACCACCTTCTGCTCAAATGCATCTGGCGACCGGAGGCGCGTGAGGCGCTCTTCGACGCGTTCGATCGCCTGGTTACTGCCTACGAGGCGCAGATAGATTGGGAACCAACCGCCCGTCACGCCACCCGCACCGCGACGCTCCTCTCGGCGCTGCTGCTGGCACGGGTCGACGGGAAATCGCCCGTCGAGTATCTCGACCGCCCACAGCAACAATTCGTGCGTGCCTTCGCCATCGCCGAGATCCGCCGTCAGACCGACTCCGTGCGCGCGTTGCGTGAGGCCTGGCGAGACGCGGCGAGCGACACCCCATGGAAAGGACCCGAATGACGGGCTTGCCGTGCGACATCGTCCAGGTGCGAGGTCGACGTGTCTGGGACTCACGCGGTCGCCCGACGGTCGAGGTCGAGATCCACGTCGAGAGCGGCGCCACCGGACGGGCGATCGCGCCGGCCGGCGCATCAACAGGCTCGGGCGAGGCGACCGACTTGAGAGACGGCGGGACGGCCTTCGGCGGGCTCGATGTCACCCGAGCCGTCCGCAACGTCAAGCAGTCGATCGCGCCCATGCTTATCGGCCGGGACGTCCGAGACCAAGTTGCCCTCGACGCGCTGCTGGTCTCTCTCGATCCCAGCCCCCAACGACAAGGCCTGGGTGGCAACGCGCTCATCGCCGTCTCAATGGCGTGCGCTAACGCGGCCGCCAACGCCGACGGCCGACCACTCTGGCGCCGGCTGCTTCCCGCAGACGCTGAGGCCATCCTCCCGCTGCCAGAGATCCAGATTCTGGGCGGGGGCGCCCACGCCGAGGGACGCGTCGACGTCCAGGACTTCATGGTGATGCCCGTTGGCGCCGGGAGCTTTGCCCAGGGACTCGACTGGACGGCCGAGATCTACCGGGCGGCGGGCGCGCGTCTGTCTCGCGACGGGCTGCGGCAAGGTGTCGCGGACGAAGGCGGCTTCTGGCCGGCGTTCGAGACCAACGAGGCGGCTCTGGAGCTCATGGTCGCCGCGATCGAAGATGCGGGGCGCGTGCCCGGAGAGGAGGTAGCGATCTCACTCGACATCGCCGCCTCGCAGTTCGGCAAGTCCGGTCGGTACCGACTCGGACTAGAGGGCCGCGACGTCGATACCGACGGATTATGCGCCATGCTCGTGGACTGGATCGACCGCTACCCAATTGCCTCAATCGAAGATCCTCTGGCGGAGGACGACCACGCCGGCATGCGACGTTTCACCGACGCGGTCCGCGACCGCGTGCAGGTGGTGGGCGACGACTACCTGGTTACCGATGCCCACCGCACCCGGAAGGCGGCGTCCGATGGTGCCTGCACAGCGCTCCTGGTCAAACCGAACCAGATCGGCACGCTGAGCGAGGCCCACACCGCCCTGTCGACCGCGCACGAGGTCGGCTTCGGCACGATTGTGTCGGCCCGCTCAGGAGAGTCTGAGGACGTGACCATCGCGCACCTCGCCGTCGGCTGGTCGGCCGGCCAACTCAAGGTCGGCTCGTTCGCACGCTCGGAGCGCATGGCCAAGTGGAACGAGGTACTGCGGATCGAAGAGGCGCTTGGCGAGAGGGGCACCTATGCCGGACGGCGACCCCTGCCGGGCGCGTGACCCGGCTATACTCGCACCCCTGCCGGCTCCGGCCGGATACAACACAAGGAGCTTTACCGATGCGACAGCTGACCCTCGGCCTCGCCCTCGTGGCTGCCACCCTGGTCATTCCCTCATCCGCGACTGGACAGGCCAACGATGCCACCACCAGGTTCGTGGAGGTAGCCACCGGGTACCGCCTAGTACCGAACGTCGTCTATCTCCGAGCCGGCGGGCATGAACTGCTGCTCGACGTCTACCAGTCCCGGACCGCGGACGGCCCAGCCCCGACCGTGATGTACATCCACGGCGGCGGGTGGACCAACGGCAACAAGGAGGCGTCGGCGTTGACCTTCCTCCCCTACCTCGAGATGGGCTGGAACGTCGTTAACGTCGAATACCGGATGGCCGACACCGCCCACGCCCCGGCCGCGGTCGAAGATTGCCGCTGCGCGCTACGGTGGATCTATCGCAACGCCGAACGCTTCAACGTCGATGTGAACCGCATCGTCGTGACCGGCAATTCGGCGGGCGGTCACCTCTCACTAACCACTGGCATGGTCACCGCGGACGCCGGATTGGACCGTCAGTGTCCAGGCGACCGCAACCGAACCTGGTCGACAGGGACCACCTCGATGGCCGATCTCCAGGTGGCCGCCATCATCAATTGGTACGGCATCGCCGACGTGGTGGGACTCATGGAAGGTCCGCCGGGGACCTCCGGCAACTTCACCGAGGCCTGGCTCGGAAGCCGGTCCGATCGGGCCGATGTCGCTCGACGCGTCTCGCCGCTGACCTACGTACGGAACGGCCTGCCTCCGGTGCTCAGCATTCACGGGGATGCCGACAGCATCGTCCCCTACGATCACAGCGTGCGCCTGCACGAGGCGTTGGAGCGCGCGGGCGTCCCTAATGAGCTCGTTACCATCGAGGGCGGCGGCCATGGCGGTTTCAGCCGGGAAGACAATCTCCGGATCTATGGTTCGATCCGCGACTTCCTAGCCCAGCACGGACTGCACTGACCGCCCCGGATGCGCCGTGCTAGCGGTCGTCGTAAGTTGCAGGGAACAGGGAGCGCACCTGCACCGCCCAGTGCCCGTCGGCGCGGGTCACGATCCAGAGCGCGGGAACCGTCCAATAGCGGGTGCCGTCGGGTCGCCAGCGCGTGAAGGTGATCTGGAAGTGCACCTTGTCACGGGTCACGCTAGTCGCCTCCAGCGAGTCGAATGAGCTCATGTGCCAGCCTTCGGTCTGGCGCATCGCGTCAAAGTCGGGCCGTGGACCGTCCTTCTCACTCACCGCGACGCGAAACCCGCCAGTGGAGGTCAAGGCGCTAGGAGGGGTCAGGAAGAGGTGCGGATGGTGTAGCATCTCCACCGCCGCGTCGGCGTCACCAGCATTGAACGCAGTAAAGAATTGCAGGATGGCGCCCCTGGCCTCGGAGACGATCTCGTCCCGCTCGGCGTCGCTCAGCGGCTGCAAAGGCCGGGCCGGCGCCCTCAGCTTGACCGCCCAACGGCCATCCTCGCGGGTCACAATGTAGAACACGCGCGACTGGCGATAGACCGTGTTGTCCGATCTGAGTCGGCTGTAGCTGATCTCGAGATGCACCTTCTCAGGCGACGAACGGAGCACGCTAAAGCTGTCGAAGTCGAACGTACTCCGACTCCAACCTTCGTTCTCACGTAGTCCGTCGAAACCGGCACGGAAGTCGCCTGGCTCGTAGGCGACGGTCACCACACCACCGCCTGCGACAGTGGCGAACGGAAAGTGCATCGCTTCGCGAAGCTGGACGTCGTCGCCGGTGTTCCACCGCTCGATGAACCGATCGAGCGCCCGACGAGCTTCCGTTTCCGGGCCGGATTGCGCCGTAGCGCCACCGGCCCCCGCCAACACCATCACGACCACCCTCAGCAGTTTTCCCACGGTTCGCCTCGCTCGGCCTACTGGAAGACCACCCGCTCCAGGCTCGGCATCCCCTCGCCCTGGAAGACGGGGTGCACGACGTAGACGTCATCATCAACGACCGCACCGGTGGTCGCCGCCTCGTCGTGCGTGGCCACCGCCACCACATTCGCGGTGACCCAGTCGTCGTCGCTTGTCAGCGCCGCGACCTGATTCGACGAGTTGCTAACGATCGCCAACCGGCCGACCGACCAGATGAGCCCATCCTGTCCCGGCACCGGATCGGACAGACTCACCTCCGCAGCAGCACCGGGATCGTCGATCGGCACCTTCCACAAAGTGTCACCCCGACCGACCAGCAGAAACCCGGACAGATGATGAACCAGCCCGTTGGGTCCGGGACCGTCCTCGAACCGGACGAGAAGCGACGCGGTGTAATCCGCCCCCACTCGATAGATGGCGTTCAGCTGGGTATCGGTAACAAAAGCCGTCCCGTCGTCGGCCACCGCCACGTCGTTCGAGAAAAAGGCAGCATCGTCGCCCGCCTCGGCCACTGCGGCGAGATCGACCATAGCAAGCCGCTCCCGGCTGGTAAGGTCATAGACGCCGAGCTTGGCCTGGCCCGAGGTCGCGCCCTGAAAAACGTTGAAATCAGCGTTGGCGACGAACAACCGGTCCCGCAGTTCGTCGACCTCAATACCTACCGACGACACCAGCTCGTCGTCGCTAATGAACGGCATCACGCTACCGTCGGAACCGATCTCGAACACGGTGCCTTCACTAAGCGAACCCGTGAGAAAGCGCCGATTCGTCATGTCGTACTCGACACCCTCGGGAATGAATCCGCCTCTCTCGGCTTCGATCCGGGCCGGAGGCGACCCGACCGCGTCGGTGTCCGCCGCCGGGCTCGCCGCCCCCTCGGAAGCGTCACCTGGCTCCGTCGCCGGTCCTCCGCCACACCCCAGCCACCCGACCGCGGCTAACGTGACCATGCCCGTCACGAGCCTGGACGCCCGCCCGTAGTATTCATTCGACATACCTTTACTCCTCACCGTCTCCCACAGGGGACACCCCGATCCTCTCACATCAGGTCGGTGGGCCAGAGAATCGCCAGAAAAGCAGGGGCACATAGACAAAGTGCCGATAAGACTCGTATGAAGCCACTCATGCCATGCCATCGAGGCTGGCTGTTCGCACTGACTCTTTTCGCCACCTCTCCCTCTGCCTTCGCCCAAGAGGTCCGAACCGACGCACGGATCGCAATCACGCCCTTCGAGAACCTCAGCGGAGCCCCAGAGGATAGCTGGATCGGCACGGGAATCGCCGAAACCCTGGCCGCCGAGCTGGGCGGAGCCGGGTTCCAGGTGCAGTGGGGCCCGACGCCCCGTCCTGTCTCGTTGCAGGTCACCGGCGGGTATCAGCGGCTGGGAGACCAGCTCCGACTCACGGCGCGAGTTACCGACCCCAGCTCCGGAGCCGTAGCGGCCTCCGCCCGGGTAGACGGGACGATGGGAGACCTGTTCAGCCTCCAGGACGACCTTGCGTCCCGACTTCTTGATGCGATGCAGTCGGCGAATGCGCCGGCCTCACCCGCCGAACCCGCACCGCGAGCCATGCCAGCACCAGCGGCCGAGCCGGCCCTGTCCGACCCGGAACCGACGTCCGGATCTGATGTCGACCTGAGCGGGTTGGCGGCCATCCCAACCACTTTGATCGACGGTCCTCCCCCGCCGGAAGCGCCAGCGACGTTGAGTCGGGACGAGGCGGGCCGGGTCACCGTACGCGCCGTCAGAATCGACCAGCCGATCGACATAGACGGCCTCCTCAACGAGACCGTCTATGAAACGGTCGACTCGCTCGATGGCTTTGTCCAGCAGTTGCCAGACAACGGCGAACCCGCCACCGAGCGGACCGAGGCCTGGATCTTCTTCGACGACGACAACATCTATGTCACCGGCCGCATGTGGGACTCCGCCCCCGAATCAGAGTGGGTCGCCAACGAGATGCAGCGCGACTCGTTCCAGTTAATTGACAACGAAACCTTCAGCGTCGCACTCGACACGTTCTACGACCGCCGCAACGGCTATGCGTTCATGGTCAACCCGCTCGGAGGGTTCTTCGACTATCAGCTTACCGACGAGGGCAACCCGAACAGCGACTGGAATCCGAT
>DEAA01000082.1:24882-45327 GCA_002346545.1 Acidobacteria bacterium UBA2994
ATCCCGTTCAAGTCACTTCGCTTCCGCCCCGCGACCAGCCAGGTCTGGGGAATTCATCTGGGCCGGCAAATCAAACACAAGAACGAGTCTACCTATCTGAGCCCGGTTGCGATTTCCGGAGGGCCTGGGCTATTCCGTCTCTCTGCGGCCGGCACGGTCACCGGAATCGAGGCACCCGCGGACAACCGGACCTTCGAGATCAAGCCGTACGCGATCGGATCGAGTGCCACCGACTTGAACCAAACCCCGCAGATCCGCAACAACGGGGATGGTGACGTTGGGGTGGACGTCAAGTACGGCGTCACCCAAAACCTAACTGCCGACTTCACCTATAACACCGACTTCGCCCAGGTCGAGGTGGACGAGCAGCAAGTCAACCTAACCCGGTTCAGTCTGTTCTTTCCGGAGAAGCGCGAATTCTTCCTGGAGAGTCGAGGCATCTTCGACTTCGGGCAGGGCGTGGGCTTCGGCAGTCTCGGCGGACCCGGGAGCGGCGGGCGCCCTGGGGCTGGCGGCTTCTTCGGTGGCGGCGACGAGCCGACGGTGTTCTTCAGCCGCCGGATTGGCCTCGAGTCGGGCGAAACGGTGCCCATCCTAGGAGGCGGACGACTCACCGGAAAGACGGGCCCGTTTAGTGCTGGCGCGCTTAATATTCAGACCGACGACGCACGTTCGTCGAGCATCGCCGGAACAAACTTCACGGTGCTGCGGGTCAAGCGTGACATCCTGCGCCGGAGCAGTATCGGGGGAATCTTCACCAACCGTTCGGTATCGCTCGAGGGCGACGGTTCGAACCAGGCGTTCGGCGTCGACGGCCTGTTCTCGTTCTACGACAACCTGAACTTCAACGCCTTCTGGGCCCGCACCGAAACGCCTAGCCTTAAAGGTGAGAACGAAAGCTACCAGGCCGCCATGACTTACAACGGCGACCTATATGCCCTTGGCATCGACCACCTCTTGGTTGGCGACAATTTCAACCCCGAGGTCGGGTTTCTTAGACGAAACGACTTCCGAAAAACCGTCGTGCAAGCCCAGTACAGCCCGCGACCCGAGATCGAGCTTGTCCGCCAATTCACCTTCAAAGGCAAGGTCGACTACATCGAAACCGTCGCGGGAACCCTGGAAACGCGCAACCTGAACGCCAGCTTTCAGACCGAGTTCGAGAATAGCGACGAGTTCGTCGCCGACGTCCAGCAGTCCTACGAACTACTATTCGACCCGTTCGACATCTCCCCCAACATCAGCATCCCGGTCGGCGGGTACGAGTTCCAGGACTACTACCTCGCCTACAACATGGGAGCCCAGCGCCGCATCTCCGGTCGCCTGTCGCTGCAGGCCGGCGAGTTCTTCGGTGGTGACATCACGGCGATCGGATTCACCGGAGCCCGGGTCGAGATCACGCCACAGTTTTCATTCGAACCAAGTATCTCGGTGAACGACATCAGCCTGCCGCAGGGAAAGTTCACGACGACGCTGGCCACAAGTCGCGTGACCTACACCTTCACCCCGCGCATGTTCTTCGGTGGCCTACTGCAATACAACTCCAGCCGCAACTCGCTCAGCACCAACCTGCGCCTGCGGTGGGAATACCAGCCTGGGAGCGAGATCTTCGTTGTCTACAACGACCAGCGGGATACCGCCCTTGCCCCGGGGCGTGACTTCCCAATGCTCGAAAACCGTGCCTTCATCGTGAAGTTCACTCGCCTTTTCCGGTTCTAGTCACTCCGCCGCGATACTCTGTGCCGAATGTCATCGGTTATCGAACCGGCACGTCTCCGGCTAGCACAGCTCCCTACCCCGCTCGAACCATACGACCTCCCGGGCAACACACCGACCCTCTGGGTAAAGCGAGATGACCTAACGGGCACCGGCCTGACCGGTAACAAGGTCAGAAAGCTCGAGTATCTGCTCGCCGACGCCCAAGCCTGCGGTGCGACTCGGGTGGTGACCTGCGGCGGCATTCAGAGCAATCACTGCCGGGCCACGGCGATTGCAGCGGCGCAACTCAGCCTAAGCTGTCACCTTTTTCTCCGTTGCGACGCCCCTCCGCCCGACGAGGCCCCCACTACTGGCAACCTAGCTCTCGACCGCCTCGTCGGCGCCGAGATCACATTCATCACCCACGACCAGTATCGGGACCGTGCCCAGCTGATGGCAGCCGCAGCCGGTCCCAAGGGTTACGTAATCCCAGAGGGAGGAAGCAACGCTCTGGGAACCTGGGGCTATCTCCGGTGCGTCGACGAGCTGCGGACCCAGTGGCGCCTCCCTCCCTCCGCGATAGTCTGCGCCACCGGGAGTGGCGGCACCCACGCCGGCCTGGCAATCGGCGTACGCCGGCGCGAGTTGGACATCCCGGTGTACGGCGTCGCCATCTGCGACGACGCCCCGACCTTCCAGGCTCGCATCGCCCAGATCAGTGCCGAGGCCTGTGACCGCTGGCCCCAACTTCCGCAGATCAAGGAAACCGAAATCCGCGTGGTCGAGGGCTACAAGGGCGGCGGCTATGCGGTAAGCCACCCGGACGAGCTTGCCGACATCGCCAGCGTCGCGCGGAGCACGGGGCTACTGCTCGACCCGGTCTACACCGGGAAAGCGCTACGCGCCCTGATGCACGAACCAGGCCTGTTCGGTGACCGTCCGCTATTTGTGCACACCGGCGGCATCTTCGGCCTGCTCGCGTAAGCCCGTAAATCACCGCCCGCCGTATACTCGAACGGTGCTGCGCGCTCTGCGAACCACCGGACCGGTCGTCGCTGGCCTCATGGTGGTCGTCCTGCTACTTGAACCGCCGGCGCTGCGACCGGCTGATCGGATCCCCACCCTCCACGTCTTTACCTCCCGAGCGCCTCGGGGGCTCAGCACCGCCGAGGTCGCCGGTGCTCTCTCGGTAACCGGGCCAGTGCAACCCATCCCGCTGGAGGCCGTGGGCGCGAGTGGACACCGTGCGGGCACCATCTACACCCCGTTTATTCGCGTGGCGACGGCCGGCTTGGCAGCTCGACGCAGAGGACGGACGCTGTCAGCCATTGAGGTGCCCGAATGGATGCGGGCACCGGTGGTCTACGTGGCGTTCCCCCCGCTCCCAGGGGTAGACCCATCGACCCTCGAGGTCGCAGTCGTCCCAGAAGGCGCCCCGACCTGCTGCCGAACACCTCAGCCAACGCTCGTCCGGCCGCTCTGGGTCGGGGGCGAGGACACGCTCCTGGAATTCGGCGCGGAACCATCAGCCACGGCCACAGGGTTGGTGGCAGCGTTTCCGCTCCAGGTACTGGCGGAGGCCGTCGATTTTGTCGCGTTCTACCGTGTCGAAAACGACGGGCCGCCGAGAAGCGTCGAGGCACGGGGACGCGTACCCGGGGACCTCCGAGCGGGTTGGCGGGACTAGGCGACGATGTCGCGGAACGCGTAGTGGTTCCAGCCGAACCGCTGACGCAACGCCAGCCCCCAGTCGAACCCACCCTGGACCTCACCGGCCAGCGCAAGGTTGAAGCTCGACGGAAAGACGCAGTGACCTTCGAACTCCTCGTTCCAAGACCCCACCGAGTAGATCGGCGCCGGGACCGCCGCCGTGCCGACGGCGCCCGCCCACTGCTCCACAAGGTAGCTCTCCTCGTGATAGCGCGTAAGCAAACTGAGGTAATCCGCGTAGGCGGCCCGACTGGCGCTCAAGATCGGAAGTGCATGCTTCGCAAAGCCGCCGGCAAGACTTGGGATGATCAGGATGCGGGAACCGCTGTGGCGGCTACGGATGCTGCGTATGGCCTTGGCCGCGCGCACCAGTCGACTGCGCTGCAGCGCGGCGTACGCCTCGTTCATCTCGAACGCTTCCGCTTCGACCTTCAGGTTGGCGGCATGGTAGCTGAAGACCGCATCGAAATTTCGCGTCCGGCTGACCCGATGCGAGGGGGGCGAAGTCGTCGACGCGATCGACAGCAGCTCATCGCCGACCAGATACGGTTGGGTTCCGTAGACGCGAGCAAACTCGTCGCGCGCAACCCCGACAACATCAGCCATCCGATCGAACTCGAACTTGTCTGTCGAGTTAAGTCCCCAGGAATGGGAACCAAAGATGAAGATCACCGGCCGACCGTCGAGGAGGAACACCCGGGACGGGTAGCGGTCGCGTGCATCGACAAAGGTCTCGGCCATCGCGACGAAATCAGCTATCAAAAGCTGGCCAACCTGCCCATCCCGAAAGTCGATACGCCCCCCGGTTAACGGTAGCGCGATCGTGTTCTCGTACAGGAGCGCCAGGTAGCGCGTCGCGAGGTTGGTCGCCGAGAAGTAGCCCTCGTCGATATTCGGCAGGATCGTCGGCGTCACCCGCGGCGGGATCCAGCTGACCGCGTCGACGGTAACCCCGAGCTCATTCTTGAGTTCGTTGAATTCGGTCTCGATGGCTGGATTGTTGGAGAGGTAGTCGCCACCGAGATAGCGCACCGTCTGCTCCAGCAGCGGGCGCTTGAGCAGGTCGTACCACGAGTAATGCCAGGCGATAGTAATCGGCCTGGGCTCGACCCACAAATCGCCCGCCGCACTGGCCGTCACGGCAGCGGCAACCGCATCGACCGACGCCTGATCCACCTCGCCACGACCGAAGACATCGGCCCGGAAGTCATAGCCGGCATTGGGCATGATCCGGTAGCCTCGCCCAGTCAGCGTAGCCTGGCGGGCAATCTCGAGATCGGCCGCATTAATTGCGCCGTCCCCATCGAGGTCGGCCAGGTAACTCCGCAGTAGTTCGGGCTCCTGAGCCCGACCGGTACCGAACGCCCCGAGACCAACCATCGCGGTGGCGCCCGCGCACAAAAACGACCGTCGATCGAGATTCCGAGCCGGCATAATGTCCTGAGGACGCTGCTAGACCAGCGACGGTACAACAACCACCGTCGCGTCAACCCAGCCGCGAATGATATCAAAGCCGCCTTACCGCGTCCCCTGGACCTCGCGCCCCCGAAGGGGACGAGATCTGGTGACCACCGGCCACGGTGGCCAATGGAGAGCTGCATGATCCACCACTCACGCCTTCATCCTTCTCGTCGCGATGCCCTCCGTGCGTTCGGCACCGCCGGCGCGGCCCTGGCCAGCGGTCAACTGTCTGCCGAGGCCAGGCAGCAGCAGTTCTCAACTGTTGACACGCCGTCGTTCCCGAGCGGGGCAGTCATCCGGACGCTCACCGGCGACGTCGCTCCAACCACCCTCTCCACCGGCGCCACGCTTTTTCACGAACACGTCGGACGTAGCGACGTCGAGCTCGCGCTGGAAGAGCTCCGGCAGTGCGCGTTCAACGGCCTTGGATGCATCGTAGACGCCGCAACGGGACGCCGTACCCTCGAGCAACGCGAGGCACTCAACCGTATCGCCAGTCAGACCGACGTGCGCATCGTCGCTGCCGGAAGCTACTTCCAAGATATCGGGTTCGCCCTCTATCCTGTTCGAGTTGCCGAGATGAGCGAGGACGCGCTGGTCGACGAGCTTGTCGCCGACGCCGCCGCTCAGCGCTGGGGCGCCTTTGGTGAGATCGCTTCCTCCTTGGAGATGCGCCCCGACGAGCGGAAGGTGCACCGGGCGGTCGCCCGCGCCCACCGGCAGACCGGTCTGCCGATCTTCACTCACACGCCGCACGAAAGCTGTCCGAGCTGCGCAATCGATCAATTGGACATCATCGACGAAATCGGCATCGACCCGGCCCACGTGGTCATCGGGCACATGGCCACGCTCAAGCCCGAACACGATCCGCTCGCGACCCATCGACGGATCGCGGAACGGGGCGCCTTTATAGGGCTCGATACCGTCGGCCACGAGATGACTCGGTCGGACATCCCGGCGACTGCCAAGGTGCGGATGGTGCAGGACCTGCTGGATGCCGGACTAGAAGACCATATCCTGCTCTCCTCCGACCAGGGCAACCTCAGGCAGTTCAACCGGTACTACGGCCACGGGTGGGCAACTGTATTAATGCAATTCGTGCCGAAACTGCGCTACGCCGGAGTACCGGAAACGATGATCAACAAGATCCTCGTCGACAACCCACGTCGGTTCCTGGCGTTCGTCCCACGCTAGATCCGGCTAGCGAGGTGGGTACCAGGCGACGTCTCGAAGCTCGATGTCCTCGCCCTCGAGCGCCTCGCGAAGGGCCAGGATCGTACCCGGCGTGTTCTGTCGGTCAGGCGGAGGTGTACCCTCGCGGCTTCCCAGCCAGCTCGCGAAGGTCTGGTCGTAGTGGTTGAGATACACGATTGAAGGCCGGAAAGTCTTCAGACACTCGGCCACCGGCCGCGGCCGCATGCGATCGACGGGCAGGTTCATCGGCATGAACGCGACGTCGATGTCTTCGAGCGCCTGAATCTCAGGCACACACTCGCCGACGCCAGCCAAGAAGAGGCGCGTCCCTCCCAGCGTCACCACATAGCCGTTCGCCTCGCCCTTGGGATGGAACGGGCTGCCAGGTGTCATGTCATACGCGCCGACGGCCTCGATCGGTACTCCGACCACCGTCGCCCGTTCACCGTTGGCCATGACCGTGCCCTCGTCGAAGCGGCGGGCAGCCGCAGCCGTGAGCACCACCGGAGCGCCCATCTTGCGGAGTTCGGCGATGGCCTCGACGTCAAGGTGATGGCCGGGATCATCGGTCACCAGAATTAGGTCGGCCTGCTTGGCATCGGACAGATCAGCCGCGCTCCACGGGTCTACCTGGATCACCAGCTCGTCGTACTCGATTTGGACGCTCGCATGCATCAGCGGGGTCACAACAATATTCCCGCCTTCCGCTGGTACTGTCGAAGACTGGGCCGCGGCCGTCGACACCATCGCCACCACGCCGAGCGCCGTAACCCAGAGCCGCATCCGTCTCCCCCTGTCGTCTAGCCGTCCAACCCGTCGCAATCGTGCCCGCGCCCCCGCCTGCCACCAAGCATTCTCGTCCATCTCAGCCCTCTCGACCCCGGCCGACGTGGTTAGCGCCCATTATCGGCGGCGCGGGCGCCAGTCAGGGCGTTGACCATGCCGTAGTTCCCCTCGTGACAGGCGTACTCGTAGACGAGCTCGCTCGACAAACGCATCGGCAAGGCGACGGTGAAAGGAGCGGTGAAGACCGACGGGTCGCTGACGGTATATTCGTACAACAACGTGTCGGCACTCACCCGCGTGAACCGTTCGGTGAGCAGCAGGGTGTCACCGGCACCCAAAGCCACCAGCGCGTTCGGCTCGAAACTCGCCCGCTGGTCGGAAAAGTGGTCCGTCTCGACCACCAGCGTGTCCCCCTCCCAGTGCCCGCGGGAGTTCCCGGCCCACTGCGGCACTCTATCGGGAGAACGCGGCGCGTCATCGAGCGGGATCATGCGCACGTCATGCACCATCTCGTTCAGGATGGCCACGTGAGCGCCGGTCTGGAACAGCTGCATGTTGTTGTTGTAAGCGCTCGGCATCATCGGAGGACCCGAGTTAAAGCCGACCAGACACCGCTCGGCCAGACCACGGTCCTCCGGCCCATCTGCACCTATGCCAGCTGAGCGAACCCGCCACGGAAGCTCACCCGGGAGGTCTTCGTCAAGTGATCCGACTTGCCGCTGCACGCCCTCGACGAGTGCGGGTAGCCGCCCTGTGTCCGGGTCGACAATGAGGGACGTCCGCCGGTCGTCGGTCACGTTGGTGCCGAAATCCAGCCAGAACGCGTTGTAGGCACCAACGCTTCCCTCGACTGGGCGCCGATCAGCCGCTTGCTGGGCGGCAGCCGCGCCGGCTTCAAACGCCGCCGCCTGTTCCTCGGTGAGCCGCTCTCCCATCCCCTGCGGACGCTCGAGCGGCGTCGCAGTCCGGAAGTCCCAGACCCCCTGCAGATCCGGCCGGCCATCGGCCAGCCGAGGCACGCCATCTCCCTCCTGCGCCGGTGCCATGCCCGCAGCCAACACCGCAAACACGAATCCGGCTACGACGTGATTCCGATCAATCACCCCACCCTCCATGATTCGAGTATTTGATCCATCTTACACCCGGCCCCGGCCCGCTCACCTCAGTGAGGGAGTCGGTCCGAACACATCGTAGAGCAGCTTGACGCCGATGAGCAGCAGGCCGATGTGTACCGTCAGGAAGAAGAGGCGGTCGTCGACTCGGTCATGCAGCCGACGGCCCACCCAGACGCCAAGCGGCGCCAGCGGCAAGAGAACCGCGGAGGTCACGAGATTGTCGGTCGTCCACTGCCCCAGCCAGGCGTACGGGCCAACCTTCGACCAGTTCACGACGAAGAAGAAAACGACACTCGTTGCCTGAAACCTCGTGCGGGCCATCGCCTGTGGCAGCAGATACGCCTGGAGCGGGGGGCCACCGGCGTGGACTGAGAAACTCGTAAACGCCGACAGAGCGCCCCAGACGCTGCCAGCCAGCGGCTCGGCGGAACGTGGCTCCGGCTGGGTGGCGCTGAAGTGCCGGACCGCGTAGACCAGCGCGATCGCGGCCACCATCACGCGTAATCCGTCGGGCGACAGGACCCCGGCAGTGAGAAAACCGATCAGGGTGCCGACCAGCGAGGCGGGGAGCAACACCCGTAGATTGGCCACGTCCCAGCGGCCCCAGTAAGCGCGCAGGGCCAGCACATCCATCACCATCAGAATGGGCAGCAGCACTGCGGCGGCCTGGACGGGACTAACCGTCATCGCCATCAAGGGCACCCCAACTACGGCGATCCCGCCGCCGAGACCGCCCTTGGCGATCCCGACGATGAGCACCGCCACGACCGCCGTCACGTAAAACCAGGGGTCGTCGATCACTCGACTTCGATAAAGACTGGGTTCGAGTAAAACCAGAGGTCCAGCCAAGGCGATTCGCCAGGCGGATCAGGCGCCGGCTCCAATTCGGTCGTGCTGGTGCCCCTGACCCTCAGGAAGACACCGTGCGCTCCCGCCGACACCCGGGTCGTCATGGTAACGACCTCACCCGACCGACTCCAGGAGCCTGGACCAAAACGCTCCACCACCCGGGCGGTGGGGTTGCGGTCGACCCGTTGGTCGGCCAGCGGCGCATGCAGTCGCCCCACGATCAGGTCCACCCGGGCGACCGCCGGGTTCTCACCAGCCGCGTTGACCGCCTCCGGGTCACGGAACCGGATCGTCACATCGACAGAGGTTCCCGCCGCAACGCTGAGCGCACCGCCCGCTCCGGCCTGCTCACCCGCAGCGGACGCCGAGAGGTCGAGCTCGGACACTAGATCGCCAGCCACCGCGAAGATCCGACCCTCCCGTAGACCGTCGAGCACATCGTCGTAGGTCGGCAACGCCTTGACGTAGGTTTTCTGATACTCACCTGGCCAGAAATCAGCGCCTTGCTGCACGGGATCGGCGTAGTGCACGTGTGAGTCGGAAGTCGCCACGATCCAGAACCGGCGTCCCTCCCCGAGCAGACTGTCCCACAAGCCGCCGACGATTGCCGTCATCTGGTCGAACCCGCCCCGAGTGGGTGACGCCCGATAAACACCACGCACGCCTAGCCGTCCGGAACGACCGCGGCGCCCTGGCGTCCCGTCCGGCTGCAGGGTAGCCGCCTGGTGCCCAGGGGCGCCCTCCATGCCCCGATACACCCGGGGAGCCAGATCCGAGTTCTGACGTAGTTCCTCGGGACTATCGAGCCCGTAGATACCAACACCGCTGGCCGACCGCGAGGGGTGATTGGCGAACATCAGAGGCAAGGAACTCAGGCCACTGACATGCTGCAAGAGACGGCGGCGGGCTGGCGCGCCACGCCGAGTGGGATCCGGGGGCAGTTCCCATCCCTCGTTCTGATCGAACCCTGCCTCGATCTCACGAAGGATCTCGGCTTCATCCTCCACCCTCGGGATAATCAGAGTGTGGTGGTCCATGCCAGGCATGTTGAGTTCCATGCCGTAGAACTGCAAAACCTCGGGGATGAGCCTGCGCGACAGTTGCAGCTCTCGATAGGCCTGGCCGAAGTTGAGCTGCGAGTGGTTGGGCCCGCCGTGGTCGGTCGTGACCATCCAGTTCAGCCCGTGCTCTCGGGCCATAGCGGCATTACGCGGCGTGGAGTAGATCGCGTCGAGCCCCTTTAGCGGCACCGGCGGACTCTGCCGTCGGTCGTAACCGGGGCTCCAATGACTGTGGATATGAGAGTCGCCGGCGAGCCAGGTCCGCACCTCGGGCGACGGCGCACACATGGCGACGCCGCCAAAAGCGATTAGTACACCCAGCCACCCTCCCCGTGTGCTCATCGGTCCCTCCAAGCCTCGCCCGGCCAGCTCCGCCGCCAACTCGACTAACTCGGTGCTGACGAACTCAGCGGGACTCCGCCCCACCCTCAGCGGCGAGGCGATCCGCCCGTCTTGCGCCGCGCATCGTATTCACCATGCCGTAGTTCCCCTCGTGGCAGGTGTACTCGAAGAGGGGACCTTCGGCCCGCATCATCGGCATCTCCGCGCTCCAACTCCGGTCCCACGTCGCGGAATCCTCAACGGTGAACTCGTACAAGATGGTGTCGGCGTCTTGCCGAGTGAATCGTTCGACGACGTGCAGTTCGTCGCCAGACCCCTGAAAACCGGTCTTGGTCGTGAAGTTCGTCGTATCGACCACCAGGGTGTCACCCTCCCAACGGCCAACCGAATGTCCGGGCCACTGGCGGATACGATCCGAGATATGAGGACGGCCGTCAGTGGGAATGATTCGGGGCGGGTTGTTAGCCATCTCCGGGAACAACACGACATACCCAGGTGCCTGGAAGATCAGATACAGGTCGTTGTACGGGGGTGGGATCATGGGCGGCCCTTCGTGGTTCCACACCAGACACCGCTCCTGCGCCGGCCGGTTCAGGTAACTGTCGTAGCCACGGGCGGCACGTCTCACCTCTCCGCGGGCCCGACCGGACTCGTTCTGCGGCGGAATGCGCCCATCTGTCGGATCGACGATCAGCGAGGTGCGGGTACTCGAAAGCCCTTTAGGCACCTCGGTTCGCAGCCACTGCTCGTTGTTGTAGTGGGTGGGATCGGCCTGCGTCGTGGCGGCCACTTGACGCTCAGGGTCACCTGAGAGGATGTCAGAGAATGCCCGGCCACGGAGCGGGTCTACGCCCTCGGCGGTCAAGACCTCCATCAGGGCGGCCATCTCCTCGTCGGTAAGGAACTCCCGCTCACCGAGATGTTCCGGCCGTTGCAGGGGAGTGAAGGTCTGTGTCGTCCAGATCCCCTGGAGATCAGGGCTGCCGTCGACCATGCGCGGCATCGTCCAGACGCCCCCGCGCTCCTGCGCCGCCACCGGAGTCACGGCCCACACCAACGCCGCTACCGCTACGACCTGTCTCATTCGACCGCCCTCCAGGCACTTGCCGCCACGGATCCGGGCCGATTATACCGGAGGGGTGGTAACATGAGGGACAGCTCACCGAGGTGGGCACGTAGGGCCGCGGCCGCGGCCCTCAGCCGCTCTCCCCGGGCACGCGACCACCGATGTCGCCCCTCCTAATTCTGGGATTCGTCGCCCTCGTGCTTAACGCCGCCTATCTGGCCGCGGGGCCCGACGCGTCCCTCCTGTATTACTTCAATATTGCGTTGCACCCAGCCCTGGGACTCGGCCTGGGTGCGGCCGTGACCGTTCGGTGGCGCCGCGAGGGCGCCGCCGGCGCCCGTCTGACCCGCGTGGCACTCCTCGTGCTGGGAGTCGGGCTGCTGCTGGGTCTCGGCGTCCTCATCCTCGGCGCCGGACGGGCGCAGGCGCCACTCGTGCTGGCTCACGTCTCTATTTCGATCGTCGGCGCGGGCCTGCTCGGACTGGATCTGTGGCAGCGGGTCGCATCGCGCACGAGCCATCCCTGGGCGGTGCGCTCGGTACTGCTCCTCTGCGTAGCCGCGGGACTCATAGCGCCGGCGGTGGCCCGCAGCCGCGAGGCGACCTCGGCAGCCGGCTTCCGGATCGAGAATCCGACCCGCCCCCCAGCCACCATGACCGAGGAACCGGCCGCCCCGGACGGGCCATTCGCGCCGTCGTCAGCCACCACGACTACTAACAAGACGATCCCGTCGGATTTCTTCCTGACCAGCGAGTCCTGCGGCCGCTGCCATACCGATATTTACGAACAGTGGAACGAGTCCGCGCACCATTTCTCGTCGTTCAACAACCAGTGGTATCGGCGGTCGATCGAGTACATGCAGAGCGTCGTCGGCACCCAACCAGCCAAATGGTGCGCCGGCTGTCACGACCACGCGGTCTTCTTCAACGGTCAGATGGACCGCCCGGTCGAAGAGCTAATCGACAGTCCCGAGGCCCACGCAGGTCTCGGCTGTACGTCCTGTCATTCGGTAGTGCACGTGGGCAGCACCATGGGCCAGGGACACTTCACGATCGAGTACCCGCCGCTCCACGATCTGGCCACCAGCGACCAACCCCTTCTACGCTGGGCGCATGATCTGTTGCTACATCTGGCCCCGGCGCCCCACCGCGAAACCTTCCTAAAGCCGTTTCACACTGAGCAGAGCGCCGAGTTCTGCTCCAGCTGCCACAAAGTGCACCTGGACGTACCGGTCAACGACTACCGCTGGATCCGCGGCTTCAACGAATACGACAACTGGCAAGCGTCTGGCGTGTCCGGCCAGGGCGCGCGATCGTTCTACTACCCCGAGTCACCACAGACCTGCCGGTCGTGCCACATGCCACTCGTGCGCTCGGACGATCCGGCCGCCGACGACGGCTTCGTCCGTTCACACCGATTCCCTGCCGCCAACACAGCACTACCATACGTGAACGGTCACGACGAACAGCTCCGGATCGTCGAGGAATTCCTGCGAGCCAATCAGATCACAGTCGACGTATTTGCAATCACGCGCGCCACGGCCGCCACCCCTGCCCCGGTCTCGACCACCTCGGGTCAACCGGCGCTCTCCAGCACATTCGCCGTCGGCGAAGAGTCGTTTCAGGCCGGCCCTGGCTTCCCGATCGGACTGGGCCCGGAACCGGCAGAAGTCGTCGGTCCGCTCGGCGACGGGCCAGTCACGGTTCGCCGTGGTGAGTCGGTCCGGGTCGAAGTGGTTGTGCGCACTCGGAATGTCGGGCACTTCTTCCCTGGCGGCACCGTGGATGCGGTGGAAGCCTGGGTGGAGCTGGAGGCCGTCGATGAGACCGGCCGGGTACTCCTGCACAGTGGGGCGGTGGCCGAGGACGGTCGAGGACCAGTCGACCCAAGCGCACACTTCTACCGAAGTCTGCAGCTCGACGGCCACGGAAACCCGATCAACAAGCGAAATGCATGGGCGACCCGCTCGGTGGCCTATGTCCGTCTGATCCCGCCCGGGGCGGCCGACACCGTACACTACCGGCTGGACATTCCGGAGGATGCCGGAGACGAGATCACCCTGCGCGCTAAGGTCAACTACCGCAAATTCGCCTGGTGGCTGACCCAATGGGCCTATGCCGGGGAACGTGACCCATCCCAACCGCTCCCCGATGTCACCGCGGCCTATGACGACGGAGCATGGGTCTTCACGGGGGATACAAGCGGCGTCTCAGGCGCGATGAAATCGATCCCGGACATACCGATCACGGTCATGGCCGAAGACGATGCCACACTGTCGGTGGCCAACCCAGCGACCGCGTCCGAAACCTCCCCCACGACCGCCGAGGGGGACCTCCGCGCGAGGGGGCGCTGGAACGACTACGGCATCGGCCTGCTCCTCCAGGGCGACCTCCGGGGCGCGGAGTCGGCGTTCCGCGAGGTGATGCGCATCGACCCAAGCTACCCGGACGGTCCGGTCAACGTGGCCCGCGCGCTCTTACAGCAGGGCGAGGTGGAGGACGCGGTGCCACTGCTCGAACAGGCGCTGGCACTCAAACCGGACCTTGCCCGGGCCCATTTCTTCATGGGCACCGCACGACGCAGCCTCGGTGAGTATGAGCAGGCCCTGGAGCATCTCCAGATCTCGGCAAACCAGTACCCGCGGGACCGGGTCGTACTCGGCCAGATCGGTCGTCTGCAGTTTCTGGAGCGGCGCTACGACGAGGCCATCGCCACCTTCCAGTCGGTGCTATCGATCGACCCAGAGGACCTAGATGCGCACTACAATCTGATGTTGTCGCACCAGGGGGCTGGGAATCAGGAAGAGGCCGCGCGCGAGCGAGCACTCTACGAGCGGTTCAAGGCGGACGAATCGTCGCAGGCGATCACGGGTGACTTGCGACGCACCTCCCCGGAAGACAACAACGAACGGCAGGCGGTCCACGAGCACCGCCACTTAACCACCCCCTGACCGGATCGCGGCACCATGCTCCGACCCGCGCTGTTTACCGTAGCCCTCTCTGTCGGCTTCGTCGCGAGCCTCCCGGCCGCGGTCACCCTTACACTGACCGACGTCACCGCCGGTGCCGGGATCGAGTTCGACCACACCACTGGAGCATTCGGCGAGAAGTACATGCCGGAGACGTTCGGGGCCGGGGTGCTCTGGCTCGACATCGACGGCGACGGTTGGCAGGACCTGCTGTTCCTGAACGGCACCCCCTGGCCTGGTCGCCCCGAGTCGGCGACCCATCCAGTGCTCTATCGAAACCTTGGCGACGGCACCTTCAAGGACGTGACCGCGGGCTCCGGGCTAGAGGTCCCACTCTACGGGATGGGCGGAGCGGCCGCCGACTACGACAACGACGGAGACGTCGACGTCTACCTGACTGCGCTCGGCCCCAACCGCTTGCTCCGCGGAAACGGCGACGGTACGTTCGTGGACGCGACCGACGAAGCGGCGGTGGGCGCCCCCGGCTTCTCGACGAGCGCCCTGTGGATCGACTATGACCAGGATGGCCACCTGGACCTGTTCGTCGGAAACTATGTGGAGTGGACGCCCGAAACGGATCTGTTCTGCACCACTGCCGGTGGCGACGCCAAGTCCTACTGCACGCCCGAGTCCTACCAGGGCCAGAGCTCGAGGCTGTTCCGCAGCCTGGGCAACGGAACCTTCGAAGACGTCACCACCGCCGCCGGCATCCGCGCCCCGTCAGGGAAGGCGCTCGGCGTCGCCATGCTGGACTTCGACGACGACGGCTGGCTGGACCTGTTCGTCGCCAACGACACGCAGCCAGACCAACTCTTCCGAAACGCCGGCGACGGCACCTTTGAGGATGTCGGCATGCTCGCCGGCGTCGCCGTCAGCGACACCGGGGTGGCGCGGGCGGGTATGGGGGTAGATGCGGCCGACTATGATCGCTCGGGGCGCCCGCATCTGGTAATCGGTCATTTCTCCGGCCAGATGATGGCCGTCTATCACAACGAGGGCAGCGGTCTCTTCATCGACGACGCGCCCCGGTCGGCCGTGGGCCGAGCTACCCTACCAACCCTGACCTTCGGCTGCTTCTTCTTCGACGTCGACCTAGACGGCTGGCTGGACATCTTCGCTGCCAACGGCCATCTCGACGACCAGGTTGAGCTCGTGCAGTCGCGGGTGAACTACGCCCAGCAGCCGCAACTCTTCCACAATCTCGGAGACGGACGCTTCGAAGAGGTCGGTCCCGATGGCTCTGGCCTCGAGACACCCCTTGTGGGACGCGGCGCTGCGTATGCCGACTACGACCGTGATGGCGACCTCGACGTGGTGATCACCGCAAACGGCGGGCCGGCGCGTCTACTGCGCAACGACGGCGGCAATGCCAATCAACTACTCAGGATCCAGGTCGAAGGCACCGACTCAAACAGAGACGGCATCGGCACCCGGATCGAGGTCGCTACTGACGGCGCCCCGCAGTGGCGCCTGGTCAAGACCGGGTCCAGCTATCTGTCTCAAAGTGAACTTCCGGTTACATTCGGCTTGGGGTCGGCCCAACGCGCCACGGTACGGGTTGTCTGGCCGGACGGCGACGTGGACAACTTGGGAGAGGTTGACGCCGGCCAGCAGCTGACGGTGGTGGAGGGCGCCGGCGTACGAAACGCCACGCCCATCAGCCCGGCTCCGTGATGCGAGGCGCCCCGAACCTCCCTCTTCTTCTGCTCCTTCTCGTCCTCTGTACGCCCCTCGACGCGCAGCGCGACCTGGCAGAACTCCGCAGCCGAGCCGAAACCGGAGACGCTGCGGCCCAATTCAATCTTGGACGGCTACACGTCACCGGCAGCGGCGTGCCGCAAGATGACCATGAAGCCGCGCGCTGGTACCACCTTGCCGCGGAGCAGGGATACGCCCCCGCCCAGCACGGTCTAGGTCTCCGCTACGACGCCGGTCTCGGCGTCGAGGAGAACGATGCCGAGGCAGTGCGGTGGTATCGTGCAGCGGCCGACCAAGGCCACTGGGAGGCTCAATTCCGCCTGGGTCGGATGTATGCCCGCGGCACCGGAGTGGCCCGAGACGACACCCAGGCGGTGGTCTGGTACGAGCACTCGGCCAACCAAGGCCACGCCGAAGCGCAGTTCAATCTCGGCCAGATGCACTTCAACGGCCGGGGCGTCCCGCTCAATCGGATAGAAGCCGCCCGGTGGGTGGAGCTTGCCGCCCGGCAAGGCAATCCCCTCGCCCAGGTCACCCTGGCCAGTATGTTCGAGCACGGCGTGGGCATCGATCAGGACCCCGCGATCGCGGCCCGCTGGTATCGCGCAGCCGCCAACCAGGGCGATCCCTCGGCGCAGGTCACCTTGGGCTATCTCTACGACTCGGGCATCGGCGTCGCAGAGGACGACGTCGAGGCGGTTAGATGGATCCGGCGGGCGGCTGAGCAAGACGACCCGGAGGCGCAATTCGCCCTCGGGAACATGTACTTCAACGGCCGGGGTGTAGCGCGCGATATCCCCGAGGCGATCCGCTGGATGCGTAAGGCCGCCGACCAGGGGTTCGTCCGGGCCCAGGTAAACCTCGGGCTGAGCTACGACGGCGGCATCGGCGTGGCCCGGGAGGCGGCCGAGGCAGCTCGCTGGTTCACTCGAGCCGCCGTTCAGGGCGACCCCGGTGCGCAGCAGAGTCTCGGGGTGATGTACGCCAACGGTGACGGCGTGCCGCAGGACCTCGTGCGGGCCCACACCTGGCTCAGTCTCGCGGCCGCCGGAGCCACCGGCGAAGCCCGCAGCAGCGCCCTGCAGGGACTCCAGGTCATCGAGGCGCGTCTGTCGCCTGCCGAGCGCGCGGAAGCCGACGCCCGACGGGAGGCGTTTCTCCCCACACCCGAACGGTGAACGCCCGTGCCTGGAGTCCATCGGTCGGTTGCATCTGGGCAAGCCCCACGCTACGCTCAGCGATCATGATGAGACCCAACCAGTTCGTCTTGTTGACATTTGCGCTCCTCATCGCGGCACCGGCCGCCGCCCAGGATGACGTGCGAATGCGTCGTCCGCACGGAGACCCGGACATCTCGGGTACGTTCACGTTCCGTACGCTGACGCCGTTCCAGCGCCCGGAGCAGTTCGCCGAACTCGAGACGCTGGACGCCGAGACCGCAGCCTCCTTCGAAGCCTCGGAACGCACTCGACAGAACCGGGACCTGTTCGACCCCGAGTCGGGTGCCCGGAGCGCTGGCTATCAGCCTCGCGCGGAGGGAGGTGTGCTCTCCTACAACGAGTTCTGGTATGAGCGAGGCGTCGACCTGACTGACGACAAACGGACCTCCTTGGTCATCGATCCACCCAACGGCCGCCTACCGGCCCGTGTGCAGCGGACGCGCAACATGCACATGCCAAACCCCACCCGTGAGGAGCGGAACGCGGCCCGCTACAACTCCTATGAGAGCCGTCACCTCTTCGACCGTTGCATCATGGGCTTCAACGCGGGTCCACCGATGTCGTCGGGTGCGTACAACAACAACGTGATGATCTTCCAGACGCCGGACCACGTGGTCATTCTCAATGAGATGGTGCACAACGCGCGCATCATTCCAATCGACCGCGAGTATCACAAACCGCCGTTCAAGCAGTTCTCCGGCGTGTCCCGCGGTCACTGGGAGGGTGCGACCTTCGTCATCGAGACCACCAACTTCCGGGGTGGCGAGAGCCGGGGCACGAGCCCGAACAAACACCTCGTCGAGCGAATCACGCGCATCAACGGCGACCGGGTAACCTACGAGTACACGGTCACCGACCCGACCGTGTATACCGCTCCATTCACGGTCATGATGCCGTTCCGCCGCACCGATGGACCGCTCTTCGAGTACGCCTGTCATGAGGGAAACATCGGACTGCACGGGATCCTCGCCGGCGCGCGGAAGCTCGAGCTCGAGGGCCGCGAGCTTCGTCCATGACTAGCCGTCAGAGCGGTGCTCCCCTCTGACGAGCTTACGGACACCCGCGACGTCTCTTTCCGCGCGAGTGCCTTTAAGGAGGACGTGATGTCGCATCGATCCGCTCGGCGTACGCTGCTCTGTGTCGCCCTCTTACCGCTTTTGATGGCGGCCGCCTGTGGCGGAACTCCGCCGGCAGAACCTGAGCCGGCCGCCACCGACGCCATCGCCTACGAGGGAGCTCGGATTATCGTCGGGGACGGTACGGTGCTCGATAGCGGCACGCTTCTGGTCGAGGAGGACCGGCTTCTGGCGGTCGGCCCCTCCAATACGGTGACGGTGCCCGACGGCGCCGAACGGGTCGACCTCTCCGGACGGACGGTCATGCCGGCCATCATCGACACCCATGTTCATCTGCGGGAGGACGAGCGCGAGCCACTCATCGAAGACTTGCAACGCAAGGCCTACTACGGTGTAGGTGCGGTGCTCAGCCTGGGACGTGGCGTCAGTAACGTCGCGTTCGATCTTCAATCGAACCCAGTCGGAGGCGCCGCCGACTATCACACTGTCGGCCGCGGCATCACGGCCCCCGAGCCCGGACGTACGGAGGTCCCGAGCTGGATCACGACCGAAGAGGAAGCGCGCGCGGCGGTGCGTGAGCTCGGCACGCAGGACGTCGAGATGGTGAAGATCTGGGTTGATGATCGGGGCGATCAGTTCGACAAGCTCACGCCTGAGCTCTATGGCGCCGTCATCGACGAAGCGCACATTCAGGGGCTGAAAGTAACCGCCCACGTCTACAGCCTAGAAGACGCCAAAGGGCTGCTCGAAGCAGGGATCGACGCGTTCGCGCACGGCATTCGAGACATGGACGTCGACGAGGATGTCTTAGCGATGTTCGAGGATCGTCCCCACGTCGTGCTGGTCCCAAATCTCCCCGGCGCCGGGGTAGCCACCGACCTCGGCTGGATAAGCGGAACCATTCCCGCGGATCAGCTTGACGAAATGCAGGCTCGATCGGTAGACCAGCCCGACGCCCAGGAGGCGTTCGGCATCCAGGCCCGCAACCTGACCCGCCTGAACGAGGCGGGTGTCACCATCGCCTTTGGCACCGATGGCGGAGCCGGCTGGAGCCCGCATGCCGAGATGGAAGATATGGTGCGCGCTGGGATGTCACCCGCGGAAGTGCTGGTAGCGGCCACCGCCAACTCCGCGAATCTGCTCGGTCTCGACGATCAGGGAACCCTGCAGCCTGGCAAGCGAGCCGACTTCGTCGTGCTCGAGGCGAACCCGCTCGACGACATCACCAACACCCGCTCGATCGTGGATGTCTATCTGCGGGGCGAAGCGCTGGACCGTGCCGCACTCAGCGCGGCTTGGGTCAACTAGCGCACGCTACCGAGCGCCTTCGTACGCATCGAGCCCCTCGGTGAGTTCGACGCGGACGCCCGATGGGTCGGTGAGGAACGCGACCTTCAGCCCCAATTCGTCGAGCTCGGTATAGTCGCGGTCAAGGGTCACGCCCTTCGCCTTGAGCGACTCAACCACGGCGCGCAGATCGTCGACCTCGAAGCCGACGTGATCGATCGCGCGACCCTCGCTGGGAGCGTGCTCACCCTGGGTGTTCCCAAAGCTCAGGTTCATCCCCGGCACGTTCGCTGTCGTCTCGATTCGGCCGCGGGGCAGCCGCTCGAGCCCGAACATCTCGCCGTACCAGTCGAGCACCTCGTCGAACTGGGGCGTGAACCAGTGCACGTGGTAGGCTTCGACCTCCACCGGCAGCATTTGGTCTTCCTGTAGCTCGACCCGCACGCCGTCAGGGAGCGTCACATAGGCGTTGTGATGCCCCTCCGCCCCAGTGAACTCCGAATCCACCGTGTAGCCAGCGGCCTTCCACCGCTCGAGCCACGCCTCGGTGTTCCGCACTTTGACCCCGTAGTGATCCATCACCGACCCCTGTGAGCCGCCAGTCGGGGTCTGCTCGGTAAAGGCGATCAAGGTCCCCGGCGTCCACACCCCTCGCAGCCGTCCTCTCCGGAATGGCGTCGCATCGAAGTGTTCCACCCAGATGCGCTCGTGCTCGTCGATATCGGACACGTTGAAGTGCACATGCCCGTAGACGATACCGGCGTCATCGGGGACGGCCAGTTGAGCCCAGGCTGGCGTTCCAAGCGCCAGCGCGATAACGGCGGCCAACCACGGCTTGATGCTGAGCACGTTCCCGTCCTCCTTGGTCAGACTTGATAGGGGCGTTAAGGCAGCTAGTAGTGTATCTTGCGAC
>DEAA01000052.1:0-38048 GCA_002346545.1 Acidobacteria bacterium UBA2994
CACTTCGCGTCGCAGTTCCGCTACGAGCAGGACTTCGATGGCGACGGCGACCTGCTCCTGTTCCACGAGCTGGTCAGCGGGCCGCTGAGCGCGGTTCGCCGGGCGGCGCCCTCTGAGCTCGATCCGACGTTACACCCGGTTGTGCTCTACGCAGAGGGGGATATCTTCAACTTCGGGACGGTGCGGATCGGCGTGGGTGGTCCGGATGCGCCGACCCTCCGGACCGACATCCGGGATGAAACCGGGCGCATCCGTCCCGGGTCCGAACTCGAGCTGAGCCCGGAACCGTAGTCCGGACATCCTTCACGGACGCTAAGCTGGACAGCGCGGTCTCTCCGTCGCACGAGGAGTGACCTTGGTGTCTCGATCTGGTTGGCCTAGGTCTTTCCAGGCATCCCAACGCCGGCGTCCTTAGTTGAGCGCAGAAAGGCGAACCTAATGGCCATAGAAACCTCTCAAAGAGAAAATAACCTGAGAGCAGACGCCGCTCCTACCGAGGGTGCGCCTCGTCCCACTCACGGACAAGGCGCTGCGTTTCGGCGACCTGCTCGGGCGTCATCCTGCTCTAACGCGGTCGCGTAACTCGGCGGCCGTCTCCCGATCATCACCGGTCAATCGTGAGGCCGCGAGATTGGACCACATGTGGACCTGCACGTCGTCCTGCGGGACCCCGAGGCCGTCGCGATAATGAACCCCGAGGTTGTGTTGCGCGCGGGCTAGTCCTTGGTCCGCCGCCAGGCGAGACCAGCGCACTGCTTCGGCGTGGTCCTCCGATACCCCGAGGCCGCTCGAGTACATGAACCCAAGTTGGGCCTGTGCGGGAGCACTGCCTCCATTCGCCAAGGCCTGTAACTCACCGATGGCCGGTTTTATTGAAGAAAAGTGGTGAGCCGCCAGGGACTCGGACCCCGAATCCGCTGATCAAGAGTCAGCTGATCTGCCAGTTGAGCTAGCGGCCTACAGTCAAGACAGACGCGTCGCGACGAGGCTGCCGCTGACGAGCGCCTGAACTCAGACGACCACGCCCAGCCGAGGTCACGCTCGACTCAAGCTGGCCGTGCGAGGGCCGGGGAGTGTTCCCCAGCCCTCCGGAACCGTCACAAGTCGGCTGTGCGCCGACCTGGCCTATGGGAGTCGGACGTTCTCAGCTCGCGGACCCTTCGGTCCCTGGCTGGGGTCAAACGTCACCGTCTGTCCTTCGTGGAGCTCGTCGAAGCGGATGCCGTTGCAGGCAGACTGGTGGAAGAAGTACTCGGTCTCCTCCCCGTCCGCCGCCACGAATCCGAAACCCTTGTCGCTTACCAACCGCTTGATCGTACCGTTTGCCATTGTTTGTCCTGGTGAAGGGGACTAATACCCCGTGTGCGCGTCCGAGAGAACCGACCATCGGGTCCCGCGGTGTGGTCGTTACAACGAAGTGTCCTTGCCGTGCTCAGCCGAGGCAGAATGGCCACAAACCGGCCACAAAGTGCCAGACAAGAACAAAGGGCCAACCGCGATGTGCAGTTGACCCCTACCTTTATTGGTCGGGATGACTGGATTTGAACCAGCGACCCCCTGACCCCCAGTCAGGTGCGCTACCAGACTGCGCCACATCCCGACGCACGCCTACTTCTTGGACTCTCGCTTACGGACCCGACGGGCGGGTTGCTCTGTCACCTCTGTCTCCGGTTTCCGTCCGCTGTCGAGCAGTGCCAAGAGCTCTTTTAGCCCGGTCTTGACTCCCTCCAGACGGGTTATGGTGTCGGCACCGATCAGATCGTCGAACTCCTGCTGCTCGACGGCTGTCTCGCCGTCCGGTCGTTCGTTGAGTAGCTTGCGACGCGCCGCGCCCAGCGTTAGTCCTTCATCCAGGATCAGCGCCTTGATTCGGAGCACCTGCTCCAGATCTCCGCGTCTATAAACCCGCGCCCGACTCCCCTTCCTCTGAACACCTAAATCGGGAAACTCGGATTCCCAGGAACGCAGCACGTAGGGTTGCAGTTCAGCGATGGTGCAGACCTCAGCGGACTTGAATACCGCGCGGTCTGGAATCTTGACTTCTGTCGCCATCGCCGGGATTTGAACCGCCTCAGTATACACTCCGTCTCCGGCTCACCGCCGCCCGCGTACCTTAAGCCGGATCGGAGATCCGAGAAATCCGAACGCCGCGCGCAACTGTTTTCGCAGATACCGTTCGTAGGAGAAGTGGAGGCGTTCGCCCCGACTGGTGAACAAGGTAAAGGTCGGAGGGGCGATTCCACTTTGCACGGCGTAACGCACGCGGATGGTCCCCTTTCGCGCCCCAGACGGAGCCTGCCGCGCCGTGGAGCGCTCGATGACCTTATTGAGTGCCGCCGTGGTTACTTTCGTACGCCGGGCCTGTCCCACCTCGTCAATCAACTGCAGCACCTTGTGAGCCCGTTCGCCGGTTAGCGCCGAAAGATGGACGATCGGCGCGTACTCGACAAATTTCAAGACATCCCTGAGCTTGCGGTCGAATTCCTTGACAAACTCAGGTCCCCGTCCTTTGACAAGGTCCCACTTGTTGGCTGCCAGGACGACACCGCAACCGGCCTTCTCGGCCTCTCCCGCGATAGCGGCGTCGCGCTTTCCAGTTCCGCCGGCTGCATCGACAACGAGCACTGCGACGTCAGCCTCCTCCATCGCGTGCCGCGCGCGTACCACGCTGACAGACTCGACCTTCCCGCCCCGCGACACGCGACCTGGGCGGCGAATGCCCGCGGTATCCACGAGACGAAACTGCTGACGATGCCAGCGGAGCGTGTCTTCGATCGCATCCCGCGTGGTCCCGGGGGTGCTGCTCACCATGACACGGTCTTGACCCAGCAACCGATTAACGAGAGACGACTTCCCGACATTGGGGCGTCCCACCACTGCAATTTTGGGCGCCTCAGGCTCCGGCCCAGGCAAGGCGCAGGTGGAACCCGTTGGGAGCTGGGCGACGACCAGGTCGAGTAGATCCCCAACGCCTTGCCCGTGTTCAGCCGCGATCTCCACTAGCGGTTCGAGTCCGAACCGAAAAAACTCGGCGAGGTGTCCTTCGGACCGCCGATCGTCCATCTTGTTGACCGCCAGCAGTACCGGCGCGCCAAGCGTGCGTAACTCTGCCGCAATCTCCTCGTCGGCCGGTACAGGTCCTTCTGGTCCGGCCACTACGAAGATCACCATGTCGACCCCATCGGCTGCCCTTCGTCCCCGCGCAGCTACGGCCTCCTGCATCGGGTCCTCACTTGCTCCCACCACGCCGCCAGTATCAATCAGGCTGAACCGTCGCCCCTGCCACTCCACTTCACCTTCCAGCACGTCGCGGGTGGTACCGGCCACCGCGGTCACAATCGCCCGCCGACCGCCAGTCAGTCGGTTGAATAGAGTTGACTTGCCCACGTTAGGTCGGCCCACGAGGGCGACCCGGCCGGAGGCTAAAGCGGAGGTTCGAGGCATGCGCTGGGGTCTCGGGTGGCAGGCCGTCGATGGGTTGACAGCCGTAAGTGTCAGTACCTATGATGCTTACCGACGCCCGGAGCCTAATTGCATGATCAAGGTCGACATCGTGAACGAAGTCTCCAAGCTCGCTGATATCACGAAGGTGAAGGCGGAGATCGCGGTGGATGCCGTCTTCGACGCCATGCGCATGTCGATGCAGCGTGGCGAACGGATCGAGCTCCGCGGCTTCGGCGTATTCCAGGTCAAGCCACGCAAGCGCGGTATCGGCCGGAATCCTCGGACCGGGAAAGAAGTTCGTATTCCACCGGGCCGCACCATCCGCTTTAAGCCGGGCAAGGACCTCCAGAACATCGGCGGCTAGCCCTCACCCCGTCTTGGATCACTCCCGCTCGCCGGCGCCAATCCCTCCCTGGTATCACGAGGTCCGCGGCGGGGCGCAGCCTTTCACTGGCTCTCCGCCAACGCTGCCGGAGCTCACCCCCACCCCGATGCTCCCCCGAAGGCGCGGTCGGCCGTGGCTCAATCTGCTCTTGTTCCTCCTAACCATCGGCAGCACAACCTTCTTTGGGGCTTTGCACTACGAAGGCTTCGCGCTCGCGTTCGAACCAGGCGCCGCACCGACCACGCTGTGGCACGGGCTCTGGTATAGCGTCACGATCCTAACCATTCTCGGCGCCCATGAATTAGGCCACTACTATGCATGCCGATACTATCGCGTCGACGCATCCATCCCATATTTCCTGCCCGCTCCCTTTCTGACAGGTACGCTGGGAGCCTTTATTCGTATCCGCGAGCCAATCCCAACCAAACGGATGCTGTTCGATATCGGGGTGGCCGGTCCTATTGCCGGGTTCGCGGTTGCGGTCCCGGCGCTCTTTATCGGACTCTCGCTGTCTCTGGTCTTGCCGACTCGCACAATCCCCATCCCTGACGAGTTCATCCAGCTTGATCTGGGACAGCCCCTGCTCTATCAGTTTGCCATTTGGCTAAGCTGGAGCAGTGAGCTTGTCGAGGGCTACCAACTCTATGAGCATCCTATGGTGTTCGCGGCCTGGTTCGGCCTGATCGCGACAGCGCTAAATCTATTTCCAATCGGGCAGCTCGACGGCGGACACATTTCCTACGCCGCACTCGGCTCACGCTCAACGCTGCTCACCCTCTCGACCGCGGTTATTGTTGTAGGGCTGGCGTTCTATTCGACGAGCTGGATCTTATGGGCGGCGCTCATGACGCTGATGCTGGTAACCTTCGGCCCACGACATCCCCGAACGCTCGATCATCATATTCCCCTCGACCGCTCGCGCCTCTGGGTCGCCCTTTTCGCACTCTTTATGTTCGTTGTGTGCTTCACCCCGGCTCCCATCGAGATCACAGCCGCACCCTAGCCCTACGACTAGAGCATCGAGACCGGATCCACGTCGACCACGGCCCGTCGGCCGATCTCTGGCAGATCTAAGAATACTGCCTGGATCGCCTCGCGCATCTCCCGCCGCTGTGGCCCTTTTACCAGCGTCTGGACGCGGTGCTGGCCCCGCAGCCGGCTCAGTGGCGCTGGCGCTGGACCCAGCACCTCATAGTGACTCGGCTGCTGTCGCAATCGACTTGCCAGTGTGCCGGCATCGTCCATGGCCTGCGCCGCAGTCTTTGCTCGGATGACAACGCTGACGAGGGCCACCTCGGGGGGATAGCGCATCGCTGACCGGTAACGCCGTTCCTCCTCAAAGAACGGCTCGTACGCCTGGCTGCAGGCACATCTAATGCTGTAGTGGTCGGGGTGAACGGTCTGGATGATCGCCTCCCCCGGAATCTCGCCTCGGCCGGCCCGTCCGGCCACCTGGGTCAACAGCTGGAACGTCCGCTCCGCGGCTCGAAAATCGGCGAGCCCGAGTCCCACGTCCGCCGACACGACCCCTACCAGGGTGACCCGCGGAAAGTCATGCCCTTTAGCAACCATCTGGGTACCAACTAGCACATCAAGCTCGCCACCGGCGAATCGATGCAGCAACTCCGCCGCTGCCCCCTGTCGCCTGACCGTGTCCCTGTCCAAGCGTCCGATCCGCGCGCTCGGACTGAGGGCCTGGATCTCGGCCTCGACGCGTTCGGTGCCAAAACCGCTCTGTTCGAGGAATCCGCCCCCGCAGGCAGGACACACACCCGGACGGGACCGTGAATAGTCGCAGTAGTGACACCGGGCCAGATTGTCTCGACGATGGAACGTCAGCGAGACCGTGCAGTTCGGACACTCGACTGACCGACCACACTGCCGGCAGAACACGGTGGTGGCGAAGCCACGACGGTTGAGCAGCACGAGCGCCTGTTCTTCGCGTTCCAGACGGCCCGCCAGGCCCCGCTCCAGCGCGGACGACAGCACAACGTCGGGCCCCCTCTCGGCAAACTCGTCGCGCATGTCCACCACATGGACCCGCGGAAGAGGACGCGCCGAGACCCGCTGCGGCAACGTTTTAAGCTGGTAGCGCTCGTTTTGGGTGTGCTGATAGCTCTCGATCGACGGTGTCGCCGAGCCGAGCACCGCGAACGCGCCGGATCGTTTCGCGCGCATCACTGCGACGTCTCGTCCGTGATAGCGGGGGCTCTCCTCCTGCTTGTACGACCCGTCGTGCTCCTCATCGACGACGATCAGACCCAAGCGCTCGAGCGGAGTAAACACGGCGGACCGCGTGCCAACCACAACGTCCACCTTACCGCGGCGGATTCGATGCCACTGGTCATGTCGCGCGCCATCGGACAGCCCGCTGTGCTGAACGGCAACACGCTCGCCAAACCTGGACCGGAATCTGCTCGCAATCACCGGGGTCAGCCCGATCTCTGGCACTAGAATCAGCGCCTGGCGACCCATGTCCACAGCCGAGCGCGCCAGTTGCAGATAGACCTCAGTCTTCCCACTTCCGGTGACTCCATGGAGCAAGCTCACACCGAAGCTGCCACCATCGAGGGCCGCGGCTAGTGCCGCGACCACCCGGCCTTGATCGCTCGTCAGCTTCGGCGGCTCGACACCACCGTCCCTAGGCAACGTGTCGTTAGCCCAGGGATCCCGCTCAACTACCTCTTGCCAGACGCGAATGGCATTGCGTGCGGCCAGGCTCTGGAGGCTTGCCGACGCCACGCCGAGACGCGTGACAAGCACCCCGGCGGCCTCCCCGCGGAGCCGCTCGAGCACCTCCCTCTGACGGGAGCCGAGACGACCACCTGACGTCAGCAGTGTACGGCCCTCGTCGGTGATCGCCGCCGTTCGAGCGCGCCGAAACGCCGAACGGCGCCCTTGCAACGGTTGACTTACTTCGACCAGGCCTTCGCCAGCAAGCCCTGACACCAGTGCGTGCGTCCCGCCGCCTAGGGTGCGGGCCAGCGCCGATACGGACGCTCCGCCCTCGCGCAAGGCGTCAAGCAACGCCCCTCGCCGCCCGTCACCAACGGCCGACTGCCCCGCCTTAGTCAGACGGGCCTTCCGGTCGCCCACCACCCAACTGCGGGGCGGCATCGCCGCGGCGACAGCCTCCCCCGGTCCACAGGCGTAGTAATCGGCCACCCACAACGCCAGATCGACTACCGTCGCGGGGAGCCACGGCTCTGAATCAAAGACGTCTATTACCGCTCTCAGCTCGGTAGCAACCGATCCTAAAGAGGCCGGCACCACGCATCCCGTCAGCAAGCGAGATCCAAGTGGCACCAGGACCCTGGCCCCGACGGGGGGAAAGGGTAACGTCTCTGGCACCTCATAGGTGAGTGGTCCCAGCTGAGGCACCGGAACTACCACGGAGACGGGTCGTGACCTCGACGTCACGATATAGGGCCTGCAGAAGAAAGAGTCACCCTGCGAGCAGAGAACGCACCTTCTTCATGTCTTCCCAGACGTCGCGTTTCCGCTCGGGGCTGCGGAGCAGGAAGGCGGGGTGGAATGTTGGCACTAACTGCGCGCCCCGGTAGTCGTGGATCTGTCCCCTGAGCCCAGAGATGGATTGATCGGTGCGCAGGAGCGTTCGGGCCGCAAAGGCGCCCAGCGCGACCACAACCTTAGGTTTGATCACATCGATCTGCCGAAATAGATACGGCTCGCACTGCTGGATCTCGTCGATCTCTGGATTGCGATTGTTAGGAGGGCGACACTTTATGACATTGGCGATGTAGACCTCATCGCGGCTCAGGCCGATCGAGGCGATTATCTTGGTCAGCAGTTGCCCAGCCCGCCCGACGAACGGCTCGCCCTGGCGGTCTTCGTCGCGCCCGGGCGCCTCTCCCACGAACATGAGGTCAGCGGTTGGATGGCCAATCCCGAACACGATGTTAGTTCGGCCCGCCTGCAGCTTACACCGGACACAGTCGCCCAGATCCTCACGGACAAGCTCCAGAGTCTCATCGACTGGCACGCTCTGTGGCCTCGAGATTGGCACGGGAGGCTCGCCCGAGCCGCGATGGCGCCAGGCCGGGTCACGGCTGACCCCAGCAACCCCCAGTTCTTCGAAGAACTGGAGATGTTCGGCAAGGTCGTCACGCCGGCTCATCGATCTGCTTGGCTGAGGCGGACGAGCTGCCTAGGCGTCGCTCGATGCGATCGAGAATAACCGAGGCCAGCGCGCGCTTCGATTGCAGCGGCTGGGCTTCATGGCCAGAGTGGTCGATCAGCGTGGCGACGTTGGTTGTCACCTCGAAGCCCGCGTCGCTTCGCGACACATCGTTCGCCACGATCAGATCAACTTGCTTTGCCTTGAGCTTGGCTCGGGCCCGCGCCAATACATCGTGGGTTTCGGCAGCGAATCCGACCAGAAGTGGGTGTGAGCGATCGGCTCGCCAGCGGCCCAGCTCCCACAGAATGTCAGTGGTGCGGACAAGTTCGAGAGTTAACCCGTCGCTGTCCTTCGCAAGTTTTTGGTCCCGTCGTCCTTCACGTAGCGTGTAGTCAGCAACGGCCGCTGCCATGATCACTGCGTCGGCGCTATCGACCTGGGCGAGAACGGAATCGCGCATCTCGTCCGCGCTTCGTACATGGATGACCTCGGCGTCCACGGGCGGTGCGAGCGCCGTCGGTCCAACGACCAGCACCACGCGTGCACCCCTGGCGACCGCCTCCTCAGAAACGGCTAGGCCCATGCGGCCGCTAGACCGGTTCCCCACATACCGAACGGGGTCGAGATCCTCGTAGGTGGGGCCAGCCGTGACAAGCACCGTCCGTCCCGTCAGGTCTCCGGGAGAGCGGATCGCAGCCTGAGTGGCCGACACCACGTCCGCCGGTTCTGCCAAGCGCCCCTTCCCGATCCAGCCACAGGCCAGATAGCCCTCACCGGGGCCGACAATCCGGACCCCTCGCCCGCGCAGAGTTTCAAGGTTCCGCGATACCGCCTCGTGCGCGAACATGTTGCTGTTCATCGCCGGGGCGACAACGACCGGAGAACGGGTGGCTAGATACAGCGATGTCAGGAAATCATCGGCAATACCGTTGGCGAGCTTCCCGATGCAGTTCGCGGTTGCGGGAGCCACCACCAGCGCCTCGATCTCGGAGGCGATCGAGACGTGCTCGATATCGGCGTTCGTTCCGGGCGCAAACTGGTCGGTGACCACCCGGCGCCGGGTAATGGCTTCGAAGGTCAGCGGCCCTACGAACTTGCGCGCGGACGCGGTCATCAGAGCAACCACCTCGTGACCAGCATCCTGGAGGCCCCGTGCCACCTCTACCGCCTTGTAGGCGCCGATCCCGCCGCAGACGCCAAGCGCGATCAGTCCCATGACGTGTACATCATCGCATGATAGGACGGCTCATGGAGCTTCAGGCCGAGCGAGTTGCCTAAAGGCCTCCGCGATGCGTGCGCCCTCGCCTCGTGCCGCCCGCCTAGACACCCGCTCGGCAACGACGATGGCCTGCAACTGCACGACACAGGCCTCAAGTTCGTCGTTGACGACAACGTAGTCATACCCAGACAACTGCTCGACCTCGCGGTGCGCTACGGCCAGCCTGCGCATCAATTCGTTCTCGGTCAGATGCGAGCCGCTGCGGTCGCGGAGCCGTTCTTCCAGTACCACCGGCGAGGGCGGCAAGACGAAGATTCCGACCGTATGCGACTCCAGGCGCCGGACCTGCTCAGCACCCTGGACGTCGATAACGAGGACGAGATCCCGCCCGGCATCGAGATGTCGTCGAGTGTCGACTGCACTAGTGCCATAGAGATGGCCGAATACCTCCGCCGACTCCAGGAACCCACCGTCGGCGCGGCGCGACTCAAACTGACGTCTTGAAATGAAATGATAGTCGACGCCGTCTCGTTCGCCGGGCCGCGCCGGGCGCGAGGTATAGCTGCGCGACAGGACGAGGTTTGGCACCCTGGGCACGACCGCCCTTATAAGCGTCGTCTTGCCCGTCCCAGACGGGGCGGACACTACAAACAAGGTACCCTTCTTCGCCAACTTCGAACTCGTCATCGCGCCCTACTCGACGTTCTGCACCTGTTCGCGGAGTTTCTCCAACTCCGCCTTTGCAGCGACCACGAGTTCGCTGATCCCGGCGCCTTCACTTTTCGCGCCGAGCGTATTTACCTCACGGTTCATTTCCTGCAACAGAAAGTCCAGCTTCCGGCCGCATGGTTCGTCCCCGTTCACAAGTCCGCTCCAGTGGGCCAGGTGCCCCCGCAGACGGGTGAGCTCTTCGCTTACGTCTGAGCGCGCAGCGTATTTCACCAACTCCTGCGACAGGGTCTCGCCGTCGACCCCGGGCGTGTCTAACCGTAAATCCTTCAGCCGCTGATGAAGTCGTTGGCGCAAGTCTTCCGCGCCCTCCGCCGCGGCAGTCTCGAACTGCCTGACGAGATGCGCCAGAGTCTCGCAGCGCGAGGCGAGGTCGTTGGCCAAGAACTCTCCCTCCCGCTTTCTCATCGTGTCGAGTTCCCTTAGCGCAGAGCAAACCGTTTCCGTGACCACCGTCTCCAGCGCCTCGCGCGCAGCCGTCGTCGCCTCCTGCTCCTGAACGATTACGGCCTGCGGGAAACGCAGTAAGTCACCCGAAGTCAGTCGGCCCTCGACAAGTCCCTTCTCGCGGGCTGCCTCCACAGCAGCGGTCAGCGCCTCAGCCAGCGGCTCGTTCAAGGAGACCGCCACCGTCGGCGTCTGGAGCGCCCGGATAGTAACGGCCAACTCTACCCGCCCGCGTCCGACGCCCTGCTGAACCAGGTTTCGGAGCGAAGTCTCTAGCCGCGCCAGCGACGAGGGCACCCGCACCTGTACATCCAGATAGCGGTGATTGACACTCCGAACAGTGACGCCCACCGTCGCAAGCTCGTGTTCGCGGCTCAGGGAGGCAAAGCCGGTCATGGACTTCAGCACGATGACACCATCCGATTCACCGTTCCTTCGATACGGCCGCAGCGGATGCGCCCTCAGACCCACGACGAACAGCGTCGACTGCGCGAGGAGTAGAGTCGAACACCTGCGTGGCGTACAGCTTGGCGTAGCTGCTACTTGGTCGCGCCAGCAGCTCCTCATGCCGACCACTCTCCACGACCCGCCCCTCCTCGAGGACGATGATCGCGTCGGCGCGCCGGATCGTAGAAAGGCGGTGAGCGATCACAAAGGCCGTCCGATTCGCCAGGAGCTTCGCTAACGCGTCCTGAACCAGAAGCTCCGACTCGGCATCGAGTGCGGAGGTAGCCTCGTCGAAGATCAGGACAGGCGAGTTCTTGAGCAGCGCGCGGGCAATAGTTAATCGTTGCCGTTGCCCTCCAGACAGCCGCTGCCCCCGTTCTCCGATCATGGTGTCGTAGCCATCAGGCAACTCCACGATGAACTCGTGAGCATGCGCCGCCTTCGCCACCGCCTCGATCGCCGCCCGATCTGCTTCGGGCGCGGCATATGCGATGTTCTCGGCGATCGATGCGTCGAACAGAATTGTATCCTGCGTTACGATGCCAATCGCCTTACGTAACGAGGCCAAGCTCACCTGGCGAAGGTCAAGATCGTCGATTAGGATGGCTCCCGCTGTAACGTCATAGAACCGCGGCACAAGATTCACCAACGTGGTCTTCCCAGCGCCGCTCAGACCTACGACTGCCACTACCTGTCCCGCTTTGACGGTAAAGGACACGCCGCGCAATACCGGTTCGTCCGCATCCTGATATTGAAACGTAACCCCTCGAAACTCGATCTGCTCTCTCAGGGGAGGAAGAGCGATTACCCCGTGGAGGTCCGCCGTTTCGGTATGCACGTCGAGGGTCTCGAAGATCCGTTCGGCCGCTGCGATCGCGCCCTGAATGCTCGCGTTGACCCTGCTGAGCTTCTTTATCGGTCCGTACATTAACAGGAGCGCGGCCACGAACGAGGTAAATTGCCCCGGACTAAGATCCGCCGACGCGATTTCGCGACTGCCATACCAGAGCACGCCGGCCACTGCGAAGCCGCCCAACAGCTCCATCAAAGGAGGCAATGCCGACAAGGTGCTCGTGACCTTCATGTTCGTGCGGTAGAGACGCTCGGACGCGTCGACGAACTTCTGGCGCTCGAACGCCTCGGCCTCGAATGCCTGGACGATTTTGTGCCCGGTGAACGCCTCGACCGTCAGGTGCGACAGATGTGCGATATGTTCCTGGCCCCGCCGGGTGCTCCGGCGCACCCGTTGTCCCAGCCGAACTAGCGGGTAGACCACTAGTGGTGCACCGGTCATGCACACTAGCGCGAGGCGTGCGTCCACATACAGCAGGAAGATGGTGTACCCCACCATGGCTAGCGATTCCCGTAACAGGTCGCCAAAGGTTTCCGAGACCACCTGCTGCACGCGGGTCACATCACTTGTGATTCGGCTCAGCAGCTGGCCCGTCTGGCGCCGGCCAAAGAAGGCAGTTGACTGTCCCAGGATATGCCCGAAGAGCTCGCTCCGAAGATCGTGCACTAGCCGCTGGCCTGCATCGGCCATCAGGTATACCGAGAAATACGCACCCGCCCCCTTGACAAGGTAGAACCCGATCAGGAGGACCGAGATGAGCGCGACGTCATCGCCCTCGGGCAGCAAGGCACTTAGTGCCGGCTCGGCTAACGCCGCAATACCCGTCGGCCCCTGTTGCTCGTTCGTCGGTAGGAGGCCGTCGAAAATCGGCTGGATCAGCGCGGCGAGACCGGTCGTCGCCACTGCGTAAGCCGCCATCGCGGGCAAGGCGGCCAGCACCCGCCCACGGTGGGGTTTGGCGTAACGCAGCAGGCGTAGCAAAGGGCTCACGGGATCGGGCTAACCAGCGTAGCCGTGTGGGTGTGCGTCGTGCCAGCGCCAGGCCGTCGCAACGATCTCATCAAGGCCAGTAAACCGTGGCGCCCAGCCGAGCTCATCCCTGACGCGATCCGCCGCCGCGAAAAGAATGGCGGGATCACCTGGGCGACGTTCCACGATTCTCCGTGGCACCCGTCGTCCCGTGACCCGCTCGACAGCCTCAATCACCTGGAGCACCGAATGCGGTCGCCCCGTTCCCAGGTTGTAGACCCGGACCCCCTTGTGACGCTCGAGCGCCTCCAGCGCACGGAGGTGTCCAGTCGCCAGGTCGGACACGTGTATATAGTCGCGCTGACAGGTCCCGTCCGGCGTCGGGTAGTCGTCGCCGAACAGCGAGAGAATCGCCCCACCTCGACTCGCCTCGATCGCGCGCGGAATGAGATGGATCTCTGGACTGTGGTCTTCTCCTAAGCCGCCGTCAGGGTCGGCGCCGGCTGCGTTGAAGTAGCGGAGCGCGATGCCCCGGAGTCCGTAGGCGTTGTGGTAGTGGGGTAGCGCCCGTTCGACCGCTAGCTTGGTGTCTCCGTAGGCGCTAATGGGAGCCGTAGGCGCCGTCTCGTCGATCGGGACCAGGCCGGGCTGTCCGTAGACCGCACAACTCGACGACAGCACGAACCGGTTCACATTCTCGGCCACCATCGCTTGGAGCACCGACAGGGAACCCCGGACATTGCAGTCGTAATACCGGGCGGGCTCCCGCACGGATTCGCCCACCGCCAGCAGCGCAGCGAAGTGCATGACCGCGTCGACCTGGTAGCGACGGAGTGCCTCGCGAACACTTGCGGTGTCACGGATGTCCGCCTCGACTAGCGGCGTATCGCCAATAGCTGCCCGGTGTCCGGCAGACAGATCGTCGAGAACAACCGGCTCGTGTCCGGCAGCGCAGAGCGCCTTGACGGCGTGACTCCCGATATACCCCGCGCCACCCGTCACCAGAACGACACTCACATCAGCGTCCGATCGAATGGTAGGCGAAGCCGTGCGCGCTTATCTGCGCCGTGTCGAAGAGATTCCGTCCGTCGAAGATCAGGGGTGTCTGCATCAGCGTACGCATGCGCGCGAAATCGGGCTCTCGAAATTCGCTCCACTCGGTCATAATCACCAACGCATCGGCGCCCTTAAGTGCGTCGTAGCTGCGACGCGCCAGCGTGAGGCGAGAGCCAAAAATGCGCCGAGCCGAGCGTTGCGCTTCAGGATCGTAAGCCACCACCTTGGCCCCTGCCGTTAGTAACGCCTCGATCGTCACGATGGACGGAGCTTCTCGCATGTCGTCGGTTCGGGGCTTAAACGCCAGCCCCCATACCGCAATCCGCTTGCCGCGGAGCACCCCGATCTCATCCGTCATTTTTTGAAAGAGGCGTCGCTTCTGCGTGGCATTGACGGCCTCGACCGCCTCGAGTACCCGGAAGTCGTAGCCCGCGTCGCGAGAGGAGCGCACCAGCGCCTGTACATCCTTTGGAAAGCAGCTCCCTCCGTACCCCACGCCCGGAAACAGAAACGACGGGCCTATTCGGCTATCCGAGGCAACAACGCGCCGCACGTGGTCGACATTGGCGCCGACCCGCTCGCACACGTTGGCTACTTCATTCATGAACGACACTCTCGTAGCGAGCATGGCATTGGCCGCGTACTTGCTCAGTTCGGCGCTCGGGTTGTCCATGACGATGATAGGCGCGCCGGTCCGGGTCAACGGTCCATAGACGGACCGCATCAGCTCCGCCGCGCGCTCGTCGTCGGCCCCGATCACAACCCGGTCCGGCTTAAGGAAGTCATTCACCGCCGAGCCCTGCTTCAGGAACTCCGGATTGCTGACCACGCTGAACGGATGCTCGGTATGTTCCGAGATGGTGTCCCGTACGCGGGCTGCGGTGCCTACCGGTACCGTGCTTTTGATCGCGATAACGCGGTAGCCGTCCATCGCGCGAGCTATCTGCCGGGCCGCCCCCAGCACGTATTGGACGTCGGCAGAGCCATCCTCGTCCGGTGGAGTGCCGACCGCTATAAAGATGACCTCTGCCGCACGCGTTGTCCGTCCCAGAGCGGTGCTGAAGCGAAGGCGCTGCTCTGTCTGATTTCGACGAACCAACTCGTCGAGACCGGGTTCATAGATCGGCACCCGCCCTTGTCGGAGGGACCGGATCTTTTTGGCGTCGACATCGACGCACACCACATCGTTACCATTCTCCGCCAGGCAGGCCCCCACCACCAGGCCGACATATCCAGTGCCGGCAACTGCGATCTTCATCTGCGCACGCTTCCCCACCGGCGGTTACGTCCAGATGCTGGACGTAGATTGCGCGCCGCCACGAAAAAAACTTCTCACCGTAACACCGGGGCCCTAATCCTGTCAAGATATTGATGTACAAGGAGTTGCAGGATTCGAAGGCATGTGAGCTGCCTCCTGGCTGTGCTACGATCGGTCGACTGCTGGAGTCGACGGCCCCGGAAGACGTTACAGCCGCCCCTTGCGGTTCCCCGTACCGCGTCCGGCCCAGATCGTGCGGATTCTGATCGACTACCGACCGGCGCTTCGGGCCCGTACGGGGGCCGGGTTCTGGATCGCCGGACTGGTCGAAGCGCTGGCCACTCTCGACGCGCCGCACTCCCCGAGAGTCACCATCTTCAGCAGTTCCTGGAAGGACAGACTGGGCTCCGTTGCCCCATCCGGTGTCGCGGCGATGGATCGTCGAGTGCCAGGACGCTTGCTGAACTGGTTGTGGCACCGCAGGGAGTGGCCACCTATCGAGCAGTTCACCGGGGAGCCGTTCGACGTCGTGCACTCGCCGTCGCCGCTGCTCATCCCGTCGCGTACCGCAGCCCGGCTAGTCACTATCCACGATCTTGACTTTCTCGACCATCCGGAACGTAGCGTACGGGAGATCCGTCGAGACTACGCCGATCTAGCGCGCGCGCACGCCCGGCGAGCCGACGCTGTCGTGGTGTCCTCTGAAACGACGGCAGACGAAGTGATCCGCCGTCTGAACGTCGCGCCTCAGCGCCTGACCGTCTGCCCCGTCGGCGCGCCCCCGTGGTCTCCGCGGCCGCCATCGTCAACCGGCCGGCATATTCTCTTTGTCGGCACTCTGGGGGCCCGAAAGAACGTCGGTGGCCTCATCACGGCCTATACGGCGTTGCGGGCCGGGCGAAAAGATGCCCCACCGCTCGTGCTCGCCGGAGAACCCGGCCCCGACCCGATTCCCGAGCTCGAGGCACAGGGAGAAGATGGGGTTATCCGTCGACTCGACTACGTCCAGCCGACCGAGCTTCGCAAGCTATACGAGTCAGCTGTGATGCTGGTCCTGCCGTCGTTCGACGAGGGATTCGGTATCCCGGTTCTTGAGGCTATGACCGTCGGGGTCCCCGTGGTCGTCTCAAATCGAGGCTCTCTTCCTGAGGTCGTCGGAGAGGCCGGGGTCATCGTCGATCCCGAGGACACCCACGCTCTTGCCGCAGCGATGGCCAATCTACTTGACGACCATGAGCGTTATGCCCGCCTCGTAAAGGCCGGCGTCGCCCAGGCCACTCGGTTTCGCTGGGCTAGATCGGCCACCGCGCTCTTGGGCGCTTATCACGAAGCCTATAAGCGACGCCGCGGCGAGGCACCTGATGCGGATCGCAGTTGACGCGCGCGAGCTCCTCGGCCAACGCACGGGGGTTGGCCGCTACCTAGCCGAACTTTGTGCTCAGTGGGCGACCCTACCGGCTGACGCGCCTTATCGGTTCGAGCTCTACGCCCATGTCCCCGGCGACACCCCTGAAATCCTCGGTGACCCATTCGACCGCGACCGGGGTCCTTTTTCCTATCGTCCGGTCCTCGGCTCTGGTGACGTCTGGTGGGAGCAGCGCGATTTCGCCCGCGCCCTACGGCTCGATCAACCAGACGTTCTCTTTGCCCCTGGCTATACCGCTCCGCTTCGAGTACCGATGCCTGTCGTGCTGACGGTGCATGACATAAGCTTCGAAAGTCATCCTGAATGGTTCGGTTGGCGCGAGGGGCTACGTCGGCGCTGGCTAACCCAACTCTCCGCCGCCGTCGCCACCCGAATTATTTGCGTGTCGGGCTTCACCCGCGACGAGCTTGTGTCCCACTACCGAACTCCCGCGGACCGGGTGCGTGTAGTGTGGTCAGGCGTGAACGTGCGCGCTGTGAACCGTGACAGCATCCGGGCGCCACTGGTCCTATTCGTCGGGTCCATCTTCAACCGGCGCCACATCCCCGCGCTCATTTCTGGGTTCGCCAGCATTGCAGACAGGCAGCCCTCCGCTGAGCTGGTTCTGGTGGGAGCCAATCGCACTCACCCTCCAGAGAACCCCGTCATTCTCGCCGAGCGCGCGGGCGTAGGAAGTCGCGTGCGGGTATGCGACTACATCGACGAGGCGCAGCTCCAGAGCCTCTACCAGCGAGCCAGCGTCTTCGTGTTTCTCTCCGAGTACGAGGGCTTCGGGCTTCCCCCGCTTGAGGCAATGGCGGCCGGCGTCCCGGTGGTGGTCGGCGACACGCCCGTGGCCCGCGAGTTGTATGGTGATGCTGCCTGGCGTGTTCCCGTAAACGATCAGGACGCCGTCGGCGCGGCGCTCCTGACGCTCCTGCACGATGAGGAGGCGCGGCAGCGCGCTCTACGCGCCGCCGCCGCACGGCTCCCGCTCTTCACGTGGCACCGGGCAGCCGCTGAGACTCTGGAGGTTCTACAGAAGGCTGGCCGGCAATGAGCGACCTGGCCATCATCATCGTCAGCTACAATACCAAGGCAGACCTTCATGCCTGCCTTTCCTCTTTGACGGCCACCCCCCCGGCTGTCTCCCACGAGATCCTCGTGGTCGACAACGCCTCATCGGATGGAAGTGCCCAGCTGATTCGGAACACCTGGCCCGAGGTTGCCCTCGTCGAGGCTGAGGCAAACCTAGGGTTCGCCAGCGCGGTCAACCGCGGACTCACCCAAACCGACAGCTCACTTGTTCTGCTCTTGAACCCTGATACGGCGGTGCATGCCGGTGCGGTTGACCGGCTTGTCGCCGTGCTCAAGCAGGACTCGGCGTCGGCAGTGGTCGGGCCGAGGCTAGTCGACGACGAGGGACAGCTGGAAATCTCGTTTGGCGCGATGCTCACCCCGCTCGCCGAGCTATGGCAGAAGCTCCTCGTCGCCGGGCACGCCCGGCGCCTGGCACCGTTCTCCTGGCTCGCCCGCCGGCAAGCCGCTAGGCGGCGTTACGTCGACTGGGTCAGCGGCGCCTGTCTGCTGGTCTCACGCGCCGCGCTCGACGCGGTAGGCGGGCTTGACGAGCGCTTCTTTCTGTATACCGAAGACGTTGACCTTTGCGCGTCGATTCGTGCCCGGGGCCGCCGCGTCGTCTTTGCACCTGAGATCGAGATCCGGCATCGACGGGGCCGTGCCCGCCAGCATAACCCTGAAAGAGCCCAGCAGGCGTATCGGCGGAGTCACCTTGCGTTCTACGCCAAACACCATCCCCGCTACCACATCTTGTTGCGCCTATACCTGTGGCTCCGCGGTCAGCTTCCGCCACCTCAGGAGAGCGGGTTCTGAGCCGGAGAGGTACAATTCTCCAGAGCGATGCGGATCGCCATAGACGTAAGAAAGCTTCACGATTTCGGAATCGGCACCTACGTTCGAAACCTGGTGCACTCGCTGTCTCGCCTGGACGGCGATATGGAGTTTGTACTCCTCTGCCAGCGTCGCGACTGCGAATCGCTTGAACAGCTCGGTCCTAACTTCAGACCCGTCCCCGACCCTTCAGCCAGCTATTCTCTTTCCGAGCAGCTGACTGTTCCTCTAGCGTTAGCTCGAGTAAAGGCCGACCTGTTTCATTCGCCGCACTACGTTCTGCCGGCTCTGACCCCATGCCGCAGCATCGTCACTATTCATGACTGCATTCACTTGATGTTCCCGCAGTATCTGCCCGGACGGCTGGCGCATCTGTATGCTCGATTCTTCTTCTGGCTAGCAGCAAACCGCTCGGCGCGCATCCTGACGGTATCCCAGGCATCGAAACGGGACATTCTTCGGTTCTTTCCCATCCCAGACAACAAGGTGGACGTTACCTACAACGCGATCGATTCTCGCTTCAGCAAGCCCGCGAACACTGGACAGATGGATCGAGTGCGGGAGCGGTACCAGTTGCAAGGCCGCTTCCTCCTCTACTCCGGCAATATCAAACCCCACAAGAACCTGGAGCGACTCATCGACGCGTTTGCTCGCTTGCGAAGCGAAGGATTCGGGGACATCCAGCTCCTCATCACAGGCTCGGAGGTCTCGCGGTACGCAGGACTCCGTCGAGCGGTTCATCGCTTCAATCTGCACAAATATGTGCGTTTCCTCGGATTCCAGAGCTCGGAGACCCTCGCCTCGCTCTACCACCTGGCCGACGCGTTCGTCTTTCCGTCGCTCTACGAGGGCTTTGGCCTTCCTCCTCTCGAGGCGATGGCGTCGGGCACGCCGGTGCTCACCTCTAACGTCTCGTCCCTTCCAGAGGTGGTCGACGATGCAGCCCTACTGATCGACCCATACGATCCGCAGGCCATTGCTGACGGCATGGCGCAGATTCTGTCCGACGAAGATGTCCGGGCCCGGCTGATCGCTCGAGGACGCAAACGCGCCAGCCACTTCTCGTGGGAGGCCTCGGTCCGTCGTGTAATGGCCATCTACCGTGAGGTCGGGGGCGCTGCATGACGCCTCCGTCGTCCTCGCCCGGCCCGCCGGACTCGCGGGTAGCCTTGGTCCATGACTGGCTTACAGGGATGCGCGGAGGCGAGCGCGCGCTCGAGGCGATCTGTGAGCTCTACCCGGAGGCTGAGCGCTTCGCACTGCTCCACGTGAGTGGGTCGGCGTCTTCAGCAATCACCGGACGAGGAGTACGCACGTCCTTCCTCCAACGTTTCCCTGGGGGGAGGCACTACTACCGCTCGCTGCTCCCCCTCTTTCCTACCGCCATCGAGCAATTCGACCTCGACGACGTGGACCTCGTCATCAGCACCAGCCACTGCGCGGCCAAATCGGTGGTCACGCCCGGGCGAACTCGCCATCTCTGCTACTGCTTTACCCCGATGCGCTATGCCTGGGATCAGTTCGACGCCTACTTCGGTCCCGAACGTGTCGGGACGGGCACCAGCCATCTTCTTCGCTGGCAACTCAACCGCTTGGCTCGCTGGGACGCCGCGACGGCAAGCAGGGTCGACCGCTATGTAGCTATTTCTCAGTATGTTTCTGGGAGGATCCGCCGATACTATAATCGGACTTCGAGTGTCGTGTATCCACCTGTCGACACCGCATATTTTCAGCCTAGTGGTGCCGAACCCGAGGGGTATCTCCTGGTAGTGTCCGCGCTGGTTCCCTACAAACGAGTTGATTTAGCGATCGCCGCAGCCGCGGCGGTCGGGATGCCCCTCCGTATCGTCGGCACCGGCCCGGAGCTGACTCGGCTACGAAGCGATGCCGGCGCAGACGTAAGGTTTCTCGGCTCGTTGCCGGACGCGGAGGTGCGCTCCGCCTATCAAGGCGCCACCGCAGTACTGCTCCCGGGCATCGAGGACTTCGGCATCGTGCCGGTCGAGGCCCAGGCCTGCGGCCGGCCCGTCGTTGCGCTCGGCCAGGGCGGAGCCTGCGAAACCGTCGTGGACGGCGAGACGGGCGCCCTGGCCGATGAGATGACGGCGGAGGCCTTAGCCGATGGGATCAACCGGGTGCGCGGACGGCGGTTCGACACGGCTGCGATTCGACGTCACGCCGAGCGTTTCTCTCGCGCGCGGTTCCAGGAAGGCCTTCAGCGGGAAGTCGCGTCGCTCATGGCGCAGCCGATCGAGGTCGGGGCGTGATCCGGAGAGACCGGAAACTGACGGCAAACCAGGCGGTGCTAGACAGCCTTACTGGCGTCGGCATGTTCCTGGTCGCATACTTACTGCGCTTCGAAACCAACCTAATCGACATCCCGAAGGGTCAACCCCCACTGTCACAGTACGTCCAATTGGCGCCGTTTCTTGGCGCTTTGTTGCCGCTGAGCCTCTGGATGCTCGGGGCCTATCGGCTGGGGCGGGTTCGTTCCCGGGTCGACGACTTCTTCGCGGTTCTCGTCGGCAGCTTGATCGCGGTCGTGCTCGGTCTGACCGGCACCCTGTCCTATCAGGCCTATCTCGTCCCGCCCGAGCTTAAGGCGCAGGGTGCCTATGAGGTCTCTCGTCTCGTCTGGGGGCTATTTCTCGGACTAAACGTCATCGGCTGTTACGCATCTCGGGCTGCCGTGCGGGTGGTGCTCGAGAGTCGCTGGCGCAGCGGCGTCGGCCTTAAACGGATTCTCATCGCCGGCACGAGCGACGTGGCCCGCCACGTCGTCGATAAGATGCTCCAGCACGGCGAACTCGGCTATCGTGTGATCGGGTTCGTCGACGACCGCGCAGGCGGTGACCACCTCGGCTACCGAGGTCTCCCGCTGCTGGGCACCTTGTCGGAAGTCGGCGATATTCTCCAGCGGGAACACGTCGACCAGCTCTACATCGCGCTCCCGCTCGATGAGCACGCCAAGATGCTCGAGCTGATCGAGACCGCAAACCGAGAGGTTACCGAAGTGAAGGTGGTGCCGGATCTGCTTCAGGTTATCGCCCTGCGCGCCCGGCTCGAGGACCTCGACGGGGTTCCCATCATTAACATCAACGACGTCCCCCTCCAGGGCCTCAACAGCGTCGTCAAACGCGTCATGGACATGGGTATTGCCGCCGTCGCCCTGGTCGGACTGGCCGGCCCATTCGCACTGATCGCCACCCTCATCAAGGCCACCTCGACCGGCCCGGTGTTCTATCGTCAGGAGCGCATGGGTCTCGACGGACGCTCGTTCAGTGTCTATAAGTTTCGGTCAATGCTCGAAGACGCGGAGCGCGACACCGGGCCGGTCTGGACCAGAAAAGACGATCCTCGCCGCACCTCGGTTGGCCGCGTGCTCCGGCGATTCAGCCTTGACGAGTTACCACAGCTATGGAACGTTCTCCGTGGAGACATGTCACTAGTGGGACCCCGTCCGGAGCGTCCGTTCTTCGTCGAAAAGTTCAAGGAACGAGTCCCGCAGTACATGCTTCGCCATAAGGTGAAATCCGGCATAACCGGCTGGGCGCAGGTTAATGGCTGGCGTGGCGATACATCCATCGAAAAGCGGATCGAATACGATCTCTATTACATTGAGCACTGGTCCGTGGGCCTGGACTTCAAGATCCTCTGGCTAACCGTGCTTCGCCTCTTCTTCCACCGGCACGCTTACTGACGCCTGCCTCTCCGCCGGCACCCTCTCTCTTTCGCCATGAGCGCACGCATCGTCATCACCGGAGCCGCCGGTTTCATCGGCTCACACTTGGCCGAAACGCTCCTAAAGCGAGGTTACTCCGTGGTCGGGATCGACAACCTGCTTACCGGCGACGTTGCCAATCTCGCCCATCTCGCGAACCGTGACTTTCATTTCATCGAGCACGACGTCACCAACTATATCTATCTGAATGGTCCTGTCGACTACGTGCTTCACTGGGCCAGCCCGGCGAGCCCGATCGACTATCTTGAACTGCCGATCCCTACCCTTAAGGTGGGTGCACTAGGCACCCACAAGGCGCTGGGTCTCGCTAAGGCCAAGGGTGCCACGTTCGTCCTCGCGTCGACCTCTGAGGTCTACGGCGACCCCCTGGAGCATCCGCAGAAGGAGAGCTACTGGGGCAACGTGAACCCGATCGGTCCCCGCGGCGTGTATGACGAGGCGAAGCGGTTCGCGGAGGCCATGACTACCGCGTACCACCGATACCACGGACTGAACACTAAGATCGTTCGAATCTTCAACACCTACGGACCACGCATGCGTGTCCGGGATGGCCGAGCTGTGCCGAACTTCATTGCCCAGGCGCTCCGCGGTGAAGAGCTGACGGTCTACGGTGATGGCAGCCAGACGCGAAGCTTCTGCTACATCAGCGACCTGGTCGCAGGCATCATTGGCCTGATGGAGTCAGATACCAACGACCCGATTAATATCGGAAATCCGGAAGAGATGACCATCTCGGAGATCGCCCAGGAGATTCTCCACCTCACCGGCTCTTCCAGCCGAATCGTCCATCGCGATCTCCCGGAAGACGATCCCAAGGTGCGGCAGCCGGACATTGCCCGCGCCCAAGCGGTGCTCGGCTGGAGCCCAGTGGTCCCGTTAAGCGACGGGCTGCTCCACACGATCAACTACTTCCGCACGAAGCTGTTCTCGGCTTGATGTTCCCCGTCACGCTGACGATCCGACTGAATGATTCCCCGTCAGCCCGCTTCCCCCAGCGTACGTGTCGCGTGAGCGATGTAGTGCAGCCCAGACACAAGGGTGACCGTCAACGTCGCGTAGATCGCGATGTCGAAGACTACCGACGTGTGTCCCCGCCAGTTCAGGAAAAGAGCGATTGTCGCGCTAAGGATATGCACGAGCGTTGCCGCCTTTCCGAGAAGCGTCGGAGTGAACGTCCGGCGCCCGACCGAGAAGTGCACGATGGCCGCCGTGGCCACGATGATGACGTCTCGGCTGATCACCAACACGGTCAGCCAGACCGGAAACTGGTTTGGCAGGTCAAGTTCCGGCAGGCTGAGCACTATAAAGGTGGACAATACCAGCAGCTTGTCCGCCATGGGATCCAGCAGTGCCCCAAGGCTAGTCCGTTGCCCCCACCAGCGAGCAAGCATCCCATCGAGCCCGTCGGTGATCCCCGCGATCACGAATACCACTAGTGCCCAGCCATTGATTCCGTACAGCACCAAAATGACCAGGGCCGGAATCAGCAGCATCCGTAGGAGCGTGAGCTGATTGGCGACGGTGAGGGCCGACATCTTAGAGGTTCAGTTGTCGAGTATGGCGGTCAGGCGACTCAACGCCTGGATCGCTTCTGCGCCGCTCACGGTCCTTGCGGGTTGGAAGCTGTTCCGCGCCAATGGCTCGAGCACGCCTGCCGCCACAGCGCCTGCCGCCGCGGGGTAGCTCAAATGGTCTGGGGCCAAATCCGAAAAGCTAGCGCGGGGCGGAACGTTGCCGCTGGCAGTCTCGGTGAGCGATAGGAGCCGCATGATGACGTCCGCCAGGACCGCACGGCTCACCGGCTGCGCCGGCAGGAAACGGTAGTTCGTGTCCGCCTCCATGACCCGTGCCTGGACCACCGAAATTACCCATCCGTAAGCCCAGTGATCGCGGGCATCGGTAATGATTGCCGTGGGACCGGTGCCAGCCGCCTCAAGCTCGACTCGGAAGCGCTCACCGATCAAGGCCGCCAGTTCCCCCCGGGACAACTGCTCCGCGTCGACAATCGCCCGGAACTCAACCGGCAATGATTCCAGCCGTCGGCGCTCTTCGACCGTTGCGAGCCGACGATCTACCTCGGGCCCTGGTTCGACCGCGTCGGCACGGAGCAGCGCGCTCTCGGCCTGATCCAGCGCCCCCTCTTCGAGCAGGACATCGGCCATTAGCAGCCAGGCGCCAACGGCCGTCGGGTCGAGACTCACCGCTTGTTCGAGCCGCGACAACGCCGACGCTCGATCGCCCGTCCGTCGCTCAATTTCCGCCAGTTCGGTGTACAGAAACCCACTGTCGGGAGACGCCGCAATTACCCGCTCATACGCAGCGCGCGCTTCGGCGTCACGCCCGGCCTCCGCCGCCGTCCGAGCTTCGCCCACCTGGGCCATAAGCGAAACGAAGCGGAGTTCCGCCACCCTGGGGCGCAAGTCCGTCCACGTGGGATCGGCCGCCAGCACCTCCTCGAAACTCTGTATCGCTTCCTCGGTCCGGCCCACCGCGAGGAGGGCTTCTCCCCGGCCGAGCAAGGCTGGAATGTAGGCTCCGTTTCGAGCGAGTGCCCGGTCGAAACTGCCCACGGCTTCATCCGCCGCGCCCGCAGCCAGACTCACATAACCAACGCCAGCGTCAGCCGGATGAAACTGCGGAGTCGACGCCAGCACCGCCCGGAAGGCGGTCATTGCGGCATCAAGATCCCCTGCTTGCAATAGTGCCCAGGCACGCTCATGCGCCCCCGCCTCCGGGGACCCAGCCAGTTGCTCCGGCACCGTGGGAAAGGGGAAGTCTGGGAAGCTGGGAGCCGTGATCACGGGCGCCCGGGCGGCACATCCGACAACGAACACCGCCGCCGCACACACCGCAGCGAGCACGTGCCGCCAGACGAGGGGGCGGCCTCTGAGCACGACACTATCTGGCTGAAATGAAGGGAGGGCGAGGCCTGCGGCGTCCGCTGACGCCCCGTTGCCAGGTTCTCCGCCGCCCTCAAACACGGGTGGATTGTAGCACGTGCTTCCATGGCACTGAGCCCGCTCGCAGGAGCCTCGGGGCCTCTTGGCGTACATCAACGATCGTCGACGGTACGCCCTCAAGCGCCCTCTGACCCTCGAGCACGAACTGAACCGCTGGACCGAGTTCAGATCGCAGCGTTTCGGCATCAGGCGCAGGTGTTGCGCCGCTGCGATTCGCGCTGGTCGAGGTCAACGGGTGACCGGCTTCAGCCGCGAGCATACGCGCCACCATCCTCGCCGGTACGCGAACCGCCAAGCTGCCGTCGGAGGCATGAACTGCATCGGCAAGCTGCACCGTAGGCGCGAAAACCAGCGTCAGAGGTCCAGGCCACCAGACCGCGGCGAGTTTGCGTCCCAGTGCCGAGAGAGGCCCCAGACACCGTTCGACTTGGCCCACACTCGCGGCGATTAAAGGAAGTCCGGCTCCGACGCCACGTTCCTTAATCGCGCAGAGGCTTGCGACGGCCTCGTCCAGTCGTGGGTCAACGCCCAAGGCATAAAGTGTGTCGGTCGGATAGGCAACCAGCCCGCCGGCGGAGACCACCGCCGCCGCCCGTCTGATCTGCTCCGCCTCCGGAGGAAGGCTCAGCAGGACCTGGCTGGTCACGAGGGCTACCGTACCCGCAGCGGGGTTAACGACCCGGCGTGGAGCGCCGGACCTCTCGCACCGTCGTAGACGAAGAGCTCGACCCTGTAGGCTCCGGCGGGTGCACCGACAAGGCTAACCGGGAGGGTGAACCGTCCGCCGCTTATCGTGGTCTGTACGGTGAGCGCGTCCGACGTCGGCTCACCGTATCTGCCGAGCCGTAGGATCAGGAATCGATAGCTGCCTGGCAACGTATCTTGGTCGAGGCTGCCGGTTAGAGCTACCGTCGAGCCGGCGTCGAGCACGCTCGGAAACGGCCGGTCGAAGACGAGGCCGCGCCAGTCCCTTGTCCCAAAAGGAACATCAGCCGCATCTCCAACCGGCATCTGCGGCACGTCGGTTAGCGGAAGCACTGCAGTGGCAATTCTCATTGCGCCGCCTGTTGCCTCTGCGAACGACCCGAACCCGTCTAGCGAGCGTGTCCCACTGGCTGTGCCGGCCCGGCGGGCGTAGAAATTAAAGTAGTCCATCTCTCGCTGCGAGACTAGTTGGCCAGAGACCACGACAAAAGCCTGCCGCCAGCTTTCGAAGACCGGGCCGTCGCGTGTCCCCAGCGAGGCCAACAGGTCGTTCGCCCCGACGGTCTGCCAACTCCCTTTCACCGCAGTACCCACCGCCGGCGCTGAGACATTCTCGCCAAACTGCGATTGTTCAGCGAACACGCGAACGTCCGGCACGGCATCGACCTCTAGCAGTCCCATTCGGTACTGCTGCAGCGGGTGATAGCTCAACGGCCCATCGGCTCGGACGATCTGCGGTATACCACCAAGAAACTCGACGGCGCGGGTCCCGGGCAACACGGCGCCCAGCAACGTTGCTCCGCCGTCTATCAACGGGGTGTGTCGTTCAGGGTCACGCCCCGCCAGGGTCACACCGGCTATGCGACCCAGCACCGATTCGTCACCCCATTGATGACCAAGCTGATGCAGGAGGGTTGCCTGGTGCCCGAAGAATCCGGAGGGATAGACTTGAATGGACCTTAGTAGCCCGCTGCCGAAGTCGGCCCTGCGATCGAACTGGCCCATGCCGATGCCAGTGATGTCGTTCCAGACATTCACATGGAGTCCATCTTCCTCCAAGAATGGCGACACCACTGGCACGAACGCTAGCGTTTCGTAGGCGTCCGAGAAGTGCTGGTAGAAGACGGCCGCGGCGTGCTCAACGGCAAAGGTTTCCAGGCCCTCAAGCACCCGAGTGTCGCCGAATCCTGGCACTACAAGGTTGACGACGTGGCTCGCATACTGCACCTCAGGACCCAGCCTGCGCACCGGCGATTCGGGCAAATTCGAGGGCGCGACGCGAAGCCAGACGATCGAAGGTTCGTCCTCCCGTCCCGGTACGACCAGCCGTCCCAAGGGCACTTGGGGAAAGTCATTCCCGTGCGGATAAACCATTAGGTCCGCTAGAATCTCGGACTCGTAACTGGCGCCGAACACGCTGACAAGACGTCCGTCGATGGAGCGGGTCGTCTGACGCGCCCACCGCTCGGTCGTAAACCCACCGGAGAGAGTCGGAACGTTCCGACGGAACGTCACCGCGGCGATGTCTCCCAGGACCTCGACCGAGACTTCGATATGGTCTGTCTGGCTCGCGAACAGGATCGCCGGTTCCTGCCGGTAAGAGAGCGGTGTACCAGCCGCAGGTACAGCAGACTGCGCGCGCGCCGAGGCCGAGCAGAGCCAGACACACAACGTGCACAGGCCGACGGCGATACGACCGTACGCAGCGTTACCCACAGTCCTCCCTACTGGCTCGGCAGCCTACAAGGCCCCACCGTCAATTTTATCGGTCATTCGGCCCCGACGGACAGCGGAGAGAGCTTGCTGTGGGTTGTACGCCCTCATACAGGACACCCTTGTTTCATCCGAGGCACGCCAGGAGCGCTAGAACTGAACCTTGACGTTGTCGCGCCCCTCGAGATGGATAGTGTCAATAAACTGAACCCTCTGTGGCTCCGACTGCATAACCAGTGAACTGGTGCGCACGCCATCGCCAAAGAACCGCGCTCCCTTCATCAGAGTGCCATCGGTGACCCCCGTTGCAGCAAAGAGGATCCTGCGCCCGCAGGCGAGGTCTGCGGAGCGGTAGATCCGCGACATATCTTCGATGCCCATCTCCCGGCAACGCTCCTCTTTCTCAGGCGTATCCACCACCAGCCGCGCCTGGATCTCTCCATTGAGACACCGCATCGCAGCCGCCACGAGCACGCCCTCCGGTGCTCCACCAGTACCCATGACCGCGTGCACCCCGCTACCCCGCACCGCCGCGGAGATCCCGGCTGACAGGTCCCCATCACCGATCAGCCGGATGCGAGCGCCCGCCTCGCGAATATCAGCAATGAGCTTCTCGTGCCGCGGACGGTCGAGGACAATTACCGCCAGGTCCTCCACCTTCCGCCCCAGACACCTCGCAATGCCAGCGAGGTTCTTCGACACCGGCGCATCAAGCGATACCGCGTGCTTCGAACTCGGGCCAACAACGAGTTTCTCCATGTAGATATCGGGTGCGTGCAGGAGACCGCCGCGCTCGGCTGCCGCCAACACCGCGATCGCGTTCGCGTCGCCCGTGGCACATAAGTTGGTTCCCTCGAGCGGATCGACCGCGATATCCACCTCGACGAACGGACCGCCTCGGGTGGACGACTTCGCGTGTGCGATTCCGACCGGTTCGCCGATGTAGAGCATCGGCGCCTCGTCCCGCTCTCCCTCGCCGATGACCACGCGGCCATCGATCGGCACACGGTCGAGCGTGGCCCGCATCGACTCAACCGCGACCTGATCTGAATGATGCCGATCCCCTTGCCCCATTGTGTGGGCACACGCGATGGCGGCTTGCTCGACGACCTCGAGGAATGCCGAGGCTAGATCGAATCCGATTGTGGCTTCTGCTCTGTCGCTCATACTGTTCGGTTCGTGGATTTAGAGTGGGGGCTCAAAGACGCCTGACGTCTTGGCGGAGATCGGTGTGGTCTGCCGGCTAAGCGCGGAGCACGCGGACCTCGGCTCCGAGAGTGATGCCGAGTCGCTCTCCCGCGCTGGCGGAATTGGCGGCGAACTCGAGGTGGTCCGTGCTCCCGAACAGAGCGCTCACCTCACCGTCGGCAATGTCGGTATACGTCTCGACGAGGCGTCCTACGGAGTGCCCGCCCACGTCAATTTCGATAGCGCCACCCGCCGCGATCCGGTCGAAGGCTCGCCGGTCGATGTTGGTCACGAGATTGCCGAAACGGTCCACCCGTAACACCGCACCTTGAATGCTAGCGTCACCGACCGTCGGTGCCGGAATGTCGAGCAACGTGTATTCAGATACCGGCCGCCCGAGCGCCGACAGCTGAATACCTTTCGCCAGCCATGCGGCGGCAGGGGCGAACCGGTCACGTCCTTCGAACGTCTGGCTCACCGTGGGCCGGGCATAGCGGCGCTCGGTCAACTCAACGACCCGCTTCGGTGGCATGCGCTGAAACACGACCGTCAGCACGCCGTTGTCCGGGGCCACGAATCGGTAGTCGCCAGCCTCGGCCGCCACGCCCCGCCTAGCCGACCCGACGCCTGGGTCGACGACCACCAAAAATACCGATCCAGGCGGAAAGTACGGGCATGCCGCGGCGAGTTCAAGCGCGGCGAACTGCAGGTCGTGCGGCGGTATGTCGTGGCTGATGTCGACCAGAGTGACGTCAGGACAGATGCCAAGCACGACACCTTTCATCGTTCCGGCATAGTGGTCCCGGGTGCCGAAGTCACTGAGAAGGGCAACGGTGGGACGAGCCATGTTCTGAGTTGCGTCGACCGTTACTGGGCGACGGCAGCGCCCGAGCCCGCTTTCTTTACCCCGCCGTCGGTCGGGGTGCCTTTCGGATGCATAGGCTTTCCGCTCTTTCCTGCTGCGACTTCGGAACTCGCGCCGGCTTGAGGCGGCGCCACTGTATTCTCACTTGTGGCGGCCTGCTGGCTCATGTCAATCCCACCCCGGAAGTTCGCTCCCTCCGCGATCGCCACCTTCGGGGCTGCGATGTCTCCCTCGACCGAGCCGTTGTCGCGAATGGCCACCTTGTCGGTCGCGGCGATGTTGCCAATGACCTCGCCGAGCACGACCACCGACTTGCCGGAGATCTCTGCCCGAATCCGGCCGTGGGAACCTATGGTCAGGACATGCTGGTTGAGCTCGATTCTGCCTTCGACCTCGCCTTCGATAGTCAGGTCTTCATTCCCGCTCAGCTCCCCCTTGATCACCACGGACTTACCGATGTTGACGATGTTGCGGCCTGTAACCCGCCCAGCAGTTTCCCCGCCTGGGGCTACGGCCTGCGCAGGCGCCGCCACCGGCTTGGACGCCTCGTCCCGCTTCCACATGATTGTTCTCCGCGCCCAGCGGGCGGGTAGGCCACGTGGCGAGCCGCCACGATCGCGGCCAGTATACGAAAGCGTCCCGATCGGTGTCCACTGAGACAGGCGTTGCGCTGGTACAATCGCCGGGTGGGGACAATCTACCTCGATCACAACGCCACCACACCCGTCGCGTCCGATGTGTCGGACGCGGTCGATACGGCGCAACGGCAGCTGTTCGGAAATCCGTCGAGCATTCACGGCGTAGGTCAGGCAGCCAAGACGGAGTTGGATGACGCCCGGGCTGCCGTCGCCAATCTAATCGGTGCCGAACCGACGCAGATCGTCTTCACGACCGGCGGATCGGAAGCCGACAACCTCGCGCTGCGTGGGGTCGTCGGCTCCCAGTCCTCCCGTCGGCACCTGGTGGCGACTGCCATAGAGCACGAGGCGGTCCTCAACACCCTGAAGGCACTCGAACGTACCGGGTGGCAGATTACCCTAGTCCACGTCGACCATACCGGCGTGGTGGACCCTGCTGCCATCGAAGAAGCGCTCACGGACAAAACCGCACTAGTCTCGGTAATGCACGCCAATAACGAAATTGGGACGATTCAGCCAGTCGCAGAGCTCGCTCCCCTAGTGCATGCGAGAGGGGCACTGCTGCACACCGACGCCGTACAGTCAGCGGGCAAACTTCCTATTGATGTTCACGCGCTAGGAGTCGACCTTCTCTCGCTTTCCGGCCACAAGTTCAACGGTCCTAAGGGCGTTGGAGCGCTCTGGGTGCGCCGGGGAATCACGCTCCGCAGCCAGCTCACTGGCGGCAAACAAGAGCGAGGTCGGAGGGCAGGAACGGAGAACGTACCAGGGCTCGTCGGATTGGGTGTCGCGGCCCGACTTGCACTCCGGAAGCAGACGAGCGACGCCGCCCGCCTAACAGCGTTGCGTAACCGGCTCGAAGGCGGCATCCTGACCTCCGTCAGCGGGACCCGAGTCAATGGCGACCCCGCCCGCCGGGTAGCGAACACCTCTAACATCAGCTTCGACGGCGTCGAAGCCGAGTCGCTACTTATCGCGCTTGACCTGGAGGGCGTCGCCGTATCGACCGGGTCAGCCTGTTCGTCCGGCACCTTGTCGCCTTCCCACGTGCTCCGGGCAATGGGGTTCTCGCCGCATCGCACGCAAAACTCCATCCGTTTCAGCCTGGGCCTCGGAAACTCCGCAGAGGAGATCGACCGGGTGCTGGAGTTGCTCCCCGGCATCGTCTCTCGACTCCGGGCGGTGGCCGGCGTCCGGACCCCGACCAGGGCGGGAGGATAGGCCATGCGGGTGGTGGTCGCGATGTCTGGCGGTGTCGACTCGTCGGTCGCCGCAGCCAGGCTGGTCGCGGATGGATACGAGGTCATCGGTTTGTCGATGCAGCTCTACGACCAGAGCGCGTCAAAACAGCACTTTGGCGGCTGCTGCTCACTCGACGATCTCCAGGATGCCCGCAGAGTCGCTGCGGCGCTTGGCATCCCTCACTACGTCATGAATTTCGAGCAAGCCTTCGCTGATACTGTGGTCTCGACCTTCGTTCGCGAGTACACCATTGGCCGTACGCCGATTCCGTGCGTGCAATGCAACGGAGAGCTAAAGTTCTCCCACCTGCTCGAGCGTGCCGAAGCGTTGGGCGCCGACCGCGTGGCCACCGGACACTATGCCCGTCTCGCCCCAGCCACCGATGAGGCCGGGGTGCGCCTACAGCGGGGCCTGGACGAATCGAAGGACCAGAGCTACTTCCTCTTCACCCTGACTCAGTCGCAGCTCACGAGAGCACTCTTTCCGGTTGGCGAGATGCGCAAGTCCGAGGTGCGACAGACCGCACGCGATCTCGGGCTCGCGGTAGCGGACAAGCCCGACAGCCAGGAACTCTGCTTTGTGCCGAACGGCAACCCGTCCGGGCTCGTGGAGACGCTGGCGAACCAGGCCCCAGAGGCTGGACCTATTCGCGATCTCCACGGCCGCGAGATTGGACGCCATGCCGGCATCCATCACTTTACGGTCGGCCAGCGAAAGGGACTCGGCGTGTCAGGCCCCGTCCCGCTTTATGTAGTCCGGATCGACGCGCAGGACAACGGGATCACGGTCGGTCCGCGCTCGGCACTCGAACGCCGGGACCTCACCGCCTCGCAGGTAAACTGGATTGCCGGCCCCGCCCCTCCGACCCGTCGCGTGACCGCGCGCATCCGCCACCGCCATCCGGACGCCCCCGCCGTCGTCGAGCGCCTCGACGACGCGCGGGCGACGGTGCGCTTCGACGACCCGCAAACCGCGGTGGCGCCAGGCCAGGCCGTGGTCTTCTACGAAGGGCAGACCGTTTTGGGCGGCGGCTGGATAGACTGAGTCGTTCCATTAGAGATCGACCAGCTACTCCTGTGACTCCAGGTAGCGCTCGGCGTCAATCGCCGCCATGCAACCGGTACCCGCGGCGGTTATGGCCTGTCGGTAGACATGGTCCTGCACGTCGCCGCAAGCGAAAACTCCTGGCACGCTCGTTCTCGTGCCCGTGCCGGCCACGATATAGCCGTTCTCGTCAAGGTCCAGCAGTCCGGCAAAGAGCGACGTGTTCGGGGTATGGCCAATCGCGATAAACACTCCCTCGACCGCCAGCTCCTTAATCGCGCCCGTCATGCTATTCCGTAGCACGGCGCTCGTCACGACACCCTTCTCGACGTCTCTAACCTCGGCCAGTTCGCTATTCCATTCAAAAGAGAGCTTCGGATTCGCGAACGCCTTATCCTGCATGATTTTCGATGCTCGCAGTTCCTCACGCCGGTGCACCACCGTCACGTGCGACGCAAACTTCGTAAGAAATGTCGCTTCTTCGAGGGCGGAATCTCCACCTCCGACAACAATGATCGGTTTCTCACGGAAGAAGTACCCATCGCAGGTTGCGCACGTAGACACTCCGTGCCCCATTAGCGTACGCTCGGAGGGAAGCCCTAGAAGTCGCGCCGACGCTCCGGTCGAGATGATCAGCGCCTTCGTCTCGATGACCTCGTCTCCGAGCCGGACCCTGAACGGCGGCTCTCCGAGTTCGACACCAGTCACATCGCCGGCCATGATCTCCGTACCGAACCGCTCGGCCTGAGCGCGCATCTCCGCCATCAACTCCGGGCCCATGATGCCGTCCCGAAAGCCAGGGAAGTTCTCGACAGCCGTCGTCAACATAAGCTGACCACCGGACTCTAACCCTTCAATCACCAGCGGCGCCAGGTTGGCACGTGCGCTGTAGAGAGCTGCCGTGAGCCCAGCCGGTCCGGACCCGATAATGACCACGTTACGCATCTGTCTACACTCCTTGCGGGGCGCTACCCCACCCAGTCGGCTGCCTGCCAGCCCTCAACAACGCCGCTGTATCCTTGAACCTAGGTAGCGGCCGAAACATCCCTAAAGAAATCCTGGCGCATACCGGCCCGCTGGAGCATGCGCCACCGGTCTGGCTGGCGATAGACCTCTGGCACCGCATCTTTCGCGTCCACCATTCCGTCCACACCATCCGGAACGAACACGAACTCAGCCACCGCGTCCGCTAGGCCGCCGGCGGCCCGGACGACCGGTGCCGCCCCGGAACGCACACCGTACATCCCTTTCAGGCCGCAGGGTTTGTAGCCCGAGAGCCTCAGGAAGCCATCCATACTCCCTTCGACCAGATGGGCCAGCCCCTCGTCCAACCCGCTCATACAGACAGCGATAAGGAAAAGGGCATGGCGAAGCCATGCGCAACCGGAGTTACTCGGCGGCGGACGTCAGGAGCGCGGCGGCTTTGGTCGAGAGCCAGTCCACCAGCCGGCGCGCATCAGCGAACCGCCCCGAGTTGGAACGCGCGCCCAACACCACGATCGACACCGAGCGTCCATCAGACAGTTCAACGAGCGTCGCCAGACAGTAGCCGGCCTCGTCGATATAGCCAGTCTTACCAGCCATTACATCCACCCGCGTGCCCAGCAGGCGGTTAGTGCTACGCACGGTCCTGGTGCGACGGCTCGTGCGGATGTCGTACGACCGTTTGCGCATTATCCGGGCAACCACAGTCTCTTCACTAGCGGCGGCAATTAGTCGCGACACGTCGTAGGCCGACGAAACGTTACCCTCGTGCAGCCCGGATGGATCGGCGAACCGGGTCTCCTCGAGACCCAGCGCCGCCGCTTTCGCATTCATTCTCGCGATGAACCGCTTTGTCCCCCAGATAGACACCCTCGCCAGCGCTCGCGCGGCCGCGTTGTCGGACGCAACCAGCGCTAGATGCACCAGGTCGCGCAGGGTGACCCGCTCGCCTTGCCGGAGGTAGGTCGTCGAGGCGCGCCGCACATCCTGGCGGGAGATAACCACGTCTCTCGACAGATCCGGTTCACTCTCGAGGAACAGCATCACGGTCATAACCTTCGTTATGCTGGCGATCGACCGCAAGTCGCGGGAATTCCGCTCCCAGAGCGTCACTCCGGTGACCGGGTCGAGGATGATGGCGGCTTGAGCGTTTACCCGTGGGCCTGGTAGCCTGGGAACCGGTCGCGCTTCCGGTTGGGACGACCGAAGACCTTCCTGCCACGACGTGAGGCCTGCCGGCGACTCCGGCGCGACGTCCGCGCGGTCTACGGCGCCGAGCGTTGCTGTGAGAAGCGCCGCCGCCGCTGCGCAGAGCCCCTTCCTGCGCAGGGCATGCCCGCCGTTCTCCCGTCGAGACAAGCTCACAGTGGTCGGCAAAATTGCGGGCCAGTGTATCAGATCCAACCGGCACCCCAGCCCTGCCTGGACGTCTATGTCTTGACGACTTCGGGCCGGCACCCCAGAATAGCGGCCACCCGTGGCCTCACGTCGGCTCCCTACCCCGTACGCCTCGTTACGCGCTGGCCGCGCGACGCTCCGTTTCTATCACGACGACGCGCTTGAGCTGTTCGCGCGTCTCGGCTCCTCTCGCGTGGACGCCATCGTCACCTCTCCCCCTTACAACTTAGGCGTCCGGTACCGCAGCTACGACGACACCCTTCCGGCAGAGAGCTACCATACCTGGACCGATCGTTGGATCGAGGCCGCCGCAGCCGCCCTCACCCCCAGCGGCTCATTGTTCCTGAACGTGGGCTCCACGCCCACTCGGCCCTGGACCGCACTAGACGTGGCCCAAACAGGCCGACGCCACCTGGTCTTACAGAACACCATCCATTGGATTAAGTCGATCGTGGTCGAGCAGGACGACGCCGGTAGCCGAGCCGGACTCGACCGTGACCTAGCGGTCGGCCACTACAAGCCGATCAATAGCGAGCGCTTCCTGAATGAGTGCCACGAATTCATCTTCCACTTCAGCTCCACCGGGCGGACACCGCTCGAGCGGCGAGCCATTGGCGTGCCGTATCAGGATAAATCTAACGTCTCTCGCTGGGCGGCGGCCGGAGACGACCTCCGCTGCCGTGGCAATACCTGGTTCATTCCGTACCGTACGATCCAGAACCGTCGGCGTGACCGGCCCCATCCGGCGACATTCCCCCCGAAGCTGCCCCAGCAGTGCCTCAAACTCCATGGGATCGACCGAGTGGGACTCGCGATGGATCCCTTCCTTGGCCTCGGCAGCACCGCTGTGGCCTGCGCGAGACTGGGTATCGGCTTTCTAGGATGTGAGATCGACCAGACCTATCTGGACGAAGCGATAGAGCGGGTCCGAGAAGCTCTTGCCGCCCGCCGGCGCTAGGCAGAACCCGGGGGGCGTCAGGCTGGCTCGCGCGGTAGGGTGTAGTGCGTGCGCGCCCTGACGTCGAGGTCGCGCCGATCCGCTACTTCGACCTCGAGGGCGCGCGTCCGTACTGTCGGGTCTGGGTTCGAAGTGTAGAAGCCGAGAATGTAGTAGTCACTGGTCTCAGCGTCAATCTCACGGAACGCGTCGTCATAGTCGTTGCGATTGACCACTGCGATCCCGCCGGTCAACTCGGACAGCATCCGCAGCGTGTTCTGCGTCTTGAACATATGCATGCGCCACTCGTCCGGATTGATGTTCTCGTTAATGTCTGGAGCTGCGATCAGGCCTCGCGGGTCAATGGTGTAGAACGACGTATTCGCCCGGTTGGCGACCCGCGCAAGCTCAGCGATTTCCACGGCTAGATCGGCATCGGCAAACTGTTGCCCCATCCGAGACATCCGCTCGAACGGATCCGTCAACGGATCGGGATAATCGCCGTAGAATTGGTCAAATTCACCCTGCGTCATACTGCCCCGTCCGACCCTGTCCAAGCCATCCCTCCGCGAGCCCGCAGATAGGCTCGAGTACAGCCGCGACTCCGGAAACGGATTAAAGTCGTAGCCATTGCTCAGGTAGATGAACGCCTTGCGCCGATCCGTGACCTGCTCCAAGTTCCTCAGGACGTCCCGGGCCGTCTTAAACGCAACGTGGGCCCGCCATAAGACCTCGGTCGGGCCTCGGGAGTACTCCTGCTGCCTGATCTGATCGGCAATCGATAGGGCATCACCCGTGATCCGCTCCATCGCGCCATACAGGACACCCCGGTCATAGGTCATGTCGATCGACAGGGACGACGGACCGGTTGAGATGATGCCGAACAGGTCCCCTTCGTGCACCAGCGACTCCGCAAGCGTCTCGAAGACCTGCCTAACCTTTGGAGTCATCGAGGGTGTCAGATGCAGATCGTCCACAAAGATAATGAAGATGCGTCCGGCAGTATCATTGGCTGGCGACGACGCAGGCAGGACGATCCCCTCGCGAACGGGCGGGGGCGGCGCCAGCTGGTTGAACACCCGCCCGCCATGCACGAGAACCAGCGACGCAATCTCCTGTTGCACGCCATCTTCCGTGACCAGGAAGTCTTCCTTCGTCAGGTCCGGGACGAAGACTCCATCCCCATCCCGCACGATCACGTCGGTGGTAACGAGCGTAACACCAGCCCGGAAGGTCGGCTGAGGCGCTCCCACCTCGACCTGACCCACTGTCGTCGGAGGATTCTCATCGACGCGCGCCGGCGGCTGCGGCGGCTGCGCCAGCAGCATCGCAGAACATCCGATTGCCAGCACAAGACCCCCAGCACCGACGCGCCGGCGACGCTGCGACTCGCTGCTCATCATCACCCTCATTATAGCAGCCCCCTCCGAGCCAGACGTGGCGCGTTCCGCCCCCCAGAGGAGACCTACCAAGACTGCAAGGTCGACGGGAGAGGGGCCCTACTCGGAGCTCTCGTCGGAAGAAGTCGATGGCGCGGACCCGTCCGCCGGCGCGGGCGTAGGCTCGGAGGCCTTTGCGCCAGGGGCCGAGCCTGCCGTGTCGGGGCGGCCCGACGCGGCGCCACGTCGTCGCCCCGAACCACCACGCCGGCGGCGCGGCCTGCGACCGAGCGCACGCCGCAACGCCTCGGTAGTCTCGTCCAGAGCGGCCACCCGTTCCCGCGCCTCTTCGACGGTCTTCCAAGAGTCCGGGTCGATCAGAGCCGCTTGGGCTTGAAGCGCCGCCAACTTCTCCGGTTCACGCTTACGATCTCCGATTCGTGCAACGATCGTCGCGTGCCGGGCTCGCAGCCGCGCCAGACCCTCTCCATCGGTGAGCGCTAGCGCCACATGCGCGACCGAGTCCTTAGGCTCGCCAGAGGGCTCCTCCGGACAGGGCTCGGCTGGCCCGGGCGGCGCGCCTCCAGACCCCGGCGTTTCACCGCGGGCCCCCTCGGCCGCAACGGCGATCTCACTCTCCGCCTCACTAGCGGCCCGCCGTCGTCGTTTCGCCCGCCGTTCTTCACGCGCCTCCCGGTCGTACTCCTGCGGCGGCGGGGGTGCTTTGACCTTGAGAATCTTGTCCCAGTCGAACTTCAAACGGGGATTCGCCTCTTCGATTGCCCGGATAGCCTTCGGGTCAAGCGCTAACCGGCCGACCCGGACACCGGGCGGCGTACGAAACCAGTAAAGCACCCGCAGGTCCTGCGTGCCGCTCTGCCGGTACGAATGACAAAGGTAGGTGCTCTCGTAACCACGCTTATCACGAGAGAATCGAAGGAAAGGCATCCGGATCGAAAGGTCCTACTTCTTCGCGGCGGCCTTCTTCG
>DEAA01000052.1:38359-42089 GCA_002346545.1 Acidobacteria bacterium UBA2994
TCTTCGCGGCGGCCTTCTTCGCGGGCGCCTTCTTCTTGCTGGTGGCCGCCCTCTTCTTCGTGACCGTCTTCTTCTTGGGCGCTACTCTTTCTGCCCGCGTTTTCTTGGTTGCGGCCCTCTTCGCAGATTTACCGGTCCTAGTGCCAGCATCCCGCTTCGCGGCAACCTTCCCCGGCCGTGCCCCTCTCGCCCGTCCAGCCGCAGACGCCCGCCCGGAGCGATACGTCATGGTGAAACGCATCTGCTCGCCAACGGGGTGGTAGCTCCAGATCTCACTAACTGCAATCTTGTGCTGCCGACACAGTCGAAGCGCAACGTCCGTCGTGCCCGCAGGCACGTAGAGGTAGAACGCCCCCCGAGCCTTCGCAAACGGTACCCACTCCGCCAGCGCTTCCAAGTGATTCACCGACTCGGCAGTCTCCACCTCAATGACGCCGTGCAGGCGCCGCGGCGAATCCGAGGTGACCAAGACGAGGTCAGGGTAAACATCTTCCCCCAAAGACTTTACCGGCGTAGCTTCGGGCTCGTCACCCAGATTGGTGCCGACGGCGTAGCGCCGCCGTAGCCTCACTACCAGGAGCCGGATAACCCGGTCGTGCTCAAGTTGCTCTCGGATCGGACGCAGAAGGATCGGGCTCACGCTGTTCTCTGAATAGGCCAACCGACCTAATTAGCACATTGGATCACACGAGATCCGGCGGAGATTCTACACCAGTACGAAATCTCCCCGTCACATGCACCCGACCGAGCTTGACGAATTCCTGTCATCGGTCGGACAATCCCAACAGGAGTCCGTTGGACATCATGACGCTGAAGGAGAGAAAGGCTGGCGGATCAAGAACGACCACCGGCCCGTCAGAGTCGCGTTCGCCAGGATGCTCCAGTTCGAGACCTACGCTGTCTACAAGGCGCCGCCCCCGGATGGCCTCAGGTTCGCAGTTAACGAGCACCCCCACGCGATCAAACGCGGTCCCAAGATCCCCATTCTCAGCGGCCTGCAGTTCCCGCAACATCTGCGGAAAGCGCCGACCACCAGCAAGATCCTGTCATCCCCATGATGGGCGATGACTTTCACGATGCCGGCACGACCGCACAGATCGACACGCTGTACGCCTCGGTGCGTCGCTAGCTTCTGTGGCTGGACGATCTCGTGGCCCTCACCCGAGCGCTTAACCCCGCTTGACTCGACTTCTCTCCTCCGTCGTTCGGCCTTTACAAAGGGGTAGTGTGTGAACGATCGCTTTCTCCGTGCCTGTCGGCGCGAACCCGTTGACGCAACGCCGGTCTGGTTCATGCGTCAGGCCGGACGCTACATGACCTCCTACCGGGCCATCCGTGAGCGCCACACGCTGCTCGAGATCTGCGCCGAGCCGGAGTTGGCTGCCGAGGTCACTCTGCAACCGGTCAACGAGATTGAGGTCGATGCCGCGATTCTCTTCTCCGACCTACTGCTGCCCCTCGCCCCCATGGGCATTCCCTTCGACTTCGTCAAGGGCGAGGGCCCGGTCATCGACCCTCCAGTGCGGACCATCGAACGGATTGACCAGCTGCGACGCTTTGAGCCCCGCGAGGACCTCGCTCACGTCCTTGAGACGATCCGACTGCTTCGGAGTCAACTCGCCGACAAGGTGCCGCTCATCGGATTCGCCGGCGCGCCATTCACAATGGCGTCGTACGCGATCGAAGGCGGACCGTCGAGCAATTACGCTCGCACCAAGGCGCTGATGTACGGCGAGCCAGACGCCTGGCATCGTCTCGCGAACACCTTCGCCAGTATTGTGGGGGACTACCTAGTGGCGCAGATCGAAGCCGGCGCCCAGGCGGTACAGGTGTTCGACTCCTGGGTGGGCGCGCTATCGCCCGAGGACTATCGAGAGTTTGCACTCCCACACACCCGCGCCATCTTCGAACGGCTTCAGGGCCTTGACGCCCCTACGCTCCACTTCGGCACTGGCACGACGACCATCCTAAAGGCGATGCGTGACGCCGGCGGAGACGTGATCGGCCTTGACTGGCGAATTCCGCTAGACCACGGGTGGGACCTCGTTGGCGCCGACCGCGCCGTGCAGGGCAACCTTGACCCAACCTTACTCCTAGGCCCAGAAACCCGGATGCTGCGTGGCGCCTTCGATGTGCTTCAGCGGGCCCAGGGTCGCCCGGGCCACATCTTTAATCTGGGGCACGGCATCCTCCCTCCGACGAATCTGGAACGGGTGCAGACTCTCGCTTGTTTCGTCCACGAGCAGACCGCCCAAGCCCAGACGGTGCAATAGCCACCGTGACCGAAAATGAGGGACAAAAACGGACCATCATCGTTGGCGGCGGTGTGTCTGGGCTCGCCGCCGCTTATGAGTTGTGCCAGCAGAGCGCGCCGTTCACCCTTCTTGAGGCTCGATCCCGGCTGGGCGGCCTGATTCGCACCGAACAGGCTGGCGGATTCGTGCTTGATGCGGGTCCGGACTCCCTGCTCGTCCAGAAACCGGGCGCACTTGACCTATGTCGGGATCTCGGCCTTACGGACCGTCTTATCTCAACCCTTACCCCGCGCACCGCGTACGTCCTCGCCGATCGACTGCATCGGCTTCCGGCGAACTCTGTGCTCGGAATTCCCACATCGATAGCCCCCTGGCTGACCACCGGCCTAATCTCGCCGCTCGGTAAGCTCAGAATGGCGCTCGAGCCGCTAGTTTCGCCTGGCGGAGCCGACGATGAGTCGGTGGGGGCCTTCTTCCGCCGCCGGCTCGGTGAGGAGGTGGTAGAACGCGTCGCTGAACCGCTATTGGCCGGGATCCACGCTGGAGACGTCGAGAGGCTCTCCCTACGGGCCTTGTTCCCCCGCCTCGCCACGGCGGAGCAGACGATGGGCAGTCTTATCCGCGCGATGCGGCACGCGCGCGCCCGGACACCCCCGGCCCCTGATGGACTCTTCCGCTCCCTGCCGGGTGGTATCGAGGAACTCGTCACGGCGCTCCGCGAGGCACTCCCGGCCCCGTCGATTCGCTACAACGCGCAGGTATCCCGGATCGAGGGACGCGCTCCGTTTCGAGTGATTCTGGCCGACGGAGAGGTTCTCGAGGCGGAGGCGCTCGTCCTGGCCACGCCTGCCTATGCGGTGGCCGACATGGTCCGGGCGCTCGACCCAGAACTCGCCACCCTCTGCGCGGGTGTACCCTACATGTCGACCGCAACAGTGCTTCTCGCCTATTCCAGCTCGGCGGTCCGGCGACCGAAGACGGGTTCCGGCTTCGTCGTGCCTCGTGTCCAGCGAGACACCCGCCTAATGGCCGGCTCCTGGGTGACGTCGAAGTGGCCGGGGCGCGCGCCGCCAGGGCAGATACTGGTTCGCGGCTTCCTGGGCGGGGCGCGCGACCCCAACGTTCTCGAACGCGACGACGACACGCTCCGCGCTGAGACTCACGATACGTTCGCCCGACTGCTCGGCATTGACCGCCAGCCGGGACTGAGTCGGGTCTATCGCTGGCCACGGGCCATGGCGCAGCACGAGGTCGGACACCTGGCCCGGGTGAACACTGTGGAACGACGGCTAGCAGGCTGGCCGGGGCTCTTTCTCGCGGGCGCCGGCTTCCGCGTATCCGGCATACCCGACTGCATTACCGACGGACGAACCACCGCCAAAGCCGTCCTGTCGTGGCATGGCGAGCAATTCACCGATAATTGACGGACTAGTCGGAATCGCCGTCGGGGCTAGTCTTAGCCTTAGTCTTAGCCT
>DEAA01000052.1:42401-56815 GCA_002346545.1 Acidobacteria bacterium UBA2994
CTTAGCCTTAGTCTTAGTCGCGGTCTTCCGCTTCCGGGTGCGGGGCCGAGTGGTGGGCGCCGGCTCGCTCGACGGCTTGATCTTCGCGATGCTCGTCAAGAACTTGCGAACGGTGTTGTCGTCGAACTGAATCCGAGTGAAGGCGTCTTCGACAGCGATAACCGAACCGAGCCCGTAGGTGGGTTCATGCACCCTAGCCCCAATCTCGAAGCGCTTCATGGCCGACCGTTCCCTTCCGGAAAATGCGACTGCTGATGCGGCATAAAGACCGGGTGACGAAGCCGCAAATCGAATATTATCAGACTGTTATGAGCATGGTCAAGAAAGAGGCACGGCGCTTACGCCGCATCCGTTCGCCGCTGAACCCCTTCGTTGACGACCAGGACCAAACCGCCGGGCTGGTGATCAAGATCGCACTGTCGGTGACGCTGCACGGGATTCTGCCGCGGTGGCGTCCGTGCTCCGTCACTCCGGGCGCGATGCGTTATAGTGAGTCGCTCTTTTTCTGAATGGAGGTATCTGTGATGTTTTGGTCCAAGAGTGGAACGGCGGTAGTGTTTGGCCTCGCCATGGCCGTCGGCTGCGGCGGCGGTACGGAGATGGCATCCTCTGAGCCCGCGGGCGCTACCCCCGAGGCAGCGGCGCCTGAGGAAGCACCGGCCGCGCAGAGCATGCTCGGCGGCGGCACCCTCACGCCGGTGCACGAAGGTGCTGCGGGCAGCCCTCATGTCCAGGTCGACTGGGAGGTTAGCGGCGCGAACCTGTCGGTCACCTACGGCCGGCCGTACCTGCGGGACCGTGTGGTCGGGGACAGTGTCGAGCCGCTTGCGGACAAGGTCTGGCGACTCGGGGCAGACGAGGCGACCACCTTCAGCACCAGCGGTGACCTTATGGTGGGGTCGGTACATGTGCCGGCCGGCGAGTACACCCTTTTCACCCTGACCTCTGGTGACACCACCGAATTGATCGTTAACAGCGAGACCGGTCAATGGGGTACCGCCTACAACGAGGACAGCGACCTTGGCCGCGCCGAGATGAGCGTGAGCACGTTGGACACCCCGGCGGACCAGCTGACCATCTTCATTGAGAACAGCGAGCTCCGATTTGAGTGGGGTGCTATGGCGGCGTCGGTGCCCATAGTGGTGCACTAGGTTTTTCCTGGGGCTTTCGCCGAAGCCCCGGCGGGACCCGTGGGGCCCCGTTTGCCCCCGCACGCAGTCCCGGGGCAACCACTCTGCGTGCCCGGCCGGCGCGTTCTCCAGCGGCCGGCGAGAGGGAACGGTTGGAATTCGTGTGGCGTAGGGACGACACCGTGTCGACCCACGCCGCACGCATTCAACTACCGACCATGGATGGTTGAGTGCATTCACGAGACTCAGATCCGCGTTGACGAGATCCCACAGATGGTCGCCAAGTTCCAGCGAAAGCCCGTCGTAGATCCCTTCGCATTCTGTGACCGGTGAGGCCGGATCTTGCCTGGACGCCAGCGGCAGCACATGGCCTAAGCCGCCGTCTCCGCTCAGCGCAGAAATGCAGGTGTGGACCGAGCACATGGACACCTCCGACAGAACGATATAAACCTCCGGACCCGGGCGAAGATCGCAGCTCACAGAAATGCCTGCGGCGTGTTGTCCTATCGAGAACCGAGGGTCGCTAGCTCAGTGGTAGAGCACCTGACTTTTAATCAGGGTGTCGCTGGTTCGATCCCAGCGCGACCCACCACATTTCCTCAATAAAACCGGCCATGGGTGAGCGGACGCCCCGCTCACCGTCCTTCTCGTTTCGCACTTTATGCCAACGATGTGCCAATTTGCTGGGCGTTCCACGCCCAGCGGGCCTCTGCGGCCACAGACCTGCACCCAGCACAACCCGTGCTGACTGGCCGTCGGCGTGGGGTTATACGGATGGTGCGGGCATTGCGAACCCGGCCCGTCCTCTCACGTTCACAACTAGGACAGCGAACTGTGGTGTCTCCGTCGCCACTACAACACGCTCGCAACAGAGAACAAAAACAGCACTCCCGCCATCCCAATCAGAACAGAACGAGCGAGGAGGACTAGTGTGTCGAAGTGCTCTTCGTGCACGCGGACAGCCCAAGTCCAATGAATCCACTTAAAGAATCTGATTCTAAGGCGCATCACCTTCGGCATAGCGATTGCCAGCGCGAACAGCGCCAGACTTACGAGCGTGAACAGCAGCACCTCAGACAGCTTGCAGTCTCCCAGCTACCGCGGGTGCGCCTCGTCCCACTCTCGGGCGAGGCGTTGGGCTTCGGTGACCTCCTCTGGCGTCATCAGGGCTCTAACGGGGGTCGCGTAACTCGGCTGCACTCTCCTGAATCTCACCAGTCCGTTGTGAGGCCTCACGATTGCACAACACCGGTGCCAGGACGTCGTCCTGCGGAACGCCGTCTTGTTGGTCGCCGTGGGCGTACATGATCCAGAGGTTGAATTGCGCACGGGCGTGTCAACGAACCGCCTGAGCGCGTAACATCTCCTCGGGTTTTGCCATGACGGTATCAGCAGGGAAGAAATCTACGTGATGTCTACCGCGAGTGCGCGGCGTCCCACTCGCGGGCGAGGCGTTGGGCTTCGGCGATCTGCTCGGGTATGAAGCCGAGGTTGAAGAGTTCGTTCCTGAGAAGCTCTTCCAGGGCCGACGCCCATCGCAGCGCCCACGCCGACGACAGATTGACGTTTTTCGAGCTCCCTTACTCGATCCTCCATGTGGACCCCGAGTTCAAAGGGTTCTACCTTGGAAATAGTTATGGCTTCAACTGCTCGACGAATTCAGTCGCCTGAGCGGCCTCTCCCGAATTCGGGTCGACCGCCACCACTTCCTCGAAGTAGGTCACCGCGGTTTCGACATCGCCTTGATTCAGCGCCACGAGCGCCAGCTTGAACAGCGGTTTCCCCCAGGTCGGGTCCGCCTCGTGCGCCTGCCGATACAACGTAATCGCCTCTTCCATCTGTCCGTTCGCGAACGCCGCTTCCGCGGCATTCCATGGTTCCGCTCTTCCTGCGCTTCCGCTTGCGTTCGCCGGCGGTTGGGTCGTCCCAACAAGTGCGCTGGCCTCCCGCTGCAGTTCCTCGATCTCTGCTTGGAGAGCAGTCACCTGGGCCTGCCTGGCGCTGATCGCGTCGTTGAGCTCTTGAATGGCGAGCGCCCTCCTGGCTGCCCCTGTCAGTCCGCCTGGTCGGGGGCGACCATCGGCCGAGAGATGCAGCGTCACATCAGGGCGACGCACACCGGCCGATGCGAGCACGTCGGGGTCGGAGCCTGGCGGCAGCTCGTACACGACTAGGTACTGATTCAACGACGCTGCATAGCGTCGAGAGATCTCCGCGGCTATGACGGTGAGCTGGTCAGTCACCGCCTGACTGGGCGAATTCAATGTGAGGTAGCTGCCGCCCGACAACCGGGCGACATCCTCCACAAGACGTGTCTGGAACCCATCACCTGTCGGCGTACTAAGTCCCAGGGCATGAACCGTCGCTCCACTGCTTGCGAGCCGCTCTCGGAAGTCGCTGTATTTCCCCTCGCTGAAGATGTCACGTCGCGATGCGCCGTCCGTCGTGACGACCGCCATGACGGGCCAGTTGAGCTGCGGGTCGAACCCTGCCAGCGTCTCAGTAAGGCCGTCGAAGAAACCGGCCGACGTGCCCTGCCACGTAAAGAGTCCATTGAGGTGGTCCCTGACCTCCGCCAGTCCTTCTGTGTGGTCAACGACAACCCGAGGCCTTCCCGACAAGAGCACGAGAGATACCTCGCTCGTGCTTGGTAGCGCATCGACAAAGACCGGTAACCCATTCCTCAAAAACCGGAAGTACGGGTCAGCCCCATCAGCGTCATCGACGAGCAAGGCTAGACGCAGCGGCTCCTCCACCAACTCGGCTCGAATCACCCGGCCCTCCACGTTGCCGGACTCGATCACGAAGTCTTCAGCGGTGAGGTCGGTAACTGCCGATCCGTCGGCCGCGAAGACCTGGACAAAAAGCCGGCTCTCCGTCTGGGCTCGTAGTGGCCGTCCTTGGTGAGGTCCAAGCATCAGCAACAGCATTACCAGCAGCCACGGACCTGGCGGCGTCGTAAGACGGCGCCAGCCGAGCGCGACCAGGACGGCGATGCTAGCAACGAACCGAACGGTACGCGTCATCGAGCCACCTCGGTTCAGAGAATGCAATTAAGGTGTCGATCCTACTGCTGTTCAAGAGCTGCTTCAATGCGCTGTTAACGCACCTGAAAGGCAAGGATTCACTGCGGTCGTTCACGCCCAGGAATGCTGAGGCATCGGATGTACCGCGTCCCACTCGCGGGCCCGCGGTTCGTCGCTCTCACGGCATTTCACGAGCGCCTGTCTCCGTCCTAAAAAAGAGAAAAAAGAACCATGTGGATACGGCTGCGAGTACGTGCCACACAGCATGAGGCTGAAACCACGAATCAGGGCGACAAAGAAAGACTGACCACTGATTAAGCCATATCAAGAAGGCTACAACATAGGTAGAGACTCCCAGAAAGAACCAAGGCGTGTAGATTCTCGTCGTAACCGGCGCGTCCTTGGCGAACACCGCCGGGACCCAGAACAACACCACCCACCAGAACGATATCGGATCCTGGGCGATCTTCAGGGGGGAGAATCCGAAAGCGGCCGCTACGACAAACCCGACGAGGCCAGACGTCAGTCTGAATGCCTGGGACCAGAAGCGGTGCAAGCACTCTGAAATGACCCAGAGTCCGATGGAGAGCCCGAAGAGGTCTAAGCCGATACCTAAATCATCGCCAAAAAACCAGCGCGTTCCGGCATAGCTCAGGACGACAATCGCATAGATGCCCAGAAATCTATTCTCGCTCCACCCGGCCATGCAGCGCAGGTTGTACAACCAGGGAAAGACGATAAAGGCGACCATGCTTAGGTTGTCAGCCCACCTCCCCCAGTCAGTGTGCGTACCATGCATCAACATGGAACCTGGCCCCAGACACACGACCGCCGCCGCATACAGTGCGGTGGTCTTCCTAATTCCGTAGAATGCCTGCCGTTTCCTGGTGGTCTCCGATGACAGCACCCTGAACATGACGAGGCCGGAGATCATGAAACCGATGTTGCTTAAGGCATTTGAGGGCTCCCGAAACATGCCGTCCGAGACAGTTTCACACCAACGTGAGGCGCCGCCCACCATAAGCCCCGGCTCAAGTGAGGCAATGGCTCCCGTCGAGGAAAAAAGCAGGTATGCGAGCAAGAACGCGGCGCTGCTCAATAACGCACAGTTAAAGGGACGACAAAAGTTCTCCGGCATGCCAATTTAACTCAGTGAAATAGGGCAGGCTGTGCTAGGTCACGCCGCCAGAGCGCGAGCTCTACCAAGATCTAGGTATCCAAAGACAGAGAGCGTTGGGGCGAGACGTGTCTTACTGCTCTCGTGGCTGTTCTGCCCGAACGGATACGACTGAAGCATTCGATCAGCTTAGCGGTCTAACAGCGCCAGAACATTCACCCAGACTGCCCACCACTGCTTCTCAGCGTGTCGTCGGCTCGCCCCCAGCGCGACCATCCAATACACGCTCGTAAGAGACCACCCCGTCGTCAGCGATGCTGGCCACCCACTCACCATTCCGCTCTAGTCGACCACCCAAAACCTGAAAGAGGTACTCGGGGTTTGCGCCCAGCGGGAGAAAGTCAGCACGGATCGCCCTCACCGGCGCCCCACGCCGCACGATCTGCCGAGACCCTTCCACCAACGCCGCATACTCTGGCATCCGGTGAATGGTTCGTGATTGCTGCACTCGAGCTGGCAAGATTCCCAAGGCCAACACCAGCATCCCAACCCCAAGACATCGACCCACACTCGGTCCGGCCAGTCCGCTCAGCCCGATCAAGACGGTGAGGACCACGGCGGTCATTTGCGGCAGGTAGTAGTACTCATCAAACGTACCAACCCAAAACGCGTAACCCACAATCGAAGCAATGATCGGCCCCACCGTCACTCCAAGCAGCGGAGGGTCATCACGATGGCGAATCACCATGGCTACCGCCGCCACGAGCACAATCCAACCGATCCAGCCAACGTTCCACGGGTCGAGTTGGATCCGATCGACCGCGCGACCGAATCCTCGCGCACTCTCGACGAAGCGAATCGAAGCCGCACCACCCAGCACTTGCGCCAAGCTCCCAGCAACTGCGGCGCCCCCGGCCTCCGTGTCAGGATGTGCTGTCAGGCGGTGTACGAAGTACGGAACCTGGAGCAGGGCCACAGTGGCCCCAATCGCGCCAATACGCCGCGCCAGTGCTCGGTAGTCGCGGCACACCAACGGGGTGGCCACCAGGGCGATAAACACTCCAGCTACACAGAACACCGCTGGCACATGAAAATGCAATGACACCCACGCAATCCCCGCCACGATTCCAACCCGGATTAGTCCACCCTCAGACCAGCCCAGAAGCACAAGCGCCGTGGCTCCCTTGATCGCCGCAGAGGCCAGGCTCGGATTCCATAGCGTCGCTGACAGCGCGAGATCGTACGGTGCCGTCGTCACCAGCAATAATGTGACGCTCGCCAGCCACGGCGACCCCGTCTTACGCCAGAGTGCCCAGAGGAGGAAGGCGTCGACCGCCGAATGCACAAGAACCTGAAAGATCGCTCCCGCATGCGGGAGGTTCTCGTAGAACGGCCCGAACGTCACCCGACTAAGCCACACGAACCAGTTGTATCCAGGCCCAAGCGCGTAGCCTCCGACATGCTGCTCTGGCCCAGCTAATGGCTGTTCATGCAACGGCAGCAGGGCGGTGCTCCAGAAAAGGATCTGGTCGCCAAATAGCCAGAAGCTCTGTGTAATGTTGTCTGTTCTGAGCCATACGAGCCAGACAAAGCACGCCACAGAAACCGCGAACTGCGTACGGGACAGGGTGACTGTGGACATCAGGCGGCCCACTGGAAACAGTACCGAGAGCCCTCGTACCCGAACCCGCAATCGTTCCTCCGTCACTCAATCGCGATCGCGACAACCTGGCAACCGCCGGAAGCGCTGAACACCGCTTCGTCGTATCGAGGCGCCCTCAATCGAGGGCGGACGTTGTTCGAGACTCCCCACGACTCTCGCGGCACCCCGAGCCAGTTCCTATCGAACTCTTCGTCCTGATCCTTATCGTTGAACACCGTGACCGCGTAATCTCCCGGCTCCAGGTCCTCAAACGTCGCACGCGCCTGCCCATCCACGACTGGCACATAGATCGTGCGAAGGGCGCGCTCTATCCCCTCGGGGAAGCCCTTCTCCCCAGCCCACAGCGCGATACCTGCCGAGCCATTCGTGTGGGTGATGTCGGTAACGTGAATCTGCAGGGTCACCGTACCATCCTGCCGGGCCGAGGGTTCCGCGGCCGTCACAAGCAACCCACAAACCAGACCAGTAAGGAAGGGTCGACGCATCAGGATGCCTTCGCCTATACTGAGCGGCTGAACACACTGATTCGCACCTGTTCTATCCGAATCATGTGCTGCGCTCGCCGAAGCGTCCCCATCGTCCAGAGGCCTAGGATCCAGCCCTTTCAAGGCTGAGACACGGGTTCGAATCCCGTTGGGGACGCCACATCATGTGGAGCACTCGCGTTATTCCGCTTGCGTACTCAACCAGACAGCACCTGCGGAAGGGAGCGCCTTGCCTCCTTGTGGGTGCTAGCCTGTTCTTTTCCTGCCATGTCGCATCCGCAGCCGACGAACGCGAAGCACTGGGGGCAGCGCTTTTCGTAGATACCAATCTCTCTCTTAATCGCAACCAATCCTGCTCCACCTGCCACGATCCGACTGTGGCATTCTCAGACGGCCGCGACGGTGATCTAGGCGGCGCCGTCTCCCTCGGCGACGACGGCCTCTCCCTCGGCGACCGTAATGCACCCTCACTCACGTATGCCTCGCTTATTCCGAGGTTCCAGCGCAGCGAGGACGGTAATTACGTCGGGGGCTTCTTTCGAGACGGTCGTGCGGCGACCCTCATCGACCAAATAGCCGAACCCTTCACCAATCCTCTCGAAATGGCGTTGCCAGACATTGGCACCGCTGTGGCACGCGTGCAGGAAACTCCGTCGCATGTCTTGTTACTTGAAGAGATTTACGGCGATCAGGTGTTTGACACTGTGGAAGGTGCCTTTCAGGCCATGAGTGAAAGCATCGCAGCATTTGAGCAGACAGCGCGTTTTCGCCCGTTCGATTCGAAATACGACCGGTATCTCAAAGGCGAGTATGCCCTAACGAAAGAAGAGGAGCTTGGGCGGGTGTTCTTCTTCTCGCAGCTCACCAATTGCCACCGCTGCCACTTGCTAGAGACCAAGGAATTCACGGCCGGAGAAACCTTCACTAACTACCGCTACCACAACATCGGCATCCCAACGAACACCGTGGTGCGAGCACGCAACGGTCTGCCGTCAAGGCATACCGACACCGGATTGTTGCAGAATCCGTCCGTTGACGACCCGGCCGTCGCAGGTCAATTCCGCGTGCCCAGTTTACGTAATGTCGCTGTGACCGGCCCCTATATGCACAACGGTGTCTTCGACGACCTGCTCACAGTCGTCCTTTATTACAACAGGTACACCATGGGCAATCCGAACAGTCAGATCAATCCCGAAACTGCCATGCCCTGGAGACCCCCGGAAGTCCCCGACACCATCGACTACGACCTCTTACGCACCGGTCAACCCATCAGTGCCAGGCAAGCACGGGCGTTAGTCGCGTTCCTTGAGACTCTCACCGACCAACGGTATGAGGCCTTCTCGGAACGTTAATTCGGTGCTCTCGTTCCATCCAGCCGCAACGCACGGCGATACGTCAGTGGGTCTGCCAATACTTTCTTTCTTGCCTCAGTAATCTCACCGGCAGAATAGGGTCGAAAGTTCGCCGGCAACGTGTCGGCATTAAACGTCTCGAGTATCCAATTCAAGAGACTGGCAAGACCTTCGTCGTCCAGTGCGGCCTGGGACACTCCCGGCACGCGCACGACATACTCTCGTCCAACCGGCGTGGCCACAAGGCGACCGATCTCATCAACCAACGTTGGCACATCTGGTGGTACGCCCGTCCCATTCGCGAGATGGCAGCCACGGCAGTGCAACAGATATCTCGCTTGCGCGTCATCTGCTGCATCAACAACACCAGAGAGCAATAACACTGCCAGCGCGAGTGCCAGCGCCATCAGTTAGCCTCAGGTGCCTCTCCAAGCACCACAGCAACGGTGCAGTGATACGTGCGGGCCTCTGTGCCGAAACACCAGAGAACGTTGTTGCTGTTGCTCGGGAAGTACACAGGTTTGTCTCGTTCCGTGCGGTTGCAACCGCAGCGCGCGCATACTGCCTTGCCACAACAATCGTTATAAGAGATCAGGTAGTCCCGTTCGTCAGCCCCGTTGCGACAGGTTCCAACCCACGTAATCGGCGAGGCTTCCGCACCCGGCGGACACGTCTTATGCGTGCCGCCGCAGCAAGCACACAGGGTGCCCCCAAGCGCGCAGTAGCGCCAGTACTCACACGTCTTCGAATCCCCCACTTCAGTGGGAGTTTCCTGGGCAAACGCTCGAGCGACCGGAAGCAATGGGAGCGCTGCCGCGCCGACCAACATCGCCCCGAGTCGTCCCAGGAAGCTGCGCCGTGAGATACGGCGTGCCAGCAAGCGAAAACTCGCGCGAGCGGTTTGGTCGAGCCAGTAGTACCCGTTGGGGATGACCTGGGGTCTGCTCATGAGGCCTGCTCCTTCGCCGAGGCGCTACGTTCCTCGTCGCTATCGACCGTGGCCATGCGTACGTACTCTTGCACCGTGGCAATCTGCATGTCCATCGCTTCGATCAAGCTTTCAAGATGTTCTCGGCTATTGACCAATCCCTTGCTCTTCAACGTGCCGTCGGCACCGATGAGCACGGCAAATGGAAGTTTGCTGACGTGGTAACTCATCCCCAACGTCTGTGACAGGGTGTAGGGATAACCGCCAAGGTCTAAATCTGCCGCATAGGCCACGTGCTGCTCCGGCTTGTCGCCATCACTTGCAAAGACCAGCCGCATCCGGCGTCGTTCACTGTTTGCTAACGACATCGCCGTTGGCACAATGGAACGACATACGGGGCACGTCGGCGATATAAACAGGACCAACGTCGCGAGTCCGTTCACATCAGGACCACCGACCGTTACTGGATTGCCACTAAGGTCCTGCAACGCCATCACTTCTGTGGCTTCCCCTACTTTCGGACCCTCGGTCGGCTGCAGCGCCCCAGCAGGCGCTACCCGCTCATGCAAGATACCAACCTGTCTGGCCAACGCAAGCACCACCACAGCAAGTGCCATTACCAGTATCCAGAGCACGAGGTTGGAGATCAGCAGCGGATCAGTCACGGACCGCCTCTAGCCCTTTGCGCCAAGCCTTAATAGCTACACTGTTCTGAGATAGCTGACCGGCGGTCGCGTACAGAAGAGCGCCCACCACAACGGCGCACACGACCATCACGTGCTCCCCCACACCAAGCTCTCGTTGCGGCCCCGGCAGCGTGGCGAGCAACGCGGCACACGCTAGTCCAAAGTTCCGTAACACCAAACTAACTGACAGGTGTTGCTCCCGCTGCAACGCCCCGCCAAAACCACACCCACATCCAATGTGAACACGCCCTCGGCCAAGGTTAATCCCCATTGCCAGCCCATACGTGGCGAGCAAACCCGCGCTGGCATAGGCCACGACCTGAATCTGAAATGCAAACAACCAACCAACAACGAGGCACACTTCCACGATCGGAAACAGCCGAGCGAGCACCGGCACGAGACCAGACGGAATGATCCGGTAGTCGCGCACCGCCGCCTGGAACTCTTCAAGCCTCGTCAGCTTATGGACCGCTGCAAGAAGAAACAGCAGCGCGAACCCTAGCGATGCAAACTGCAGGAGAAACGGCCCCGCCACCACTTAGAACCCTTGGATAAACCCAAGTGGACCAGGATTGTCGATCGTCCGGTCGACCGTGAGTTTGACGGCATCGTACACGTGCAGGCCACCCTCCTGGTCTGGAACGATCAGTTTCGGCTCGTCGCTTTGCGTCACGAACAGACTACTCGCCGGCGCCGCGAGTTCGATTCGCTCGACACGTCGTTGCGCATTGATGTCATACACCCAGATCTCCGTCCCCGGCTGGTAGTGCGTATATTCGCCGCCTTGGTGCATCAGAACGTAAGCGTAGCCACTCGGCGCATGCACGCCGTAAAACTGGCGTCCTCCAGGACGCCACTGGTCGTCCCCGGCCAGTAAGTCCCATGCTTCACTGACCACGATGTCGGTCCCGTCAACCGACACGTCGAATGCTTTCCCCTCGTACGACACGAGCCACCAACCGCCCGCTGTCGGTTCAGGTCGATCGAATACAGGATCAATCTGCACGTCGAAGAACCTGTCCCCACGAACACGGCTCGTTTCGCGTCCATCTTCACCCAGCTGGATCAGTTGTAACATGCCGTCGCCGCAGATCGTCATGAACGCCAAGTCGTCGACCGGCATGATGACGGCGCAGCCCGGTGTCGAGACCTCCCCGACAAAGGTGCGATTCTCAACATCGACCACAGTCACAGACTGCGCTGGTGTCATATTGAAGACTAAAAAGTAGCGTCCGTTCCCGGTAAGACCCGCATGCCGGCGTAGCGGCTGCCCTTCTATCTTCTGTGGAATCTCGATCTCTGCAATTGGAGACAGATTCTCAAAATCATAGACGGCAACAATGTCGCTGCGCTCTCCGTGCACGCCACGCGAGTAGTACCCTTCTGCGGCATAAAACTCACCGCGCTCACGTGAGACCTCGACGGCCGCCGTCCGATTGCTCAGGGAGAGCAGGCCCTGCATCTCTCCTGTCTCAGCGTCATAGATATAACCAGCTGTACTAGATTTCGAAATGAACCAGTTGTCTGCCGGTGGGGCCATTGTCTCGCTGCCTACCGTCTCGGCGGGAATCTGCGCCTGCGCAGTCGGGACGAGTAACGACAGGAACAACGCGGTCAGGATGGGGGCGCGCATCATGGCTCTCCTCCGTGACTGGGTGCGAGACGTGCCCGTGCAGCCAACCCCCAGCCGACGGGCTCATTCTAGCTGAGAACCAGACAACTCGCTGGGATCTCACGAGGTCTTGTCACGTAGGCGTGCTGCGCTAGTGTGTCCGCTTTAACCCGATGACCGGCGGACTCGGCGCCTTGATCGGCCTACTCATACCATGAGCGAGGCTTCCAACCGCTGTCATCGAGACAGCCTGCTGATCGAGCAGCCGAGATATCCAGGCGGAGGCCTCGCCAGGCGCGCCGATCCCCCCAGAATGTGTCTGCGCGGCGGAGCCCGGCCTGATCCGGCCTGTCGATGGGGGGGCAGGGACGTGGCAGGCGTACGCTTGAGTTCCGAATCGGGCCGGCGTCCTACTGCGCGGCGCTGAGCTCGGCCTCGGCCCGCTCGGCTGCGTCCTCAGGAATCGTCCAGACAAAGACCCTGCGGCCCCTGATGTTCACCTCTTTGTCCGGCTCCCAGTCACCCATGCCGAACAGGTGCGAGACCACGCGCGTGCCAGGCTTTAAGTCCTGCCATAGCTTCGGGCGCAGTTCGAGGTTGACGCTTGTCAGCAGGTACAGCACGACCACGCTGGCCTCGCCGATGTCGGCGTCGAACAGATTCCCCTCGACAAAACGGACCCGATCCTGGACACCTGCTTCCTTCGCATTGGCGGTCGCTTCTTCGATTCTCTCGGGGTTGATATCGTAGCCCACACCCCTTGCGCCACGATCCCGGGCGGCCGCGATGACGATCCGCCCGTCTCCACAGCCAAGGTCATAGACAAGATCGGTGCTGTCGACGCGACCCAGTTCCATCATTGCATCAATCACTTCGGGAGGCGTGGGGGCGTAAGGAACGTCGCCGCTGGCGCCGTAGTCCTGCGCCACCACCGGCGCGGTGGTCAGTAGCATCAGACAGGTTAACCGCAAACCCAAGCGAATACGCATGCGAGGCACCCTACCACATGGGTCCCTTTCCGCCGTCAGACTCCTAGCTAGACCAGCACGGGCAAAGGGGGTAGGCAATCTAGTGAATCACAGACGCCCGCTCCTCTGGCAGGCTCGGTCGTCCCGGCTGCAGGTCGAGTTCCTTGCAGAGAAGGAGCCGGACTGCTTCAGTGATCCGACTGCTTGACGACCTGGTCGAAGATCTCTTGCTTGCCCCTTGCGAGAACAGCCGCAGCTAGAACATCAGGCACACGACACCACAGATTTCGAGCTTCTCGAGACAAGGACGACCACGAGCGATCGGACGCGGCCGATTCCGTTCGACCCGACTGGCGAGATTCTCGGAGGGGCGACGGTTCTGTTCAGTGAGGCGTGTCACCTTCGCGCAAGTGTCTGCCATTTGTCTACCTGCGGGATTCCCCGGTGGAATGACGCGATCGCGAGATGCGAAAAGAGTGGTGCCGAAGGGCAGAATCGAAGACGCAGCAGAGGCCCTCACGCCGCCCGAATCTCGGTTGCGATTCGGGTCGTCCAAGTACGGTCGAATCCCGTTGGGGACGCCAAGTTCTTGCCCGAGCAAGATTCACGGAAGCGGTACGAGGCGCTTCAGCTCTTCGAACCAGTTCTCGACCAGGACCAACGTCGTGCTCGTGCCACGAAGGCAACTACGGGCTGCTCAACATCCTCAGAGGCGCGCGCGCCGAAGACCTGACGAACGACGGCGACCAAGTAGGCCCAGTAGGCGATGATGTGAGGCTCCCCGTGCCGTTCACGGCGAGCGCGGCGAGAGCGGTTCGATCCTGAGCAGGGCTCCCGGGTCGTAGTCCGTCAAGACGTAGAGCAACCCGTCCGGACTCTGGCGCACGTCGCGGATCCGCTGCTTGAGATCATCGAGCAACCATTCCCGAGGCCCGAGCCAGCCGTTCTCGCCGATGGCGATACGCTCCAGACGCTGGTTCTTCATGACCCCGACGAACAGGCTACCCTTCCACCCGGGAAACCGATCACCCGAATAGAACGTCATTCCCGACGGACCGATTGTGGGGGTCCAGAAGATGACCGGCGTCTCCATGCCTGGCATGTGCATCGTGTGGGCGTCGAGCCGGCCGGCGGCCTCGCCGAGCGCGCGCTCGTGCGCGTCGAGGACCTCCCAGCCGGACCACTCCACGACCGGCACGCCGCGGCTCTTGAGCAGACGCAACAGGTTGTCGGGGCTGAGATGCTCCGGGCTCGCCTGCGTGTTGGCGTACAGCGCATCGGCGTCCTCCACGAGGTTCGCGATGGTCTCCGAGGCATCGGACTTGGTGTGGCCGATGAGCCCGACGGGGCCGCGCTTGATCCAGCCGGTCGCGTAGAAGCCCGGCACACGCTCCCCCGACTCGTCGATCACGCGGCCACCCTCGTTACGGATGACGCCCTTGCCGTC
>DEAA01000052.1:56824-125817 GCA_002346545.1 Acidobacteria bacterium UBA2994
GTCCAACCCCGCCAATGAAGTCTCCCGAGTAGTCCCGTCCAAGACCCACGAGCGGCCAACCATAGTTCGCGCCGGCGTTGAGAATGTTGACCTCGTCGGCACCTGCCGGGCCGTTCTCGTGCGCCCAGATCATGCCAGTCTCCGGGTGGACGGTCAGCCCGAGCATGTTCCGGTGTCCCATCGTGAAGATCTCCGGCTTGTAGCCGGCGTGGTCGACGAACGGGTTATCTTCCGGAACCGTGCCGTCGTCTCTGAGACGCAGAAACTTGCCGCCGTGGCTGTCTGGCTCCTGGGCGCGAGCGCCCCTGGCTCGGGCGTACTTGCCTGAGGCGGCGGGGGCATTCGGAGCCCCCACCCCCAGGTAGAGCAGGCCGTCCAGGCCGAACACTATCCGCGACGCCTGCGTCATGGAAATGCTGTCGTCCATCAAACTGTCGGCCACGAAGATGTCAGTGCCATCGACGAGCGCCGTGCCGTTCCATCGCGCTCGCCAGACGGCGCTCGTCGTGGTCAAGCCCGTGGGATTGGGCTGTATCAGCCCGTCCGGAACCAGCGCCGACAGCGGCTCCGTGCCCGGCGCCAGGTCCGGACCCTGCTTCGTGTACGAGAGGTAGACCAGCTGGTTCTCGGCGAAGCGCGGATGGAGCGCAATGTCCATGAGCCCACCCGTCCTGACCGCATGTACCCGGGGCACCCCGGCAATCGGCTCCGGATCGAGCACGCCGTCGCGAACAATCCGCAACTGCCCGCCCAGCTCGGTCACCAGCAGGCTGCCGTCGGGGAGAAAGGCGAGACTCCAGGGCTTAGCAAGATCCTTCGTCACCACGACCACCCGGAACTGAGCGCTGTTCGTCCGGTAGGTCCATGGCCCGTCGCCCAGAGGCTCGAATCGTCCAACCTGAGCCCGCGTAGGAACGGCACCGACCATCACCACGACGACACCCAGCAGCCAGACGGCACGAATGACCCGCAACGATCTGAACTTCATGTGAAAACTCCAGGCGTTACACGTGGGTCATTGGGATTACGGCCCACGCGTTTCTGCCTTCAGTTGCTGCAATTCTTCTTTCGTCCGAAACTCGAGTTTCGCCACTTTGCCGGCACCGAGATAGCCCATTCCGATCTGAGTCCGGCCTTCCACCGTCACCGCTTGTAGCCCGTGTGTCTTGGTCCCGATCGTCGGCAGAAAGTAGCTCGTCCATTCTTCCCTGCTCGGATCGAACTTCGCGATTGCATCACCATGCGTAAAGGGCAACCACACCATCCCGTCATCGTCTACAGATGTCTCGTAGCAGTTCCCGTCCGCGTGCTCAGGCGGAAAGGGATACATCTTCTCGAGGTCAGACCGACTGTCGAGCTGCAACAAGCCGCTTCCGTACCACGCGCACCCCCAAAAGGTCGTACTTCGTGGATCGGCGCCCGGCTTTCGGATCGCCATAGCGCCCGGCCTACCATAGCCGTAGAACGTCAGCCGATCAGCAAACACCGCCATTTCCTCGGAGGTAAACAACTCGGTCCTGTCGTTCACCGCCTCGGGTAGCGGCACGAACGTTGCCTGACCCGTCTCAAGGTCCGCCTTCATCAACCCGTCCCGGGGAATAGCAGTCGACCACCAGCCGTTGCCAACACCGTCTCCCGTCATCCCGTAGTTCGACGCGTTCGGGATCGGGTTCTCGAACAAAACCCACTCGCGCGTCCCCGGGTCGTAGCGCATCGCCTTCACGTCGTTCGCGGCCCCGGCAGTCCAGATGCCCCCCAGTCCGTCGTCGCCAATCCAGGGCCCCACTCTCGCTCCCTCGGGAGGACGAATAATGCTCGATTCGCCCGTCCGCGGATTGATACGTCCTAGCGCGCCGATGGAGCTCATGTCGAACCACACAATCCCGTCATCGTCCCGGATGATGTCGTGCGAGTTCGCGGGGGGAGCGTCCGGTGTCTCGGACAGCGCGAAATTGGTCGCCTGCCCCGTCCGCCAGTCATACCTGACGATGGTACGGGTGATGTTGAACATGTCGGCCATCCACACATCCCCATCCTCATCCACCGTCGCGTTCATGGCGTGGTGCTTCGACTCATCCATGAAATCCACCGGACCGAGCGCCCAGTCGGTATTGCCATCATTAAAGAATGGCAAGCCGAATCCTGGCTCCGGTGCATCGTATTCACGGGCGATCATCAGCGTGGAGTTCCCAGTGGGTCGTCGGGGTGTAAACGTCATCGGCGACGGCCCCGGACCGCGCACCTTGGTCAGCCAGGCTGCCAGTTCGTCCCTAAAGTGCACCATGATCGCATTCGGCTGGCGCCTGGCCCCGTCAGCCGGACTCCCATACCGATACGGGTGCATCCGACTCATCACGTCGATAATGTTCCGCCAGCCCGCCTCATCGAACCTGCTGATCAGTGAAAAGTTCTGAGGGTGGCATCCCATGCAGGCTGCCCGAAATACCTCCTTCATCCGGCGGTCCTCACGCGTGCCATCCGGCAGCGCTGCATACCACTGGGCTCCCGTGAGCTGATTATGGAAATCCGCGGTAGGGGTAAGCGTGAAGTCCTGTCTAGCCGCTACCTCGCTCATCGCGACGTCCGCACGTCCCGCCTCGAACGCCTGCGCCTGTGCCCACACCTTGTATGGTCGTCCCGCCTCAAGGGGCGGAAAATAGTACTCACCATCGCCGTCCGTGAAGACACTCGTCGTGACGTTCCTGCCCGGGGAACGGGCCGACACGGTCACCCCCTGGAGCGACTCGCCTGAAGTCGACGTGACAATCCCCCACAGAGGTCCAGCAGTCTGATCGAAAGCTGTGACCTCCGCCGCGTCCGGTGCCGCTAGCTCCACCAGCCGGTCGACCACCGGCGGGCGGAGCGTGTCGACTTTCTTCAGGTAGTCGATGATCGAGTCGATCTGGTCAGCGCGAAGGGCATACTTAAAAGCGGGCATCGTAGCGGAACCTTCCGAGATACGTTGGCGGGTCGCGCGTTCTCGGTCCTCCCCGTCGACGTTCGCCCTGGAGAGCGACGGTCCATACGACGTCACATCAACGAGACCCGCCCCCACGCCTCTGGTGCTCGACATCGTCGAATAATGACAAGTGTTGCAGCGCTGCTTGAACAGAAAGGCGCCTTGCCGTTCGGTCGTGCTCAACGCCGATAGAAAGTGCGTGTCGGTGACACCGAGCACCTGCGGGTCCATGCCCCACGCGGTGTGCATCCACTCCTGGATGTCGGCGGGAACGTCCGGTGGCTCAGCGGAGGTCGTCTGCTGGGCCAGAACGCCGTAGGCAGGAAACAGAAACGCACCGAGCACCGCCAACACTGACTTCGTTGTCATGATGGTTCGACTCCTGAATCGAGTGCGGTCGCCGATCGTACCGTTCGAGTGCCATGAGTTGCTGCAAGTCAGCACACCGCATCAGACCGTCTCTCCGGACGGTGTGGCCTGGATGCTGACTGCCCACCAATGACCCCACCACGGAAAGGGGCCCGTATCCTTTGAGGGACGCCAACCAGTGGTTCATCCGGTAGCTCGCTGACCCGGATCCTGTGCTGCCCTGCACGAACACCGGGCAGGCGCTCAAGGCAATTACCGGGCGATTTCGCGAGGTCGCTGACCTTTCGAGTCTACGTTGTACCTGATAACTGGGCCTGGGTGTTGAAAGACGGGGTACAGTCACCTTCGGAACCCAAGCCGCTACTGACAGCGGGTGGACGTCTGGAGGATGCAAATGAACAGAAAGTATTCGGTATGCCTCGGTGTTGCCGGGCTCACAATCGCTCTTGCCGCGCCGGCGTCCGGCCAGCAGGCTGCCCCAGGAAACATGAACATTCTGATCATTTGCGGGGACGAAAACGGCACCTACGCTAAATGTACGAGCCTCGACGACCGCTCGCTCGAACTCCATCTTCGCCTTAACTTGGGGCAGCAGGTGACCATGATGCCTGACGACACCGCGGAGGCCGACATGCGAGCGGCGGCCGACGCGGCAGACTTGATCATCATTCCCGAGTCGGTGAATTCAGGCTCGGTCGGGACGAAACTCATTGCAGCCTCTTCGCCGCTCATCAACATGGAAGCGTTCCTGCAGGATGAGTTTCAGTTCGTGGACCCAGAGGGTCAGAGTGTCGATCCCGGTTCACCGGAAGGAGGTGCGGGGGGCACGGTTGAAGAGCCGACCGGCGCGGTCGACGTCGGCCACTTTGGCGCCATTCCTGGCGAGACCGATATCGTCATCGTGGATCCATCACACGCACTGGCTGCAGGGTTGTCTGGCCGCGTTACCGTTTACACCCTGCCTGCGGAGATCAACTGGGCTGTAAATGACGTGTTGGCACCAGGGGTCCAGTCGGTGGCCGCCCTTCCTGACTACCCTGAAGCGCAGTCGATTTACTTCATTCTCCCAGGCGGCACGCTCTTTGATGGCTCGCCCTCGCCAAACCTGCGCATCTCGCTCTTCACCGAGAACAATAACGATCTTGGCACCTATCACCGGATGACCGACGACGGCCATCGCCTCTTCGACGCCGCTCTTAACTGGGCCTTAACCCACGGTTCCGGGATGTAGGAGACCGCCTCACGCGCACGGACGTAAGCGAGACGCAGGCAGCGACACTGCCCAAGGACCGTTCGCTCTCAACGAGGCCAACAGTGAAAAGGGAGCACATCCCGTTGGGAGCGCCAAGTTGTACCAGTCGCGACTATCCGGCCTGTTGTTCGCTCGACTAGAACCTACACCCGGGCCTGGCAGTGCGCTCTCGACGGCGAGCCGAAAGAACATCCGCCCAAACCCTAGTCGAGCCAGGCTGCGATGGCGCCGCAGGCTTCGGCGGAACCCGTGCTGCCGGTTCCCTCACTAGCCACCGCACAAAGAAAACGGCGGACCGAGTAGGGCGAGATTCCCTGCTCAGACCGCCGTTCGGTCAGAAACGTCAAGTTGGCGACGCCTACTGTCCCTCTCCTGCAAGTTCGAGGGCACGGGCACCCCCGAGCATCTGAGGCATCGAATAGTTCCCTTCGTGGCACGCGTACTCGAACATCGGCTGCTCGTTCTTCACCATCGGGATATTGGCGGTCCACGGCGCCGCCCACGTGTCCGGGTCCGTCACGGTGAATTCGTATTCAAGCGTCCCGTCGTCCACTCGGCGGAAACGCTCAACGAGGGTCATCTTGTCCGTCGTTACCCGCCACCCCCGGGCCGAGTCGAAATTCTTCGTTTCGACGACCAGGGTGTCGCCTTCCCAGTGACCACGCGAATCGCCGGACCACTGCTGCACACTGCCAGCGAGTGGCGGCTGCGCCTGGATCGGAATGACCCGCACCGTGTGCACCATCTCGGTCAAGAGGACCACGTGCTCCTCGGTCTGGAAGATCTGCACGTTCTGGTTATAAGCGGCCGGAGTGATTGGAGGACCCGCGTTAAAGCCCAGGAGGCATCGATCGGCCGGACTCAAGTCAGTATAGCTTTCCGGGAACTCGACGACGAACGACCCCGGACTGTTCCGCCGACGCTCCTGGGCAGACGCCGTCCCCTCCGGCAGGCGACCGTTCGGAGGGTCGATAATGAGCGATGTTCGCTCAATCACTCGAGTTCCGTTATCCATCCAGAAGTTGTTGTAACCGCCAACGTTGCCGCCGGCCTCAGTGCGACGCGCCTCGCGCTCCCACACTTCCAGGTTGCGATCGATCGCCGCCTGCTCGCGTTCTGCCACTTCCTCGGCAGTGAGAATGGCCTTCTCGCCGAGGTCTTCTGGGCGCTGTAGCGGGGTGAGCGTGCGGAAGTCCCAGACCCCCTGGAGATCAGGGGCGCCCCACGAAGTGCTGGGCGGCTCTTGCGCCACGGCCACTCCGGACACACCAAGCAGAGCCGCCAGCGAAAGACCTAACGTGCTGGTTATCAACAGTCTTGTCATCTTCTTGATCTCCTCGGTTAACCTGGCTTTCTAAGTATTCGGTTCAGGATAGCAGGCCCGTGCACCGTGCTACTGCTTAAAGTTCACCCAGAGCCATTCAAGCGGAGTGTCACCCGTGTTCCCGGACTCATGCCGCTCACTGAGATCGACCGCTGGCTGCCACGCCACCTGTCCGACGTACGACTGCGAGATCCGCTCGTTCTCGCCATAGCGGACAGTCGACTCGCCCTCACTCAACATGATGTAGAGCTGGTTTCCGGAGTGTGAGTGAATCCCCTCCCACTCGCCAGGCAGCATCACGAATCTCTGCACCAACACGCGGTCATTCTCGAAGACATCCTCGCCCGAGATGTTCGGATAGTGATGGTGGTGATCCACGCCTGCTGGCGCGCTCGCCTGATCTCCCGGTTTTATATTGACCCAGAGCCACTCGACCGGCGTGTCTCCCGTGGCCCCGGATTCGTGCCGTTCACTCAAGGAGACAGCACGCTGCCAGAACGCAGAGCCTAGCCGACCGAGCGAGACCGCCTAATCATTACCATACCGAACCGTCGACTCGCCCTCGGACAGCCCGAAACCCAACTGCTGGCCCGAGTGCGTGTGAATCCCTTCCCACTCGCCTGGTTGCAGCACGAACCGCTGCACGAGCACGCGCTCATTCTCGAAGACCACCTCGCCCGTAATGTTCGGATAGTGCTGCGCGTGTGGATTCTGCTCCTGTGCCGAGACGGACCCGGAGTAAAGCAGCAGGCCCCCAAGGAGCAGCGGAGCCACTCTCATCGCGATCCCTCGTAGGTGAACTGAATGATCGCCCCTGGGTGTTCCAACGCCTGTGTCATCGTGCCGTCGGCGCCCGTCGTGCGGCCGGAGCTGTCGGTGGCCACGTAGATCGTCCGTCCGTTCGGGTGCAGAGCCAGGTCGCGGTAGCGGTTTGTGGTGCGGAATAATTCGATCGGCTCACCCGCCGCAGTCGTACCATCTGACGAAAGCGACTGGCGATACATCCTTCCCTTGATCAGACCTGGCACCAGAAGCGAATCGGCCCACCCGGGAATACCCCCATCCCTAGCCGTGTAAATGGCCAAACTCGACGGCGCGATCGTCGCGCTACCCTGAGCGTCGAAGTCGTAGTTGCTCGGCACCGTGAACAGCGTCTGGAGCGGCGGCCGAAAGTTGGGATGGCTCCAGGAGGCCTCTGTTTCCTGCGGCACGGACGCGGGAACCTGACTCTGACTGAAGCTCAACGAGGCACAGGACGCTTGAGTGCCGGCAGACCAGTTGGCGTAGACATACATCTGGTCGTCCTGATAACCGGCAATCTGCGGCCAACCATAGTTTCCGCCGGCCTGGATCAAATTCAACTCGTCGTCAGTGCTCGGGCCATGTTCCGAGGCGTACAGCCGGCCGTCGTCGCCGAAGGCCAGGCCCTGCGGGTTCCGGTGGCCGTACGACAGCACGTGACTGCGCACCCCATCGAGCACCGGGTTGTCGCCCGGAATTGATCCGTCGAGGTTCAGTCTAAGAATCGTGCCCTCGTAGGTCGTCCAATCGCCAGCCTGTATCTGAGCCGCGGTCGGCAGTTCTTGCGCCAGGTTGGGGTTGCAGAAGTTGTGGAGCCAGTTACCCCCCTGGTCTCCGATGCTCAGATAGAGTTTCTCGTCCGGACCGATTGCCAACCGCCCCCCGAGATGATCGTCGTGAGCCGGCAGGCCCGTGATGACGTCGAGAGGATCATCGAGCTGCCCGGCGCTCGGGTCGTACGAGTAGCGGCGGACCTTGAGTCGCACGTCCGTAACATCCTGATAGGTGAACGCCACGTAGACATACGCCTCACCCGACCCCTCCATCAGCCTCGGGTGCAGGGCCAACCCTAGCAGACCATCCTGCGCCACGCTTTGGAACACACCAGGAACTGTCGCCGCCACCTGCCGGCTGCCATCGATGGGATTCACCCGCGTGACCCGAAAGGCGGTTCGCTCGGTCACCCACAGATGGTCGTCAGGTCCCCACGTGACCTCCCAGGGGTGTTCGAGCCCCATCGCGAGTGCGCTCAGCGTGAAGTCGTCCTGCGCCCGCGCCTGGGACGAGAGCAGCAGGAACCAGACCATCGTCAAGAGACCTGCTGTCAACCGGTATCGTGGCATCGTGTTCCTCAGCATGCGGCTAGCGGTGACGCTGCCAGGTGGAGCGGCTCTCAACGCCGTCGTCACCTGTCAGGGACAGGACCAACGTATTGCCATCTCCAGCCAGCTCATACGAGTAGCTCAGCGTCCTGTCACGCAGGTCAGCGGGAGAGCCCCCTTCAACGGTGTGCTCGACCACCTTCCGGGTGACGTTCACGAAGTACTCACCGTAGTAGGCGAGATACCCACTGCCTGACAACTGGACCGACATCCGCCCGCTGGCGTCGTAGGAGAGCATTCCGTCCGTGAAGACCGGGCCGTCTTCAGCTCCGCCCCCGATAAGCTCGAAGGTAGAGAGCCCGAACGCGCCGATGAATCGCTGGATCTGTTCGGTGGCCCGCGCCCCGTTCAGCAGCAGCGTCATACTGCGGTTGCCTTCGTGGCAGGCGAACTCATAGATCGCCTCCTCCGTGTTGGTCAGCGGGTAATCCGCGGTCCACGGCTCCATGAACGAGTCCGGATCGTAGACGGTGTATTCCTGGTGCATCGTGTCCCGGTCTATCCGAGTCAACCGCTGCACCAGCCGCATACCCACCCCAGAACCGGCGAAGGTCCAGCGCGGGTCGAAGTTCGTCGATTCGATCACCAGGGTGTCCCCGTCCCAGAATCCACGCGACGTGCCCGACCATTGCGGGATCCTGCTCGACACGACTGGACGATCGTCTATCGGAACGGTAACCGTCGTATTGATGAACTCGTAGTGGATGACGACGTGATCCGGCGTCTGGAAAATTCGCGCCGGAAACGCACTCCCCCGGAGCGGCAGCGCACCACCCATCATGCACCGCTCGTCCAGCGCGCGACTCTCAGGTCCCTCCGGAATACCGCTCATGCGCCGACCGGGCATCCCCACCCGATAGCGGCCCTCTTCAGTCCGCGGGATCCGACCGTTCTCAGGCAAGACCACCAGCGACGTGCGTCCGTCGAGGAGCGGATGGTCATAGATCGATTGGTCGACCCCGCCATCGCCCAGTTCGAAGTCGGCGCTCAGGGCTCGAGCCAGCCCCGCGCGGATGCCACTCCGCCGCCTGGCCAGAAACTCCGCCTCTTCTTCGGCAGTCAGGCGCTCGCGGCCCTCGAACTCCGCTGGCCGCTCCAGGGGCGTCATCGTCGGTAGCGACCAGGTTCCCTCAAGGTTCGGAACGCCCCACGGCGTGCGCGGAGGACGAGCGTCGCCATCGGGCTGCGCCGCGCCCAGTCCAGGAACACTCAGGATCGCGCCGGCGAATGTAAGGACACACAGCAAATGCTGAGTCATAGTCAGAGCCCAAGTATCGGCTGCATGATCCGTCGCTGCCCAGCGATGGGGTCGTTGACGACCCGGCTCTGGTTATCCCAGACCATGGTCGCCCGGTCTGCCACGTCGTAGGGACGCCACTCTGGGAGCTTGCCCACATCGGGACTCCCCGTGCGGGCGAAACCGATAACGGAGTCACTGATTTTATCGGCCAGGGTGATGGCCGTCTCGCTACCCCGGGTGAGGGGATGCGTCCGGACGTTGTCGAAGATGAACGGAATATCGAGTGTGTGTGGGCTCAGCATGCCGCGCCCTGTCTCAGCCGTTTCCCAGGTGAGGTAGTACAGGAAGGTTTGCGGGTTCAACGCGGCGCGTCGCTCGGCGATGGTGATCGACGCCATGACATACCGGTAGTCGCTGAAGATGAGGAAGTAGACCTCCGAGGGCGATGCCCCGTGATTCTCGTCCTGGTAGACGTCGATGACCTCGCCCGCATGTTCGTCACCAACCAAGCTGGCCACCCGCCCACGCATCCCGGCCTCGTCGAGCGAGAACGCCGCCTCGTCACCGAAGTAGGTCATCTCGGTACGGTTCGCGCCGACGATGACCGGCACGTCTGGATTCACCGGCGACGCCTCAGGCCAGAACGGGTGATGCGGCACCACCTCCCCATCCATCGTTGGCGCGAAGGTCCCACCGCCAGCATCCCGCGCCCTGGCCGACACCGCGTGATACGCCGCCATTAGCCGATTGACCGGCACCTGCTGGATGTTTCTGACCGCGGTTCGGCTCAGGCCCAGTTCCCCGAGCACGGAGATCGCCAACCCGGTGGCTGGCTCGCGCTCTGGTAATCGCAGTGTGGCGCCGCTCTCGATCAGCGCCGCGTGAAACAGCCCGTTCGCCGATGGCATCCCTAACAGCGTGGCCACCTTCCGCCCGCCGCCAGACTCGCCGAAGATCATCACCCGGTCGGGGTCGCCGCCAAACTCCTCGATGTTGTCGCGGACCCAGCGCAGGGCATGCACGATGTCCTGCATACCGACGGTACCGGAGGTGGCGAAGGTGGGTTCGAGGTCGCCGAAGTGCGTGAACCCCAGGGCATTGAGCCGATGGTTGATCGTGACGACGACCACATCGCCCCGAAGCGCAAGATTCGTCCCGTCGTAGCGCGGCGACGAACCGGACAGCGTGCGAAAGCCGCCACCGTGACACCAAAACATTACCGGTCGGCGACCGCCGTCAGACACACCTCGCGTCCACACGTTGAGCACGAGGCAGTCCTCGCTCTCATGCCCATCCTGCTGCCGGCCCGACACTGGGTCGCTCTGTGGAGCGGCCGGACCGTAGTCGACTGTCTCCTTTATACCGGACCACGGCGCTGGGTCCTTCGGCGGCATAAACCGGTTAGCGCCACCAGTGTCGGCACCGTAGGGCACGCCCTTGAAGACGTTCACGCCCCCTGCCCGCCCGCCCCGCACAACACCGAACCTGGTGCGCGCCTCTACGTCCGTTGACTGCGCCTCGAGCAGGTATTCCGGCAGCAGAAGCCCGCCAACCGCAGCCAGTCGAAAGAACTCTCGACGCGGCACATTGATGGTCATAACTCTTCAGTTCCGGCAAGGTCCTCCGGCGCTCGAGCAGTTTCGAATCCCCGCCCAATCCTCCAGATTCTCGCCCAAAACGTCCGCCTCCCGCTACGGCAACCGGCGGCCCCCTCGCGCCGTTCGGAAGAAAGACCATTTCACGCGGTCTCTGCAAACTTCAGAGAAACTTAAGTGGAAACAAAGTCGACATTCAGCAATGTTGTCGACGCAAGACTAACCTGCCTTTCTTCCGAGAAATCCTTTTCTGGCACTACCTCACTGGCGCCATCTTCGGCGTCGCGACTCTGACATGGATTTTCAGTGGTCTTCTTTCAGTACAGCCGTTCGCATGGATGACTGCGACCGGGTTAAGCGTGTCGCCAAACGCGCTCACCGCCGAGCCTCTAACTCTCGCGAATTACCCACCGCTTGACGCGGCGGCGCTGAATCGAGCAACCGACGACCAGATGATCAAGGAAATCGAGTTCCTGAGCATTGGTGACGCGGCGTTCTATGACGTCCGACTCGGGGGGCGCTCGCGACCCAGCCGCACAGCCCCCCCTCCTCCTCGACGCCCTCACCATGGTGCCACGCTCGGTCAACGTGAAGAAACTCGTCGAACGGTTACGAAATGGAGCTCTGACCGGAGCTGCTGTCGTCGATGTCCGCGTCCAGGAGGTCTACGATTCGTACTACTACGGTCGCGGACAGGAACGGCCTCCACTCCCAATCGTTCGCGTACGTTTCGACGACCCGATGGAGACGTGGGCGTATGTCGACCCGGCAACCGAAAAGGTCGCCCGCACGGTGCATCGCTACGAGCGACTGGAACGATGGCTCTTCAACGGCCTACACAGCCTCGATTTCCGGTTCTGGTATGAGCGCCGACCACTGTGGGACGTTGGGATGCTCTTACTCATGGCGGGCGGTCTGGCCTCGAGCGGTCTCGGTCTCTGGATAGGCGCGGGCAGAGTCCGGCGCGCCGTGGGACGCTGGCGGCGAACTGGCCAGACCCCCTAGTAACCCACGGAACTCAATAGATCGCAGCCGGCGCCACCGTCGAACCTGTCGCTCCCTCGAGCTTCAGCGGTTGCAGCACGAACGCAAACTCGTAAACCTCACGCGAGACTAGGTCTTCGAGGTTCATCCGTTCCAGCAGATGGATCCCATTGACCACCAGCATGATCTGATGGATCGGCAGCGAGACCTCGGGGTCGGGATTCGGCTGAATTTCGACCGGCTGGTTGTCACCGCCCACCAACATCGGATCCTGTGAGACGAGCCACTCCGCCGCAGCCACGCCGATACCCGGGGCGGGACCGAGGAAGCGCTCGACATCTCTGGTCCAGTATCGACCCCACCCCGTGTTGATGATGACGGCGTCACCTTGTTCGAGCGTCAGGCTCGCGTCGGCTAGCGCCTGCTGCAGATCCTCGGTGGTGATTTCGTAGTCCGCCGGCAGGGTCTCCACGCCCTTCAGCTTGGCGATATCGAGCAGGACGCCACGCGTCATCAGCATGCCGACGTTCTCGATACCGAGCCGGCTGAAACCGTCCCTCGTGATGGTCTCGCTAACGCTGAAACAGTTATAGAGCGAGTCGCCGATGGTCTGGTGCGTGAATCCGTCTAACTGAGTGCCGACCTGCCCGAGTTCCAGCGACACGATCTCCTCGTTCGAACCGCGCTGATTGCCCTGCAGGTTCATGAAGGTCGGCTTCATGAAGAGGTCGTAATGCCGGTTGCCCAGCGGCATCGACTCGCGCAGCACGTGGCCGAGTTCGACCACCTCACCCTCCTGAATCAGCTGCGCCGCCCGTAGCACACTGGCCGTCCCCATGTGATTCGCCGATCCGCGTTCGTCTCCCGCGCCCCACTTCGACGGGCAGCGTTCTGATTCGGCCGGCGGGCTCCACGATTGGGCTTCGGCACTGGCCGCCACGCCCAACACGAATAGCAGCGCCACAACAGCGTCTCGATACATCCTTCTCGTCTCCCCGCGACCTAGCGACCGCCGGCCTCGCGCACCCGTTCACCAGCCATGATGTTGGTCAACGCGTAGTTCCCTTCGTGGCAAGCGTATTCGTAGATGATGTAGTCGTCGAGCCTGGCCATCGGACGGTCGACGGTCCAGGGCTGCGTGTAGATCTCGTTGTCCTCGATCGTGAAGGTGTAGTCGATGGTGTCGGGACCGATGCGGGTGAACCGCTCCACGGCTCGTGTGTTCGGCGTCGAGAGAAACCGCAGTTCGGTCTTGTCGCTGTAGTTTCGGGTCTCGACCACCAGCGTATCTCCATCCCAGTAGGCCCGCGAGTCGCCGTTCCATTGCCCGATTGAGGCGTCGAGCCGGGGCTTGTCGCCCAGCGGGATCATGCGCACGTCGTGGATGTTCTCCACCTGAATGGCCACCACGTCTGGCGTCTGGAGAATGTGGTACGAGTTGTTGTAGTTCGTCCCCACCGGAGGCACGCCGTGATAGGTCAGGCACCGGTCCCAGTTGGTGCGATCGGTGAACGAATCGGCTGGATGCTCCCGCCGATGCTGCCGTAGCCCTTTCAGCCGTGCTCGCCCGGTCTCGTTGAGTGGCAGGCGACCACTGGGTGGGTCGACGATTTGGGACGTGCGGTTGTCCGGCAGAATCCACCCGCCGTCCCACCACAGCGCGTTGTAGCCGCCCGGATCCACGCCCGGCCGGTCGGGCCGGTCGGTCTTCCGAAGCTCCGTGTAGGCCGCCGCTTCCTCTGGGGTGTAGCGGGCGCGCCCCTCGAACTCCTCGGGCCGCTCGAACGGGGTCAGTGTGGCGTAGGACCAGACACCCTGCAGGTCCGGATCGCCCCAAGACGTGCGCGCGTCGAAACCGGACTGCGCAGAGGCGGGCAGTACTCCACACCCGAGCGCTAGGAGCGCCAGCGCAACGTCTGCAATCGGTCGGCTCATCTCTGCAACTCCTTCGGTATGACTCGGGCAAAGTATACCGGTCGCACCAGGCGCGGACCGCCTTCAGCGCTGGACAGTTGGGCCCGAGACAGGCATCATCTCCTGCTGTAATGACATCCAGAATGCTCTCTGTTCATCTTCGCCGCACGGGTTGGCTCGTGGCGGCCTGGGCGCTATTCGTTCTTCCCCTCTCGGCCAACGACTGGCCCCAGTTCCGTGGCCCGACCTCCGATGGCATCGTCGAAGCCGAGGGACTGCCAGAGCACTGGAGCCGCACCGAGAACGTGGCCTGGGTCACTGAGATTCCGGGCGCCGGGTGGAGCTCACCGATCGTCTCTGGCGACCTAGTGGTGCTGACCTCGGTCACGAGCGAGGGCACCGTAGAAACCCCACAGGGTGGGCTCTACGGCGGAGGCGAGCGCGGGGTGCCGACCGATATGCATCACTGGACGGTCTATGCTCTCGATGCCAACTCCGGGGCGATTCAATGGGAGCGCAACGTGCGCTCTGGCATCCCTGTCACCTCACACCATCTGAAGAACACGTTCGCCTCGGAAACGCCGGTCACCGACGGCGAGCGGTTCTACGTCTACTTTGGCAATGTCGGCCTCTACTGTCTCGACCTCAACGGAGACGTGCTGTGGTCGCGCGAGGTCGAGTCGGCCCAGATGGTCAACGGCTGGGGTACTGGCGCCTCGCCCGTTCTCCACGATGGCCGTGTCTATCTCGTACACGACAGTGAAGATCAGTCCTATCTCATGGCGCTCAGTGCAGAAACAGGCGCCGAGGTCTGGCGGGTCGAGCGCGATGAAGGCTCGAACTGGTCGACGCCGTATATCTGGGAACACGATGGCCGCACCGAGCTCGTCACCACCGGCGCGGGAAGGGTCCGCTCCTACAGCCTTGACGGCAGCATGCTATGGGATTTGGAGGGCCTGTCCTCCATCACCATCCCTATGCCGTTCAGCCACGGCGGACTGCTCTATCTCGGTTCCGGCTACGTCGGCGACCAGCATCGGCCGATCTATGCCATCCGCCCTGGTGCCAGTGGCGACATCAGTCTGGCCGACGGCGAAACGTCGAACGAGTTCATCGCCTGGTCGCACCCGCAGGCGGCGCCCTACCACCCCTCACCAGTCATTCACGACGGTATCTACTACACAGTGCACGACCGGGGCTTCTTTACCGCGCACGATGCCACGACCGGCGCCGAGGTCTACGACCGTGTGCGGATTGCGGTGGGGGCGGCCTTTACCGCCTCGCCCTGGGTCTACGGGGACAAGATCTTCGCGCTCAGCGAGGGCGGTGACACCTACGTCATCAAGCCGGGGACCGAGTTCGAGGTACTAGGCGTGAACTCGCTCGAGGAGTTCACGATGGCCACGCCAGCTATCGCTCACGGCAGTCTATTCATCAGGACCGCGTCGAAGCTCTATCGCATCGTCGCCGGGTCCTAACTGGAGGTTCTTTCAATGACGGGGCTGCTCACCCGCACTCGCACGCGTCGAAGTTCTCTCGGCGTCGCCGCTGTCCTTCTTGGTTCAACCCTGGTCCACCCGGCGTGGGCACAGCCCAGCGACGACTTCGTCCCGGTAACTGACGCCGTGCTGAACGACCCGGCGCCCAGCGACTGGCTCACCTGGCGACGCACCACCAATTCCTGGGGCTTTAGTCCGCTCGACGAGATCAACCGCAACAACGTCGACGACCTCCGCCTGGTGTGGACGCGTCCGCTGCGGGACGGTGGACAGGAAGGGACACCGATCGCCTACGACGGCACGCTCTACTTCCCGAACCCGAACGATATTCTTCAGGCGATTGACGCCCGCACCGGCGACCTCAAGTGGGAGTATCACCGTCCCATCCCAGACGACGCGCCCGATGTCCTAGGCGGCGCCCGGCTTGTGTCGGTGAATCGAAACATCGCCATCTATGGCCGCACCATCATCGACACTGGCAACGACGGCTATGTCTACGCGGTCGACGCGGTTACCGGCGAGCTGGCGTGGGAAACCGAGATTTTCGATTACGACGTCAATCCGACCCGACACACCGCTGGCCCGATTATCGCCGGTGGGCGGGTGATCTCAGGACGCAGCTGCCGGCCTAATGGCGGTCCGGAAACCTGCGCCATCGTGGCCCATGACGCTGCCACTGGTGAAGAACTGTGGCGGCGACGTCTGATCCCGGCACCTGGCGAGCCGGGCGACGAGACCTGGGGCGGCGTGCCCTACGAGCGGCGGCTCCACGTCGGCTCCTGGATGGTGCCAAGCTATGACCATGAGTTGGACCTCGTGTATGTGGGGACCTCGGTAACCTCTCCGGCCCCGAAATTCATGCTCGGCGGAGTGGAAAACACGCACCTCTACCACAATTCGACGCTGGCACTCGAGGGCGATACCGGCGAGATCCGCTGGTACTACCAGCATCTGAACGACCACTGGGATCTGGATCATCCTTACGAGCGCATGCTGGTGGACACAGCCGTGGCACCCGACCCTGAAGCCGTCGCCTGGATCAACCCAAGACTGCAAGCCGGAGAGGTCAGAAGGGTCGTCACCGGCATTCCCGGGAAGACCGGCGTGGTCTACACCCTTGACCGCGAAACCGGTGAGTTCCTCTGGGCGACGCCTACGATCACGCAGAACGTCATCACCGACATCGATGGCGCCACCGGCGCGGTCACACCCAACGCCGAGGTCACCTTCACCCGCATGGGCCAGGAGATCCTCTCGTGCCCGGGATGGGGCGGAGGCAAGAACTGGCCAGCCGGCTCCTACAGCCCAGAGACCAATACGATGTACGTGCCGATGCAGAATATGTGCGCGCGCGTCCTCGCCACCGACTCCGATCCGAATCGTCTCTCCCTCTATCAGCTCGCAGCGCGATTCCAGCTAGCGCCGGGCAAGACCGACCGAGGAAGCATCTGGGCCATTTCAGCCGAAACGGGCGAGGCCGCATGGCTGTATGAACAGGAGGCTGGGACACAGGCGGTGGTGGCCACCGCCGGTGGGTTGGTGTTTGCGGGCGACGCCAACGGGCGTTTCAAGGCACTCGATCAGACCAACGGCGACGTGCTCTGGGAAATCAACCTCGGTTCACCCGTACTCGGCTTCCCGATCACCTACTCCGTCGACGGAAAACAGTATGTGGTGGCCAGCACGAGCGACCGGAGTAATCTCTTCGTCTTCGCGTTGCCCGATTAGATCGTGAGCCTGCCGCGGAGCACCTCGGTGCCCGGGCGCAAGGCAACCCAGCACCCTCTACGGACGGCCTCGCTCGGTTTTCGTCAGAGCCTCGCTCAGACTCCGGCCCTAGGCTGAACCGCCGCAACAGGGGCAGCTCGCCGATCCACTCAGCATCACCGCTTCGGCGGCCTGAGCGTTCTCGGCGGCGGTCCGGCTAGGCGTCGCAAACATGGCGCCACCGGCCGCCTCTTCGCGCGCCTCTCGCTGCGCCACCCCCGATGCCTGCCCGCGATACCCTGTGAAAATCTGGTACCGGTAATCGCCGACCGTGGTCCGGATGCGAATCCGGTCGGAGTCAACGACTTCTGCCGGCAGCTCCGAGCCGTTCTGAAGCACGACCGCATCGCTGGCGTTCGGCAGGTTCGTTACCGTCCAGCTCGTGTCCTGGCCACGACGCGAGCGGTCGGCTGCATAGGTGCCGACATGAAGTACCCCGCTCTCAGGATCGTTCCAGGCCTGATCGACCCCCACGATCGGATACTCCACGCCTTCGACCGTCGGGGCGTTGTATTTGTCCAGGTGCTTGCACTCGAACGCGTCGAGCCAACTCCCTTCCTGGATCTCCGACACCATCATCCGGGCCGTGCCCTGGCCACGGGGCCAGGGTTCGTTCAGGCCAAATCCCCAGCCAAAGCGGTCCCCGTCGTCACCAAACCACAGTGGCTCGTTGTCGCGCTCCGCCGCGGCGCTCAACCGGGCCGCCGCCGTGTGGTCACCCAGCGCCTTTGCAACGACCAATCCCAGCGGGTCAGGACCAATCTCCCGCCGCGGATCGCGCCAGCCCAGGGCGTTGGCCGCCGCGTCGTAGACCTGGGTGCCGATCTCGCGCGACTGCGGAAGGAGGTAGAACGCCAGCATGCCACTCCCCCCAGGTGGACCGTTCAGCTTGAAGTTCTCCAACGGATCGTAGAACGCCGTTATCCACTCGAGCTCGTTTCGCTCGTTGAACCCCATGTAGTTGTCTTTCGCGAACTCGATCCAGTTCTCGAACGCTCCGTGTGCGCGGGTCACCCCGAGCTGGTCCGATAGGTAGATTCCCAGCCCGGCGGCGCTGTTACACACCGGCCAGATTTTGGTGTTCTCGCACTGCGGGCCCTCTGGTCGCTCGGTGTACTGACGTTGCAGATGCTCGACCACCCTCGGCTGCGTCCACTCGAACTGTTGCCCCTCGAATCCCGCGATATGCCAAGGGCGCTCCCACTTGTCGTCACCTGAGACGTACTTATAGATGCCCAGCACCAGATTCAACCAGCCTCGAAAGAATAGGTTGCCGTCGGCACCAATCGGGTCCGGCTGGAGCCCCCACGGCTCCACGCCGTTCGCCGTCCAACCGGGGTGGTCGTAGTTGCCACGAAGACGCTCCGGCCATCCGGCCATCATCCCGTCCGGATAGTTCCCTCGATCCGGACTCGTTCCGATAAAGCTGTTCCAATCGATGGCGGCCCAATAGGCCGTATGTCGGGTCGCCAATTCATCAAGGATCCGCGTATAGACCTCACGCCACGCGGGCGTTTGGTCGGCCATCAACAGCAACGGATAGCTCGAATCGCTCAGGTCGAAGCGCGGGTAGCTCAAGTACGGCAGTGCGCTGTACTGGTCCCACCAGGGATGGGGCCCATTACCACCAACGGTGAAGTCCGGCGTGCTGCGCTGCGAGGCCGCATCCATAGTGATGCCCCAAGGCAGTTCTTCGTCCCCCCGATAACTCCAGTCGTCAGGCGTGGTGGCCTTCTCCCACAGAAACCGCAACCACCCTTTTGTGCGGTCGTTGTGATGCGGATGGATGGTGGGCGTCGCGCGCTGCCCAGACCCGCCGACAGTCACGCCGACCGCGGCCGGTCGCGGTTCTTGTGGCGAACAACCGCTGGCTGCCGCTGCCCCGACAAGCAGGGCAGCATTCTCCATGAAATCACGTCTCGAGCGAGAACTGGTTCTGACCATAGCTGCTTTGCTGCATACTTTCTCACAGCTTGACCTGCAGGCGTAGCGTGCTCCGACGAGACGATAAGACGTCTCTCAACTGAACGAAGAGCAAGTCATGCCCCGCTGCAATCAATGAAGCTGCCACGGTTCAGGACGTTTCCGACATTCAATTACAGGCCCACAAATTCCCTCAGATTCCCCTGGCTGCTTCACGCAACGGCTGGAGATGAAGAAGCCGACCACGTCGCTACTGCGCACACCGGACATCTCGGGAGCTCTGCCGGACGATCAGCTAGTATGGACAGGCTCAAAGGGAGGGACTCGCCAGATGAATCTGCATCGTGCCCGCGCCGCTACGCTTTTCGCCATCGTTGTCGTCGCCGCCCAGTTGACACCGTCACCCGTCGCTGGCCAAGGCACGTCTCCCCGACTGTCGGACGGCACTCCCAACCTCCAGGGCATCTGGGACTTCGGCACCGTCACCCCGCTCCTGCGACCGGCTGCGCTAGGGGATCAGGCCTTTCTCTCCGCCGAACAAGCCGCCGAGTTCGAGGCCCAGCGCGCCGCAGCCGCCCAGGTCGAGGTGGCCCCGCGACCCGGCGATCCCGGCGCCTACAACCAGTTCTGGTTCGATCGAGGTAGCGCGGTAGTCGGGACGCGACGCACGTCACTCATCGTCGACCCGCCCAATGGGCAGCTCCCCGACTACACCGCGGAGGGCCGAGCTCGCAGGGCGGCCCGCGCCGCGGCGCGCGAGCGCAACGCGGGCCCCGAAGACCGTGACATCGACGAGCGCTGCATCCTGGGCTTTAACTCTGGCCCGCCGATGATTCCTGGCGCCTACAACAACCTCGTCCACATCTTCCAAGCCCCGGGTTATGTGGTCGTAATGAACGAGATGGTGAACGACGTCCGGGTGATTCCCCTCGACGGTCGCGACCCCATCCCCCCGCACATCCAGCAATGGCGCGGCGACTCACGCGGCCGGTGGGAAGGCGAGACCCTCGTGGTCGAGACCCGCAATTTCCGCGACATCGGCACCGCGCACCCGGCCCCGAACATGGAGCGTCTAGAAGCGCTCGGGCCCAACATGCACCTAATCGAGCGGTTCACCCGGCCTGACGATGGAATACTGCGCTACGAGTTCACCGTGAACGACCCCACCGCCTTCACCCAGCCGTGGAGCGCGGAGATGACGATGGCGCGGACCGAAGACACGCTGTTCGAATACGCCTGCCATGAGGGAAACTACGGGCTCTACAACATCCTCGCTGGGGCCCAAGCCGAAGCGCGGCAGCAATAGTCGCCGCGCCGCGCCGCGCCCGCCAGGCCGCTGCATCCCAATCAGCGACGTTTAGGTAGAAGCCCAGCGGGAGGTAGCGGGCGGTTCCCGCTCGACCGCTGATGCCGGCCGTCCACCCGCATGAGCAGGTCGTCACGCCGTTACTGGAGCCCTCCATCCGAACCGACCGGATAAGTTGGTCGGCGAGTTAGCGAGTGCTCACGTTGACATCGGTCGCGAACGGTCGATAGTCTCGCGAGGTGACCATGACATTTCAACGACTGTCCCTGGTGCTTCTCGTGCTCTGTCTCGCCGCAGCTGGGGGGGCAACCGCCCAGAACGAGAACTGGCAGGCCTATCCGGCGGAAGAGTGGCCTTTGCCTGGTGGACACTTCGGCCAGACTCGGCATTCGACCCTGACCCAAATCACAACCGAGAATGTCGATCGGCTCCGAGGTGCTTGGGTGGCTGACCTGGACCGGGGCGAGGCGTCGCGGTCGGCGCTGGTCATGCGGAACGGTCTGGTATTTCTCCAAACCGGAAGCAGCATCCGGGCACTGGACGCGACCACAGGGGAAGAACGGTGGCGTCACGAAGCGCCGATCGGGCGGATGAACAAAGGTGTCGCGCTCGGGGCCGGGCTGGTGTTTGCGGGCCTTAACGACTCCCGACTGATCGCGCTCGACCAAGAGACCGGCGAGCTCGCGTGGGAACACCTCGTCGGAGTGGACGGACAGTGGGGTCAGTGGATCTCGTCACCGTCCACGTATGCCGACGGCCTGGTTATCACCGGCATGGCGAACGGCGACAGCTATCTGCGTGGACGTATTGCTGCGGTCGATGCCCGCACCGGAGAGAGACGCTGGACGTTCGAGGTCGTTCCCGAGCCGGGAGAGCTTGGGGCTGACAGCTGGCCGGTAGACAGCGATGTCTGGAGATTTGGAGGCGGCGGGGTGTGGATGACCCCGACGGTCGACGCGGATCTGGGCATGTTCTACGTCGGGTCCGGAAACGCAGTGCCGATGTGGGGCGGCGAGCTGCGCCCGGGCGATAACCTGTTCACCTCTTCGGTCATCGCGCTCGACCTGCAGACGGGCGAGTACCGGTGGCATCAGCAGCTCGTGCACCACGACATGTGGGAGCACGACATGGCAACCCCGCTAATCGTCTACGACGCGATGGTGGAGGGAGAAACAACACGAGCCCTCGCGGCGATGCGCACCGATGGCTACCTCTTCATGTTCGACGCGAAGACCGGCGAGCCGATCTTCCCCATCGAAGAGAGGCCGGTCCCTCAAAACTCTTTCCTGAACACCTCACCCACCCAGCCGTTCCCAGTCGGGGCGGACAAGGTCGGTCAGGAGTGCGTAGATCCGGACATGATCCCAGACGGATTCCGCGCCGGCTGCTACTACGACCCGATCCCGCCCGAGCTGCCGAATATGTTCATTCCCTACATGACCATGCGGTTCGCCCCGATGTCCTACAGTCCCGTGACCGGCTACTTCTACGGGATGGCCTGCGTGTATCCCCGCTGGATCAAGCGGCCCGAGAACGGATGGTTCTTCACCAATACCACCGTCCGCGCGCCTGGACTGACCCAGCATGGTCTGCACGTGGCGCTCGACAGTCGTACGAACACGCTGGCCTGGGAGCACCGCGTCCCTTACTCGGACTGCAATAGCAGCGGCGCCATGACGACGGCCAGCGGCCTTATGTTCCACACCGAGCCTGACGGAAACCTGGGCGCCTATGATCAGCGGACCGGCGATCTGCTGTGGCAGTTCCAGACCGGGCAGACCGGGATCTTCGGCTCGAACGGCCACGGAGGCGGACCGGTCACCACCTACCAGATCGACGGCGTACAGTATGTCGCGCTCACGATGAACCGCTCGGTGTGGGCATTCAGACTCGACGGGACGATTGGGCCACGCCCGGCCCAGGAGCCTCCGTTCACCGTCTTCCCACACCAGGGCCCTGTCGACGCTACGAACAGCATCGAGCTAAAGCGGCTGACCACACAGAGCAACCAGAACACAGGCCGCAACGATGAATGGCACGATCCATACGGATTGACGCCGATGCGAGCGTCGGTGGCTAGGGGAGCGACCGTCACCTGGACCAACCCGACCGATCTGACCCACACCATCTCGGCGCGCGATGGCTCGTGGACGACCGGGCCTATCGCGGCAGGCGCTTCCGGTTCCGTCGTCATCGAGACGGCAGGCGAGCACGAGTACGTCTGCACCGAGCACCCGTGGACCATCGGTCAACTGGTCGTCGAATAGCAGCCGGCGTGACCGCGACCACGCCATGCGGGCCAGACCCAAACCACGGGGATTCTTTAGGCACACTGCAACGAGCGCACCCGTGCCATTCTTGCGGGAGGTACCAGTCGGAGTGCCCATCCGAGGATCACAACAGACCACGCAAGATCACACCTGGACGAAAAGCTACCAGGACGCCTCAGCCAATATGGGCCTACACCCACAGTCGTTGATGGACGTGTCTACAGGTGTAGACGGGCGCACATCGTTGGCGCGCGACCTTCGAGTATGCGTACGACGAGGGGAATTACGGCCTCTACAGCAGCCTGGCTAGAGTTCGGGCAGAGGCACGCCAGCACTAGTTTGAGCAGGCCTCCGAAAGCGTTAGCGCGCTCGCCACAGGAAGACTTCCCAGTCGCGGAGCGGATCCGGGCCGCCCACCGGTGTGTCCATAGGCATCCCGGAACGACCGGACCACTGTTCAAGATAGGGGATCCGGGCGTCGCCGATAACCTCCGTGGCCCGCATCGGATAGGTTTCGCCGGCGAAACGCAGCCAGCCGTCGCCGCTGCCCGTACGCACCCGCTCAGCCCAGTAGCCACCGTCGGGACGAGTCGCCGTGATCACCATCTCCGGGGTGCCGACGTAAGACAGGTAGACGACGAAGGGGGGAAAGCCAGCCAGCTTCATCATGACCGGCCCCTCTAGATCGTTGAGCGGAGTGAAGTCGTCAGGAGCCGGCGTCTCAGTCCCCCCGATGATTACACCCGGCGTCCGCGAGAGTCCGGTATTACCGAGATACGGGGCGGTGAACATCCACCCCCCGATGCCACCCACCAGGGCGACTCCCACCACGGCTCCGATCATCGCCTGCTTCTCGGTCACAGCCCCTCCGTCTCGATTACCGTTTCAGGCGATTATACGCACGTGTCGCCTCGCCTGAGCATCCTGGTCGCCGCCCTCCTGTTCTCCACAGGAGGAACAATCATCAAGGCCACCGCGTTGACCAGCTGGCAGGTGACGGCTTTCCGGTCGCTCATCGCGGCCGCCTTCCTCTGGGTGACCGTTTCTGGCGCCCGTCGCATCTGGGCGCCACGCACGCTCCTCGTCGGGGCTGCCTACGCCTCGACGCTCACCCTCTTCGTCCTAGCCAACAAGCTGACCACGGCGGCTAACACAATCTTTCTCCAGTCGACGGCGCCGATGTATCTGCTGGTCTTCGGGCCCTGGCTTCTGAAGGAGCCGCTCCGGCGCTCGGACGCCTGGCTCATCCTCGCAATGGCAGCCGGAATGGCGCTGTTCTTCGTCGGCGCGGCTCCCCCTACGGCCACTGCCACCGACCCGCGCCTAGGCAACCTTCTGGGGGCCGTCGCCGGGCTAAGCTGGGCCCTGACTATCCTCGGACTCCGCTGGCTGGGCGCAAACGCTGCGTCACCCCTGGCCGGAGCCAAGGCTGTCGTCGCTGGCAATTTGATCGCGGCGATCCTGTGCCTCCCGCTTGCATTTCCCGTGGCGGAGACTGACTGGTTCGACTGGGGGTTGATGGCGTATCTCGGCGTCTTCCAGATCGGCGTGGCCTACATCCTGATGACCCGCGGCATGCGCAGCGTGCCAGCGCTCGAGGCGTCGCTGCTCCTGCTGCTGGAACCGGTCGCCAGCGCATTCTGGGCCTGGCTGTTCCATGGCGAGCAGCCAGATCCGTGGTCACTGGCCGGCTCCTTCCTTATCCTGGCCGCCACGGTGCTGCGCGTCCTGGCGGGCCGCCGCGGCTGACCGCGCCCCCCCGTTCGACATACAATCACCGTTTTGCTCGACCATCAGCAGGAGTCCCAGATGCACGCCCGTTGCCTCGGCCTTGTCCTACTGCCCAGCCTCCTTGCCGCGGTACCCGCCGCCGCACAGGACGACCACCACGTCATCTCCACCGACGAGTTCCGCGAGAAGATCGAAGGCTTCTGGCACGGCCAGCTCGTCGGCAACTATCTGGGTTTCCCTTTCGAGAACCTGTATGTCGAGGAACCGATTCCTGTCCTCGTCGACCGGTACTACACCACCGCCAACAGCGGCGACCTCGAGATCAACGGGAACGACCTGCGGGGGAACACGCACCTTTTCGCCGGGACGTTTGGCGGCGCTTGGTCGGACGACGACACCGATATCGAGTTCGTCACGCTGCATGCGGTCGAAGAACATGGACTCGACATCACCTACGAGGAGATCGGGCAGGCCTGGATGCGCCATATCAACCGCCGCATCTGGGTGGCGAACCGGACCGCCCGCACCCTGATGGACGAAGGTCTGGTACCACCAGCGACCGGGGCTAAGGAGAACAATGAGAACTGGTTTCAGATCGACCCGCAGCTCGTCAACGAGATCTGGAGCGTGTTCTACCCCGCAATGCCGACCAAGGCGGCTGAACAGGCCGAGTGGGGCGCGCGGATCACCAACGACGACTGGGGCACGCACCCGACCATCGCCTACGGCCTGATGTACAGCGCGGCGTTCTACGAGCAGGACACCGAGGCGCTGGTCCGCATGGCACTCGACGTGCTCCCCGTCGATAGCCCCTTCACCGAAGGGATGCACGACGTGCTCCGCTGGTGGCAGGAGAATCCGGACTGGCGTGACACCCGCCAGCTGATTCACGACAAGTACTACCGCTACACAAAGGGGGATTACGAGGCGCCGGTCTCGGTCGTGTCCTCGCTCAACAACGGCCTGACGGGCATCATGGCCATCCTGTACGGCGAGGGCGACTTCGAGCGCTCCGTCGGCATCGCGGTCTCCGCCGGCTACGACTGCGACAACCAGGCAGCGACGGTGGCCGGTCTCATCGGCGTGCTCAAGGGCGGCTCCACCATCCCGCACCGGTTCACGCATGACCTGGGCCCGGGCACCTGGGACACGCCGTTCAACAACTCCTACGTCAACTTCTCCCGGGACGAGATCCCGGTGCAGACCCCGATCAACGAGATCATCGACCGGATCATCGCCGTTTCAGAGCAAGCCATCTTCGCCGCCGGCGGTCGCAAGGTGGTCGACGCCGGGACGACGCATTACTGGATTCCTAAAGGGTTATAATATTGAGACTGAGACTCAGTCTCACTACAATACAATAATGAATCGAAATCGCACGCTCCATTTTCCTGCTCTCACCCTGCTAGCCACCTTCTCTCTGGCCTGCTCCGCTACTCCCGTGGAGGAAGCCGAGCCGACTCCCGCGCCTGAAGCCTCCGAGGCTGAGGCGCTAACCGCCGCGCCAGCCACCCCGATGTGGTTCCTTGACGAGGGAATGGCCCAGCCAGAAAGCGCCTATCTCCACGGGGAGTCCGGTGCGCTCTTTGTGTCGCTAATCGACGGCGAGCCCGGCGGCCGTGACGGCAACGGGCATATTGCGCGTCTAACCCCCGAGGGCGAGGTCGTCGACGCCATGTGGGCTACGGGCTTCAATGCCCCCAAGGGCCTTCGAGCGCACGATGGGACGCTCTGGGTGGCCGACCTGGATGAGGTCATCGGCATCGACATCGAAACCGCTGAGGTCACCTCGCGGATCGCCGTCGAAGGCGCCGAGTTCCTGAACGACGTCGCCACCGGACCTGACGGCACCGTCTACGTGTCAGACAGCAACGGCCTCAAGATCTACGCCATCGCCGATGGCGAGGCCTCGGTGTTCGCCGAAGGCGACGTGGTTGAAGCGCCGAACGGTGTGCTGGTTGACGGCGACCGGCTGCTGGTGGGCTCGATGCGGCAGGCGGCCGCTCCCGACAGCGCGCCAGGTCAGCTGTTCGCGCTCGATCTCGCCAGCGGCGAGAAGACGGTGTTGTCGAACGAGCCGATCGGCACCATCGACGGGATTGAGCTCGACGGCCAGGGCGGCTACATCCTGACCAACGTCATGGCGGGAGAGGTCGTGCACGTCAGCGGCGCCGGCGACGTTCGCGTGATCATGAACTTTGGCGACAGCGTGGCTGCCGACCACGCCTACGACAGCGAGCGCGGGCACGTGATCGTGCCGCACCTGTTCCAGAGCTCGCTCGGCGCCTACGACGTGAGCGGGCTCCTAGATTAGATGGGGCTTCGGCCCACCCCCCCCGCGGCGTGCCAACGCCAGCGAATCAATGCGTTGGCTTAAGCCAAACCTCGCTCTGTAGGTTTGGCCGTGCGCGCCCGGCAGGCCGGTGCGTTCCTAGCCTGCTCGTTCATCGGAGACCGGTGCCAGGCGGGGGTCAGGGTGCCGCAGCACGTAAAACGGCGTAGTGCTTGTCTACGAGGTCGAGACGCGCCTTCCTGACGCCGGCGCGGACCTGGATGGTGTCGCCGATCTCGAGCGCCTCGTCGGCATTCGCATCGAACGCAGGCCACTCGGGGAGTCCTTCACCGTTGGGATCCCCGGTGGCCGCGAAGTTCACCCAGTAGGACGCCAGCACATTCGATAGCTCGCGGTCCGTGTCGTCCCACGCACGGTCCGCGTGCGGCGACTCGCTCACCCCGAAATTGTCGAAGACGTACGGTATCTCCGCCGTGTGATACGCCCCGTAGTGGGCAAAGGGATCGCCTTCGGCGGTCGGCGGCTTCCGGCTGAAGAAGTACAGGTAGGCGTCTGACGGCACCGTCGCCATCATGCGCGCCCAGGTTCGCATCTCCCAGCCGAAAGTCGTGTCGGTGAAGAGCCCGACCTGGCTCGCCCATGCCTCATCGGTGTCTCCGGCCGGATAGGTTGCAAGAAACTCGTCGCCAAGATCGCCGAACTGCCCTCCGAGCCCGGCGCGATACGCCTCCGGCTCAACCTCGGGCGGCGTGAACATCGTTCCTTCGTCAGCGTTCGAACCGACAATGACGGGGATGTCCATCTGGTTTCCCGCCGCGAAGATCTCGTAGATCGACGCCGGAAACACCCAGCCGTCAACCGTGGCGCGGCTCAGAGGCATCGGCACACCCAGCACCTCCTCCGCGCTCGCGGCCCGCATCGCCGCCAAGGTGACCTCGGTGCCCTCTCCGAGGAGCGCCTCGACGAAACGCCCCCCAGCCGCTTCGGCGGTCGCCTTCGGTATGGAACCGGCCGGGCCGAAGTTGCCTCCGCTCTGTCCGATCGCTCCATGCACCAGGCCCGCCGCCAGCGGCGATGCGGTCACGTAGTTCACGCTCCAGGCACCGGCCGACTCACCGAAGATGGTTACCCGGTTCGGATCCCCCCCGAACGCCGCGATGTTGTCCTGAATCCACCGCAACGCAGCGATCTGGTCAAGAACCCCGTAGTTCCCCGACGCCCCGTGCGCCGACTCTTCGCTGAGCAAGGGATGCGCCAGATACCCGAGCGCGCCCATCCGGTAGTTGATGGTCACCACGACCGCCCCACGCCCCGCCAGCGCGGCCCCGTCATAGGAACTGTCCGCCCCGTTCCCGATCCTCAGACCACCCCCATGAATCCACACGAGCACCGGCAACGCATCTCCCGACGAGGCCGCTGTCCAGACGTTCAGATACAAGCAGTCTTCGGACGTCTCCTCCACCCCTGCGTCATAGAACGCGGCGTTCGACGCCTGGGCGTTCACCTGGATGCAGGAGGCCCCGGCGGCCGAGGCATCGCGGACCCCGGTCCATTCCGACGACGGCTCTGGCGGACGCCAGCGCAGATCGCCCACCGGCGGCGCAGCGAACGGCAGTCCACGATACACCCAGACGTTGGGATCCCGGTCGGACGGCACGCCGTCCGCCAGGCCTTGAGCCACGGTGACCTGTCCTGCCTCAATGACCAGTTCCGGCGCCGACGCCGGCTCGGAACCGCATGCGGCGACCACGATCGCCCCGCCGAGAGTGACTGCCGTCAATGAACGCGCCTTCGCCATGGGTCAACCTTTCTGTAGCCCGTCCGGGCCATCTCGTTTGGGAGATGGTATCAGGCGGGTGGTGATACTCTCGGCCGGCGTGCCTCTTTGTCACGCGACCCGGGAGACCCTCTCGTGAGCGACTGGAAACCAACCGCCTGCATCCTCTGTGAATGTAATTGCGGGGTCGAGGTGCAGCTCGGGGGCGACGACGGCCGCGTGCTCGAGCGCATTCGCGGCGATCGCGCGCACCCCTCGTCACGGGGGTACCTGTGTCAGAAGGCGGGCACGCTCGACCACTACCAGAACAACCGCGACCGGCTGCTCTCTCCGATGCGGCGCCGCGCCGATGGTGATTTCGAGCCGGTGGGCTGGGAGACGGCCATCCGCGAGGTGGCCGACCGACTCCAGGCGGTGCGTGACACCCACAGCGGCACGTCGATTCTCTATTACGGCGGCGGCGGACAGGGCAACCACTTCCCGGGTGGCTACGCCACCACGACCCGCGGGGCGCTAGGCGTTCGCTATCGCTCGAACGCCTTGGCTCAGGAGAAGACCGGCGAGTTCTGGGTCAGCCACGAAATGTTCGGCGCCCACGCCCGGGGCGACTTCGAGCGCTGTGACGTGGCGGTGTTCCTGGGCAAGAACCCGTGGCAGTCACACAGCATCGCCCGTGCCCGCGCCGTGCTCAAGGAGATCGCCCGCGACCCCGAGCGCCAGATGATCGTGATCGACCCGGTTCGCACCGAGACCGCCGAGCTGGCCGACATCCACCTGGCCGTGCGACCGGGCACCGACGCCTGGCTGCTCCAGGCGCTGCTGGGGGTGATCCTCGACGAGCGGCTCGTCGACGAGCACTGGCTTACCGAGCACACCATCGGGTTCGATGCGGTCCGTCCGGCCCTCGAACGCGTGTCCATCGCCGACGCCTGCCAGCGCTGCGGCCTGGACAAGGCGCTGGTCCGGCGCGCGGCGCGAGTGATGGCCGGCGCTGACCGGCTGGCGTTGTTCGAGGACCTGGGCGTGCAGATGAACCGGCACTCCACCCTCGTCAGCTATCTGCATCGGCTGCTCTGGATTGTGACCGGCAGCTTCGGGAAGCAGGGCTCGCAGGTCGTGCCCAGCCACATCCGTGCGCTGGCCGGTGGACGTTCCGCCCGCACTACGCCGGTGGCCGGGGCACCAATCATCTCGGGTCTGGTCCCCTGCAACGTCATCCCCGAAGAGATTCTCACCGACCACCCGGACCGTTACCGCGCGATGATTGTCGAGAGCGCCAACCCGGCGCATTCGCTGGCCGACAGCCAGAAAATGCGCGAAGCGCTTCGGGCCCTCGAGTTCACCGTGGTCATCGACGTCGCCATGACCGAGACGGCGCGCGAGGCCGAGTACGTGCTGCCGACCGCCACCCAGTATGAGAAGGCGGAGGCCACCTTCTTCACCTCGGAGTTGCCCGACAATTCGTTTCATCTGCGCCATCCGCTGTTTCCGGCACCCGAGTCAGTCCTTCCCGAAGCCGAGATCCATGCCCGGCTGGCCGAGGCGATGAATGCGATACCGACCGAGCTCGTGGCCGGGTTGCGAGACGCGCTGCAGGCCGGCGGGCGTCCCGCGTTCGCGGAGCTGTTCCAGAGCGCCGCCGCGGAGCGCCCTGACATGCGCTGGCTGGCGCCGGCGCTGCTCTACCGCACGCTGGGCGAGACGCTCCCCGAGGGACTCGACTCGGCCGCGCTCCTCTGGCCGCTCGCGCACGAGTGCGCCCGGAAGTACCCCGACTCGATTCGACGAGCCGGCATCAAGGGGAAGGACGCCTTCGCGCTGGGCGAGGCGCTGTTCGAGGCCATCCTGACGAGCCCATCCGGCTTCGTCTTTACCCGCGACGACCACGCGGTCAGTTGGGAACGCCTCGGCACGCCTGACGGGAAGATCCAGGCGGTGATTCCGGAGCTGCTCGTCGAGCTGAACCGCCTCCATTCGGAAGCGCCGCCGTCCCGGGACGACGGCTTCCCGTTCGTCCTGGCCGCCGGCGAGCGGCGTGCCTTCACAGCCAACACGATCAACCGGAATCCCGCCTGGCGTGGTCGAGACGCCGAGGGTGCCTTGCGCGTACACCCGGACGATCTGACCCGACTTGGCCTCGACGACGGCGGTGTGGCGCGGCTCGTGACCCGACGGGGTACGGTCGAGGTGCGGGTCGAGAGCTCGGACCGGATGCAGGTGGGCCAGCTGGCTCTGCCCAACGGGCTCGGCGTCGACTATCCTCAGGACGACGGGACCCGCCAACAGGCGGGCGCGGCGCCAAACGAGTTGACGGCCGCCGAAGACCGCGACCCTTTCGTCGGCACGCCGTGGCACAAATCGGTGCCGGCGCGACTCGAGGCCCTGAAGTAGCGAGGAGCATATGGCCACCCAGTCCCGACTTCGCACCGTCATCGTGACCGCCGTGTCGTTCGGCGGACTCCTTCTCGCCGCCTCCGTCCTGGCGCAACCGGCGCTCCCTGACGAACCGCAGATAGTGGCGACCCAGACCGGCCCGGTGCGGGTCGTTCCGATCAAGGGCCTCACCTATCCCTGGGCGCTCGCTTTCCTGCCTGATGGCGACCTGCTGGTGACCGAGCAGAATACGTCGGCGCTCCGTCGTATCAGCAACGACGCGCTCGACCCCACCCCCATCATCGGCCTCCCGGCGCCCATCACCAGCCAACGACGGGACACCGCTGGCGTCGATGTCACGGTCCATCCACGCTTCGAGGACAACGGCCTGGTCTACGTCAGCTTCTGGACGCCGAAGCCGGATGACCCAAGGGTCCAGACGGCCGTGATCCACCGCGGGCGGCTCGACGGGCATCGGCTGGTCGACACCGAGCAGATCTTCGAGTCCGTGTCCTGGACCGACGGACCATCAGCCATCCGCGCCATCTTCGGCCCCGACGACAAGCTGTTCGTGGCGATCGGCGCCCCGGGGTTCGGCACCGTGGCCGGCGAGACCGGCTGGGCGCAGGACCCGCAGCACCACGGCGGGAAACTCCTTCGCCTGAACGACGACGGGTCGATTCCCGACGACAACCCGTTCTTGAACGAACCTGGCCATCTGCCAGAGCTCTACGTCCTGGGCATCCGAAACGCCATCGGCATGGCCTTCCACCCTGAGACCGGGCAGTTGTGGGAGACAGAGAACGGCCCTCAGGGTGGCGACGAGGTCAACGTCATCCGACCGGGCCTGAACTATGGCTGGCCGGTCGTGACCTACGGGCGAGCGTATTCGAGCGATCCGGAAGGGGCGCGCTCGGGTCTCCCGCCCCCTACGGTGCAGCCACCCACGTCGGCGCCGGGGATGGAGGAGCCGTTTCTCTACTACACCCCGTCGATCGCCATCGCCGGCATGGCCTTCTATACCGGCGACCAGTTTCCCGAGTGGACCGGCGACCTGTTTGTGGGAGGCCTGATCGGACGGCAGGTTTCTCGCATCCAGTTCAACGCCAACAACCTGGAGCGCCGCCGAGAAACGCTGTTCGCCACCCTCGGTCAACGGATCCGTGACGTCAAGCAGGGCCCGGACGGCTACCTCTATCTCACCACCGACATGCAGGACGGCGCGGTGCTCAGAATCGAGCCCGCGCCATAGAGGCACTGCCATGAGCGAATTCTCACGACGCGAACTAATGAAGCTGTCGTCCGCCGGCGTCGCGCTGGCCAGCCTCGGCTCCGGCCTGGCGGTCAGGGAAGCGGGCGCCCAGCCTACCGGGCCAGGCGTACGCCTGGATCCCTATCCCTCGTCCTGGCTGCCCGACGGCGTGCGGTCACGCTTCGTCGAGAACGTCAACGGTTTGCGGGTGCACGTGCTCGAAGCCGGCAATCGAGACCAGCCCGGACTGCTCCTCCTCCACGGCTTTCCCGAACTGGCCTACAGCTGGCGGAACGTGATGGTCCCGCTCGCTGAGGCCGGCTACCACGTCATGGTGCCCGACGTGCGCGGCTATGGCCGCACTACGGGGTGGAGCCCCGACTACGACACCGACCTGGCGCCCTTTCGCACGCTGAACAAGGTGCGCGACGCGCTCGGCGTGGTGCTAGCGTTCGGCCACCGCTCCCTGGCTGCCGTGATCGGCCACGACGCCGGCTCGCCGCTGGCGGCCTGGTGCGGCATCGCCCGTCCAGACGTCTTCCCGGCCGTCGTGATGATGAGCGCGCCCACTGGGGGCACGCCTTCGCTGCCGTTCGACACCGCCGACGATCCGCCCCGCGAGGATGGCGGCGCGCGTGGCTCGAGCATCTACGACGACCTCGCCGCCTTGCCGCAGCCCCGGAAGCACTATCAGCGCTACTACACGACACGCGGAGCCAACGACAACATGTGGCGGGCGCCGCAGGGCGTGCACGCGTTCATGCGCGGCTACTACCACTTCAAGAGCGCCGACTGGGAAGACAACAAGCCGTATCGACTCGCCGCCCGCACCGCGAGCGAGTGGGCCAAGATGCCCAACTACTACATCATGCAGCTCGACCAGGGAATGGCCGAAACGGTGGCCAACGAGATGCCCTCGGCCGCCCACATCGCGGCCAACACCTGGCTGCCCGAAACGGCCCTGGCAGTCTACGCCGAGGAATACGGGCGGACCGGGTTCCAGGGTGGGCTCAACGGCTACCGGATGGGCAGCAACCGGGTCGGCCGTGAAGAGGTCGAGCTCTATGCGGGGCGGACCATCGACCAGCCGTCGATGTTCATCAGCGGCGCCTCAGACTGGGGTACCTACCAGAGCCCAGGAGCGTTCGAGCGGATGCAGGAGCGGAACTGTACGGACATGCGGGCGGTCCATCTGGTCGATGGCGCCGGTCACTGGGTCCAGCAGGAGCAGGCCGAGGTGACGAGCGAGCTGTTGCTCGAGTTCCTGGGTGGACTCGGGTAGCTCGGCGAGCTACGGCTTCGTCGCGAACACGATGCCGCTCAGGCTAGCGGCGTCGGCCGGAAGCTCCTCGCTTCCCGTCGGCTTGCCACCCACCGACAGCATGTAGGCGATGACGTCGGCCACCTCCTGGTCGGCGAGCGACTCGGGGTTTTCTTCGGGCATCCTGGTCTGAGTGTAGGTAGACAACGCACCCAGCGACCGTCCTTCCCACTCCCGGTCGAAGCGAGCCCGGGCCAGCGGTGGTGTTCGGCCTCATAGTCCCAGACGACCTCCTGTGCGCCGTCTCCGCCACCGGTGCGCACGCCCCGGCCATAGCGCCAGAGCCCAGCCCGGCCGCCACCGAGGTCTTCAAGAAATCGCGCCGGTTCGGGCCTCTCTTCTTCGTCCTCATCGTCCGGTCAACCGGCCTAGTCGCGCCCGGCGGCCTCCCGACCACGCTGCAAGGCGGTGCTGGCGCCCGTGTTCAGACCACCGTCCGCACCGACGGTGACAAACCGGAAGCCCTCGTTGATCCGCTGTTCGACCGAACCCGCTCCGGTTGTGATCGCGCACGGCACATCGTTGTCCAGGCAGGCCTGGAGCACACGCTGGATGGCCGCCTCGACCTCGGGCGCCGCTGCATTCGTGTAACCCATCGAGGTACTCAGGTCCGACGGACCGATGAAGATCCCGCCCAGGCCAGGCACGGTGACGATCTCATCGATGTTCTCGACACCCTCCGCCGACTCGATGAACATCATCGCCAGCAGCTCACCCTGCGGGTCGAGGGGCCATACATCCGCCTTCGCGTGATAGTCGCCGGCACCCCAGTACCATGCGGCGTTCGACGGATTCCTGCCGCGCAACCCCGCCGGTTCGTAGTCGGGCGCGTCGTTGTACTGAGGATACCGAGTCGCCCGCACCGCGAGCAGCGCGTCCTCTCGCGTATGAACCGCCGGGAAGAACACTCCATACACCCCGACGTCGAGCACCTGCTTGACTTGCGCCACCAGCTCCTCGGCCCCCCCGGCCGCCGGAATCCGGACAAACGGCATCACGTCCGGCTGAAGGTTGCCCTTCTGCTGGATCGAGCGCTTGTTGGTCATCCCCAGGAGAAACAGCCGCAGGCGCTCTACGTCGAACGGCGCATGCTCCATGTCGATGAAGACAAAGTCGAGCCCCGAGGTCGCCATTGCGCGGGCGTTGTTGAGCGAGTAGTCGAATGAGAGGATGCCGAACGCGGCTTCGTCGCTCTCGAACAGCTCGATCACCTTGTTCAGGCGCGGGCCGTCCTGCGCTGCGCTCGCTCCAGCGAATCCCAGCAGCACGAGACTGAACGCCACGGCGCTGGCGATGACACGGGTCATTGCTCCACCTCTCTCAGAATCTGGAAGATACGGCACCCTTCTGGGCTTGCCGATTATACCGGGCAGCCCGAGAGCGGACTGCCAAAGAGGAGCCAGCATGAAGGGCCAGGAGGCAGCTTCTTGGCGAGGCGGGAGCAGCTAGGTGGGCTGTGACCGACGATACAACGTCGTCCACACGAGCGGATCACCAAGAAACTACGGCTGCTCGAACGGGAGGACGTTGCCCCGATACACCCTCAGGCGAGCTCTGTTGCAGGAGCGTTGGAAAGCTACGGAGTCGGCAGGCGCGGTTCAACGCCCTCCGGAAGCCGTTGATCGAACGCCGCAAGCACCGCGGCGTCGGCGGCATGGGCGCCCATCAGGGCGACCAGGTCGACAAGGTCGGGCACGCCCAGGGCCGTCTCCATCCGCCGATACGTCTCGGCCGAGACGTTGTTGTCGTCGAAGAGCTCTTCGGCGAACGCCAGCAGCGCGTCGTCAGCCTCGGCCAGGCCTGCAGGCCGTTCACCCAGGCGCATGGCCTCGATCAGAGTAGGCTCTACCCCCGCCTCACGCGCCAGCGGTTCGTGCATCGTCCAGTCGTATTGCGAGTCGTGCGCCCGGGCCGTGGCCAGAATCGCCAGCATCATCGTCCGCCGCCCGACGCGATCCTCCAGCGTCCCCCGCCCCTCGCCGTACGCGCGGATCTGCCCCGGGCCGATCCCGCCCGGTGATGCCATCCGTCCGTAGAGCGCATTCACCGACGTGCGGTAGGGCCCCGGCCTGAGCGGTAGCCGGTTCCGTGAATCAGCGTGAATGTCATCAGGCAGCGCGAACGGCAACGGGAGCGACTGCCGCCACCCCATCGGCATCTGCTGGTTGAACGCGGTCAGCGTGGCACCGGTCGATACGTAGTTGCCGATGAGCACGATCAGGTCGACCAGGTTGGTCTGCCCCAGGCGAGCCAGGGCCCGCGCGTAGGTGTCGGCGCTCAGGGTATGGGTCGAGAGCAGCTCCCGGCCCACCTCCATGATGACCGCCTCGGACCCGCCCACACCGTCGAGCGGCTCGCGGTGCCGAATGATGTCGATCAGCACCTCGTCCACACCCACCGCCAGCCCGTCCAGCTCGTGCATCGCCCACTCGTAGAGCTGATCGATCTCGCGCGCCGTGATCAGAATGGCCACCTCGGTCAGCGGCCGGCCGAGCGGACCCGAGAATCGGAGATCGGTCCCCGAGCCGTGCAGTCGAAGCGCAGCCGACGCCGACGGGCCCTCGGCACGCATGACCGCATCAAACGCTTCGTGTCGGCTCGGGTCGAGGTCCTGCCGCTCGAGGGGTGGCAACCGGTTCCGCGACACGGGATGCGCGTCGTCTGGAAGCTGTCCGGCGACCGCCGTCTGACCGACCAGAGTGCACGCCGCCAGGGCTACCACCCGCACCCATTCCATTGCGACCTCCGTCGGAGGAAGTACCGATACGGCAGATCATACCGGGCACCGCAACGAGTTACCCAGACTGAGCAGCCACAGAAGGACTCATGAATTCGCGGCCCGGCACATGACAGACACAAAAAAGGGGCTGCGCCCTCCTCGGGACGCAACCCCTTCTCAAATACAGCTGCCAGGCCTGCCCGATACCGAGTGTGCCCTCTCTACGAACAGCTTGACCCGGAGCGTTCGCCACGCACCCAGCTAGCCAGCATCTGCCATTCCGCGTCGGCCTGACTCTGCCACCGCCGCGGCCCGTTATGGGTGTAGGCGCCACCGCCGTCAGGATGGAGCGGCTTGATCATGAACCGACTCTGCTCCGGGTTGCCCGGCGTGATCACGCGGGTGATCAATTGGTAGGCACGCCGTGCCTCCTCTTCAGTCCAGGTATCGCCACGTCCGGGCGCCGGCGCGAATCCGATAAGACCGCCAGAGTGGCATCGGCTACACGGCAACTGGCCATCACGCGGGTTCGCGAATACCTGCTGCACACAGGCGCGGAAGAATTCGAAGTCGAGTTCCGGCTCCGGTTCGGGGACAAACTGATTATCCGGCAGGCTCTGGATCCACTGAAGCACCCGTCCATACTCCGGGTCGTCGGTCGACTCCCAGAACGTGCCTCCCGTGTGCGGCAGACCGCCCGCATCGTTCGCGAGCGGCTTCAGAAGCAACCGGCTGCTCGCCGGATCCTGCGTGTTAATCAGCTGGCCGACCACGTCAAGATTGCGCCGCGACTGCTCGCTGCTCCAACCCTCAGCGCTCTCCGGTGTCTCCAGACTGAAGCGAACACTCGTCTGCCACGTGTGGCACATCACACACGACGCAAAGCGCCCAGTCGTGCCGCCCCGGTCCTCAAGGAAGACAGCCTCTATCGTCTCGCGGTAGGTGTCTACATCACCGGAGACCGGAAAGTTCTGGGCCCCGGCCGGCCGCGCGACGAGGCTGGCTCCCACCGCTGCCATCCCGAGCGCAAGACCAAGTCCGGCCCGTGTCACGGAGTGTGCCGCCCGCCGGGTCGTCATTCGTTCTCCTCCGCCATGCCCGTGCCGCGGGGGTTCACCCGATCCGGCGGCAGTACTGCTGTAGCGATTCGTGCGGGACGCGCGCCAGCCTTGATCTTGCCAACGATCTGCTGCTTCGCGAGGTCGATGGCGAGTGTGTGGTCTGCGCCCGACACCGCCACATACATGTACTTGCTGTCTGGTGTGGCCGTCATCCAGTTTGCACTCGGTCCCACGATCACGCTCCCGATGAAGCTCAAGTCGGGCAAGCTCCACCCATAGATCCGACTGTCGAGCCGGCTCGAGGCCCAGACAGCCGACTTGTCCGGCAGCACCTCGAGTCCGTGCATGTCACCGGTCTGGATGCCGTCGGCGTTCTTCTCCCACAGCGGCAGCGCGGGCGGGACCAGGAAGTCGACATTCTCGCCGGTCTCCCAGTCGAGTACCCAGATTCGATTGATGGCGGTCGCCTGCGCGAACAGCCACTTGGTCGAGCCGTCCTCGTTGGCGAGGAATGCCATCGGCCGCACCTCGTGATGCGTTCGGCCGTACTGCTCGTAGCCGGTCAGCTCAAGACCGCGCACCACAGTGTCGGTGACTGGGTCGATTACCTGAATAGTGGGCTGCCCGGACTCCACCGAACCCCGAAGGCCTGCCACCACGTGATTCTCATCGGGCGTGACGAACACGTTGTGGACGACGCTGAACACTTCGATGCTTTTGACCAGCGCGTGGGTGTCGATGTCGATCACGTCCACCAACGATGGAAAGCGGCCGTTCGGGTCCACCGTGACACCGGGGCCAGGATTCGCCGAGCGTCGGGCGATGGCCACATAGGCCTTCCGATGCCTCTTATTGATCGCCACCTTGTTCGGCCGTGCCGACAGCGGAATCTGGGTGACCAGGTCGAGGGTCTTCGTATCGAACACGTCGACCGTCTCTTCGAGTTCGTTCGCGCAGTAGTAGTGCTTGCTGTCAGGGCCTAGCGTGACGTTGTGCGGATTCGGACAGCCGTGAATGATGCCGACCACCTCGTTGATCTCGGGGTCGATAATGTGCTGGACGGTGCCTGCATTGTTGCTTTGCAGCAGTCGCACTTCGACGCCGTCGTACGAGTCGAGCTTCTTCACTGCCTGTGCACTCGCCGACACGGCGATGAACACGCCAGCCAGGGCAGTCAATGACAGACGGCCAATCGATGAACCGGTCATCTCGACCTCCGTATGATGGTCGCAGTCGGAAGACCCGCTGCGAGCAACAAGTTGACGCATCTCAGGGCGACATTATATGCGGAGAAGCCGGTGCACTAAAGGGTCTCCGGCTCGGTGTCCCAGGCGAGGTACACCTCTTCGGGCAGAAAGTACATGTGCACCGTATAGCGACCTTCTCTTGAATCGTCCGTGCCAAAATGCAGAACATGGATATTATCGATTGGCGGGATCGATAGGTCGTCGAGCGGAATGGCCGGCCACGACATGCCCTGGATGAGATCCGCCTGACCAAACACGTACTCGATGAAGATCAGCTTCTCGGCCGCCTCGCCGAAGATTACGCCGGCCGTCCCCGTGTCGGACGGTTGACGGCTGAACGCCGGCCCTCCGGTAGTCACCGAGAGATCGGTGTAGTGCCGGCCCATGCCGGGACAGAACCTGGTATCTGGCACGTGATCGCACGCAATCACGGTGTAGCCATCTGACAGCTCGCCACGGGGTGGAAGCTGCCCAACGTCGAGTGCCCCAGCTGGGCTGTCGGCAAAATGCCACAAAAACAGATAGTGCCCGCCGGCTGAGCCGTCGCCCGGAATCAGGTCGACAGTCATCGACCGCACAGCTGGCAGGTCCATCTCGCGCAGGGTCATGCCGTGGAAGCTGCGTCCCGCGGCTAGATCATCCTGCGCCAGGAGGTAGCCCGCCGAGACCACGACGCCGTCTTCCACACCGTAAACCAGGCCCTGCGACCCGCTCCCTGGTCCCTCATCCGCCCACACAAGCGGGCCGTCGTACCCATGGTAGTGACTACCGTCGTGCTCGCGCAGCTCGGTTTCGCCACCCGAAGCGTAGAACTCGCCCCGTTCGGCCAGATCGCCCACCGACCCGTAGTGCGCGGGAAGCGCCTCACCACTCGGCAACATCGGACGAGCCGGGACCGCCGCCTCTGGCAGGCTATCAACCTCTTCCGGAACAAACCCACCGCAAGAGGTCACGCCGAGCGCACCGACTAGGAGAACAGCAGCAAGGCTTCGCATGGCCATCCTCACGGCAGGGCATAGGCCAACAATGTCGTGCCCGCAGCCACGGCCACATACTGCTTGCCGTCCTCCCCCATGTAGACAATCGGATTCGACCCGCTGATCATCTGCTCGGTCTCGACACTCCACAACTCGCGCCCGGTCTTGGTTTCATAGGCGCGAAACATCCGGTCCGAGGCGCCGCCGATGAAGAAAATCCCTGCGGCGGTCGACGTGGGGCCGCCCTTCTGGGAGTTCGGAGCCCCAGTGAGCAGTCCGGGCGGCGCCCCCTCAACGGTACCAAACGGAATTTTCCAGGCGATCTCACCGCTGTTGACATCGACGGCCACCAGTTGCGACCAGGGTGGCTGCCAGCAGGGCCAGCCGTCGACGCTCAACCGGTCAACGATGTGCCAGTACCGCCGACGTGACTCAGGCGGGCCCACGTACCCTCGCCGATCCGAGTTCACACCCACCGGCTCCAGCGTGCTGATGTGGCCGGTGTCGGCATAATTGATGATGTAGTAGCCCAGTTCCGGATCAAACGTCCCACCGGTAAACTCGGTTCCTCCGCCCGTCGACGGAAACACCAGCGCGCCCTCGAGCGATGGCGGCGTGTAGGCTCCCCGATTACGTCCACCGTCATACGCCATCAGTCGCTCGCGGCACGCCGCGGTGTGCTCCGGGGTGACCGTGGCGATGTCGTCCATCGTGAAATCGATCCGCCCGAAGACCGGAGGCTTCACCGGGAAGGGCTGGGTCGGCGAGTAATACTCTCCCTGCATGTTACCCGCCGGGACGGGACGCTCCTCAATCTCGTAGATTGGCTCGCCGGTCACTCGGTTGAAGATGAAGAGCACCGGAAACTTCGTCATCACGCCGACCGCAGGAATGGCCTCGCCATCCCGTTCGACATCGAACAGGATCGGCGGCACCGGCATGTCGAGATCCCACAGGTCATGGTGGACGGCCTGGAAGTGCCACAGCCGTTCACCTGTCATCGCATCGACTGCCACGATGGAGTTCGCGAACAGGTTGTCGCCGGGCCGATCCATGCCATAGAAATCGTTAAGCGCCGACCCCAGAGGCATATAGAGAATGCCGCGCTCCTCGTCGATAGTAAAGAAGCTCCACGTGTTCGCTCCGCTGACGCGCTCCCACGAACCATCCAGCCAGGTGTCGTTGCCGAACTCTCCGGGGTGCGGCACGGTGTGGAACGTCCACACCAGTTCGCCAGTCCGAAGATCCCAGGCGCGCACGTCGCCGGCTGGCCCCTTCGAGCCGGTCTCGTCGGCGTTGTGAACCGGGGTGAAGACCAGGTGCTTGTAGATGGCTACGCCCGAACCGATCCCGTAGTGCATATTCGGAAAGCCGTTCATGACGTCCTCGGTCTTCAGATCTACATAGCCGTCGTTCCCGAAGTGGGCGCCGGGAATACCAGTGGCGGCGTTCAGTGAGATCAGCTCCCCTTCCTCGGTTCCGAACACTATCTGCGGCGCAATACCATTCTGCCCATCCCAGTAGGCCAGACCCCGCATCGATCCTCCGGTCCAGTGCTGCTGGTGCTCGGCCGAGTCCCACTGTCCGGGCGCGGTGTAGTCCCACAGTTCTTGGCCCGTTTCTGGCACCACCGCGACCACCCGGTAGTAGGGGAACGAGAGATACAAGACCCCGTCGACCATCAACGGTGTCGACTGCGCCGGCCGCGATGGCGTGCCGGGCCGCGGCATCTCGTAGCGCCAAGCTAGCTCAAGCTGATCGACGTTATCGGCGTCGATCTGAGTCAACGGCGAATGCCGTTGATTACCCAAATCCCGCCCCCAATGCCGCCAGTCGTCCTGAGCCAACACCGTTGATACAGCGAGGGTCACGAGTACGACACCCGCCAGGAAATGCCGCATGATGCTGACCGCACTGTGCTTCATCGCTTCCCCACCTTAGCCTGCTTAGATCGGGGCCGATTATACGCCGCGCTGGCTATACTCACCGGATGAGATTTAACCCTGCTCACCCCCAAGCCTCGGTGGACCGCCGCGTGGCCTCCGGCCACCGCCATGGCGAGCAGACCCTCAACGTCACCCTGACCCGCACCTTCCCGGTCTCTCGGCAGAGGCTCTGGAAAGTGCTGACGACGCCCGACCGCATTGCCCAGTGGTTTCTCCCAGTGCGGGGTGCCCTGACGCTGGGAGGCCGCTATCAGCTCGAGGGCAATGCCGGCGGCGACATCGTCTCGTGCGAGCCGTCGGCCCGACTCGGTCTGACCTGGGAATTTGGGGACGACGTCAGCTGGGTCGAGCTCGTCCTGGACGATTACTTGCCCGGCTCTCGTCTGACGCTCACGCACGCGTCACGACCCTCTTCGCACTGGAGCGAGTACGGACCTGGCGCACTCGGCGTCGGCTGGGAGCTGGCGCTCCTCGGCCTGTCCCGTCATCTTGCCGGTGAGGAGCGACTCGACGAGGACGCCTTCAGTGCCTCGCCCTAAGGCCAGGCACTGATTGCTCGGTCGAGTGAGGGATGGGGGCGAGCCTCCCTCGCCTTTGGCACCGACGCCACCGAGGCGCAGGCGGCCACTTCCCGCACCACTGCGTTCTACACGGGCGTCTCGGTCGACACCGGGTAGCCCCCGCGCCGCAACTACTCTGCGGCCTCGACCGTGATCTGCCCAATCGCCCACGGGTGGTCGGCGCAGTGATACAGGAAGGTCCCTACCTCGTCGAAGGTGGCATAGCCCCACTCGGCGCTCTCGATGGCATCGGTCGACCAGCTCCCGTCCCGCGCCGCGATGGTGTGCGCCTCTTCGCCGTTGTTGATGAACTGGACGCGGGTGCCCTGGGTTACAAGCGCGCGCACTGGGTTAAACCGGTGCTCGTCGAAACCATAGCGGGTGCCGCCCACCATCCCTCGCACTCCCTCGACCAGCGTCGCGGTTTCGATCCGCCGGGTCCGGGTGGGCTGCGGCTGCGCCCGCTCATATCCGTTGAACGGATCCAGTATCGGCTCGCCCCTTGCCTGAATCTCGCCATCGAGCGCGAACGCCCACAGCTCAGCGCCCATCGGAATCAACAGATACTGCGTGTCGTCGACCTCATAGGTGCTCGCCGGACCCGGCCGCACGATAGCCCCTTCCGGGCTCGTCCGGAAGGTCCAGAGCCGATCGCCACTCGCAGCATCGTAGGCCTCCACCTGTCCGCCGGCCGAGGCTCTGAACATCAACCCTCCTGCCGTGGTCAGCGGACCACTCGTGCCCAGCCACGACGCCGGCATTTCGTGCTTCCAGACAATTTCCTGGGTGCGCGTGTCGACCGCCGCCAGCACCCCGACCGGATCCGGCAGGGTTAGTTCGTTGTCGTCGAGCCGCCAGTGGAATGGATCTTCGAACCGGCGTGCGCGCCCGACCACGGCCCGGCCTTGAGCATAGATGTAGCCGGTCTGCGGACTGAATGACATCGGGGTAACCCGCACCCGCGGAATAGGCACATTCGGCGCCACGATAGTGTGTTCGTTCACCATCGGCGGGGTGTAGCTGCTGCAGCTGAGTTCGAAGGGCGGTGGCACTCGGTCGCGCCAGTACGAACAGTCGGGAAGAATACTCTCAACGCCCACCGGAAACGGCTGGGTTGGCGCCGTCTTCTGGTACTCGTCCTGTGGGACTTCGCGCTCCTCGATCTCGATCAACGGCTCCCCGGTCTCTCGATCGAAAAGAAACAGGATCCCATCGGCACGCATGGCGGCCACGGCCTTGCGCGGTGCGCCGGTCCCGGTGTCGTGGTCGTAGAGCAGCAACGGGGTTGCGATGTCTGCGTCCCAGACATCATGCCGTACCACCTGGTAATGCCACCGCCGTTCGCCCGTCTCCACGTCCAACGCCAGCACCGACGCGGTAAAGAGGTTGTCGCCCTCGCGGATCTCACCCCCGAACATCGGGGCCGGGTTACCAGTGGAGAAATAGACCAGACCCAGCTCCGGATCGACGGTACCCAACAGCCACACGCCACCGCCACCCAGTTCCCACGAGTCCGAGTCTTGCGGCCAGGTCTCGTGCCCGAACTCGCCTGGGCGCGGAACGATGAAGAACGTCCACTGGGTCTGACCAGTTTCGGCGTCGAGCGCAATGATCCGACCCTGCCCCCCAGTGTCTCCGTTGGCCAACCCAACGAACACTCGCCCCAGGGCATACATCGGGGCCGACGTCACAGCTTCGCCATCCTGATGCGGATCACTACCGACCCGTTCGTTCCAGACCTGCTCCCCCGTATCCCTACGAAGGGCCATCACCTCGCCACTCCGCAGCCCTACGAAGACCAGGTCATCGCTCAAGCCGACGCCCTGCCACGACGGCACCATGCCGCTGCCGTCCTGGGCCTGCCAGCGCCAGATCTGGTCGCCATTCCTCGCATCGAGCGCGTACACGTTCGCGCCGCCAGTGAGGTACAGCACGCCGTCCTGAACAACCGGAGTCGCACGTGAAGACGCGCCCCCCTCAAACCGCGTCACCCAGGCACCTCCGAGACGCTCGATCGTCTCGGTGGAGATCTCGGTGAGGGCCGAATACCGAGTGCTCGACCGGTCTCCGCCGGCCAAAGGCCAGTCGCTGCGGGGATACCCGCCGGTTGGCCCTTGTGACCGGAGGCCGACGCCCCCGGCCAGACCAAGCGCGAGCAATGTGGCCAAGACGACGTAGCGGGAACGAGGCAGCATCTACTTCTCCTTGCGATAGCGACGGAGCTTACGATTTGAATTCGACTTTAAGGGCGCAATTCGCGGCCAAGCCGCTCTAGATTACGCGCTCCGGCCAGAATGCCGTACATCCCAATATTCCCCTCGTGGCAGGCGTATTCGAAGATCGGACCGTCGGTCCGTCGAAGCGGCATCATGACGGTATAGGGCGCCGTAAACACCGTGGGGTCGGTCACGGTGTATTCGTAGGTCACGGTGTCAGCGTCGAGCCGGGTCAACCGCTCGACCAAGTGCAAGTTCTGGCCAGTCACCGAACTATCTGCCCGAAAGTTCGTCGTCTCGACAACCAGAGTCTCCCCTTCCCACCGCCCGCGAGACAGACCCTTCAGCTGAGCAAATGGGGGCCTCACCCGATCGTCGAGTGGGATGATGCGCGACTGATTCGCCATCTCGTTCTGGATGACTACATAGTCAGCCGTCTGGAAGATCATCGCGTTGTTGTTGTAGGCGCCCGATCGCATCGGGGGGCCCGCCAGCGACGTGCCGAGGCACCGGTCGGACATCGTACGGTTTTCATACGAGTCGTAGCGGTGGACCTCGGTGTGCGCACGGCGGCGAGCCAACGCCGCCTGCCCGGCCGCAGTCCTCGGAGGGCGCCGCCCGTCCGGCGGGTCAACGATGAGCGACGTCCGCTTGTCCGACGTTAACTCGACCCCGCGCTCGTACCAGAACTCGTTATAGGAGAGCACCCCGCCTTCCGACCGTGGCGCGTACCCGGCGGTGCGAGCGCCCCTCTCCGGATCGAATAGGTCGCGGTTCTGACGAGTCCGTTCCGATGCTTCGAACGCAGCGGCTTCTTCGACACCTAAAGTTTCTAGCCCCTCGAATTGCGCCGGACGCTCGAACGGCGTCAGGGTCCGAAAGGTAAACATCCCGGAAATGTCAGGATGTCCGTCCACGGTCCGCATCGGTACACCCCCGGCGTCCTGCGCCGACATCAGCATCGGTGTCACGATCGCACTCAGGACGAACACTGCGGCAAGACTTCGCTGACGCATCTTCAGGCTCCTTCCGGACCGAGCTGATTCCTGTATGCCCCACACTAGACGTCCCCTCGCCCCCTGACAAGCGGTATCCGGGCCACCATGCGACAATCTCACTGTGGCTGAGTTCCAGCCGGCAACCGCGAGACCGCGCTTGCAGAGCAGGTTTGGGAGCTCGAAACAACCCAGAGGTCTCCCTTCTCCTGCCATCCTGAGAGGCTCACCTTCCCGCTACTATAGCGGCCAGATCGGTGAGATCGCGTCTCGCTTTGACTCCGAACCGTGCGAGTGGCGAGCGGCAGTCGACTCACATAGCAGCACCTGAGGCGTTATTGAAGGTCGCAGCATGCCCATCGGAACGCTGAACGAGGGACCGCTACACGAAGCACTCAAGCTTGAGTATTTACACCAGTATGGGCGGTCGGGCGATAGCGCGATCGAGGTGCCCGCTGGCGACTTCGTGGCAGACGTCCGAGGCACGGACGGCGTCCTGTATGAAATCCAGACGGCCGGCTTTAGCGCCATCCGTCGAAAACTGCGGGCGCTCCTCCAGCAACACCGCGTCGTCCTCGTGCATCCGATCGCGGCACGTTACCGGATCGTGAAGCTCTCGATGGACGGGGTCAGTCCCCCCACCTGTCGCAGATCCCCCAAACACGGTCACCCAGCTCTCGTCGCCTCAGAACTCGTCTACATTCCCGACCTGCTCGCTCACCCCAATTTCGAGATCGAGGTCGTGATGGTCGAACTAGACGAACTCCGGAGATACGATCCGAAGCGGACTCGGCGTCGAGGCGGCTGGCGGGTCGAATCGCGAGAGCTAACCCGCATTGTTAGCCGGCACCGCTTCCGTGCACTCCACGACCTATTCGGACTCCTCCGCTCTCCGCTTCCGGAGCAGTTCACAACGGCCGAGCTAGGAGAGGCACTCGCCCAGCCCCGCCGGCTGGCGCAGAAACTAGCCTACGTCCTGCGCGAGGGCGGCGCCCTTACCATCTGCGGAAAGGAGGGAAATGCGCTCCGCTATCAGCGTGCACCCCACCCTCCGGCCGACTGACATAAGATGGAGGCCTCGCAGTAATCCAGTGGCTCACTCGGAGGTCCCTGATGTGTGACGAACGAACCGAATCGGCAAACGCGGACTTTCTCAGCGGACAGCGGATCACACGACGACAGTTTGGCGCGGCATCGGCAGTCGCCGGGCTCGCCGCCTTGCTTCCAAGCCCGGCCAACGCCCAAGCGGTCACCGAGCATGAGATCGACATCACGACCCCTGACGGAGTGGCCGACAGCTACTTTGTGCATCCCGCAAGCGGGACCCATCCGGGCGTGCTGATTTGGCCCGACGCCTTCGGTCTCCGACCGGCGAAACGCCAGATGGCCAAACGGCTCGCGGAATCGGGCTATTCCGTGCTCGTGGTCAACCAGTACTATCGGTCGCAGCGAGCGCCCATAGTTAGTTCCAACGACTTCTCGGAAGTCAGCGGCATTATCCGCCCACTGATGGGCACGCTAAACCCAGACACCCAGGTAACCGACGCCAGAGCCTTCGTCGGATGGCTCGACGAGCAGACCTCGGTCGACTCGAACCGCAAGATGGGCACGATGGGCTATTGCATGGGCGGCCCGTTTGTCATGCGCACCGCCGCCACGCTGCCTGACCGGGTCGGGGCTGGCGCGTCCTTCCACGGAGGCGGTCTCGTGACCGATGGCGAGGACAGCCCCCACCTGCTGATCCCACAGATGGAGGCACATCTGCTGATCGCGATTGCCTCGAACGACGATGAGAACGAGCCCGAGGCCAAGGACGTACTGCGCGACGCATTCGCCTCGGCCAGCGTGCCAGCCGAAATCGAGGTCTATGACGCACTGCACGGCTGGTGTCCGCCCGACTCCCGTGTCTACGACGAGGCGCTGGCCGAGCAGGCCTGGGCCCGAATGCTCGCGATCTTCGAGGAGGCGCTCGCCTAGGAGGCCCATGCTATCGATGATTCCTCGCGCCTGGCTCAAGAAGCTGCCCGGGGCCTGCTCTATCGTCGCCTGGTAGGACCAATGCCTCGGAGGGCCGGGACCTCCGGTGGCCGTTGCGCCCTATTCTCTATGCTCGCGGTCTGGGCTTGCGCCCAGGCCTCGGCTAACGCTCAACCTGCGCAACCACCCAGCGCGGTCGTTCTTTCCATCGTTGGCACCACCGACCTGCACGGACGCGTCTTCTCGGCGAATGGTCGAGGCGGCCTCGCCCTCCTGGGTGGATACCTACGCAATCTCCGCGCGGCTCGAGCCAAAGACGGCGGCGCCGTGCTACTTCTCGACGCCGGAGACACGTTCCAGGGCGGGATCGAGTCCAACCTGTCGGAAGGTGCGCTCGTCATCGACGCCTACAACGCACTGGGCTATCACGCGCTCGCTGTCGGAAACCACGACTTCGAGTACGGCGCGCTCGACGGCGCGAGCGGTCCGGCAGCGACAGACATGCGGGGCGCCCTCAAAGCGGCTGCCGCCCGCGCCCGCTTCCCCTTCCTGGCGGCGAATGTGATCGACAACGCCACTGGCATACCTGTGTCCTGGCCGAATGTTCAGCCTTCGACCCTGATTGAAACCGCTGGCATTCAGATCGGCATCATCGGGGTGATGACTTACGGCGGGCTTCGCCAGACGATCCAGGCCAACGTGCAGGGGCTCAGCACGCGTCCGCTACTCCCTGCGGTGGAGGCCGAGGCACGGCGTCTTCGAGAACGCGGCGCCGATATTGTTCTCGTACTCTCCCATGCCGGCGGTTGGTGCGAGCGATTCGACGATCCTCAAAATCTCACTTCGTGTGGCGACGATTCCGAGGTCTTCACCCTTGCGCGACAGCTCCCTCCAGGCCTCGTGGATGGCATCGTAGCCGGACACACGCATGCCGGGGTCGGTCACGAAGTGGCCGGCATCCCGATCGTCCAAGCGTTCCAGCGTGGCGCCGCATTCGCACGACTCGACTTACTCGTGCAGCCCGGAACCGGCGTAGTCGAGAGCCACATCTTTGCCCCCCAGGGGGTCTGCGCCTTCGTCGACAGCCAGGGCGCCTGCGCAACCGCAGGAGTCGCGCGCTCAACCTATGAGGGTGAGCTCCTCCAGCCCGATCCCAACGTGGCTGCGGCAATGCGGCCACAGCTCGACAGGGTGAATACGTGGCGAACCGCACCGGTGGGTGTGACCCTGGTCACACCACTTGACCGGCGTACTGACGGTTTCGAATCGCCGCTGGGCAACCTCTTTGCCGAGGCGCTCCTCTCGGCCGTGCCAGATGCCGATGTGGCTGTCGGACTGGGGGTCCGTCGTGGCGGTCTGCGCGCCAGTCTCCCCGCTGGCCCCCTCACCCAGGGACTCCTCTACGACGCGTTCCCGTTCGACAACCGCGTGGTGACCTTATCTTTGACCGGCCGCGACCTCGCTGGTCTCCTGGCACTCTCGGTGGCTCGTTCTTGGAGCGGTATTCCGAGCGTGGCCGGGATGCTGGTGCGGGTGACGTGTGCGCCGGACGGCGCGGACATAACACTGGCACACGTTTCTGGTGAGCCCATTCACCCGGACGCACGTCTGACGGTGGCCGCGACGGATTTCTTCGGTCGGCGGGTGGGTGTCGGCACCCTGTCGGGACCTGCGGAAACCCTCTCAGCCGCGCCACTGGTGCGCGATGCAACTGCCGACTGGCTGCGAGCCCGGGGTGGCCGCCTGCACGCGGACGAGTTCGGCAGGCCCCGCTGGCAGCCGGTCAACGGCGGTGACTGCCTCGCCGCGAACTGATCTCTCAACGACGCCGAGCCATCACGACCAGGTCCGCAGAACGGTTCGGCTCGAATTCCGCGCCCGTTATCTCACCGGCGAAGCTAGCGTCGAAGCCAACTTCGTCTAGTACCGGCTCGAGGTCATCCCTCGTCCAGGCGCGAAGGTCAAGCCGTCTACTCGACCTCACACTGAGCGGCTCTTTCGCTTTAGGGTCGAGCTCCAACGTCGAGGGGAAGAACAGTACGCGACCCGGCGCGCCCCTCGACATCACCCGCACGAACACGATCTCCTTGCCGTCGTCACCCGAGCGGACGTTTACCGGGAGCGCCCGTCGCCCACCGTCGAGCACCGGCTCATAGTTGAGCAACTGGATCATCACTGTGCCCCCAGGCAGTAGCTTTGCCCGCGTGGCCTGCAGGAACCGGCCCAGATCCGCGTCCTCGAGGTGCGGCAACATGTTGCCCAGGCAAATCGCCAGTCCAAACGGTGGATCGTCGACAAGCAGGGCCTGCGCTTCCGTCGCGTCGCCCAACACGAAGCGGCCCTTTCCCGCCTCCTCGTAGCCACGTGCCACCGAGATCATCGAGTCCGAGAGATCGAGACCCACAGCACGCGCTCCCTGCTCCGCAAAGAACGCCACATGCTCCCCAGTGCCGCAGCCCAGGTCCAGGACCGAGCGGTCTGGTGCCTGCTCTAGCAGCCTTAGCAAGAGCGGCGCCTCGCGAGTAATGCGCTGCTCCCAGGCAAACAGACGGCGGTAGTTCACGCGGGAGTACGCGTCGTGTGGGCGGTGCGGGTCTGTGCTCACCTTCTCATCTGCCCCTGCTGGCTGTTACCATGACATGGTCGACGGAGCGTTCCGAACACACTACCAGGAGCAGAAGGCGTATGAGAGCCACCGAACGACGCAGGCCCCCGCTCGCGCTGGCGGCGGCGCTAGCCTGCGCACTTGCCCTCCCCGGTGCGGCGCTGGCTCAAGGGCCTGGCACCGAGAATGGCAACTGGACCTATCTGGGCGGCGACGCCTGGCATACCCGATACACCCCGGCCACCGAGATCACGGCCGACAACTTCAACGACCTCGAGGTCGTGTGGGAGTGGAGCGCGACCAGCTTCGGCCCCAGCACCCCGCGCGCTACGCCATCCTACATCGACGGCAAGCTCATCACGGTCGCCGGTGACCGGCGTCACGTTGTGGCGATCGATCCGAAGAATGGGGACCTGATCTGGAGCTTTCGCGAGCCCAACACATTTCGCCACGACTATTCCATGCGGAAGGGGTACGGCAAGGGCATCGCCTACACCGAGATCGATGGCCGCGGGGTGGTGTTCATTAGTTCCCCGGCGTTCTTCCTCCACGCCCTCGATGTCGAGACCGGAAAACCGCTCGAGAACTGGGGTCGTCCTGTGCCGATCGACGGCTTCAACGAGACCGGCACGGTCGACTTGGTCGAGGACCTTATCGCCGACTGGGGGCCGTGGCTCGCCATGGACCGCCCCTATGACGCCGGCCAGGGCATCCCGATCGAAATCGGCTACATCACCGCTTCGTCGCCGCCGATCGTCGTCAACGACACCATCGTCGTGGGCAACTCGGCCGAGCAGGGCTACCTTCAGACCCGCGTCGAGAACGTCCCCGGAGACATCCTCGGCTACGACGTGCGGACGGGCGAGCACAAGTGGAAGTTCAACGTAGTCCCGCGGCCCGGCGAGTTCGGGCACGATACCTGGGAAAACGACGCTTGGCAGTGGATCGGCGACGTCTCGTCGTGGGCTCCAATGGCAGCCGACCCCGAGCTCGGGCTGGTCTACATCGTAACGAACGGCCCCACCATCGACTACTACGGGGGACATCACCCTGGCGACAACCTATTCAGCACGAGCATCATCGCGCTGAATGCCGATACCGGTGAACGGGAGTGGCATTATCAGATGGTGCACCACGACATCTGGAACTACGACACTCCCACCGCACCGGTCTTGATGGACGTAACCGTCGACGGTCGTGAGATCAAGGGGCTCTTTCAGGCCACCAAACAGGCGTTCCTCTACGCTCTCGACCGGGAGACTGGCGAGCCGATCTGGCCGATCGAGGAGCGACCGGTTCCCAGCTCGAGAATTCCTGGAGAGAAGCTGTCTGAAACCCAGCCCTTCCCCACCAAGCCTGCCCCCTATGACCTGCAGGGACGAACCGAGGATCACCTGATCGACTACACGCCCGAGATCAAGGAGATGGCGCGCCAGGTGGCCGAGGAGAACAACCTCTTTAACGGGCTGTTCGATCCCCCCACCCACACCGACGATCCAGCTGGCCCAGCGTGGAACTGTCCGGGCGGCGGCGGCGGCACCAACATCACCGGCCCCGCAGTCGCCGATCCGGTGAACGGGGTGATCTTCGTCAGCTCGCAGAGCAGTTGCTTCAGGCTTCAAGTGATGCCTGGCGTCGACTCACCACTCGATGAGCTCGAACAATCTGGCACGACGCACACCGACTTCGCGGCGGTGGCCACGACGGTCCGCGGGAGCATCGAGCAGTTCACCATCGACGGACTTCCTATCTGGAAGGGTCCAGTGGGTCGCATCACGGCCATCGACCTCAACACCGGTGACCACCTGTGGGCGGTACCCTCCTCCGATGCGTCAGAGGCTCAGCAGGACACCATCCGGAACCACCCGCTGGTCCAGGGGCTCGAGAACATTGAGATCAACCGCGGCCGTGGCGGGAACGCGGCCATGGTGGTCACACCTACGCTCCTGGTTGCCGGGGGCTTGAGCGCCGACAACACCCCGATGCTCTACGCCTATGACAAGCGGACGGGCGAGCGGGTCGGCGGCATCGAGATTCCGGGCGTGACGCGCTACGGCATGTCGAGCTGGGTGCACGACGGGCACCAGTACATCATCGTCCAACTGGCTGACGGTATCGCCGCGGTAGCCGTCCCAGAGGCTGCACCGGCCAGCGGGGGTTACTAGCCTTTCCGACGGGCGGCGGTTGTTCTTTGGGGGGCCTTCCCGCAGAAGGCCCCCCAACCTATGTACGGGCGCGCGCTTTTACTTGGCGTGTCCTCTAAAGAAGTCCGCGATACGTTCGCTCGTGCTCGTGGGCCAGACGTGCGCCGCCGGATAGACCCAGGCCATAACGGGAGCCCCGGACTGCGAACCGTAGAGCGTGCAGCCCTGGCCGCACGACCGGGATTGATCCCCCACACCATTAACCTCGATGGCCGTCTCGATGGCCGCGAGCTGAGCCCGATAGTCGACTACGCGGTCGCCCTCCCCGGCAGCGTGGAAGAGGGGTTTCGGAACAGCGGGCTCGACTCCTGGCCGCAACCGGGCGGCAATCGGCGCGAACGCGGCGAACAGATCCGGTCGTTCCGCCCACAGCAGGTACGTGAACATGCCACCATTCGAGAACCCGGTGGCGTAAATCCGCGCGTCGTCGATCTGGTAGGTCTCCCTTAGTGCCGCCACGGCGATATCGACCATTCTCAGGTCGCGATTCTCGGCACTCGCCGATGACTGCCACCCAGGCATGCCTCGGCGCGTGGTCAGCCCCTGGAAGTAGACAACGATCGCCTCCGGCCATGCCTCGTGGATATCGGTACGCTGGAAGTTCAGGGCCATGTCCCCGAAACCGTGAAACGCCAGCACGAGCGGTGTCGGCTGTTCCGTCGCAGCCTTGGGTGCATAGACAATACCCTCACGCTGAATTCCATCGACCTCCCATTCCACCACCTGGCTTGCGGCGCAGCCCGCCACCAGGAAGAGAACGAGGCCTGCCAGTATCAGCTCAAGTTTCCGCATCAGCTCCCTCCAGACCGAGACGTAGAATAATCCGATGCCCAAGCTCACGGTGGAAGGATACGGCACGGTCAACGTAGCCGATGGCAAGCGTCTCGTCCTGGCGCTGAAGCAGGATGCAGAAGTGGACGTGCTGCACGCCTGCGGCGGCAACTCCCGGTGCACCACCTGTCGCGTGGAATTCATCGACGGCGAACCCAGCAAGATGACCACGGCCGAAAAAGCGGTGTTCGAAGAGCGGAATATCAGCGGGGTGCGTCTGTCGTGTCAGATTCAGTGCGACCAGGACATGAGCGTCCGCGCGATCAGCCGACTCGAAGGCTCGGGTCGACCAGCCGCTGGCCGGCCGCCGTCCGAGGAGATCACGCCTCCGCCTGAGTGGGTTTAGCGTCCCCACGGCGCCTCGTTTGCGGAATAGCTCGAGCTGGTCGTCCGACTGCCCGACACGGTACGCACGCCGAGACAACAGCGGCCGCTGATAGCACTTCCCGTCGCCGCCACCCGGTGTATCCTCATGCCATGCGAACAGCAGTTCTCGTCACCAGCGTTCTGCTCGTCGGGGCCACCGCTACCCCGGGCGTAGCCCAAACCGAGGAGTTATCGCCAATCGCCCTCGCCTACACGCCGGTGAGCGACGCGGAACTGGTCGACCCGCCTGACAGCGATTGGCTGATGTGGCGCCGCAGCTACGGCCACTGGGGGCACAGCCCGCTCACTCAGATCAACACCTCGAACGTAGGCACGTTGCGGCTGGCGTGGGCCTGGACCATGGCCGAAGGGCTGCAAGAGACCACCCCCCTCGTGCACGACGGGATGATGTTTCTGGTACAAGCCTGCGACTACGTCGAGGCGCTGGACCTACGCGACGGCACGCGCATCTGGGAATACCGACGGGAGCGAGTCGAACATCCGGCCAATCTGGCCTGCGCCAACCGGAGCGGCGCGCTGTACGACGACAAGATCTTCCTCGGCACCCACGACGCACATCTACTCGCGCTCAACGCCCGGAGCGGCGAGGTCGAATGGGAAGTCCAAGTCGGCGACTGGACGATCGGCCAGCACTATTCCGGCGGACCAATGGTGATCAAGGGACAGGTGGTCATCGGCATGTCCGGCTGCTATCACCTCAACACCCGCTGCTGGGTCTCCGCCCATAACGCGGACACCGGCGAGGAACACTGGCGCACCTACACCATTCCAGGCCCTGGCGAGTTCGGTTACGACACCTGGGGCGACGTGCCCGAGGAGGACCGCCGCGGCGGATCGCCCTGGAACTCACCGAGCTACGACCCAGAACTGAACCTGATCTACACCGGGGTGGGCGTCCCCATCCCTTGGGGTTCGGTGCAGCGCGGCACCGGCGACGGCGACGTGCTGTACACCAACTCGACGCTGGCGCTAAACGCCGACACGGGCGAGATTGCCTGGTACTTCCAGCACATACCGAACGACGAGTGGGACCTCGACCATCCGTTCGCCCGGCTCGTGGTCGAAACCGAGGTCTCACCGGGCGACGTTGAGTGGCGAAATAACGGCATCACCTCGGGGAATCGTCGAAAGATCGTCACTGGGATTCCTGGCAAGACCGGCATCGTGTGGGCGCTCGACGCCGCGACCGGCGCGTTTCTCTGGGCGCAGCCAACCAATACTCAGAACGTCGTCGAGGACATCGACGCGGAGAGCCGGCGGGTTCTCCTTAACCAGGCGCTCAAGTTCCCTCAGGTGGGCGAGCCCGTCTTTGTCTGTCCCAGCCTCATCGGCGGCATCAACTGGCAGGCCACCGCGTACAACCCCGCCAGCAACACGCTCTTCGCCCCGACCAATGACGTGTGCATGGACCTCACGCTGAACGAGTTCCGCAACCGACCAGGACGACACCACGGATCTGCGCGCGTCAACCGCTCCATCGCGCCCGAGGCCAATGGACAGGTCGGCATGTTCACCGCGATGGATCTGGCGACCGGCGAGCCCAGGTGGGTGCATCGCCAGCGCGCCGGCATCGGGGGTTCCGTCTTGAGCACCGGAGGCGGGCTCGTATTCGTGACCGATGACGCGCGCCGGTTCCGCGCCTTCGATGTCTCGACCGGCGACGTGCTCTGGGAGCAGATCCTGAATTCCAGCGCTGGCGGCTTCCCCGTCTCCTACGAGCACGACGGGGCCCAATTTGTCGCCATCGCCACCGGCGGCGGGGTCAATCACCGTGGCCTAACGCCCGAGATAAGGCAGCCACCGCGCGGTAACACGCTCTTCGTCTTTCGACTGCCCTGACGGAGCGCTCTGCGCTTTCCCTTGTCGAAGCGGTCGCTCGTAAAGCGCGGAGGGGAGGGGCTTCGGGCGAGCGCGACTGGTCGAAGACAGCGTTAGCCGAACGGCTGGGAGTATTTCGCCAGACCGTGAACGCAATCGAGACCCAGAGGCACGACCCGACCTACCGCTCGCCTTCAGGATCTCGTGGTTGTTCGAGCTGCCGAGCGAGAAGATCCGCGGTCCGGACGGTCAGTGAACACCCTCATTAGCCACCGGCCGGGGGATGAACCCGACCGAGTTGCAAGCGCCAACGATCTGGATCGAGCCGAGCCACCGCAGTAAACCGGCGATGGCGCCCGCGGAACCGGATCAGCCCGTCGACAAGCGCCTGGGACGACGACAGCGGCAGGACAATGTTGATGTCCAACTCGAGTTCTTGCCCAGGCGGATTCCTCGGCTCCGGCCCTCGCCGATTGATCTCCTCGCGATACATCACCCGGACCGCTTCTCTGCCATCCGCATGCCCGCCAAATGCATCGAACCGGTGGCCGTCATCGGTGTAGACTGCGGCAATTCCATCGGTGTCACCCTCGTTATAGAGTCCGACAAACTCGGTCATCAGGGCGCGCACCGCAATCTGCAGGTTGGGGTCGGTCATGAAGCGGGAATTGTAGCTCTACAGAAACATCCCCACCACGGTGACCGCGACGGTGACACAGACGGCCGCGGCCAAGGTCATCCAGACACCAGCCCGGGCCATGTCACGGATCGAAAAGTAGCCAGCGCTGTACAGCACGACGTTGGCCGGACTCTCGGTCACCAGGATGAACGCCAGCGACGAGGCGAACCCAGCCGGGATGGCGATGGCGAGCGGCGTCAGACCCAGGTCACCCGCCAGGGCAATCAGGATGGGCAGGACCACGGTGGCCGTTACGGTGTTGCTGGCAAACAGCAAGTGCATCGCAGAGACCACGACCACGACGACGAACGGCTGCGCCAGCGCAGGGACCAGAGCTATCGGTACGAGCAAGCCCAGCCCGACCCACCGGGCGGCGCCGGTCTCGAACACCGTCAAGCCAAGCGCCAAGCCAGCCGCAACCAGGAGAATGCCGCCCCACTGAATCTCCTGCTGTGCCATCTTCCAGGTCAGCACTCTCACGCCAGGCAGAAACATGGCCAGCCCCCCGGCCAGGGCTACGGCGTGCATCGACGGGTTGATCCGCCCGTCGGTCCAGGCCGCTAGCAGGGGCGTCGTCAGCCAGACCAGGATGGTCATAGCGAAAACAACCAGCGTCTTCCACTCCACCGGCGAGAATCCTCCTAGCGCCTCCTGACGACGCACTAGCGCGCTGTCCTCAATCGGCAGGCGGGCAATCTCCGGCGGAAACACCCAGAGCAGCAGTTTCCAAGCACACGGGACCATCAACACGGTGGCCGGCAACCCGAACGTCATCCAGTCCAGGAACGACAGCTCCACACCGGCCATGTCACGCAGATACGCCATAGTCACCTGGTTGGCGCCAGTGCCGGCCGGCGTAGCCACGCCGCCAATCAGAGGACCGAACGCGCACCCGATCATGAGCGCCCGCCCGAAGTTGCTCTCCTGTCGACGGAGCCCAGCATCCTCGAGCAGTCCGACCCCTAGCGGCAAGAGCAGCGCCGCTGCGGCCAGGTCGTTCAACCACATCGACAGGACCGCGCCGACAGACAGAAACCCCAGAAGCACCCTGTCGGTGCTGGTGCCGACCACCCTGAGCACACCGAGGACCAGCCGAGCGCCGAGACCCGAATGCCCGAACCCTGCCGCCAAGATCAAGATGCCGATAAGGAAGACGATTATCGAATGGCCGAACCCCTGACTGACCACGGTGGAGAAAGTGGACACCCCAAGGGCCGGGAGCAGGACCATAACCGACAGCGCCGTCACCGGAAAGGGCAGCGCCTCGGTCACCCAAAGCACCACCGCAAAGGCAAGCACCGCCAGGGTGGCCTTCCCCTCCACCGTCAGGGGCACCAACTCAGCTTCGTGCAGAAGTGGGGAGGGGGATGGCAGCGCGGTCACAACCGCCATCACGGCGATCCCAGCCAGCAGCCAATATCCGCCTTGCTTGGACAACCGCTATTTCCTGGCTAGAACATGGAGATGGCGAAGACCACGAACAAGCTCGGCGACTGGGCCACCCCCTCGTGCAAGCATTCGCCTTGAGAAAGACGCCGACAAGGCACCCCCAGGCCGTGCTTGAAGGCGCGTGCCCGCGCGCAGTCGACGGCCTGGCATGAAGTGAGCGAGCCGGGACGCCAACGTCAGGCCGCACCTCGGCCAGCGGTCAATCAGGGGGCGAACCGGTCGATGGCACAGGCCCATCGCACGAAACGACGGCCACCAGCAGCACTCTGAGCCATGACCGACTCGCCTTCTGCAGGAGGAAGTCTCCCCCCGAAGCCGACTACTTGAGATTCGAATAGTCGGAGGCGCTCAGCATGAACGCTTCGATACTCAGGGGTACGGCATACTTGGCGCGCAACGGGGGCCAGTCCGGATCGTTGCGAAACCCTTCGAAGACCTCGTCACGATGGGCGCGGTCCCGATACGCCAGCATCCAGACCATGGTGTTTGGGTCGTCCATCCGCTGCCAGACAGCGACGATCTCGGCACCGTGCTTCTCGAAGAGCGCCACTTCGCCTTCACGGAACCGCTGGTGCAGCGTGTCGATGTCGCCGCCCTCGGCTTCATTCGCCGTATACATCCGGATCTCGAAGCAGCGGGAATCCGCCGCCACGTTCTTCGAGAAATCGTCCGGCAGCTGACCCGACGGGCCGCAGAACGCCGGCATATCCTGAGCCTGGGCGGCGCCGGCCAGTCCGAACACGACAAGTGCGGTGGCGAGCATGGTACGAGTGGTGTACATCTGTCTTCTCCTGTGCTGAAATTGCCGCCACGGTTCGCGTCGTGGCGTGCGCCATGATACCCGGTCCACCCCACGGGTGATAGGCTCCCCCACCGGAGCGGACGATCAGTATGGCGTGCGGATGGATTCTCGACTCGGGGGGAGCTGGCCGTGGGGCCTGGCAGGGCGGCGTGCTGTACGAGTTAATGGCTTGGGCGCGTCAGCACGGCGGCTACCCCTCGGTCATGATGGGCGCCTCGGCCGGCGGGTACGCTGCGGCCGACGTGGCCACCGGCACCGAAGCAACGGTGCTCAAGGGCTGGACCGCCTGGGGCTCTGACGACATTCCCACCCGCTACCCCCTCCCCCCCGACGTCACCCAGCTATGGCCGTCGAGTGCGTTCCGACGGCACCTCCATGCCTCTATCCGCTATGTCATGGAACCAGGCGAGGTGAATCGAGTCTTCGATAAACACGCCAGCCGGCGCCTGCTGGTGTTCACCACGCGAGTCCGGCGTCCTGACGGACGCCGCCCAGGCTCCACCGACCTGGCCCGCCTGTTTGCGATGGCCACCACCCGGAAACTGCCACGCTGGTTGAAGTACCAGCCCCGCTACCTGCTCGAACCCGTCGTCTTCGCCAGTCATCTACCCGACGACCTAGCCACCGAATTCGTCCGGCCGCTCACTCGCGAGAATTACCATGACGCGATCGAGGCCTCGTGCCTGGTCCCGCTAGCGATGGGCCCAGCCATCCCTCCAGATCGCCTGACCACATCCGGCCTCTACCCCGCTGATCAAGACGCGACCTTCGTCGACGGCGGCTTTTCTCTGAAGATGCCCATGGGCATCTTCGGCGAACAGCCACGCTTCACCAAGGTCGCAACGTGGGCCGCGACCGACCGCACGGTCGTCTTCTGTTGTGACCCTGCCGGCCACCTGTGGGAAACCAGCCTGCGCCTCCGCTCCCTGAACGACGAACCGGCCGTGGCCAGGGACATCGCAGAGAACCGACTACTACTGATTTACCCGGACCATCCGATCGAGGCGGGATTCCTCTGCTTCGACCGAGAGGTCACGATGCGAACGTTCGAACGGGGACGCGAGCAGGGGCGACGGCTGCTGGCGACGGCTGCCGCGCAACGGTTCTTGAGCGCAGACTAGCGGGTAGGGTTACAGCTGCGTGAGGCGATACACGCGCTGAGCGGTGTCGTGGAACATCGCCGCCCGCTCATCGCTCGAGTAGCCCCGAGTCAGCTTCTTGAACTGGTTCCAGAGCACCACATAGGAACAGGACAGCTTGTCGACAGGAAAGTTGCTCTCGAACATGCAGCGACCCGGACCAAACGCTTCGATGGTGTGCTCGTACCAACGCCGGTTCGCCTCCAGCAAGTCGTCCGACGACGGTGGCCGCTCCTGCTCGTGCCAGCCGTAGCCATTTACTACCATCTGGATGCCACCCACCTTCGCTACCACGTTCTCGTGCTTCGCAAGCTCGGTCAACGCTGACCGCCACACGTCGAACACCTCGTCCTGACGCCCAGCGTAGGGACCGATTCCGATCGGACCACCCAGATGGTTGAGGATGATGGTTGTATCGGGGAACGTTCCAGCCAGATCGGCGAGGTCCGCGATGTGGGTGTGGTAGAGCCAGCCCTCGAAGGTCAGGCCATGCGTTCGAAGATGGGCGTAGCCGCGCCGGAATTCGCTGTCGAGCAGCAGGTGCTCTGGTCCGGGTGTGCGCCGACCCACCACCGGCGGCTCGGCCCACGCCGCACGGTGTCGAATGCCCCGAAACCGCTGTGGGCTCGCCGCCTGATGTGCCTCGAGGACTGACGCAACACGGTCGCCCAGCAAGAGATCCGCCGAGCTGACGATGCCCGTACACATCCGCGAGTTGCCATACTGACCGCTCGCGCTCTTAGCAGCGACGCCCTGCACGAACTCGGTCTCGCCCACCACCCGGAGCTCTTCCGGACCGTCAGCGCGATACATCGACGAACACTCCACGAACACCGTCTGACGCACGTTGTGCGTTCCAGTATCCTCGAGTAACTCCTCAAGCATGTACCGGTTGCCGGGGCGGTCCCACAGATGGTGATGTGGGTCGATGATAGGCAGAGCCGGCTCGAGCGCCGGCTCTGGAGTCAGGTCGAGCCAGTTCTGTCGCGGCTGCGCCCGCACACGCACCTGTCTCGCCATTGGCAAGAGGCCTGCGGCTGCGGCACCAACCGCCCCCGCGCCCATTCGCCCCACAAAGCTCCGACGTGTGACACCAGCCATGGTTTCTGAAGACGTGGCCGCCGCCGCGCCCCAAGGCGGTCTGGCGGCACCCAAGCTGCTGAATCGTTCCCTACTGGCCGGCAGCCGCGAGCTCGGCTTCGCGGGCGCCGCGCAGGATGTTATCCAGCCCATAATTGCCTTCGTGACACGCGTACTCGAACATCATATCGCCGCGTTTCACAGGAATCTGGGCCACGATCGGCTCAGTAAACGTCTGTGGGTCGTCGACGGTAAACTCATACAGCAGCGTATCGTCTGCCACCCGCGTAAACCGTTCAGTCAGGTTCAGCGTGGTACCGTCGCCGGCCGCCATGGTCACCGACGGGCTGAAGCTCGAGGTTTGGTCCGTAAAATTCTTCGACTCCACCACCAGCGTATCGCCGTCCCAGTAGCCCCGGGAATCACCCATCCACTGCCGAATGCTCTCGGGCAGGTGCGGCCTCCGGTCGAGCGGCACGATCCGCGAGTCGTGCACCATCTCGTGCAGAATGACCACGTGGTCCTTGGTCTGAAACACCTGAAAGTTCTGGTTGTAACCGGCCGGCACGATGGGAGGCCCTGAATTAAAGCCCAGCAAGCACCGCTCAGCCAGGCCGCGGTCTTTCCAGTGAGAGGCCCCGATGCCGGCCGCACGGACGCGCACCGGCTGTCCGCCCGGAATGTCCTCGCCTAGCGAGAGCCGTACCATTTCGACGCCCGGCTGCAGAGCCGGCACGCGCCCGCTGGCCGGGGAAACGATAAGCGACGTACGGTTGTCATCGACGACACCCGCACCACGGTCGAACCAGAAGTTGTTATAGCCGCCCACCGGCGCACCGACCGGCAGTGGTTCGGTGCGTATTTCGCTGGGCCGGTCGGCCTCAATCGCCGCCTGGCGGGAACGCTCCTCGATGGCCGCCGCCTCTTCATCAGTCAGCTGCTCAGCCGCATCTCCAGGACGCTGCAGCGGGGTAAGCGTACGGAAGTCCCAGACCCCACCGATCTCGGGATCGCCGTCTGCCGTGCGCGGCAGAGTCCATGCCTCCTGCGCGAGAACCGGACCCGCGACCACGATTGCCAACGTAAAGACCACGACACTGGTCGACGTGCGCCACTTGCTCATCGAATCCTCTCCTTGCTTCTTAGTCGGCACTCGATCGAGACAACTCTTGGTTACCGCCGGATAAACCCATCCCTTGCCGAAGGCACCTAAAGTTCTAGCGTCTAGCCCAGGGAACCTATCTCGGCCAGAGCCGCGTCGACCGTGGCGGCGTCAAGGCCGCTGTGCGCGTGGAGCGCCTCGCCGAAGCCCTCTACCTCGGTCATACAGTCTTCGGTGTCGAGTTCCTCGGCCACACATTTCGGATGCACGTTAATGGGGCCACTCCGGACCTGGCTACCGAAGGCCACCTCACGGGCGAGCACCACGCGGAAACTGTCCTGCTCGATACCTGCACCGCAACGCTTGCACTTCGACCGTCCGGTAGGCGCCTTCTCAACGTAGGGCAACTCCTTTCGGTCGGCGCGCTCCTTCTCAGCCTTCTCCTGTAGCGCCTGCAGCTTCTCAAGCGCCGGGACCTTCAGGCCCTTCTCGAACGCAGGCTGGGCGTAGGCCGCCTCCACGTCCTCGAGTCTTCGTCTCGCCGCGCAGGTCAGGTGGTGCCAGAGATACCCGGTGCCATAAGGGCCCTCCAGCAAAATACCGAGGCGCAGCTTTCCCTTCTCGATCTTCTTCCGGCAAGTCCGACATCGCGAACGGCTCGACCGGGCCTCCTCGATGACATACGGTGCGAGCGTGTCCTCGACCATCACCGGTTCCTTGATTCTCCCGAACGCAGCAAAGGCTCGATCGGCAGGGTCACCGACAATGTTTCCGTCCGCGGCGTGTAGCAGATGGTGTCGCTACAGGCCTGGAACAGCACCTCAATCGGAATATCCACCTCCTGCGACAACCGAGACGTGAACCGCTCCGCGTTCGGCGTTACCGGAATGGCCACATCGACAACGCCCTCATAGACATTCAACGTGACGCCCAGGAGCGGAAACTCTTGCTCATGCGTGGGTGGATACCGCGCCTCGCCCACCCGGAGGCCCGAAATATCGGGGATGGTCGCTTCCGACGCAATGTAGCCGTCAGGAAGCGGACGCCCGTACATGTGCAATCCATCCTCCAGCTCGAATCGAACGTAGACCATGGTCTGCGTCTCGAATTGTAATGACGGATCTGACGTGAACGCCGAAATCTTGACCTGCTCGTTAGCTAGCTCCACTACGGGCACTTCGTGCCGAACAAGGATCTCGCCGAGCGCCGAGTCGCGGATCGCGCCGGCGGACTCACGGGTGCCATAGTGACGATGAAAAAACTTCTCGGTCACCACGCCGTTGCCGTCTGTGACATACACACCCGGGAAGGGCATGCCGTAGAAGCCTCGTCCCGCACTACTCTGCTCAGGGTCATCCGGTTCAATTAGGGTATTTAGAATCCCGAATGTCTTGATGACCTCGGAGTCGACATCAGCCAACAGGTCGTAGGTCACGTCGTAGTCACTCGCGAATGCGAGCAGCTGCTCGGAGGTGTCGTAGCTGATGCCGTAGACCTTGATGCCTTCCGCTTGAAACAATTCCAAGTTGTCCTGCAGCTCGACCAGCTGCGTACGGCAGTACGGTCACCATACGGCCGAGCGGTAGAACACCACGACCGACTTTGATTCGCCACGGTCGGCGTGGAAATCCACCAACTCCCCATGTTGGTTCGGTAGCGAGAATTCAGGTAGGCGTTCGCCGATACCGGGTCCACTTGGGAAATCGTGCGACGCGGGATAGCGCCGAGCGGGGTATGACACCGGAATCGGGATGTCGATCCCGAGATCGTCAGTGGTGGCGTCCGGATCGAGCACACCGTGCGCCGGTTCGACAGGCTGCTGGGTCTGCGCCCGTGCATCGCCTGCCACGAAGAACAACACCCCCGCGGCGAGGGCTATGAACACTCGTTTCATCGCGTATCTCCCTGTGACCACACGACTTTCAACCGTCAGATGGTATCAGTCTCGAACGCCTATCGCACAATACGACCGTCACCCACGAACCGGCGATGGTCCGAAAACTCTTGCCGCCGCACATAACGTGGCACGAAGCTCGGCCCGACCAACGTCCAACTGCTCTCGACCGCCTCCGGCAGCATGAGCGTCTCTGGTGGGTCCTCAAAGCGTACCCGGTTGTATCGGATGCTGAGTTCGGACCTTTCGAGCGTCAGACGAGCGGGAATGTCCCTGGCCCGCTCGGGCGGCTCTCTGAACTCAAAACGGCCCATCAGATGCTCGTCCAACCGGACCACGTCGCCTGTCTCGGGGTCGATCCAGAGCTCGCCCGCCGAGTGTCCGGGGAGTTCCAACGAGACACAGTCGTCCTCCCAAGTAATCTTCGGGTCCCCCTGTTCGAGCGGTTCGTAGGCGACCCGGGTCGTCTGGCGGTCGTCGACCCGTTCATCACCGACCAATCGAAACGAAAACTCCTTTTGTCGATATGGAAGAAGCATCGCCAGGGGATCTTGGTCGACCTCCACCGGCATCAGGCAAGCGTCCCGATCATCCGCCGTAGGCGAACGCCCATCCACCTGCAGAAGGTCCCGGAAGACCGTCACGGTAGGCGGTAGCCCGGCACCCGCGGCGTCCCACTCCACACGATGCTCGAACTCCATGTGCCGGGGCGACCCGTTCGACCGCATGTTGCGGTGGAAGGACCGCACCCACACCTTCTCGGTCGAGACGATCCGCTGGGCACGTTGATAGTGCTCTTCGAGTTGGGCTCCTGCACGGGTCAGGAGGCTTTCGAGGTCTCCTGGCCTCGACTGCGCCTCAGTCGAGGCCGGGAGTGCCACGGCGACAACACAGGCCACCAGCAGGGCAATGCCACTCCAGACAGCAACATCCCGGCTCCAGCCACGCTCTTTTGAGACCCGGGACGTCACTGCGCCCGCTCTCCCAGCACAGGAGTGCTCGCCGGCGCTCTCCTATGGCGAGTACCCTGCTCATAGGCATAGCCCAAGGCCAGCAACCGGGACTCCGACCATGGACGACCCAGCCATTCCAGGCCGACCGGCATCCCTTCGTCGGTAAACCCGGCCTGCACGGTTAGCGCTGGCAGACCCGTATTCGCGCTAATCCGACAGTTATCGCCGCCTTGCGGGCGACCGATCTCCGCTGCCACCTGTCGCATGGTCGGGTACAGCAACGCATCCAGATCGCGTTCATCCATCACCGCAATGATCCGGGCGGCCGTTTCCGCGCGACGCGCAAACGCCTCGAGATACTCCGCCGTGTCAAGCGTCGTGACGGCATTGGAGGTGTTCAGACGCTCATCTATGCTGGCGTCGTAGCGTCCATCCGCGATGATTGCGTCCAGTGTCGAAACTGGAGCGTCCTCGACGGCGGCCAGATACCCCTCCACACTGAATTTGAACTCGCTGCTCAAAACAACATAGCTGTCGAGCAACTGCGCCAGGCCGTCGATCGCGACCACTTCAACCTCCGCACCAAGACGAGCCAGGTCCTCCATAGCTCCATCAAACACCGCCCCCACCGCATCATCTTCCGGGCCCTGGCGAACGTAGCCCCGAAGCACCCCCACCCGCGCCGACGCCAAGGCTCCGGCGTCGAGCCCGGTCACGTAGCTAATTGGGATGTTCGCGTCAGCGTCAGCCGTTGCCGGATCGGCTGGATCGGACCCCACTGTCGCGTCGAGCACTAGGGCCAGGTCCGTGACCGACCGCGCCATAGGTCCAGCGATATCCTGAGTATGAGACAGTGGGAACACGCCGTCTCGGCTAGATAGACCCTGCGTGCCGCGCAGGCCAGTCAAGTTGTTGTGTGCGGACGGAATCCGGATCGACCCACAGGTATCGCTACCCATGCCCACTGCAGCAAAGCTGGCGGCTACAGCCGCGCCCGTTCCGCCGCTCGACCCCCCGGGATTCCGCTCCGTATCGTACGGGTTCCGCGTCTGCCCTGCTCTCGAGCCAACCGTCGTGATGCCGCGCGCGAACTCGTGCAGATTCGTCTTGCCCAGGATAACTGCGCCGGCTTCCTTGAGCCGACGCACCTGGAAGCCGTCATCTGGCGGCATCAGTTCCGCCAATGCGACTGAACCGTTCGTCGTGGGCATCCCTGCCAAGTCGTAGTTGTCTTTAATCAGGATGGGGACGCCGTGTAGGGGGCCCCGGACATTACCCGCCGCCCGTTCTTCATCCAACGAACGCGCCGCATCCGACGCATCCGGATTCAACGCGATGATGGTATTCAGCGCCGGGCCTTGCTGGTCGTAAGCCCCGATTCGGGCAAGATAGCGCTCGACCAGTTCCTCAGAGGTGACCCGCCCCATCGCCATCGCCTCACCCAATTCGGCGATAGAGGCTTCGGTGACTTCAAGAGGCTCCACCGGCACCAATGGCCGTTCCGGGGACGTGCAGCCACCAAGCGAGGCGATGACCGTGGCGAAGGCTAGGCCCACCCGCCTCAACCTTGCCATCGCGCTCCCCACCTAGCTCGGTCTGACCCAATACATACAACCGGGACCATCGCCAGCGCTGAAGCTCAGTTCCATCGTGACTTCCAAGGTCTCAAGGTTCACAATCGCAACCATATCGATCGCGCGAAGGCCGACATAGGCATAGCGCCCGTCGGGTCCCACCAGGAGGGCGCCGTCACCCGTATCGACCTCTCCCAGACTGACCCGTTCGACAACCTCGCGCGAGCGCGAGTCCATCACCAGCAGTTGGGCCGCCTCGCCGTCAATGATCAGCACCCGACCGTCTGGCGTGAAGCGCAGCCGATTGGCGTCAATCATCCCCAAGTCCATATCGGCAACCACCTCGCGGCGAGCCACATCGATTACCGAGACGCCGCCGTCCGCCCGTGTGGCGGTCCACAGTTCGCTCCCATCCGGAGACAGATCAAGCGCCTCCGGCGTCTCCCCGGGAATATCGATATGGATGGTTCTGGCCTCGGCCGGTCCAGATGTCGCATTCTCGATCATAGTCACCGTATTCGACCCAGTGTTTGGCGTGAACAGGTTACCTGTTCTGGGGTCGTGCACCAGCATGTGCACCCCCTCTTCGCCGATCCCGATGGTCCAATCGATCGTGTCCTCCGTCGGGTCGTAACGCCCGATCGACTTGTAGCCCTCGATGGTGAAATAGACCTTACCGTCGAGATACAACAGATCGTGGGTCTCGCTCCCGGGACCAGGGTCAACTCGGCGGACCTCCTCACGGGTCTCCAGATCGATCACCGAGATCCCGTCGACCATGCTGGCCACAAACGCCAGTCGTCCATCGTCGGACGCCGTCACCTCATGCGGGTCGCGACCAGTCGGAACCTTCGCCAGAGTCTCACCCGTTGTCGGGTCGACGATGGCTAACTGGCTCGAATCGCGCAGTAACACCAGAAGCGTCCCCTGGGCCGACGGTTGGACCCAGGCGGAGACCGTCACTCCAAATGTCGCGGCCAGCACCAGTGGGGCGACTCTTCGAGAGAAGAATTTGGGACCCATTCGGACGACCTCCTTCGATCTTGCTGCTACGAGAGAACGAGCCGATTATAGTCGTCGACTGGCGCTCTTCGGTGCCCGTAGGCTACGCTGGCGAAGAAAGGAGCCAATCGATGGCAGCCCTGGATCTGGCGGCACAGTGGCGCCGGCGCCCCTGGTGGATGCAACCGCTCTTTGCCTTCTGCCTCTTCATGACGCTGGTCTACATGCCCTTCGACATCTTTCTGAAACCAGTGGCCGAGGACCAGGAGGTATGGTTCGGCTTCATGCTCACCGGCTGGGCGGCCAAGGCGACCGAACCACTGCACTGGGCCATCTACGGGGCCGGCGCCTACGGCTTCTGGAGGATGAAGCGGTGGATGTGGCCCTGGGCTGCGGTGTACGCGGCGCAGGTAGCCATCGCGATGGGGGTCTTCGGAGCGCGGCAGGGATCGTTACTCGGGGGACTTATCCCCTTCGCGGTCTTCCTAGTACCAACCGTGGCGCTCTATCGGGCGAAGGAGCACTTCTCCGTCGACTAGCCGCCGCTCAGACGGGCTTTGACAAGCCGGCTGGCGATCGCACCGTCCAGGTCGGGATGGCCCTTCTTCAGGTGTCCCATGACCTGTCCCATGCCCTTCATATCCATGGCACCGACCGCCTGAACAGCTTCGTCCACCAGCGCCACAATCTCCTCCTCGGATAGCGCCTTCGGGAGCCACCGCCCGAGATAGTCCACCTCGAAGCGCAGCTTCGCGGCGGGGTCCGAATCTGACTGACCCAGTCGGTCATAGTCGGCCAGCGCCTTAGTCATCTTCTTGGCGTAGCTCCCGATGGTCTTCTGGTAGAGGGCGTCGTCTTCGTCTCCCTCGAAACCGGGCGCCTTCATGGCCCGCGCCACCTCGGTTGTGATCTGCCGCACGACGTCGGCCCGATTGCGGTCCTGCGCCCGCAGGGAATCCACCAGTTCGTTCTGCAACTCGTTCTTGATGCTCACGCTGCTCCCTCGCCACAGCTAGGCTTCACCAGACAGATCGGCCATCTTTCCGACTCTCGCCGACACAGGTGGGCGTTCGGGGTCGGCCTCGTTATAGGGCCACCCGAGTAACCGCGCCACGGCCTACGCGCCCGTCACTTCGTCTTACCCAGCACACCCTGTCACCATCGTGCAGCGCGCTGGCGCCTCCTAGTTCCTCGCGAGACTCGTCTCGCCCCAGGCAAGACTCGAAAACGAATTGTCCGGGGTCGTTACGACGACCGGCTCGGCGATCGAGTACTTGTCGTCCGGGCCATCGTAGTCACGCACGATCAGAATGGCACTCAGATCCTCGATAGAGTAGTTCCCTTCCCCCTCGCCTTCCGCGTCTTCGAATTCGAACATGCCGTCAGATTTGAGCGTGACGCTGGGCGTTCCGCCCTCCGCTTCGAATGAGAGCTCTTCCTGAAGGTATAGACCACTGCCGTCAAGCTCGAGCTCGATAGCAGTCAGGCGCCCCCTCCTCCGTCCTGGGCTGACGTCTCGGATCTGGCGGGCGCCAATATACCCGAAGATCCGGTACGTGAACTCGTAGGTAGCAGAGTCCATACCCATCATCCGGAACTCGCCGTCGTCGTCGGTCTCAGCCGTCCGCGGAGCGCCGCCGCCATCCGCCCGCCGGGCTTCTATCTCAACACCCTGAAGGGGATTACCCCACGTGTCTGTGAGGAGACCTTCGGCCATCGCGTTTTGCGCCAGCGCCATGTGTGCAGCAGACGTGCCACAAGCCGTCATAACCAGCATCACCGCAAGTGCGCGAATCCTCATCGTGCCCCCTTTCCACCATCGCATAGATGGGTTAGTTCAACTCTACGCAGGTTCCTGAACATGTCATCCTCCAACCCTCCACAAGCGCCCCATGGGCAGCACCACTACGCCAACGGCCCAAAGAGCGAACTCCAACTCAGGTCTGTCCCCGCACGTGGCGGCCTAGCGCGAGTGCGCCTCTTCCCATTGTCCACTACGGTCGCTCAGCCTGTGCCGCCTCCTCCGTCTCCATCCAGTCCTCGTACCACCGGAACACATTGCCGGTGAGGCTGCCGATGAAGATGTCGCCGGTCTCGGCCACGTCAATCCAGTGCCCCGGACTTTCCATCGCTCCGATAATCTCACCGGTATTGATGTCTACGTGCATGATGCGCCCGGCCAGGGTGTCGTAAGTGATGTTCTCGACGTTGTCGCGATGGGTAATCACCCATACCTGATCGTCCGGGGTGATGAAGATGTTCTGAGTAGCGCCCAGGTGGTTCCAAGTGTCGAGCAACGTGCCATCAGCATCAAAGATCTGTATGCGATTGTTTTCGCGGTCGCTGGCATACACGCGTCCAGTCGAATCCACCGCGACGGAGTGAACGAGATCGAACTCGCCGGGGCCAGAGCCAGGGGTACCCCAGGTGGTCACAAAGTTGCC
>DEAA01000051.1:0-42230 GCA_002346545.1 Acidobacteria bacterium UBA2994
CTACCCGTTCCCCAATTACGACCATTTCGTCGACAAGGCGTACAACTGGGGGTTCGATATCTACGGCCGGAGTGAGTCGCCGGTCTTCACCATGCATACCAGCCGATCCTGTCCCTACCGGTGCACTTTCTGTGGAGTGGCGGCCATCTGGACCCGGAAATGGACCGCCTTCTCCGCCGACCGGATCGTCGAAGAGATCGATGCCTACGTGGAGCGATACGGGTGCCAGGGCGTATATTTCAGGGAGGATCTCTTCACGACGGACCTCCGACGGGTGGAGCGGATGTGCGACCTGCTGATCGAGCGCCCCTACGACGTGGTCTGGGCCTGCGAGTCGAGAGCCGACATCACCAGCGAGCGGGTGCTTGAGAAGATGGCTCGTTCCGGCTGCATCGGTCTGTACTGCGGGATCGAGAGCGGGTCCACGAGCGGTCTCAAGAAGAAGAAGAAGGATCTGACCCCCGAGACCATGCGGATCTTCTTCACCCTTGCCAAAAAGTTCAGCATCAACGTCTACGCTACCCTCTGCATGGGAACGCCGACCGAGACCGAGGAAGAGCTCGCTGAGACCGAGGAGTTCTTGGCGGAGGTCGAGCCGTTCGCGGTCGACCGGTTCGCGTTTCTGGCCCAACCCCGGAGCGAGGACTCAGAGTATGTAGAGCGCAACAAGCTCTTCTACCACAAGGACTCGGCCGGAATTCTCTACACTGACCGTTTCCGCGAGATGTCGCAGCGGCTGTATCCGCCGGACGACCAGCGCCTGTACTTCCTTGAGCAGCAGCGCCAATTTCTCGAGGAGAATCGCGGTCGACTCAGTGAGGCAGAGTTGGCGGCGCACCGGTTTTCTCCGATGCCAAGTGAACTAGCCGACGCCGCCACCTCATCGACGGAAAACGAGTTCCGCCAAAACCTCTGATAAGCCGTTGAGGCGGGTTTTGCATGATTCGAGCGGTCATCACTCGTATCCGGAAGGGCAACCGACGCACTACGATGCTCGGGTGGTCAGTGCGCTGCAGGCGCGCGGGGTAGTCTGCTCCCTGTCGGCAGTGACCGGACTCAAGCTGGTGGGGCCTTGCCATTTCATCTCCGGCGGGTCACGGTGGGGTGCCGCTCCCCTTCTCGGATACCACCCTGAACCCGGAGCCGGTCCCGTAGCCAGACCACAACGCTGCTCCGAGCCCGCAGAAACGCCTCCGGACCGGCTGGGCTTGACCTCGCCATGACGAGCGGGCATGTTCGAGACGAGAGGTGGGCCTAATGCGGCCTGTCGTCTTCCGAAGCTCATTAACATCCTTCGTGGCGACATGAGCTATGTCGGCTTCCGCGCGGAACGGCCAGAACTGCACGAGCAATGCGTGCACGACGAATCGTTGTTTGCTCAGCGCATCAGAGTGAGTCCCTGGCTTACTGTTGTTGCGCAGGTCTACGCTCCCGCCGGCCGACAAGGTGCGTTACAACCTCCAGTACATGCGGACCGTGAGCCCCACCTTGGACACTCGGCTGATGCTCATGTCCGTTCTGAACACTGTGCTTCGCCGCTGGGACCGTAAGGAACACTGATGACGATATGGCTTACCGGTGCTGCTGGTTTCATAGGCTCGCATGTTGCGGCCATCCTTCTCGACCAGGGCCACGACGTCGTTGGAATCGACGTGCTCAACAACGCGTACGACCCGAAGTTGAAGGACTGGCGTCTCGCGAGGCTGAAGGACCGCCCGGGATTCACGTTCCACCGCGCCGACATCTGCGACCGTGAGGCGCTGACTACGTTGGTTGCCGGAGCGCAGCCGGAAGCAATCATTAACCTTGCCGCAAGGGCGGGGGTGCGGCAAAGCGTGGAGAACCCCTGGCTGTACTACGAGACCAACACGGTTGGGACGCTGAATCTGCTGGAGATTTCTAGAGAGATCGGTATTAGGAAGTTCGTGCTGGCGTCCACCTCCAGCGTGTACGGGGCCCAGCCTCAGCAGCCTTTCACCGAGGACATGCCCACGGACCGGCCATTGTCGCCATACGCTGCGTCGAAAAAGGCAGCCGAGGTGCTCGCCTACACCTACCATGACCTCTACGACATCGACGTCACCGTGTTCCGCTACTTCACCGTGTACGGCCCTGCCGGCCGTCCTGACATGAGCGTGTTTCGCTTCATCCGGTGGGTCGACGAGGGTCTGCCGGTGAAGGTGTTCGGTGATGGCACGCAGCAGAGGGACTTCACCTTTGTGCAAGACGTCGCGCGAGGGACCGTTACGGGGCTCGCTGACGTCGGCTACGAGATCATTAACCTCGGTGGCGATAGACCGGTTCAACTACTCGACGCCATCGGCATTATCGAAGACCAGTTGAGCAGGAAGGCGAACGTTGTGCATGAGGCGCCAAACCCCCTGGACGTGCCGGCCACGTGGGCCAACGTGGCGAAGGCGCGTGACATCCTCGGCTGGCAACCGCAGACGCCGCTCGAAGAAGGCATCGGAGCAGCGGTCGATTGGTACAAAGAGAACCGGCACCTGGCGCTCGCCGTCGAGATCTGACCGGCGTGCCCGCGCTCTCCTATCGTGCCGCAGTCACAGGGTGCGGCCGCATTGGCACCGCGCACGCCTTGCGCCAACTCAACCAAGGAAGCGTCCAGCAGGCGGCGCTTGCCGATGCGTTAGACTACGCCACCGAGGACTTGACTGCGTCGATCGAGGAGAGGCGAAAGTTCCAGCGCCGGGTTGAGCCCTTCGGCGAGCTATGACCAAGCCGACCGTCACCGTCTACGTCGTGTCCCATAACTACGGGCACTACCTGACCCAGGCCGTCGAGAGTGTGTTCACTCAGACTTGGGACGACTGGGAATTGATCATCGTCGACGACGGTTCGTCGGACGATTCGGCCGCGATCGCAGAATCCCTGAGAGCGCGCGATCCGGGCCGCATTCGCGTCGTGCTTCATCCTGAACCCAAAGGACTTCAGTCCAGCGCCAACGAGGCCCTGGAGTTGGCACGCGGCAAGTACTTCATGCGCCTGGACGCTGACGACTATCTGGACGACAACGCGTTGCTGGTCATGGCCCATCATCTCGAAGCTCATCCGGAGGACGCGTTGGTCTACCCCTCCTACGTTTACGTGGATGAGCAGGGCAATCACTTAGGCGTCGAGCACCGTATGCGCATCGGGGTGGACACCCTCGTGCTGGACCAACCTGCCCACGGCGCTTGTACGATGGTCCGCAAGCGTGTGCTGAAGGCGATCGGTGGCTACGACGAAGCCCACGACCGCCAAGACGGCCACGAGCTCTGGATTAAGGTGGTCAATCGGTACAAGGTCGCCCAGATCAGCACGCCGTTGTTCTACTATCGACAGCACGCTAGGTCGCTCAGCTCTGACAGGACTGAACTGCTCGAGGCACGGGCGCGCATCAAGCGGGCGCTAGTAGAGCGGACGGAGGGTTCGGTGACACCAAGGGCTGTCGCGGTGATCGGTACCAAGAATACCTACGAGGACATGCCCAACGTCGTGCTCAACCCCCTTGCGGGGAGGCCGCTCATTGACTACACCTTGGACGCGGCACTGGCGGTCCAGACGCTCGATCGAATTGTGGTTTCAACGGACGACGAGGCCGTGATCCGCTATTGCGAGGAGCACTATCCCACGGTCGAGGCGCGTCTCCGCCCCTCGGAGTTGTCCGCGCTGACCGTGCGCGAAGAGGCGATCATTCTTGATGCCATCGGCACGCTCGAGGATGAAGGCTACGCGTCGGATATCGTGGTGTCACTTGGCGTCCACAATCCGCTGAGGACACCGTCCGAGGTGCAGAAGGCTGTGGACACCCTGCTTCTCTACGACGTTGACCTCGTGCTCAGCGTGCACGAGAACCATCACCTCTACTACGTCCACGGCGAGCGTGGATTGGAGCCGCTCAACCCCGCGATGCATCGCCGCGTGCGCGTCGAGCGCGAAGGGCTGTTTGAAGGCAACGGCGCCGTTCGAGTGTACTGGCGCGATACCCTGGACGAGCCGGAGGCGTACTGCCCCAAGGTGGGGCACATCGTGGTCCCACCGAGCGATGGTTTTCAGATCAAGTCTCCGCACGACGCATGGTTAGCCGAGCAACTGCTGTATGCGCGGAATGAGGGGCGCTCGTTGCGCCCTGAGTCTTGGCAAAACTAGTTGCCCGCCGTGCCGGTCCGTAGGCACACGGCTGGATTACGCTCCCTGCTTCGGAGACTGGCCCGGGGAGGTGGTCGCCGAGCTTACTCTGCCCGCCAATCCCACCGGCGGGCCGATGTCCTACATGCTGGACGGTAAGCAGTACATCGTCGCGGCGGCCGCCACACCGGAGACTCCTGCGGAACTGGTCGCGTTGGCACTGCCGTGAGCGGATGAATCGGCGGGAACCGAAACGTCCGATCTTGCGTCAGCCTGTCTCGGCGCGAACCCGGGAACAAAAAACGGAGGGTCAGTCGGGCGCCGTGTCGCCGTCCTCGAGCACGACCGCCGTGCCATAGGCGAGCAGCTCGGCGGTGGAGGCCATGATCATCGAGGTCGAGAACCGGGTCGAGATGACACCGTTGGCACCCAACCCCTTGGCCTCCTCTATCATCCGGTCGAGCGCCTGTTCGCGCGACTCCGCCAGTAGCTTCGTGTATTCCGCCAACTCGCCGCCTACGAGGTTGCGGAGAGCGGCCATGATGTCCTTGCCGACGTGGCGCGCTCTGATCGTGTTGCCGCGAACCAGACCCAGGGTGCGAACCACGCGCTTTCCGCCGACTCGATCCGTTGTGACCACGATCATTTGTGCACCTCTTGATAGCGGTCGCTCTTGCTGGCCTTCAGCCGGTCGAGCAGCACGCTCAGAAACAGTAGTGACAGGCCGGACACGCCGGCCACCAGGATTAATCGTTCGAGCAGGTCGTCGGCGTCCCGCCAGGCCTCCAGGAGTCCGACGCCGGCTACGAGAATAGCCCATGCCGCGAGCACGGGCCATCCCAGCCGGCGTGCCGTTCTGGAGGCAGTGCTCCGCGGCGCTTCAGCAGGCCACTCGTGGTCGGCCGGCGTGGCGAACGCGGACGAGATGGTTACCTTGCGCACCGAGGTGATCTCGTCGACAAGCGCGCGACACGACGCACAATCCTCCAAATGTATCTGCACGCGTTGCGCGTCGCCCTGCACTAGGGCGCCGTCGACGTATCCGGAGATCAGGGCCTCGTCGAACGTCCGTCCACAGGGTTCAGACATCACGCCCTCCTTCTTTGAGTTTGGCCTTGAGTTGTTTTCGGGCTCCATGGAGCCGAGACATCACGGTGCCAATAGGAATCTTCAGCACGTCGGCGATGTCGTTGTATGACAGGTCGTGGAAGTCGCGGAGCACAATGATCTCCCGCTTCGTCTCAGACAGGGTGGCGACCGCCCGCCACACGCTCTTGCGCAGCTGCTGGCGCCGAAGGTCGGCCTCGGGGTTGGCCGAGTGGTCGACGAGCTGACCCGCGAGCGCTTCTCCGTCTACGAGGCCGTCACCCGGGCGTCGCTGGCGGCGGCGCCAAAGGTCGCGAACCTGGTTCCGGACGATGGTGAACAGCCAGGGCTGGACCCGGTGCTCTCGGTCGAAGCTGTCGAGCGTGGTGAAGAAGCGGAGCATCGCGTCCTGGGCCACGTCCATCGCGTCATCCCGGTTCCCGAGCATCTGCAACGCTAGTAGGAAGGCGCCCTGACGGTGCCGGCGCGCCAACGCGTCCTGGGCATCCCGCTGGCCAGCGTGCGCCTGGTCGATGAGCTCCCGGTCGGTCGCCTCATCGTCCCGGGCAACCGCCGATGTCATACGACCCTCGTCCATGATTTCAGATACGCCGGTCGTTCGGGTTTATTCGCCCGACGACGACAGCGGGCCGATCAAGCGCTGGGGACCCTGGAAGCCCCGAACAACACTGGAAGGAACTTGCCTGCACTGATTTGCATACCTACCAGCGCCCTATTTGTCTCAGGATTGCACGGTAATTGTCTTCAGGGACTATCGGGTCCTTCGGGCATCTCCCGATACAACCGGGTGATGCTCTGGTTCTTCAACCGTACCGCCGGTCCGCCCAGGTTCATCGGCATTCACTGCGACAAGCGCCCCGACGACTACAAGCTGGTGGTGCTGTATCCAGATGGGTCGGAGGAAGCGGAGCGCTTCGAGGACCCTACCGAGCTGATCGACGCGGCCAAAAAGCTCGGCAAGGATCTGAGCAGCCTCGGGTGGGAAGCCTGTCCCACCGCCACCGCGGTCACGAGACGCGAGAGCTGAGCCAGCGCGGTTCTGCGCCGACGTCACACCTTCTGGGCAGCGGACCACTCATTGCGGATGTTGGATTGTCTAGGTAGACCTGATTTTTCTGCTGCCTGGGGTCTTCCGAGGTTATCCGCCCGGTTCGGGCGGACACACCCAGTGGGTGTCGGTGACCTGTTCTCCGCCGTCGCACGGTTCGCGCAGGATCCAGACCGCCTCGTCTCGGTTGCGTTGCACCAGCCACTCGTACTCCTGGATGAACCAGCGCCGGGGCGATGAGAGGATAACCCGTTCGTCGGCGAAGAACATGGTGCTGTACACGTCCCAGAAATCATAGGCGTGCCCATAGCGGATGTCACGCTCCGTAAGATAGTCGGCCAGGACGCGACGGTTGTTCGAGGGTGGGGACTCGACGAACTCCGCCAGCAGCCGGGTGTGCCCGCCGAGGGTTACGACTGCCCACAGAGCCACGACTCCGGTCGTGATGCGCCTGATGTGGCGGTTGGGTTCGACCGCGACGTGATACGCCAGGATACCGATGACTCCCAGCACCGTCATTAGGGTGTAACGCATCGTCCCTGCGGCCACCAGACCGCACTGCGAGACGACATACACCACGCTCGATTGGAGCCCGATAAAGATCAGATAGGTCGCAAACTGCAGCTGGGGATGCCACGGCCGGGTAGGGCCGGTCACCGCCGTCCAGCCGATACGCCCGGCGGCCAGCAGTACGGTTGCGCCCAGCAGCCACCAGAGTCCGTCTACCCCCTGGGTGCCGAGGCTGGGGATGGCCAGGTCGGCCAGCGGCTCACGATGTCCCCCGAACATCGTGGACAGGAACGGGCCCGAGAACTTGACCAGGCTCGCCGGGAGCGAGACGGGATCGAAACAGAACCGGTCCAGGAGGAGGCTGACGTTCAGTGACGCGCTGTCGGAGGTCGTCACCGGGAGGCCCGCATAGTTCCCAGAAGTGGCCGGTCCCCAGGCGGTGCCCGCGTATTCCCGCGCCAGGCCCACGACGTGCCAGACAGCGGCGAAGGACACTGCGGCTTGGAGTTTTCGCTTGAGGCCGTCGGTGGTCAGCAGCGACCGGTCGAGGAGTTCAACTAGTAGCAGCGCCCCGACAGCGTACACGGTGAAGACTCGCTGCAGAAAGCCGAGCGCGAAGATGACGCCGAAGGTGAGTGGGCTGCGGCGCGTGAGCCAGAGTAGCAAAGCGATGAACAACGGCTCTACCTGCCCGCCGCTCGCCTCCAAAAAGTAGACCGTGGTGCCGGGAGGCGCCAGCACAAATGGGCTTGCCACCACAAGTGCCACGAGCGGACGCAGCGTCAGCTCCCGCTCGAGGATCCGGACCAGAAGTGCCGCCATCACCACATTGATGACGAGCAGCGGGAACTTCAGCGCGAAGATCGAGGTTCCGAACAACCAGAAGAGGGGTGCGGCGAGCCACGCCTCGATGGCCAGTTGATAGTCCTGCCCGTAGGTAAAGACCGGCAGGGCCCGGCCTTCTCCGAGATGCTTGGCCATGAGGCCGACGATCGCCTGGTCGGAATCGAAAACGGCGTCGAAGAACACGAAGATCGAGCTGCGTAGCAGCACAAGCGAGACGGCCAGGGTCATGGCCAGCCGCCGCTCGCGAGGCCGGGGGAGGGTGCGCCACCACTCCCGGAGCCGCTGTAGACTCCCGAGCTGGCGAGGAGTATCCTCCGGGCGCGTCGGTTCGTCCCGGAGCGCGTCGTCGGCGTGCATCCGGGCGATGCTACCGCATCCTCTGGTGTCACGTGCGGACGTGGCTGATCTCGATGCAGGAACGCACAGAACTCCTGGTGGTCGCGCTCGTGACAGCGGCGACGTTCGTCGCCCTTGCGGCGCCGGATCTGGGGATAGGTCTCGCCAGCGACCTGCCCTTCTCACCCGGTGACCCGGCTGCCGAGCAGCTCTCCAGGCCGGTGCTGGGTGCGCCGGATGGAGCCGGCTGGCTGGGTACGACCCTACTGTCGCGCCTGGCGCTCGTGGTGCCGGCCGGGACCGAGGCCCAGCGCCTGGGGGCGCTTGCGCTGCTGGCCGGGGTGCTGGGAGTGGCGTTGACCTTCCTGCTCTTCCGTCGCTTGGGACTCGCGCACGTGACCGCCGCCGCGGCGGCACTGGTGGCGGCGACCGGTGGTACCACTCTGTCGCTCGTGACGACCGGTAGTGTCGATGCGCTGCTTCTCCCCTGTCTGCCAGGCCTGCTCCTGCTCGGCACTGTCATGCCACCCACGCGGAGGTGGGCGGCGCTGGCGGCGCCGGCCGCCGTCGCCGCGCTGACCGTCGGCAGCTATCCGGCGCTGGCTCCCGTGGCGGGATGCGCGGCATTTTCGCTATGGCGTCTGGAGGGTGCCGCCCGCCGGCCGGCGTGGGCGGTACTGGCCGGTGCCGGATTGGGCTTGCTTCATCGGTTCGTCGCCGCCGGGCTGTCGGTACCGGAGGGAGGCACCCTTCCGGTCTTCGGGGTCGCCCGCGGCATGCCGGCGGTCGAGGCCCTCGCCGCCGTGGTGGCCGGGGAATTCGGCTTCCTGGGAGCATTGCTGCTGCTGATCGGAGTTGGGGCCCTCTGGAAGGGAGACCGGCGCCCGTTGGCCGTGCTTTGGGTGCTTGCGGCGCTGATGCCGGTGCTCTGGGTGTCAGCCGTCCCGGCGGAGGCGGAACGCGTGCGAGCTCTGATGTCCTGGCTGGTGGTCGGGGTCGGCCTCGACTGGCTCTGGCGGACGAGCGCCAGCGCGGGCGGACGTGCCGGGGTGGTCGCCCTTGGCCTGGGGCTGGCCGGAACCGGTCTGGCGGACCACCTGGCGGGCAGCACCTGGGAGCGACGTCTCGCCACGCCGGACGTGTCCGAGCGTCTTCGGCGAACGCTGTCGACCGAGGCGGGGCTCGTGGCGGAGCGTCCGTTGCTCGATCGGGCGCTGGCGCTGGGCGGCCTGGCGCGGCGTCGACTGGCGCTCGATCCTCCCGCGCTTCGGGCGCGGCTCGAGCGCGTCCAGCCGACCTATGCGTTGTCGGAGGCGCGCGCGACCCTGGCCGCTCGTGGTCTGCAGTTCGAGTCTATCGACCCGCTCCCACAGACTACGTCGTTCGAGCGGGTGCTGCGGGCGCTGCCTCGTCGTACGGTCGTGGCGGTTGCGTTGGGACCGGACTCGGGCGTGAGCGGGGCCGCGCTACGGACCCTTGGCGTGGGATCGGCCGCGCCCGGGACACCCTTTCGGGTCGTGGTTGGAGTGGCCGGGCTTGCCGGTGAGGCGGTGCGCGTGGGGGGCGAGGGCGAGGTCACCGTGACGGTTGACGTTGGCCAGGATGTCGGAACCTTTCCGGTCCGGGCGGCAGCTGGGCTAGCCGCCTCGAGTGGGCCTGATGGGGTCGAGGTCTCAGTCAATGGCGAGGTCATGGCGGCGACTGGCTCCGGTCTGGCCTTGGTCGCCGTGGCGCCTGATGGCGCGGTGCGATATCGCTTTGGCGGTGCCCCCGACCACGTTGTTGTCCCGCCGGTGTCAGCGATCGCCGGACTGGGGCGACTCGTCGGCGCCGAGGCGTGCGTCCCGCTTCCTTCTGGCGACTGGGTTGACATCTCGTCGGCGGCTCGGTCCGGTGCAGTCGGTATGTTGTTGCCGTCCCCCGGGACCGGAGCCCTCACGCTGTATGTCACCACGCGGAGTCGGGTGTCTGGTGGAGCCACGCGGCGAGTGTCGGACGCGGTCTATCGACCTGAAGATGAGGGGGATCGCCGCCAGCTTGATCCGCTGCTTGGCCGGGATGCCCCCCCTTTTGTCGACGACCTGCTCGCGGCGCCGTTCGTGCGGCGCGTGGTAGCCGACACAGTCGGTCCCCACGTGTTGACGCTTGGCGAGGTTCCGGGTTACGCGGTCGCCCATTGGGGCGGAGGCGTCCCCGGCGAGAGCCTAGAGATCTGCGGTGCTCTCTGGGGGCCACGGCGGCTGGATCGGGGTGATACTGGGTCTTGGTCGGTGCCACTGGAGGAGGTGGCAACCCGAGGGTGGGGGTGGCATGACCTCGAGCGCGACGGCGCCGGTCCGTTTCGCTGGACCCGCGGCACCGAAGCCGGAGTCCTCGTCCAGCTGGTGAGCCCCAGCCCGCTGACGGTGGAGCTGCGGGCGACCGCTGCGGTCACTAATCTGACAGGGAAGTCGGTCACGGTCGAGCTGTCCGTCAATGGTGTCCCCGTCGGGGAGTATGGGATGGAAGGTGGTGAGGGCGTCTATCGCTGGGAGGTGCCGATTACGCGTTGGCGGGTCGGTATGAACCACTTGACTTGGCAACTCTCCGCCGCGGCCAGGCCGGCCGCACTGGGTGTCAGCGATGATCAGCGGGATCTGGGCATCTCGGTACGGGCACTGCGGCTGACGCCGCAAGGTGGGAGCCGATGAATGTCTTCCTGGTTGACGGTACCTACGAGCTCTTCCGACATTTTTTTGCCATGCCTTCGGCCAAGGACGCTGAGGACCGGGAGGTCGGCGCGGTCCGAGGGGTGCTCGGTTCGCTGCTGTCGATGGTCGAAGAAGGCGCGTCACACCTGGGCGTCGCTACTGACCACGTGGTCGAGTCGTTCCGCAACCATCTGTGGGAAGGCTACAAGACGGGCGAAGGCATCGAGCCGGCGCTGGCCGAGCAGTTCCATCCACTCGAAGCGGCACTTGAGGCGCTCGGCGTGTGCGTCTGGCCGATGATTGAGTTCGAGGCCGACGACGCCCTCGCGTCAGCCGCAGCGAAGGCCCACGATGACCCACAGGTCGAACAGGTGTTCATCTGCACTCCGGACAAGGATCTGGCGCAATGCGTGCGAGGACGGCGCGTGGTCCAGTTCGACCGACGCGCCGGGGTGATGCGGGACGCCGATGGGATCCGGGCGAAATTCGGTGTCTCCCCCGAGTCGATTCCCGACTATCTGGCGCTGGTTGGTGACACCGCTGACGGTTTTCCTGGTCTCAAGGGATGGGGCGCAAAGTCGGCCGCACGGGTGCTGGCCCGGTACGAACGGCTCGAGGCGATTCCGGACGCGGCTTCAGCGTGGGACGTCGACGTGCGCGGTGCCGGACGTCTGGCTACCGAGCTTGCCGGCCATCGCGATCAGGCCGATCTGTTTCGCGACCTGGCGACCCTGCGAACCGATGCCCCAGTGTACGAGTCGCTCGACGAACTTCGGTGGCGAGGGCCTCACCCCGCCTTCTTCGAGTATTGTGCCCGGCTGAACGCCCCGGGGCTACTGAAGCGGGCTCAGGCGCTGGCCCCCTAAGTGCGGTTCCCCCGACCGGCGCCTGGACAGAGACTTCCCTCGGACAATGCGCGCCGAGCCAGGCGGTAGCAGGTCAAACTCCGTAGTATTCTGGACAATGATGATCACCCACCTCGGGGACTCGCCGGCCAACGGCGCCCTAATGAGCGAGATCACCGAGATTTCCGAGGAGATGCTCGAGCGCCTGCGAGCGCTCGGCTACGTCGGCTAGCGCTCCGGTGCTCGTTTCGCCGGCGTGTCCTGGCCGCACGCCCAACAAAGTCCAGATGTCCCCACGTCGACTACCGCCATGGGCCCGGAAGCTGCTTGACCGTTACCCCGGTTCCGTGCCACCCACGACCGACCAGCCGCTGCCGGTCTGGCTTGAGGACGAGCTTGCTCAGGTCCCTTTGTGGGCCCGCATCCGGGGCACGGATGACGTCCGGCAGCGTCATCCGTACCTCCTGATCGAGGACGTTCGATCGCAGCCTGATCTGATGCGTCAGGTACTCGACCTCCGGCCGGCGTTGGCCGATCTGGCTCACCGCCTCGTGGACCAGGGTACCCGGCACCTGGTGTTCACCGGCTGTGGGTCGGCGTTCCACGCGTCCCAGTTCGCGGCCTTCCTGTTCCGACAGTGGACACCCTGGACGACCGAGTGCTACGAGTCCCTAGAGTTCACCAGCCACTGGACACCCTCGCACGAGCCGACTGCACTCATTGCCCAGTCGGCGACGGGTTTTACTGCCGAGACACTCGACGCGGCCGCGCATGCGACCCACCACGGTTTGTTGACGGCGGCGTTGACCAACAGCTCCGACAGTGCGATCGAAGAGCTGTGTCACGAGTGCGTCGCGTTCCCCACCGGGCAACGGAGCGGTCCGGCGGTCTCGGTGCTCACGACCCGGTTGATGATGCTCTACCTGCTGGCGCTCGAGGTTGGTATCACCACCGGGCGACTCCACGCCCGCGAGGCTGACGAATTGAGCTTGGCCCTGGCGCATCTCCCGGATGCGGCGGCCGAGTTCCTCCAGGAGGAGGATCTGAACATTTCCCAGATCGCCAACGAGCTAAAGGACCAGGAGGCGCTGCTGTTCGTGGGAGGCGGTCCGAACTGGTTCTCGGCCCGGGAAGGTGCGCTCAAGGTCGAGGAACAGTCCTGCCTGCTGTCCAAGGCGTATCGCCCCGCCGAGTTCCTCCACTGCGCCATACCGGTGATCGCGGAAACTGTGGGCACGGTCATCATCGGCGCCGAGGGACGTTCCTACGCGCGCTCCCACGACGCCGTGCGGACCAGCCTAGCCGCCGGTGCGCCCTGTCTGGCGCTAGTGGTTGAGGGCGATGGCACGATTGCGCCGGCGGCGAACTTCGTCATTGCATTGCCAGATCCGCTCGACGAACTGTTGATGCCGTCGCTGGCCACGATTGCCTTTCAGCTGCTGGGGTACTATCTCGGCGCGCAGCGAGGACACAATCCGGACGCGCTGCGCACCGATGATCTGGCTCATGCGCGAGCCTGGTTGACGGCGTTTCCGTTCGGTACCCATTAACTCGAGGCCGTGGGAGCCGCTTGTAGCAGACGCGGCCGGCTAGGACCGGCTATAATCCCCGGGGTTTGTCTGGCGTCCGTGACCGGCGCCGAGAAGGAGAAGAGCAATGCCCGCGCCACCGACCATAGCCACGGTGATGTTTATCGCCGGCGCCGTGATCCCGTTCACCGTGATCGTCGTGTGCGCCGTGATCGGTCTGATCAAGCGCTGAACGGTCCTTTCCTTCCCCGGGACGCTGCTGGAGAGGGCGAGCCATGAGACGTTTGACCTCGGCCGCCGTGCTCCTGCTGGCGGCCATGCTCGCTGGCTGCGGCGAGTCCAGCCCTTCGAGCAACGCCCCCCGACGCCTCGATCTCGTCATCATCCTGGACGGACTGCGGCCTGATTACATCGGTCAGGCCATGCCGACTCTGACCGCCCTCGGGCGGCGCGGGGTTGTGATGCGGAGTCATCACGCCGTGTACCCGACGGTGACCCGGGTGAACGCCGCCTCGCTGTCAACCGGAGCCTATCCCCAGCGTCACGGTTTGCTCGGCAACGCCGTCTACTTCCCCGCAGTGGACGACACTGCCTTCCTCGACACTAGCGACCGCGGCAATTTGTTGCGAATCGAGGCCGCAGGCGAGCCGCTGTTGACAGCTACTACGCTGGGTGAGGTGCTGACGGGGGGCGGTGCCCGGCTGCTCGTGGCAAGCGCCGGCTCGGCGGGGTCGTCGTATCTGCTAAGCCACACGCCGGAAGGTGGCGCAATCATTCACTACGACTACGCCCGCCCGGCTTCACTCCATGCGCAGGCACTCGAGGTAGTTGGACCGGTGCCGGAGGCGGATGCGCCCAACTGGCGCCGTAACCGTTGGGTGGTCGACGCCTTTCTGGATGTCGCGATGGGAGAGGTTGACCCCGATGTTGTGATGCTCTGGCTGAGCGATCCCGACACGACCGCTCACCGTCACGGCATCGGACATCAGCTCACCAGCGAGGCTCTGTTCTATCTGGACGCCGAGCTCGATCGCATCCAGGCCCGGCTGTCGGCGGAGGGACGGCTCGACACGACAAACATCTGGGTAACGTCCGATCACGGGTTTTCCGAGCACACCGGCGCCGTGGATCTCGACGCGCTGCTTGCGCCCTTCCAGGGAGTGCTCGACGATGGGACTCCACGCATCGTGTCCGGGGCGGGCGCGGTCTATGTCCGCGACGGAGACGACGCGACCGTACGGGAGATTGTCGATGTTCTGCAGAGGACTGAAGGCGTCGGGGCTCTGTTCACCGCGCCAGTGACCCCGGGTGACGACGCGGGCGCCATGCCAGGCACCCTGTCGTTCGATGTCGCCCGCTGGGGCCATCCGCGGGCGGCACAGGTGCTCTACTCTGCGGATTGGACCAACCAGCCCGGAGCCTACGGGTTTCCCGGGACGTCCGCGCAGGGGGGCGTGGCTGGCCATGGCACGACGAGTCCCTTTGACATTCACAACCCGCTGGTGGCGGCTGGGCCAGACCTGAAGAGCGGCGTCATCGTGGATGTGCCGAGCAGTAACGTCGATCTCGCGCCAACGCTACTGCATCTCCGGGGCATCGAGGCTCCGGTAAGCATGGACGGTCGCGTGTTGCTCGAAGCGCTTGACGCCGGGCCCGATCCGGAGATGGTGGCCGTCGATGTCACCCAGGTGCGGATGTCGCGCGAGGACGGCGCCTACGCGGTCACTGCGGCGACCTCTTCGGTCGACGACGCGACCTACCTTGACTTCACGGTTGTAGAACGGCCGTGATCGTAGAGGCGTGCGGTCGGGACCGGCGGTAGTCCGGAACCAACTCCGGCGCCTGATGTCCGCTGACCGCTACTTGCCTTGCACCACCTCGTTGCTGAGTACACCGACACCCACCACCTCGACCTCGTAGGTGTCGCCAGCGTTCATCGCCTGGGTCGTGCCCATGGTGCCGGACCAGATCAGGTCGCCAGGCTCGAGGGTTACGTAGCGCGAGATGTAGCTCAGCATGTGGGCCATGTTGAAGATGAGGTCGCTGCTGTTGCCGCGTTGACGCTCCTCGCCGTTGAGGCGTCCGACGATTTCCAGGTCCGTCCGGTCGAGGCCAGAGACGAGGACGGGTCCAACCGCGTTGAAGCTGCGCGAGCCCTTGGCGCGCACCCACTGGATGTCGTTGGCCTGCCATACCCGCTCGCTGACATCGTTGCCGGCGGTGACACCGAAGATGTAGTCGACCGCCTCTTCGAGCGGCACGTTCTCGGCCCGCTTACCGACCACCGAGACGAGTTCCGCCTCGTAATGCAGGTCGGTCGACTCGGCAGGACGGACGATCGGGTCCTCGGGCCCCACGATCGAGTTGGCCGGGACGATGAACATGCCGGGCTCTTCGGCTGGTTCACCGGTGATGTGACTGTGGAAGTTGAACGCCGTCATCAGGACCAGCTTCGGGTCGACCGGCGCTTCTAGTCTCACGTCGGCGCGCTGAACCTCCACACCGGTCAAGGACGGCTCGAGATACGGCGCGTCGGTCAGCTGGCGAATGGTCTCGCCCTCGAGGACCCCCCACGACGTTTCCCCACCCTGGGAGTAGCGGACGAACTGCCCCGAGCTGGTGTCTATCGGGGTTTGGGCGGGCTGCGCCGACTCGATTGGTTCGGATGACGGGGGGGGGGCGCCACAGGCAGCAAGTATGAGCGCCGACAGCAGTATGGTCGCGACGAAGGAACGGGTGCGCATTTCGAGAGCCTCCTAGCGTCGGGATCGTACGCTCTGGTCGAGCGCGGTCGCAACCGATTTCCCGCCGCAACGCCCTGGTGGCGCAAGTAGCGTTTTTCGACAACTATCCGACGGGTTCGAAATCGTTCCAGGTAGTGGTCTCACCCTTGCGGGTGGTGCTGAGGAGCACGCGTACGTGGTAGTAGAGGTCCAGCTCGGACAGCAGCCACGGCCCGCCCGGTTCAGCCGGTCGCCGTTCGAGGTAACCGGTGGCGTCCGAGATGCTGCCGAGGATACCCCACCAGAGTCGGACTCGCTCGGTCAGCTTGAAGCTGACTCGCGCCACTTCATAGGTGGACTGGTCGATCCAGATCAGGCCCCGAGAGTTGTTCAGGGCGTGGTCGGTGCGCCGACGCACCGGGAGTTTGCCGGGCCTGGGCTCGAACGACAGCACGAAGGTTGGTCGTCCGTGCAGTTCCTGGATGCCGTCGTAGGTCGCGGTGTAGCGTTCGATCAGCTCGTCGTCGAACACCATTGCGATCTCGTCGTCGTCCTCTTCCTCAGGCTTCTCGAGCGATCCGAGGAATTTTTCCCAGCGTTTGGCCTCCTCTTCCTGATCCTTTTCAGTGAGCGGTTCGCCATTCTTGGACAGGAGGCTCGCGAAGGGCACGCCCTTGTACGGCGCGACAGCATAGTGGAAGAACTCGTCGAGTTTGACCGCGCCATCGCCATCGAACTCCCGGTTCCGCTGTCGCATCTGATAGCGGTAGCGGGCTCCGAAGTTCTGCTCTCGAGCCCAGGTTGACCGCTCAAGCGCCCGGTCGATGATCTGGCGGACATCGACGTCCGGTCCGGACGGCGGCGGGGATGGAGCGGAGGCCAGCCCGGTCAGCCCAAGGCTGGCGGCGAAGACGACTAGGGAGCCGTGGGCGAGAGTCTTCATAGCGATCCATCGACCATGCCTAACCGGCTCCGCCAGCTTACCCTATGCCGCCTTCGAAGAAGACCTTAAGGGCTCGCTCCGGCTGGGCAAGCTGGCCGACATTGTCGTGCTGTCGAAGAACATCCTGCCCATCCCCGAAAGGAAGATTCCCACCTCCGAGGTGCTCTACACCATCGCCCGCGGCAGGCCGGCGCTGGTAGGCGACGGTTTATGGGGTGGCGGCGGCCCGGGATCCGTTGGCCGGCGTGCCGTTGAGGTAACCCGCGAGGTGCGCGATCAGGTCGCGCGCGTCGTCCTCGGCGCCGTGGATGAAGCTCGATTTCCGTCGGCGTAGAACCGGCAGGCCGATGGCGTAGAGTCCGGGGGCATCGACGGCCCCGCCGTCATGTCGCAGGTGGCCCTTGCGATCGAGCACTGGTAAGTCCAGCCAAGAATAGTCCGGTCTGAAACCGGTCGCCCAGATAATGGACCGGATCTCGCCACTGTTCAGGTCTAGATCCAGGCGATGGGATTCCGGTGCGCGGGTCGCTTCGAAGCGCTCGGGGGGAGCACATTCGACGGGTGGTTCCGCGTGGTCGGCCCACTCGTCGAAGGTGTCGAGCAGCCGGTTCATCTTGAGATCGGCCAGGGCGAACTGGTTTCCTAAGCCGCCCGAGAAAAGTGCCCGGCCATCCCGGATGGTCGCCCAGCGTCCGACTAGTTCCACTCCGGCGTCGGTCAGCGTGTTGAGGTCGAGGGTGGCGCGGCTCGGCGTCCCCACCAGCTGCGGTGATGGTAGCTTGCGGGCTCGGGTTAGATCGTCGATCTCGTCATAGCGCTCATCCCATACGCCCGAGGCAGCCATCCACCAGAGCACGTCACGGCCCCGGTAGGTACGAGGCAGGCGGACGTGCTCGCCAACCGATAGGCTCACCGGCCGGCCCGATCGCTGGATCTCGTCCGTCAACTGCACCCCGGTGGCCGAGGCCCCTACTACCAGTACTCCGCCCTCGGGCAGTTGAGCCGGCGACCGGTAATTCATCGGCGTCACGCACTCGATCGACGAGGGCACGGCGTGGCAGAAGGATGGCACCGTCGGTAGATTACAGGCGCCACTGGCCAGGATGAGGCTGCGGCACCGCAGGTCGCCAGTGTCGGTCGCCACGTGATAGCCGTCGTCGGCGGGCTGCACCGACGTGACGGTCGTGTGGGTACGCACGGGGGCCGAGCGCGCTGCCGCGTAGTCAGCGATAAACTCGACCAATTCCGCGCTGGTCATGAAGCCGTCGGGGTTGGAGCCCTGGTACTTCTGACCCGGCAGCCGCGTCTGCCAGTTGGGCGTCAGCAGGCGCATGGAGTCCCAGCGTTCGCGACGCCACGAGTTCGCCACCTCGCCACGTTCGAGGACGACGTGGTCGATCGATCGCTCACTCAGGCATGTACTGGCTGCGAGACCGGCATGCCCAGCGCCGACGACGACAGTGGTTACTTGCTGATTCACGCCTGGCGTCAGGCCTTGTTGACGGCGACGGAGACGTTGGTCGGGTTGGTGATCACATCGTAGACGGCCGACCGCTTCTGCGACTGCGCCACCAGGGCTTCGATGTCGGCTTGGGGTGCGTCGGCGTCGATGTTGAAGGTCACCTTGATGTCGTCGTAACCGTTGCGGATGTCGCTGTCCATCCCCAGGATGCCCTGGATGTCCATCGACCCCTCGAGCTTCGACTCGACCGAGCGGAGCTGGATCTCACGGTTTTGGGCGACCGCTGCCACTCCCGCGGTCAGGCAGCTGGCCAGCCCGACGAGGATGTATTCGATCGGCGTGGCGCCCAGGTCTTCGGAGGCAAAGATCTCCGGATGGTCGGCGTCGAAGCTGAACTCGGTCTTGTGCTGCTGCTCTTCGCCGAGGCCGTGGAAGCCCTGGACGCTGGTAGTGCTATGTGTGCCGTTCTGCCATTTGCAGGAGGCTCGCCAGTTGAACTTTGTGGCCGCGGGGGCGTCCTTCAGCGCCTCGCGGGCGTCGAGCAGTGCTTGGACGTTGACGCCATTGTTAACCGTGGTCTCGGACATCGGTTTTCTCCTCGTTCCCTGAATGTGTCTTGTGGTAGCCGCCGGGGCAGGCCGACAGCATACATCGAGACGCCGGTCCCGGCGATCTCGTGTACGGAATTATGATCTTTGGGATGGCGAGGTCAGTGAGCGGGCCCGTGCCCGGTTCGGTCGGGGTTGTCGAGACCAGGTATCTGGAGCTTCCGGCCGGAGTGCGGCTCGACTGCGGCGCCACCGTGGCCCCGCTCCAGGTCGCCTACGAGACCTACGGCACCCTGTCACCCGATCGTGACAACGTTATTCTGGTGTGCCATGCGCTCAGCGGCGATGCTCACGCCGCGGGGCAGGCGGCAGTCCCGTCGTCAGAGAGCACGCGGGATGGATTCCGGGCCGAGGAGCGTGACGGCGCCGCGGGGCGAGGTCTCGGCTGGTGGGACGGAATGATCGGTCCGGGTAAGGCGTTCGACACCGATCGTTTTTACGTTGTTAGCTCGAATCTGCTCGGGGGCTGCCAGGGCACGACTGGTCCCGGGTCGACGAATGCCGAGACCGGCCGGCCCTTTGGCGCTGATTTTCCTGTGATTACCGTTGGCGACATGGTGCGGGTGCAGCGGTCCATGCTCGATGCCCTGGGAATTCCGCGTCTGGCGGCCGTGGCCGGCGGCTCGCTGGGCGGCATGCAGGCACTCGAGTGGGCGGTGCGGTATCCGGAGGACGTGGACGCCATCATCCCGATCGCCAGCACCCACGCGCTGGCGCCGCAGGGTGTGGCCTGGAACGCGATCGCGCGTAACGCCATCACCAGCGATCCCGCCTGGCAGGGCGGTCACTACTATGGCACTGGCCAGCACCCCGATGATGGGATGGGTATCGCACGGATGGTGGGTCATATCACCTACCTGTCGGCGGACTCGATGCACCAGAAGTTCGGGCGCCGGCTGCAGGACACTGACGAGGTGTCGTTCGACCTCACGCGCGCCGACTTCGAGGTGGAGAGCTACCTGCGGTATCAGGCCAGCACCTTCGTCAAGCGGTTCGACGCGAACACCTACCTGTATCTCTCCCGAGCCCTGACTTACTTCGACCTTGCCCGCCAGCACGGGAACGGCAGCCTCGAAAGAGCTGTCTCCGGCATCTCGGCGCGGACGTTGCTGATCGCATTCAGCTCAGACTGGTTGTATCCGCCATCCGGGTCCGAGCAGCTGGCCAATGCATTGGGGAGTCATGGGCGATCCGTCGAGTTGCACGTCATCGACGCGCCCTACGGCCACGACTGCTTCTTGCTTGAAGAGGCCCGCCAGATCCCCATGGTCAGGGCCTTTCTCGGCTGCTGACCAGGAGTAATCCAAATGGAAGAGTCTCGCGAGTTTGGGTTCGTCACCCGGCAAGTACACGCCGGCCAGCGTCCAGACCCCAACACCGGCGCTCGGGCGGTGCCGATCTACCAGACCACGAGCTACGTGTTCGAGGATCCCGAGTCGGCGGCCGCGTACTTCAACCTGCAAGAGTACGGCAACACTTACTCCCGCATCATGAACCCGACGGTGGCGGTCTTCGAAGAGCGGATGGCCAGTCTCGAGGGAGGGTGCGGCGCGGTGGCCTTCGCGAGTGGCATCGCGGGCCAGGCGGCGGCGTTGTTCACGCTCCTCCAGCCGGGCGATCACGTCGTCTCGTCATCTGCCCTCTACGGAGGATCCGTAAACCAGCTCAAGCACTACCTGCAGAAGATGTCGGTGGAGTTGACCTGGGTCGATCCAGATGATCCGGACGCCTGGCGGGGCGCCGTGCGGGACAACACCAAGGCGTTCTACGGGGAGACCATCGGCAACCCCGGTGGCAACGTCCTCGACATCGAGACTATCGCCGGTATCGCCCACGAACATGGTGCGCCGCTGCTCGTGGACAACACCTTTGCCACGCCGTATCTCTGCCGTCCGATCGAGTGGGGGGCGGATATCGTGCTGCACTCGGCCACGAAGTTCATCGGGGGGCATGGCACCAGCATCGGCGGGGTCGTGGTGGAGTCGGGAGATTTCAACTGGTCCAACGGGCGATTTCCCGTGATCGCCGACCCGTCACCGGCCTATCACGGGCTGCAATTTCACGAGACGTTCGGGACCTACGGCTATCTGATGAAGCTGCGTGCTGAGACGCTCCGCGACCTGGGCGCCGCGATGAGTCCGTTCAACGCGTTTCTCTTTCTTCAGGGGCTCGAGACTTTGTCGCTCCGGATGAACCGGCACGTCGAGAACGCGCGGGCGGTAGCTGCCTTCCTGGAGGGGCATACCGAGGCGTCCAACATCACCTACCCGGGGCTCGATGCCAGCCGCTATCGGCGATTGGTAGAGAAGTATCTGCCCGGCGGCTGCGGCGCCGTGTTTTCGTTCGATCTGCCGGGTGGTCGCGAGGCTGGTCAGGCGTTCATCCGAGGGGTCTCGCTCTGGTCGCATCTGGCGAACGTGGGCGACGTCAAGAGCCTGATCATCCATCCGGCCAGCACCACGCACCGGCAGCTCAGTGACGACGAGCTGCAGGCCGCGGGAGTTGGCCCGGGGACCATCCGGCTCTCGGTCGGTATCGAAGATGCGGACGATCTGATCTGGGACCTGGAACAGGGGTTTGCCGCGGTGACGGCCGCCGCCGGGTCGGAGGTGAACCTATGAACGGGTTTGATCTCGAGCGCTATCAGGATCCGGCGACCATCCAGCGGGTGCTCAACAACGCCAGAACGGTGGCCATTGTGGGGCTCTCGAAGAAGGAGCTGCGCGCCAGCTATTTCGTGGGCTTTTATCTGCGCCGGCATGGCTACACTGTGATTCCTGTCAACCCGCGCGAGCAGAAGATCCTCGGTGAGACCAGCTACGCCAGCCTAACTGAGGTGCCTAGTCAGGTCGACATCGTGAATGTGTTCCGGGCACCAGACGCGTTGCCCGCGATTGCCCGTGACGCGGTGGCGATCGGTGCTGGCAATCTCTGGTGCCAATTCGGTGTGGTCAACGAAGAGGGGGCTGGAATCGCCGAGGATGGCGGCGTCTCGGTGGTGATGGACCGCTGCATCAAGGTCGAGCACGCCCGCTACGTCGGACGGATGCACTGGCTGGGCTTCAACACCCAGCGCATCACATCCGTCCGAGGTGGTCTCCAGTAGCCCTGGCTGGCTAGCTGTTCACCACGGCCTTCGCCGCGTCGTAGTTCGGTTCCTGCACGATCTCGGGCACCTGTTCGGTGTAGGTGACCTTGCCGTCGCCGTTGATCACGACCACTGCGCGCGCGAGCAGACCCGTCAGGGGACCGTCGGTGATGGTCACGCCGTAGTCACTCCCGAAGCTGTCGTTGCGGAAGACAGAACAGGAGGTCACGTTTTCCAAGCCCTCGGCTTCGCAGAACCGCCCATGTGCGAACGGCAGATCGGCCGAGACGCAGAGCACAACCGTGTTCTCCATGCCGTTCAGATCGGCGTTGAAATGCTTGGTCGAGAGGGCGCAGATCCCAGTATCCACGCTGGGGTAGATGTTGAGCACGACCGTCTTACCCGCGTAGTCGGACAGGTTGGTCTCCGAAAGATCGGTCTTCACGAGGGTGAACGCAGGCGCGTCCGAACCAACGTCGGGGAGTGAGCCGACCGTATTGATAGGGTTACCTTTTAGAGTGATCTGAGCCACAACGAACCTCCGCAAGTAAGGAGTATCTGAGTGAACGGCGGACTATAGACAATAGCTCTCCGCAAGTCTAGCGCTTCCACGGGGCGTCGCCCCAAACCCTACGGGAGGAGAGTGGCCCCCGTCGCCGGCAGTTCCGCTTTATAGGACTACTTGGCAGCCCTGCGGCATGTGTCCGGACTGCTCCACGCCACCCCGTAGACCAGCACCAATAAGCGCAGCGTTGGCTTGAGCCAAACCTTGATCTCTCGGTTTGGCCCTGCGCATCAGTGAGGCTGGTCGTTTAGTAGCCTGCCGATCCATCCAGGGGGTTATGGTTCGACGAAGTGAAAGTCGGCTGGGCCGTCGCGCCGAGCTAGCAGCACGACATCATCTTCCGGCGGCACAATCCAGGTGTGATGGATCTTGCCGGGGATGATGATGTAGCTCCCGGCCGTCGCGGTGTACCGTTCGCCGGCCATGATAAGGAAGACCGAGCCTTCGAGGATCATTACGGTCTCGGTATGCGTGTGCCAGTGCATCTCGAATTCGCTACCAGCCGGAAATCGGGCGAGGTAGGTCGGTCCGTCGGTGGCTGGGTCAGTGGCCACCGGTGCGTTCCGTAGACCGGCTGGAAACCGCGGCTGGTTGCTCGGCGGACCCCACTCGGCATCTTGCCAGTTCATCACCAACGGCTCCTGCGCCGCCGGTTCCTGGGTCACGGCGGGGACTCCGAGTCCCATCCAGATCAATCCGAGGGTAAGCGTCCAGCTTGATCGTGGTCTATGCATCTCGCTCCTCGTGTCCGCGGTTGCCCCTGCCAAGACGGTCATTGTACGCGCCGGCCCGTGAGACACTGCTTCCACGACACTGTTGGTGCTGATGTCCTTGTCGTCGCGTGCGGAGTATCGCTGGCTGCTGGCCCTCTTCGTCTCGGTGGTCGGTGTTCCCATGGCGGTGGCGCAGGAGGCGTCCTACCCGGGGTTCGTGATGGGCAACAGCTCGCCGCTGTCGGCCCTTATCGGAACCCCGGGACGCTGGGCGACGTCGTCCGATACCGGGTGGGATCTCACTTGGCGGCTCTCCAGTCATGCCTACGGTGAGTCCAACGACCGGGAGACGCTTTTGCTCGACGGCGAGACCCACACAGTCTTCGCCCGGTGGCGCGGACGTCTCAGCGGACGCTTGAGCATCGGCGTCGAGGTGCCGTGGGTCACGCACAGCGGCGGCTTTCTCGACCCGCTCATCGATGGGTGGCACGACTTCTTCAACCTGCGGGAGAGCATCCGACCCGACATGCCGCAGGGCCAGCTGCACTACGTCTACGTGGTCGAGGATATGGACCGGCTGAGCTTCGGCGAGCCCACGTCGGCCCTGGGCGACGTGGGGGTCCAGGCGGGCCTGAGACTAGTCGACGGCAGCGGTGATGGGCTCGGGCGGTGGTCCTGGACGCTCGTGTTGTCGGTGGACGTTCCGACCGGCCGGCTCTCGACCCTCACTGGCAACGAGGAGTTCGACTACGGTCTTGGTCTCAGGACCGGGTCTCCGGCCCGGTCGACCAGCCGACTGCGTTGGTGGCTCGATGCCGGCGTCGTGGTCCCGGGCGACGTTGCCATCGATGGGCTCAGCACCGTGTCGACTGTGCCCTACCTCGATGTGGCCTTTAGCTGGCGCGTGGCCGACTCGTTCGAGTTACTCGCCGATGTGGCGGGCAGCGGTCCACTCTATCGGGGGAAGCTGCGGATGCTGGCGGACGGACCCGTGCAGCTCGGCGCCGGATTCCTGTGGAAGCTGTCCGACCGCTACAGCCTCAGGATGGGCGTGCTCGAAGACCTGCGTCCGGATACCGCCGAGGATTTCTCCGCCGAGTTTGCCCTGGTCATCGCCCGATGATGCCCTAGCGCCGCAGAATCAGGCGGTCGAGTTCGTCCGAGGTCACCTCCCGGTAGCTGGCGGCCCGGACCAGGAAGAACAGCAGCCCGAGTGCCAGCCAGGCGGCTAGCGCGGCCCAGGAGGGCGCGCCCATGAACCCCGGCATCGCCGGCACTGTCAGCAGCAGTACGAATCCAACCGAGAGCAGCAGGCCGGCCCACGCCCAGCCACGGTCTGCCTGGGTCACACTGGACGCCCCGTCCCGGAGACGGGCCGCGGCCAGGCACGTATAGCCGTAGCCGAAGGCCGTACCCAGCGCCGCCATGTCCACCACCCAGACGATCACCTCGCGTCCGAACCAGGGGGCGACCAGTGACACCGTCCCTACGAACAACACGGCGTTGACCGGAGTGTGATGGGTCGGGTGGATCTGGGCGAACCAGAGTGGGAGAAGCCTGGCGCGCGCCATGCCGAACAGCAGCCGGCTCGACGCCATGAAGAACCCGTTGATTCCGGTGAACACCGCCATCGTGACAGACAATGCCAGGATGGCCAGCCCTGGAGTGCCCAGGCTTGTCCGCACGGCGTCTCCCGTCGCCCAGAGCGGAGCGCTGCTCACGAGCGTCTGCCACGGTGACACGCTGGCGGTGGCCAGGATCATCAGGGCGTACATCACTGCTCCGGCGCCGATCGACCAGGCCATCAGCCGGAATCCTTGCCTCGGGGCAAAGTCGAACTCCTCAGCCGCCTGGGGCAACGTGTCGAAGCCGACATAAAGGAACGGGGCGATGGCCAGCATCGCGAGCACTCCGGCGAGCGGAGCCCGCTCTAGTGAGAAGACCGGCGTTAGGTTGTCGACCGACGCTGTCGCCGACAACGGTGTGCCTATGCCGATCAGTAGCACCGCTCCCACGAGTACGGCCGTCAGCCCGACCTGGAGTCGTCCGACGTCGTGCGCCCCTCGCGTCTGGAGAAACGCGATGCCACCGATTGCCGCGCTGGCGAGCAGCACCTCGCCCGCGAATACGTCGAAGCCGGCCACGGTGTACAGGTACCCGCGCGCGAAGAGCTGCGGAGCCACGAACTTACCCAGCATACCGAGCGCGGTGGCATTGAGTGGGACGATGCTCAGATACCCGAGTGCTAGGAACCAGCCACAGAGATAAGCGTGATAGCGCCCGGCCGTCTGATAGGCGTAGGCGAATTCGGCGCCGGCTACGGGGAAGTTACGGACCATCACCCCGTAGCTTCGGGTGATGACGAGCATCGCGAGGCCACCCAGTCCGACGCCCAGCATCGCACCGAGGGGTCCGGCGTCTGAGAGAAAATCGCCGGGCAGCACGAAGCAGCCGAACCCGATAATGCACCCGAGCGCGAGCGCGCCGACCTCGAGCGGCTTGAGGACGCGGCTCAACTCGGGGCGGGTGGTCATAGGCCTGGACCGCGCGACGAGCACCTGGCTCTCATCCGCTCAACGCACGGTACTTCTCTAGCAGCCTGGTTGGCTTCGGCTTGAATGCATCGCGACGGAACGGCGCCGCAAGCGTCTGACTCAGTCGCAAGGTGAGCACCGTGGGGCGGTTCGACGCGATGGCGGCCCGCAGCGCGTCTCCAACCTGATCCAGATGTTCCACCCGAACGCCATCGGCGCCCATGGCTCGGGCGACGGCGGAGAAGTCGGGGTTCTCGAGGTTGGTGGCCACTTCGCGTCCATCGAAGAAGTCCAGCTGGTTCCGCTTCTCGGCGCCCCACTGCTGATTGTCGAAGACGACTGCGACGACCGGTATCCGTTCTCGAACACACGTCATCGTCTCGGCAAGGCTCATACCCCAGGCGCCCTCACCGACATAGGCGACAGCCGGCCGGTCGGGCGCGGCCACTTTGGCCCCGATGGCGGCTGGGAAGGCGTAGCCGCAGTTGCCCCAGCTCATAGCGGCCAGGAAGCTGGGGGCGTGGTCGAATGTCAGATAGCTGTTGGCCGTGGAACAAACGTTGCCGATGTCGGTCGAGACCATCGCGTCGGCCGGCATCGCCTTCTGTAGTTCGCTCAGCGCCGCTCGCGGGTCGATCCGGCCCCCTTCGGATGGGCCGGTCTCGGCGGCGAGCTCGGCCGCCCAGCCCCCTTTCGTGGCTGCGAGCCGGGCCAGTCGGTCGTCGTCGGGGCGCGGTGCATCCGCCTGATTAAGTCGGGTGAGCAGCGCCTCGGCGGCGAGCCCGGCGTCGGCCCGGATGCCCAGCGCGATCGGCTTGACCAGGCCCAGCACACGGGGATCGGCGTCGACCTGAATGACCTGGGCCTCGCCGGTCCAGTAGTCGATGCCGTGCTGGGGCAGCGTCCCGAAGGGGCCGAGTCGGCTGCCGAGAGCCAGCACCACATCGGCCTCGGCCAGACATTGCATGGCCGCCTTCGAGCCTTGATAGCCGAGCGGTCCGCAGGCGAGCGGATGACTGGCCGGGAACGCGTCGTTGTGCAGGTAGCTGGTGACGACCGGACACCCGAGGCGCTCAGCCAGCCGGCGAGTCGCCTCGATGCCGTCGCCCATCACCAGACCGCCGCCAGCGATGATCACGGGGCGCGTACTACCGGCCAGCAACTCCGCTGCGCGGTCGAGCGAGGCCGCCCCGCCGGCGCTTCGCTCGATCGGCTGGGGTGAGGGGATCGTCGTTTCGAGCTCGCCGTAGAAATAGTCCCGTGGGATGTTCACCTGCACCGGGCCACGTTCGTCGAGCGCGATCGTCATCGCCCGATGGGTCAGCTCGGCAATCCGCGTCGGGCTGTTCACATGCACCTGATACCGCGTGATCTTCGAGAAGATCGGCATCTGGTCTGTTTCCTGAAAGCCACCCAGTCCTGCCGTCGTGCTGCCAGCCTCTGGTGTGATGGCCACGACGGGGGAATGGGCCCAGTAGGCGGCGGCGATTGCCGTTACGAAGTTGGTAACGCCCGGACCGTTCTGCGCGATGCAGACGCCGTGGCGGTTGGTGATCCGGGAGTAGCCATCGGCCATGTGGGCGGCGTTCTGCTCGTGGGCCACCGACACGAGCCGGATTCCGGCTAGTGGAAACAGATCCATCGCGTCCATGTAGGCGGATCCGGCGATACCGAACGCAGTGTTCACGCCGTGGGCGACAAGGGTTTCGACGAAGGCTTCGCTCGACGTCATGCGGGTCATCGGTTGTCCTCTCGCAAGCCGGACGGGAGTCGCGGCGAGGCTAGAAGCTCCGCGAACGTCTCCCAGTGGCCGCCCGGGGTCCCGGCGCTCTGACGTTCCACGTAGTCGGCGACCAGGTCCTTTCCCAGGTTGTAGTTAATGACGTAGCTCCGGTACTTGTCGAAGAAGCGTGTCCGCTGTTCGGCCCGTTCCGGCGCCATCATGGCGTAGCGGCTGAGCCAGTCGGCCGCGGCCGCTCGGTCGATTTCGTCATTCAGGTAACGGCGCGCCGCTTCGTTGCCGGCGTAGTCGAGTTGGGCTACCAGCGCCTGGACTCCGTAGTACTCTTCGACCCGCGAGACATCCAGGCCGGCTGCTGGGAACAGCACGTCTTGCTCGAACGCCAGACGCTCGGTCTCGCTGAACGCCACATCGATGCCGTAGTTGGCGGTGCCTTCGGCGATTAGCGACTGCGGGGAGAACAGGGCATAGACCGAGAACTCGGGCCATCCGCGCTCTCTCACCAGATGTCGCTCGAGCAGCACGTTGTAGACGTGGTGTCCGGGGTAGCCTTCGTGACACGCCAGGTCGATGGCGCGGTCGATGTAGATCGGCAGGTCGGTGTTGACCTGGATCAGACTCCGGAACCCGCCCTGATACCAGTTGTAGCCGCTCCAGGACTTGTCGGTGACGTACTCGACGGTGAAGCTCTCCTCCTCGGGAAGCTCGATATGCTCAAGCGTCCTGCGCCGGCACTCGGCGATGGCCGCTTCAAACACGTTATCCAGTCGGTCGAGAGGAATCGCGAATTCGCGTCGAAATAGCTGGTAGCGGTCGAAGACGGTCCCGTTCCCAGGCAGCGCGCGGTCGAGGGAGGCCAGCGCTTCCTCGAAGTACGCCTCAGAGTGTGTGGGTGCCACTGCGTCGTAGAGCGCGCGCGACTCGTCGTCGAAGGCCAGCGCCTGGCCGTTCAGGATGCGGACGCGAGACTGGAGTGAGATCAGCTGGCGCCGCAGATACTGGTGGCGGAGCCGTGTGAGCTGGTCCGCGTCGGCGGGCGGCTCGACCTCGCGGAGGGCGCCGATCAGCGCGCCGGCCCCCTCCTCGATCTGGCTGAGGTCCCATCCCTTGGACGTCTCGCGCCACTCTTCGGGGCCGTAGTACGCGTCCACGTAGTCGGCGTCGTGCTGCCCCATGGCCAGCACGAGCTTCACGTAGCGTTCAGCCAGTTCGTTCATTTGCGCTCCGGTTTGCGCCTGTCCCAGACTCACACTGACGCCAGTTAGCACTATTGCCACCGCCGTTCCGACTCTCTTCATAGCCTTTCCAAGGCCCATGGCCCAAAGCACGGCGACGGTCACCAGGTCTTAACCCTTACCCCCTCGGCCTCTTTACGACCCACGTGGTCATGCAGCGCTGGCCTTGGACGTTGGTTGTCTTGATCGGGTCCGCCAGGGCTCCGCCCAGTCGCTCGGTCAGGGTCAGCAGCTGCGATTCGTCTACGAGATAACGGTCTGACCCGTCTGGCAGATGGTAGCGACCGCTACCCAGCGAGACCACCTGGGTCTCGATGCCGATCGACGACGCGAGACGCGCGAAGAACAGTCCGGCCGGGGCGAGCACCCGCCAGAGCTCGGTCACCATCGCATTGAAGTGGGCGGGGTCTTCGGCGAAGTGGAGCACTGCCGAGCAGACCACCAGATCGAACGAGGCGTCAGGGAACGAGAGTGACTCCAGCGTCTCGATCCGGAACTGGGTTGGCGGGAGCTCAGGGGCCAGTCGGGCCGCCAGCGCTGCAGTCTTCGCCACCGCCTCGGGCGAGCGGTCGACGGCCGACACGTCGAACCCGTGTTGTAGCAGGTAGACGAGGTTGCGACCGTGTCCGCAGCCGGCGTCGAGAACCCGCATGCCCGGTTTGACGTGCTCGCGCAGGAGTTGATCGAACAGATAGATGTCGATCCGGCCGAACTCGTCAGTGAGCTCGCCGGGCGCCGTCATCCCGACACCACCGTTTGGGCGACCAGGCGCCCCACCCAGACGGCACCGATCGCCAGCAGTACATTCGCTAGGACATTGGCAGCTGCCGGACCGCCCTCGCCGGCGCGGAGCAGAGCCAAGGTCTCGTTGCCGAAGGCCGAGAAGGTCGTGAATCCACCCAGAAGTCCGACGACCAGGAAAAGCCGGAGCCCGTCAGAGAGCCCGCCCCGCGTCTCGGCGAGCGCGGTGACGGCGCCGATGACGGCACACCCCACCACGTTGACGACCAGGGTGCCGTAGGGAACGCGGTCTCCCGCTGCCCCCTGCACCAGGCCCGCGAGCAGGAAGCGGGACACGGCACCCAGGAAGCCGCCGAGGCCGACCATCAAAAGCTGTGTCATTTAGGCAGTCGCGGCGGATGCTACCACGTGACAGATGATGGGAATCTGGTCCGGGTGACTTGAAGAGGGTCTGGGGGATTGGCTAACCTTTGAGGTCTCCCTTGGTCACCGCAGGCACGGTCGGGTGCCACCGAGGCCTGGGGTTATCGAGATCATCCGGCCATTCGTGCTTCTAGTGCGTCTAACACGGAGCCGGGAAGCCAGCAGGGGAACAGCCGCCGTGGAGCAGGAAACCACCGTCTCTCAGGACCCGGTGCCAGGCGATTCGCCGGCGGCGCCAGTTCCGCCGGCCGACGCCTCGGCCACCATGATCGAGGCGCACGGCCTGAGCAAGTACTACGGTCCGTTCGTGGCTGTGCACGATGCGACCTTTTCGATTCCTAAGGGCCAGATCGTGGCCTTCTTGGGACCGAACGGGGCCGGGAAGACGACGCTGATGCGGATGCTCACCGGGTTCCTGGCGCCGAGCGCGGGACGCGCGGCCTTAGCGGGGTTCGATGTCCGGGCCGAACGGCTTGAGGCGTCGAGGCGGCTCGGCTATCTGCCGGAGAGCGGGCCGCTCTATCCGGACATGACCCCGCTCGAGTTGTTGCAGTTTTTTGGCGAAGCCCGCGAGCTTACCCCGTCCACGCTGAAGCGGCGCATCGATGCGGTGGTGGAGATCTGCGCGCTGGAACTGGTGCTCGAGAAGCCGATCGGCAAGCTGTCGAAGGGGTACAAGCAGCGGGTCGGGCTGTCGCAGGCGCTGCTCCACGATCCGGAGGTGCTGATCATGGACGAGCCGACTGCCGGTCTCGATCCGAACCAGATCAAGCAATTCCGAGACAACATTCAGCGGCTCGGCCGCACCAAGACGCTGCTGATCTCGACGCACATTCTGCAGGAGGTGGAGGCGGTCGCCGATCGGGTGCTGCTGATCAACAACGGGCGGCTGGTGTTTGACGGCCCGGGGGACGAACTGGCCGAGAACGGTTCGCTCGAGGAACCCTTCTACAGGTTGACGGCTCAGCCTCCGACTGGCGAGCCGGTCCGGACGAGTGACGCGGGGTGAGGGGCGAACGACGATGGGACTCAAGGTGAACTTCACGATCGTCAAGGCGCTGGCCCGCCGGGATCTGCGCCTCTACTTCAGCAGCCCCGCCGGCTATGTGTTCCTCACGCTCTTCATCTTCCTGAGCGCGGCGGCCGCGTTCTGGCAGGACCGATTCTTCCTCGACAACCTGGCCAACCTCGATCAGTTGAACCAGGTGTTCCCGTTCCTGCTGCTGGCGTTCATTCCCGCGCTGACCATGTCGGTGTGGTCCGAAGAGCGTCGACTGGGCACCTCCGAGCTGCTCTTCACCTTGCCGGCGACCGACTTCGAGGTCGTACTCGGCAAGTACATCGCCACCCTCGGCATCTACACCGCGTCGCTGGTGCTGTCGCTCAGCCACGTGCTGGTGCTGTTCTTCCTCGGCAGCCCCGATCTCGGGCTGATGTTTGGCAACTATGTCGGGTTCTGGCTGGTCGGCGCGGCGCTCATCCCGGTGGGCATGCTGGCATCGTTGTTGACTGTGAACACGACCGTCGCCTTCATCCTGGGCGCGCTTTTCTGCGGGGCGGTCATCTTCATCGACACGGCGGCGGGCGCCATCAGCGTGGATGCAGGGCGAGCGCTGGCTCCGCTCAGCGTCTTCAGCCCGTTCTGGGATTTCTCCAAAGGTGTGCTCACTCTGTCCGGGTTCGTGGCGTTTAGTTCCGTGGCTGGCTTCTTCATCTACCTGAACACGCTGTTGGTTAGCCGCCGGCACTGGCCCCGCGAAGCGGATGGTATGCCGATGTGGTCGCACCACACCGTGCGAGCCGTGGCGCTGGCGGTCGCGCTTATCGCCGCCAACACGGTGGTTGCCCGTGCGACGCTGCGGCTCGATGTCACGGCCGAGCGGCTGTCGTCGGTCAGCTCCGAGACCCAGCGTCTGCTGGCCGAGTTGCCCGACGATCGACCGGTGTTCATCCAGGCGTTTCTGAGTCCCACTGTGCCCGAGCCGTTCGTGCAGGCGCGCTCGAACCTGATCGGCATTCTCGAAGAGATCGACGCCCTGGCGGGCGGCAAGGTGCAGGTGCTGATTGAGGACACCGAGCCGTTCACCGACGCCGCGGTCAATGCGCGAGAGAAGTTCGGTATTCTGCCGCGCGCCATGCGTGACGTGGCCGCCGGTCGGGCGGAGGTGGCCGAGGTGTTCATGGGGGTGGCGTTCACCTCCGGCGCCGAACAACAGGTTATCCGGTTCTTCGACCGGGGGCTCCCGACCGAATACGAGATCATGCGGACCATTCGCGTGGTGGCCGGCAGCGAGCGGAAGCGCGTGGGCGTCGTCGACACGATGGTCAAGATCTTTGGCGGCCAGAATCTGACCAACCAGCAGCAGATGCCGCGCTGGTCGGTGGTCGGTGAGCTCCAGAAGCAATACGAAGTGGTGGAGGTCAACGCCGAGTTCCCGGTGCCGCCCGACATCGACGCACTGCTGGTGGCATTGCCCTCCTCGATGCAGACGGATCAGATGGTGAACGTCACCGACTACATCCGCTCGGGGAAGCCGGCTATGGTGCTCGTGGATCCACTGCCGGCGGTCAACCCGACCCTGGCGCCGACCGAGTGGGTCGGCGAAGGGAACCCGTTTACCTATCCGCCCGGACAGGCGCGCCCCGGCCCCCGGGGGAACGTGCGGCAGTGGATTGCCGACCTCGGGGTGGACTGGGAGCCGACGCGGATCGTGTGGGATGCCTACAACCCGCATCCCGACCTGTCCTACATGCCCCAGGAAGTAGTGTTCCTCGGCGCCGGAAACGAGAACCCGGACACCTTCAGCTCCGCAGCCGACATCGCCAAGGACCTGCAGGAGCTGGTCTTCCTGTATGCCGGCTCACTCGGTTCTGGCGAGGACCCGGATGTGACCTTCGAGCCGCTCCTGCGCACCGGCGCAGTGTCGGGCGACAGCGGCTACTTTACCCTCGTGCAGCAGAGCTTCTTCGGGCCCCAGATCAACCCGAACCCGGTGCGCGAGCAGAACGAAGGCGACTACGTCGTCGCGGCCCGCATCCGTTCGGATCAACCGGTCGCGGCGCCGGCCGCCGCCGGCGAGGAGAGCGCCGAGGAGGTGGATCCCGCCGACGCTGGAGCCTCCTGGACGACCGAGGGTCCGCTCGATCTTGTGGTGGTCGCCGACCTCGACTTCATCGGCGAGCAGTTCTTCCAGATCCGCGAGACGGCGCCCGGCAATCTGAACTTCGACAACATCACGTTCTTCCTGAACGCTATAGACGAACTGCTCGAGGACGATTCGTTCATCGCCCTCCGGAGCCGGCGCGCCCGCCATCGGACCCTCGCGCGGGTCGAGGCCCAGACCGCCGAGTTTGTCGAGCAGCGGACGTTGGACGAGCAGCAGGCCGAGGCCGAGGCCGAGGAGGCGCTGACCGAGGCGCAGACCCGTCTCGACGAGCGAGTGGCTGAGGTGCAGGACCGCACTGACATCGACGCGCAGGCCAAGCAGATCATGGCCCGCAACCTCCAAGAGGTGGAGAACCGTCGCTTGCAGGTACTCTCGACCAACATCGAGACTGAGAAGCAGACCAAGGTCCGGGCGAGCCTCGAGCGGATGGAAACCCAGATCCGCCGGATTCAGAGCACCATCAAAACCTTTGCGATCCTGCTGCCGCCGGTCCCGGTGGTGGTGCTGGGTCTGGTAACCTTCGCCCGCCGACAGCGGCGGGAGCGGGAAGGTGCTGCTGCGGCCCGGCGGCTCCGTGAGTAGGACCGTAGGACGGGCCTTCAGGCCCATCAACGTGATCGACGTGGCAACCCCTCAGGACCGGTGAAGGGGCCGACCAGGTAGGACCAGCACGATGAGCGAACTGAAGAAAACGACGGTGTTTGGTGGCGCGGCGTTGGTGCTGGTGGTGCTGGCGCTGGTGACGGGGCCTCGGCGGGCGGCGCCGGATGCGTTCTTCGACGTGGGCGAGACGTTCTTTTCGGAGTTCACCGACCCCGAGTTGGCGACGTCGTTGGAGGTCATTGCGTTCGACGATGAGACCGCCGCCGCGGCGACTTTCAGGGTGCTGAACCGTAACGGGCTTTGGACGATCCCGTCTCACCACGACTACCCGGCCGACGGCGCAGAGCGGCTGGCGAACACCGCGGCCGGCATGATCTCCATCACTAAGGACGACTTCCGATCTGACAGCGTTACCGACCATGAGGCATTCGGCGTGATCGACCCGCTCGATGAAGGGGTGAGTACCTTGCAGGGGCGCGGTCGACGCGTGACCTTCAAGGGGGCCAGCGAGCAGGTGCTCGCGGATCTCATCATTGGCGACGCGGTCGAGGGACGGCCTGGCTACAACTTCGTCCGGGTGCCGGATCAGAGCCGGGTCTATGCCGCACGGACCGACATCGGCATCTCCACCGACTTCAAGGACTGGATCGAGACCAACCTGCTCGGAGTCGAACGAGACGACGTCAAGCGGGTGGTGCTCAACGAGTATCAGGTCGACGAGCGCACTGGCATGGTGCGGCGCCGCGGCGAGTTTGCCGTCAACTGGATCGAGCAGGATGTCTGGGAAGGCAGCGAGGTGCCGGCTGGCAAGGAGGTCGACTATGTCCAGATGAACCTGCTGGTCGGTTCGTTGATGACCGTCGAGATCGTCGGCGTCCGCCCCAAGCCCACAGGACTCACCGGCAATTTGCGTGCGGCCTTCGAAGCGCGCGAGATCACCAACGCCGATCTGCAGTCCATGCAGTCGCGCGGGTTCTACCCCACTCAGGAAGGCGACCTGCTATCGAACGAGGGCGAGCTGCTGGTCCGGACCGATCTCGGCGTGCTCTACACCATGAGGTGGGGAGAGATTCTTTACGGGAGCGGTAATGCCATCTCGGTCGGCGACGACACGAGCGACGACGAACAGACTGGCGGTGGCGAGAATCGCTACGTCATGATCAATGCCGAGTTCGATCCTACCGCGCTGCCCGAGCCGGCCATGCCGGCTAATCGCGACTTCGACGGCAAGCCGGAAGACCAGTGGAGTGACGCGGACCGTGAGAACAAGCGGTTGGCCGACTTGCACGACCAGTGGCAACAGCGCGTTGAAGCCGGCCAGGCGCGCGCCGAAGACCTGGCCACCCGGTTCGCCAACTGGTACTACGTGGTCTCAGCTGGCAGCTACACCCGGCTCCACAAGACCCGGGACGAGCTGCTCAAGGACATCGAGGAAGCCGAGACTGACCCGGCCGGTGCCCGCGGTCCCGCTCTAACCGCCGTCCGACCCTGATCTAGCCAGCGCGGATCTGGAGCCACCGAGACCGCGGTGCAGGATGCTATCTATAGCATCAATCCAAGCCTCCCCCCGGTTCGCCGACGCTGGTCGTGGTCGGTGTGACGCTGATGCTTGGCGCAAAGCTGGCCTGCGTGCTTGCCCGCCCGTCGCGCCGCCGGCACCGGTCTCATACTGGCCCTGAAGGAGCTCGAGCGGGGTACGGCCCCACCCGTTGGGGATCTGGTACAGTGATCGGATGGGCAGGACCCTTCTGCAGAAAGTCTGGGATCTCCACACGGTTCGAAAGCTCCCCACCGGACAGACGCAGCTGTTCATAGGGCTTCACCTCATCCATGAGGTGACGACGCCGCAGGCCTTCGACATGCTCCGCGCCCGCGGCATTGGGGTGGCATTCCCCGGCCGGACCTTCGCGACGACCGATCACATCATCCCGACGCTGGACCAGAGCCGGCCCTTCGAGGACCCGCTCGCCGAGACGATGCTTGCAGCGCTCGAAAAGAACTGCGCCGAGTACAGCATCCCGTTCTGGAATCTGGATAGCGACCGTCAGGGCATAGTGCATGTGATCGGGCCGGAGCTTGGACTAACCCAGCCCGGCATGACCATCGCGTGCGGCGACAGCCACACCTCGACTCACGGAGCGCTCGGAGCCGTGGCGTTCGGGATCGGCACCTCGCAGGTGCGCGACGTCCTAGCCTCGCAGTCGCTCGCGTTCGACCCGCTCAAGGTGCGCCGGATCACGGTCGATGGACAGCTCGCCTCCGGCGTGTTCGCCAAGGACGTCATCCTTGAGATCATCGCGCGGCTGGGGGTCAAGGGTGGCGTCGGTCACGCCTATGAGTACGGCGGCTCCGCCATCGAGGCGATGGGTATCGACGAGCGGCTGACCATTTGCAACATGTCTATCGAGGGGGGCGCCCGGGTTGGCTACGTCAATCCGGACCAGACCACGTTCGACTACCTCCGCGGGCGGCCCTTCGCGCCGCAAGGTGAGGCGTTTGATCGGGCCGTCTCCTGGTGGGGTTCGACCGCTTCGGATCCGGATGCCGCCTACGACGACGTCGTCGAGATTCCGGCCTCCGAGATCGAGCCGCGGGTGACTTGGGGGATCAATCCTGGCCAGTCGGTTGGTATTAGCGACACGATTCCGGCGACCGGCGCCGGGGTGGACGAGGCGCTCGCGTTCATGGGGTTGAGCGGCGGTGCCCCGATCCAGGGCACCAAGATCGACGTGGCCTTCGTCGGGTCCTGCACGAATTCACGGCTCTCGGATCTGCGGGAGGCGGCGCGCATTGCGAGAGGCCAGCGGGTGGCGTCGCATGTGAACGCGCTGGTTGTCCCTGGGTCGCAGGCGGTGCGGGCGGCCGCCGAGCAGGAAGGACTCGACCAGGTGTTCCGCGACGCCGGGTTCGAATGGCGTGGCGCCGGCTGCTCGATGTGCCTGGCGATGAATCCTGATCGTCTCAATGGTGAGCAGGTGTGCGCCTCATCGTCGAATCGTAACTTCAAGGGCCGACAGGGGAGCCCGACCGGACGCACGCTGCTGATGAGCCCTGCCATGGTTGCGGCCGCGGCGCTGGCTGGTGAGGTGGTCGATGTCAGGACGGTGATGAGCCATGTCTAGCCAGATTGACCGGATCGAGGGTTCGGGGATGCCGCTCCGCGGCGACAACATCGACACCGACCGAATCATTCCAGCGCGATTCCTCAAGGCGATCACGTTCGACGGCCTGGGCGACCACGTATTCGAAGATGACCGGGCGGCGATGGCCGATCACCCGTTCTCGAACCCGGCTTACCGTCAGGCTAAGGTGCTACTTGCGAACGAGAACTTCGGGTCTGGCTCGTCTCGGGAGCATGCGCCGCAGGCGCTGAAACGGTGGGGAATCGAAGCCTGTGTCGGCGAGTCATTCTCAGAGATCTTCCGGGGGAACTCGCTCGCCATCGGGCTGGCGTGCGTCACCGTGTCGCGCGAGGCCGTGGAGCAACTGATGTCACTGGTCGAGACGGCCCCGGACACGCCCTTCTCTCTGTCGCTTCAGGATCGGAGCCTCTCGGCTGACGATCTGCGGGTGGAGATCGGCGTTGATAACTCGGTGCGCGACGCGTTGCTCAACGGCACCTGGGACGCGACCGGCATGCTGCTCGACGACTTCGACGTCGTCCGCGGCGTGGCCGAGCGGGTCCCCTATATCCGCGGGTTCTGAGCGGCGGGCTGAAGCCCCGCACTACAGGCTCAGTTCGCGGTGTCAGACGACGATTGCGGTCTCGAAGTAGCGTGGACTGAACAGGGTCCAGTCGCCGACCGACTCGGGCAGGGCGAATCACGCGCCGGCCGCCGACGGAGCTGTGCCCGCCTCGAACGTTCTATGCTCCACCGCTTCCATCAGGTCGAGCACGTCGCTGTAGTGACCAACCGCTCGACCGTTGTCTGGTCAGAGTGCGGGCATCCAGGCCGTCCCCAGGATGGCTCCTGCCCCTTTCACTACCGCACGCCTGGGCAGCGAACGAGCAAGGTCTCTCGTTGAAGCTCCTCCTACGTTTTGCTTCCGTCGACGTGGGCTTGGGCTGCTCGGAGGAACGCCTCGGAGGCATGCGAGAGCTCGCCCGCCTTCCTGTAGACCAGGCGCAACTCCCGTGGCATACCTAGCTGCGGCACCCGCACCGCGACCAACTGTTTCCGGGCGAGTTCGGCGAGGGCGCACCGCCGAGGCAGCAGCGCCACGCCGAGTCCCATCTCCACCGCGCGCTTGATGCCGTCAAGACTGGCCAGCGAGATCTGGATGTTGATCGGGGCGTGCTTTTCCTCGAACAGCCGAAGCACCCCCTCGCGCCGGGGCGAATAGTCGTTGTGGGCGATAACGGTCTGTTTGCCGAACTCCTTCATGGTGATGTGGCGCCGTTTGGACAGTGGGTGGCCAGGACGTACTAGCATCACCAGTTCGTCGACCCCGAGCGAGACTGAGACCAGGCCACGTTCCGCCGGTTCGAAGGTTACGAAGCCGAAGTCCAGGCTTCGGTTCAGCACCTCACCCGGAATCTGTCTGGAGTGCACGCGTCGCATCTCGACCTGTGCACCTGGGTGGGCGTCACGAAATCGGTCCACGATGGGCAGTAGCACTTGCACGGCGGCTTCGTTGACTCCGATCACCACTCGACCCCGCCTGAGCTCCTGGAGCTCCCGGACGGCAAGATGCGCCTCGCTCTGAAGCCGGGTCAGCCGTTCGGCGTAGTCGAGCAGCACCACGCCTGCCTCGGTCAGCCGGCCGTTCTTCGACGACCGGTCGAAGAGCCGCTCCTTCAGTTCGGTCTCGAGCCGTCGAATGGTCTGGCTGACGGCCGGTTGGGTGCGATGCAGCTTAGCGGCGGCACGAGAGAAGCTCCGCTCGGCGGCCACGGCCTGAAACACCTGCAGGTCACTCAGTTCCATTGGCCGGTATATGAAATGTAGTTATTATATATTAATAATTATAATCTTGACTTGGTGTCTTAATGGTCGTGAACTAGGGGGGTCAGCAAGGTAGGGCAGGTGACCAACCAGGAGAGGCAACGTGGCCGATGACCGACTGATCATCTTTGATACGACTCTACGGGACGGCGAGCAGGCGCCAGGCTTCTCGATGAACACTCCCGAGAAGCTCAGGCTTGCGCGGCAGTTACAGTCGCTTGGCGTGGATGTGATGGAAGCTGGCTTCCCGATTGCTTCCCAAGACGATGCCGACGCGGTCCGCCAGATCGCGACCGAGATCAAAGGACCGATCATCGCCGGCCTGGCTCGATGCGACGCCGCCGACATCGAGTGTGCGGGCGAGGCGGTGAAGCCCGCCGAGCGCTCACGGATCCACACCTTCATCGCCACTTCTGACCTGCACCTCGAGCGGAAGCTTCGCATCTCGCGTGACGAGTGTCTGCAGTCGGTGCGCGACAACGTTACCCTGGCGCGCAGCCTGACCGACGACGTAGAGTTCTCGGCCGAGGACGCGACTCGAAGCGACCGCGACTTCCTGTGTCAGATTGTCGAAACGGCCATCGACTGTGGGGCCGGCACGGTCAATCTGCCCGATACGGTCGGCTATTGCACGCCGGACGAGATAGAGGAGTTTTTCCGCAGCATCATCGGGCGCGTGCCCAATGCTGACAAGGCAATCTTCAGTACCCATTGCCACGATGACCTAGGCTTGGCTGTCGCCAACTCGCTGGCGGCAGTGCGGGGCGGGTGCCGGCAGATCGAGTGCACCATCAACGGAATCGGCGAACGGGCGGGCAACGCGTCACTCGAAGAATTGGTGATGGTGACAAAGGTTCGCGGTGATCGGGTGCCCTATACGACCGGAATCGACACGACGAAGCTCTATCCCTGTAGCGCCATGCTGAGCGAACTGACCCACGAGCCGGTGCAGTCGAACAAGGCAATCGTCGGGCGGAATGCGTTTGCGCATGAGGCAGGCATCCATCAAGACGGGTTCATCAAGGACCGCCGCACCTACGAGATTATGTTGCCAACCGACGTTGGGGTGGCCCAATCGACGTTGGTGCTCGGCAAGCACTCCGGCCGCCATGCCGTGAAGCAGCGGTGCGAGCAACTGGGGCATGAGCTGAGTCGGTTGCAGCTCGACCGGGTATATCGGGCCATCATCGATTTGGCGGACCACCAGAAAATGGTCGAAGACAGCGACGTGGCCGCGATTATCGAGCAGGTCGTCGCCGATCAAGCCGCGGGCGCCGCCTGAGGGCGGCCCCGCTCCCTCTTCTCCAATCGGGCGGAGGCTGTGCCTCCGCCGGCATCGTCTTACATGCAATCATCCATCGTCCTTCTGCCCGGTGACGGTATCGGTCCGGAAGTCGTGGCCGCTGCCGAGCGCGTGCTTCGGCTGGTCGCGGACCGCTTCGGTCATCGCTTCGAGATCTCGTCACATCCCATCGGCGGCGCTGCCCTCAAGTCAGGGTTGCCACCGCTGCCTGAGGCCACCCGCGCCGCGTGCCAGGAGGCCGACGCGGTCCTGCTGGGTGCGGTCGGTGATCCCGCGTTTGATAGAGGGTCGAGCGAAGGTCGGCCAGAAACCGGGTTGCTCCAATTGCGACAAGCTCTTGGCGTCTTCGCCAATCTGAGGCCGGCGAAGGTCTGGCCCGGGATGGAGGACGGCGGTCCCTTCAAGCCGGAGCTGATTACCGGGGTCGATTTGCTGATCGTGCGCGAGCTCCTGGGCGGCATCTACTTCGGTGAGCCTCGGGGCATCGCTAAGGATCGGCAGTCGGCGTTCAATACCATGCGCTACTCCCGGCCGGAGGTCGAGCGTATTGCTGAGGTGGCTTTCAAGGCGGCGCAGGGCCGAAGGAAGCTCGTGACCTCGGTCGACAAGGCCAACGTGCTCGAGACGTCAAGACTGTGGAGGGAGGTCGTTGGCGAAGTGGCCATCCGCTATCCGGACGTCGAGCTCCGCCATCAATACGTCGATTCCTGCGCGCTCCTGGTGGCGACCAACCCCAAGCAGTTCGACGTTCTGCTCTCGGGCAATTTGTTCGGCGACATCATCTCCGACGAGGCAGGCGCTGTGGCCGGCTCGCTTGGGCTGCTGCCCTCGGCGAGCCTTGGTGACCGGGGGGGACTCTACGAGCCGGTACATGGGTCGGCGCCGACCATCGCGGGTCAGGACATAGCGAACCCGATCGGCGCGATCGCCTCGGGCGCCATGCTGCTCCGGCACTCTCTCGGATTGGCCGCCGAGGCCGATGCGATCGACCGGGCCATCGGCGACACGTTGGTCGCTGGTCACCGGACGGCCGACTTGGTGGTCGATGAGGCTCAGACGCAGATCGGGGGCGCGGCGATGGCTCAGCAGGTTCTGGATCGCCTTGAGTCGTAAACGAAGCACGCTAGGGCGGCGTCTGTTTAGTCGGTGTTTCTCGGCGAGATGCGGGCCGGCGGTGGCGGCCTCGGTCTGTTCGCTTGAGCTTCGTTTGGAGTCATGCCGTTGATGCGTACCGGTTGGTTCACTCTGGCCACGACGTTGCTGGTGTCTTCACTCAGCGCGATCGCTCAGCCGGGCGCGGCTCCGTCTCCCCAGACTAGCGCACCCGCCGCTGCCGTCTCGGTCGTCGACGGTGGCGACGTCGCCGTGCTGCCGTTCATCAACATCTCAGGTCAGGCTGAGGACGATTGGATCGGGGACGGGATCGCCGAGACTCTCTTGGCGGACCTCCAAGCTAGGTCCGGCTGGAGTGTGACCGCGCCCGAGCGGGTCCTCGCCGTGGCCGACGGGACCGAACTCGATGCCGCCGCGACCGTGAGCCTGGGCCGGCAACTTGGGGTGCGGTGGGTGATCGCCGGTGGCTATCAGCGGCTTGGGGATCAGCTGCGAATCACCGCGCGCCTGATCGATCCGGTCGCTCAGGTGGTGACCCGTACGGTGAAGGCCGATGGAAAGCTCGACGACCTGTTTGCGCTGCAAGATCGGATCGCCACCGAGCTGACTGTGGCCGGGTCGAGTGACGCGCCAGCTCCCGTCCGCCAGACTCCGAGCGTGGCGGATAGGGGGGAGGGTGCCCGTACTCAACCGTTCTCGCCGTCCGTCGGCACAGGGGCCGAGGGGGATCCGCAGCTGACACAAGACGAGGTCAGCGGCACCATCGTCCTGCCGGATGGTCCTGACGCTTTGGAGGCGGCCGGACCAGGTCGGCCCGGGGGGGCGGCAGCTGTCGCTCCAGGCGTGTCGGCGGGCATCCTCACCGACCGGCCGAGCGTGAGTCTCATCCGTACCCCGGAGTCCCCCATCATTGACGGAATCCTGGACGACGCCGTGTGGCAACAGGCCGTCCGCATCACCGAGTTCGTCCAGCAGAGTCCGCTGGAGGGCGCACCCGCGACCGAAGAGACGGAAGTCCTCATCGCCTACGACGATGACCACATCTACTTCGGGTTGTACGCCCACTATTCCGATCCCGGAACAGTCCGCGCCAACCGGGTTGATCGCGATCAGGCTTCTTACTACGACGACACCATCAACATCTACTTCGACACCTTTCTGGACCAGCAGCGAGCCTACGTCTTCTCAATCAACGGCTACGGGGTGCAGGGCGACTCCTTGCTAGACACGGGTGGCGGTGGCGGGAGCCGGGGCGGCAGCCGGGGCGGCGGCCGGGGCGGCGG
>DEAA01000051.1:42523-43315 GCA_002346545.1 Acidobacteria bacterium UBA2994
CCGGGGCGGCGGCCGGGGCGGCGGATTCTCAGGTGGCCGGAGCGGGTTTAGCGGAGTGCCGACGGGCGATCGATCGTGGGACGCGCTCTTCGAATCTGGCGGCATATTGGTGGCCGATGGTTGGACGGCCGAGATGGCGATTCCCTTCAAGAGCCTCCGTTATCCGGTCGTGGGCGATCAGGCCCATCGGTGGGGATTCCAGATCACCAGACGGATCCGGGACAAGGACGAGACCGTGGTGTGGTCGCCGATCTCCCGGGACGTATCAGGTTTCCTTCCGCAGATGGGGCTCCTCGACGGAATGACCGGACTGTCGACCAGCCGTAACCTCGAGATCCTGCCTACGGTCACTGCCATCCAGGCGGGTAGGCTGGACCAGAGCACGGCCGCGTTCCCGACCGAGTCGCAGCCCGAAGGCGGGATCAATCTCAAGTACGGGCTCACGTCGAATCTCACTCTGGACTTCACCTATAACCCTGATTTCTCTCAGATCGAATCTGATCGGCCCCAGATCGAAGTAAACCAGCGATTCCCGCTGTTTTTCCCCGAGCTCCGCCCCTTCTTTCTTGAAGGCCAAGAGATCTTCAGTGTGCCTGGGCCGGTGAACTTCGTGAATACCCGGACCATCGTTGACCCTCGCTACGGCGCTAAGGTCACGGGCAAGATCGGGAACACCACGCTTGGGTTGTTGTTCGCCAACGACGAGGCGCCGGGGAACCTCGACGATTCCAGCGACCCGGCGTTCGGCAAGACCGCCAACGAGTTCATGGGCCGGGTGCGCTACGACCTGTA
>DEAA01000055.1:0-3422 GCA_002346545.1 Acidobacteria bacterium UBA2994
GGCGTAGAGCACCCAGATCACGAACGTCCACACCTCCTTGACATCGAACCCCCAGTAGCGGCCCCAGGAGTCGTTGGCCCAGATCGCGCCGGCGATCAGGGTAAACGTCCAGAACACGAACCCCACGATCGCGAAGCGGTACGCGAGGGACTCGAGCGCATCCGCGCTGGGCAGAGTCCGCAAGAAGCCTGGACCGTGTATACGAGCGGTATCGGCGGATGCTCGGCTGCGGCGTTCCCGACGAGTCTGTAGGAGCTGCGTGACGGAGATACCGCAGGCGATCGCGAACAGGGCGGTGGCTAGTGAGGCGACGAAGACGTGGATGACCAGCCACACGCTCTTGAGCGGATCCATCAGCGGAACGACCTCGACGTAGAACGAGATCGTCGCCCCGCCCAGTAGTAGCACCACCATGCAGATCAGGAACCCACCGAGGAAGCGCAGGTCGTAGCGGCGCAACACCAGCAGGTAGACGGCGACGATCAGCGTCGTGCCAGTCAGCGCGAACTCGTACATGTTCGCCCACGGCACCCGTTCCGCCGCGACCCCTCGGAGAATCGCACCAGCTAGCTGGAATAGAAACCCCAGGACGGTCAGAGACGTCCCGATCCGCGCCCACAGCAATCGGGGCCGTTGCCTAGGAGGCGTGTGAATAGTGTTACCCATGCCGCCGCGGCGGCTCTGGCCAAGATGGCTTACCCGTGAGCCGGCGTTAACCATCGCCGGCTCCGGCTGCGGGACGCTGGCGCTAGCGGACCGTTGGGCAAGATCGATGGTGTAGGCGATGAACGCAAGCACGTAGGTAGCGATCGCTGTCCACACCAGCAGTAGTGAAATGCTGTCGAGAGCGAGCGTTTCTGATCCAGTCACAGGAAGGTCTCATTCCTTATTGTTCGGCCAGGGGGCTACCCCACCTGAGTCGGAAGCGGAGTGCGTGGGTGGTTCCTGAGAGCTAGCCCGCGTTCACTTCGAGCCAGGCCAGTGAGTCAACAGCCGTGCCGTTGACATAGACCTCGAAGTGAAGATGGTTTGCGGTGGAACGGCCGGTGCTCCCCACCAGCCCTACTGTCTGTCCTGCGCTGACCGTGTCGCCAGCTACCACCTGGCGGCTTCCCGTTTGCATGTGGGGGTAAACGGTCTTGACTGTTTGACCATCGAGCTGGGATTCCACAACAACGGTGACGCCGTAGGCGCCATATCCATCCTGTGAAACGGTGACCACCCCATCCAGGGCAGTGAATACGCGGGTTCCACCAGCTGCGACCATATCGGTACCCATGTGGGCACCCCCTCGGGCGCCGAAGCGGTCGGTAACTCGGAATGGCCCTCCTACCGGCCACCGGACATCACCGCTGCCCTCCGGAACGACATAGTCTGCCGCAGGCAACGCAGCTGTCGCGGTTGCTGCGGCTCTCGCGCGAGCCGCAGCAACCTCTGCGGCCCGCTGTTGGATAATTTCCTCCCGAGTCGTGGCTGAATAGCTCTCCCGCTCAAACTTGGCCGGCCCACCCTCAGAAGCGACAATAAGCGATTGCGCGTCTTCTTCAGCGACTTGTGAAAGTGTCCTCGGAGCGGGGTCGCTTTGCGACCAGGCACTGTATGCCGGTGCAATCGCGGTTGTCAGCATGCCAACGACCATTGCGGAAGCCGTCAACGATTGCACACGTCTGCCATGGGGGGCGAGCATTCGTGGCGACGCTGGCTTCCGGACAGCACTCTTTCTGGCTCGGGCAGTTCCTCGTAGTTCTCGACGCAGAGGTGGTTGTGATTCCGCACTGTTTGGGTTCATGTTTCTCCTAGTCTGCTCGCGGCTAAAGAGCGACCCCTCGGGCGCTGAGGAAAGCAGCGGGATCGACAGGCGCTTCGTTGAGATACACCTCGAAGTGAAGGTTGCAGCCGAATGCTGTGCCAGTACTGCCCTCACGACCAATAAGAGTTCCAGCGTCGACGCGTTGCCCATAGCGCACGTGATACCCACCATCGCGAATGTGTGCATATCCGGTGCCGACGCCATCCCCGTGGTCGACCTTGATGTAATTGCCGTATCCGCCGTTGTACCCGGCGTAGACGACGGTGCCGGAGGCTGCTGCGTAAATTTCCGCACCGCACCCGCCGCTGAGGTCTACCCCGTAGTGGTTGCTGCTCGAACAGTAGCTCGGACCGCACTGAGACGTGCGGGGCCCAAACCTGGATGTGAGCCCACCTGCTGTGGGTCTCGTCCAGCCAGAATTGGTCACCCCTCGAGAACCCCCCAACCTCTCGGCCGCGGCACGCTCTGCTTGTCGCTTCTTCTCTTCGGCGCGAGCAGCGGCAACCCCCAGTTGATATGCAGCGGCTGTCTTGGCCCGCGTATCTCTGAGAGCTGCAAGCTGGGCCTCTAGGTCCAAAAGGTGGCTGGACTGCGTATCCAAGGCCTCACTTGCGGCGTCCGCCGCACGCTGAGACCTGGTCATGGCACGCTCAGCTGACCTCTGAAATTGGTCCCGTTCTTGCCTCGCGACTTCTGCTTGGTCTGCCAAGCTCTGGGCGGCATCGCGCGCAGAAACTGCATTCGCGTAAGCGGCCTGGTTCTTCTCAAGCAGTTTCTCCATCACACCCAGCCGGGACAGCAGCTCCTCTGCTCTATCTGTCGAGCCGGAGACAAACAGCTTGATGGAACTGGAATCACCCCCGTCGCGGTACAACTGAGACGCGAGCCGGCCAGCGGTAACCGCGGCGGCTTCCGCCGTCTGAGCTTGCGCCGTCGCTTGAGACTGCAAAGTATCTGCTCGCAGAGCCGCCGCGAAGGACGCCTGCTGCGCACGATAAAAATCGTCAGCTGCAGTCGCTGCATCCTCCCGGGTGCTCGACACCTCCTCTTCGAGAGCACGAATGAGTGACTGAATTTGCTGCACCTTTTTCGCTGTCTCAGACTCACTCGCTCTCGCCGCCTCCACCTCTTCCCACGACGGATAATCGGTTACAGACGCACCAGCCGGCAGATTCCCCGTAGTTGTAACGAGAGCAGCAAAACCTGTTGCAACAACCGCCAGCAGGCCACGCCGACTCATGCGGTCATGGAGCATGTTGGATGCCACTCCATAAATTGACCGAACTTCTTCCCGTCTAGACACTGGTGCTAGGCCCATCGCGCGCTGTTTCCTTTGCCTTCGTGCGTGCCACCAGCCGAGAGCGCGTGCCTTCGTGATGAGAGGCCTAGCGCTGCCAGGATGGTGCCGCTACCTAGGACGAGTGGGAACGAGAGCCATGGTCCTAACCGGACGCCAGGGGTAACGCCCTCTCGCAAAGGGACTGTGGTTATGGCGGCGCCGGTTGTGTCGACGTCGAGGCTGTCGAGAGTGGTGCCGTCCGGGGCGATCACCTGGCTGGTGCCCACCGTGGAGACGTTGACGACGGCACGGCCGGTTTCGATGGCGCGCATC
>DEAA01000055.1:3782-6948 GCA_002346545.1 Acidobacteria bacterium UBA2994
CGGCGTTGTTGGTCTGGAACACGAACACCTCCGCACCGGCCCTGACCGCGTCCCAGATGACGGTGTCGTAGATCACGTCGAAGCAGATCGCCAACCCCACCCCGACGTCCCCGACCTGCACAAGCGGCGGGTTACTGCCGGGGGTGTACTCGCGTTGGATCAGCCCGACCAGGTCGGGGGCGATCAGCTCGTAGAACCACCGGTCCGGCACGTACTCCCCGAACGGGACCGGGTTGACCTTGTCGTGCCACTGCCTCCCGGCAGGGTCCGCGGTCCATAGCAAGGAGGTGTTGAACACGTCGGCGCCGCGGGTGGTGGCGGCGTTCATCAGCAACGGCGCCCCCGCGGCTTTCACGACCCGGTCCAGGCCGGCAGCTGTGGCCGGGGCGTTCAGGGGGTCGGCATCGACGCCGCCTTCCGGCCAGGCCAGAAGATCCATCGGCTGCCCGTACAGCGGCACGGTGGCGGCCGTCTGTGCGGCGAGGACCTCGCCGGGGGTCTTGTCGTCGAAGTACCCGGTGGGGCCGTTGCCCTGCACCCAGCCGACCCGAAACTCCCCGGCCGGCGCGGTGGGGAACTGCGGCGCGATGACCAGGAGAGCGGCGATGCTCACGGCGGGGTGCAGTCCCACTAGGAACCGGATGCCGCCGGCACGGATCCATTGCACCCCTGCGGCGCACACCACGACGATCAACAGGGACAGGCCGGTCACGCTCGTCCACGACGCGACTTCGGCGAGTGGGCCGCCCACTTGGGTCATCCCGACCCTGGCCCACGGGAACCCGGAGTACGGCCATGCGCCCATCACCACCTCCCGGGACGCCCACAGTCCCCCGATCAGCGGCGGGACAGCGAGGAGCTGCACGAGACCCCGGGCCGGGTAGCGTGCTGCCCACCGGTAGGCGAGGGCGATCGGCACCGCCCCGACGCCGAACAGGGCCGCTTCCAGCCCGGCGAGGGCAAGCCACGGCACCGGGCCGAGGAACTCCCCCACCCACATCAGATGGGTCGTGTAGAACACGGCGCCGAAGACGGTGCCGACCAGCAACGCCCCGCCGATGCTGCGGCCGATCAGGGCCACCAGGGCGACCGTGACACTCACGAACGTCACCGGCCACCACCCCACCGGTGCGGAGGCGAGATCCAGCAAGAGGCCGGCGGCCGCGGATGCCAGCACCGCCGCCCACACCGGCAGCGACCATGCCGCAACGGTCCGCTCCGGCGCGGCGGCCGGGGCAGGGGTCGGCAGGGGCGTGCGCATAGGTCAGGTGTCTTTCTGGTGGAGTCGGGTGAGGTAGTCGTTGTAGGCGTCGAGCTCGGGGTCGCCGTGCGCGTCGGCGCGGCGGTCGGCGGCTGCGGCTTGGGCGGTGTCGTCGCGGAACCAGCGGTGCATGACGTAGATGAGCATCAACAGGGTGGGGGCCTCGCCGTAGGACCAGGCCAGCCCGCCGGCGATACCCTGGTCCTCGATCGGGTCGATGCCCAACGCGCTCGTCGGGCCGACGAACCCGTCGATGAGAGTGGTGGTGGCCATCATCAGGAAGACACCAAAAAAGGCGTGCAGGGCCGCTTCGGCGAACACGTCCAGGGCGCGGCCGCCGTGGCTCATCCGCACCGGCAACGGGTCAGAGGACAGCACCGGGATGGTGAACAGCATCCCGGTGCTGAGGAATCCGACCTCGAGGAGGGTGTGCCCGGTGATGGTGGACAGGATCGGGTCGGCGAAGTTCGCCAGATACAGGCCGTAGAACGCAGCCAGGTACAGCGGCACCGCCAGCCACGGGCTGAGCAGCCACCGTGCAGTGCGGCTGCGCAGCCCGGCATGCGCGACACGCAGCACCAGCAGGCCCGCTCCGCGGTGCGGGGTAGCGCGCAGCAGCAAGGTGCCGGGAGAACCGAGGACCAGCAGCGGAGGGATCGCCATCATCAGGGTGAGCTGCTGAAACATAAACACCGAGAACAGCGCGTACCCGTAGTTCTCCACCGCCAGCCCGGTCACCGCGGCAAGGGCAATACAACCCAGTAGGAAGCTGGCCGTCCGCCAGACCGGCCAACCGCGCCCGCGTACCCACATCCGGACCGCGCCGGCCAGGTAGGCGGCCGCGAGGAATCCCGCGATGAGCAGCAGCACCGGAGCAGGGAGCGGGGCCGGGGTGAGAAACCCTACCAGGGTCGGTGGGGCATCCGGGATCCAAACGTTCATCACCGCTCCCCCCCACTGTCACGCTCCGAATCGAGGGTCTGCGCGTGGCGGGTCGCGAACTCCTCGACGGCGCGCACCAAAGTAGGGTCTTCGCCGCGCGCCAGTCCCGCGTACTCGACGTGCACACCATCCGGGGTGGTGCGGGCTTTCACCCAGAGCCGACGGCGGGGCACAAACAGGCCGGCGAACAGGCCGAGGGTGGCAAGGACGGAGAACATAAGCACCCAGCCGCTGCTGGGGTCTCGTCGGATCTGCAGCGACGCGAACCGCTTCACCGGCTCCTCCGCCGTGATTTCCTCCCAGGTGATGGTGCCCCACCCGTTCGGCAGATCGACGGTGGCGCCGGGGGTGAGCTCTAGGGAGTCGGCGCCGGTGTCGCCGCCAGTGTGCTGGGTAAGACCGTCGACCTCGAGCGTGTACACCGACCTCGGAGTGCCGTCGTCGATACCGAGATCTCCACTGAACACGTTGAGGGTGAGCACAGGGTTGACCACGTCGGGGTAGACGGAAGTGAACGCGCCGGAGGGCAGCACCCCCTGGGTCGGGTAGAAGAACCCGACCAGCCCGACCTGTTCGGGCAGCCCGTCCGGGATCTTGATGATCCCCAGCGAGGTCATGTTGGAGTCCTGCGGCAGGAACGGCTGCGACTCGCGATACACCACCTCGCCAGCAGCATCGCGGACCGTGAGGGTGGGGGCGTATCCGTTGCCGAGCAGGTAAATTCGGTCGCCTTCGACCGTGATTGGGGAGTTCACGATCACGCTCTGCGCGAGGTCGTCCTGCCCGGGTTGACGGATCGTGATGTCGGCGGAGAAGTCGCCGGCCTGGCCTGCGCCGGGCGTCCCGGGCAGCCGGTAGAGGACCTGGAAGTCGTCGAGGGTAAGCGAGTAGGGAGCGAGGCTCGTGCCGTCGACGAAACGGCCGGGGTTGAACGAAGAATAGTCGCTGAGCGCGTTCACGAAC
>DEAA01000075.1:0-6337 GCA_002346545.1 Acidobacteria bacterium UBA2994
CCCGCCACGATCGATCAGTTCCACCGGTCGTGGGACGCGACCGCCCGCCGCGATGACAGCCAAGACCCGCGTCTCGTCGAGCACGCGAGACACTTGGGCCTCCGCGGCCGAAGCCAGCGACACACTGACGAGACACAGGCTCGCCAGCGCGGTGGCACTCTTAGCGAGACTCGTTAATTGGCGTGGTGGTGACACGGATATCCTCAGACCCCGATCGTTGACCCGCCTCGATACCCAGCCGGCCCCGGCCGACGCGCAGAGGACGAGAGGCAGGCTCGTTCCGCCGAGGCTATCGGATCTCCTTCGATTGTAGCACTTCGCGGTCCCACAGCCACGCCGCGCCATGGACGCCGCTCGCATCTCCGCGGCCCGGCGAATGCAACCGGGTACCCACCACGTCGGAGACAGTCCGCTATAATCGCCGGCGCACTTGAGGCGGTGGAGAACCGACCATGGATCATCTGAAATCCAAAATTCGACACGTCCCTGACTTCCCGAAACCGGGGATCCTCTTCTACGACATCACGACGCTTCTTCGTGACCCGGTCGGGCTCAATGAGCTTCTCAAAGGGTTATCCGAGCCGTTCCGCGACCAGGAGATCGACCTCATCGTGGGTATCGAAAGTCGAGGCTTCATTCTCGGTGCCGCCATGGCCGACCGCCTGGGGAGCGGGTTCGTCCCGATGCGCAAGCCAGGCAAGCTGCCGGGCTCAACACTTCGCCAGTCCTACGAGCTCGAGTACGGGACCGATACCCTCGAGGTCCACGACGACGCTATCGGACCGGGACAACGAGTACTCATAGTGGACGACCTGCTAGCCACCGGCGGCACGGCCCGCGCGGCGCTCGACCTCATCAAGCAGACGGGAGGCGAGGTCATTGGGGCGGCGTTCCTTGTCGAGCTCACGTTCCTCGGTGGTCGCGCGCGTCTAGATGACACGCCGATCTTCGTGGGACTTACCTACGACGACTGACCCAATATGATTGCGGCCGCCCTCGGCCTCTTCGTGCTTCTCTGTGGCCTGTTGGGCGGACTGATCATCCGGCATCTCAGCGGGATGAGACGCGACCGGCAGATCCAGGCGCTGGTGGCGACCTTTGGCTCGCTCGCCGCCCAAGCGCGGGAACACCCCCGACGATTGCTCGCCTGGCACCCTATTGCCGAACAAGCGCGTCAGCTCTTCCCCGACGCATTCCGAGCACTTGAGTCGATCAACGGAAAGCGTTTCCCTTTCAGTCAGGAGCTGATCGAATCGGTAGAGGCTAAATGGACCGCCGAGTGGCTGGAGTGGGAGCGCAGAAACGATACAGAGTACCGTACTCAGAGCGCGGCCATCGAGGCAACGCTAGAGACGGCTGAGGCGAGCGCTGCGCAAGCGGCGCGAGCCCGGCTGGACACGCTGGAACGCGATCGCCTCGAGCAATATCAGCGACGCTACCAGGATTACGTCGAAGTCTCGCAGGGGCTAGCCGCCCTAGCGGAGACCAGCGCTGACGCCGGAACGACTGAGCCCTAGCCTGCGTCCGCTAGACCGTCGTTAACTCCGACCTAACTGGCCAGGGCGAACACCTCGACACCGTCGTCGTGCGGACGGTCGAACCAATCCTCATTCAGCCGACCGTGATCCTCATCGCCTCCTAGCGTAGCACGGCCCAGTGAGCGGTGACCCGGAGGCCGGGGTCAGCCGCCACGCTACAATGGAGGCCAGGCTGCAACCCCGACATCAAGGACCACGCCGATGGCCACCCTCGACCTCGAAACTTTCATACAGGGCCTCGTCCGCCGGAACCCAGGCGAGCCCGAATTCCACCAAGCGGTACAAGAGGTCGTCTCGTCACTTCTTCCATTCCTTGAGAACCATCCGCGGTACGCGGACAGCGCCATTCTCGAGCGGATGACCGAGCCGGATCGGATCATCATCTTCCGAGTATGCTGGCTCGACGATCAGAACAATATCCGGACCAACCGCGCCTATCGCGTGCAGTTCAACAACGCCATCGGCCCCTACAAGGGGGGGCTGCGTTTTCATCGCAACGTCACTCTCTCTATCCTCAAGTTTCTCGGATTCGAGCAAACGTTCAAGAACAGCTTGACCGGCCTACCGATGGGGGGCGCAAAGGGAGGCTCGGACTTTAATCCGAAAGGAAAGAGCGACGCCGAGGTGATGCGCTTCTGTTATTCCATGATGACCGAGCTCGCGCGGCACATTGGAGAAGACGTGGATATCCCGGCCGGCGACATCGGGGTCGGGGCTCGCGAGATCTCCTATCTCTTTGGTCAGTACAAGCGCATCAACAACCGCTTCACCGGTACCTTGACCGGAAAGGGGCTGGCGTTCGGCGGGAGTCTCGTGCGCACCGAGGCCACCGGATATGGCTGCGTGTATTTCGTCAGCAACATGCTCACCCGACACGGTGGCAGCCTCGAGGGCGCTACCTGCGTAGTCTCAGGGTCTGGCAATGTGGCGACCTACGCGGTCGAGAAGGCGACCGCCCTGGGGGCCAAAGTGGTGACCCTGTCAGATTCCGGCGGCTTCATCCACGACCCTGATGGCATCGATGGCGAAAAGCTGGCGTTCGTGAAGGAGCTGAAGGAGTTACGGCGCGGGCGGATCTCTGAGTACGCCGAGCGCTTCGGTTGCACCTACCACGAAGGTCAGCGTCCCTGGGGCATTCCCTGCGACGTGGCGCTCCCGTGCGCCACACAAAACGAGATCGATGTCGACGACGCCGGGCAGCTGATCAGGGGCGGGGTTAAGGCGGTGAGCGAAGGCGCCAACATGCCCTCCTCACTGGCCGCAACCGAGGCGTTTCTCGACGCGGGCGTCCTGTTCGGACCGGGCAAGGCGGCCAACGCGGGTGGGGTCGCGGTATCAGGCCTGGAGCAGAGCCAGAACGCCCTGCGGATGAGCTGGTCGCGAGAGGAGGTACACGAGCGCCTCCGCCAGATCATGATCGAAATCCACGAGAAGTGCTGTGACTATGGAGAGGACGGCAGCGGACGCGTCAACTACGTCAAGGGCGCGAACATCGCCGGCTTCGTCAAAGTGGCCGATGCCATGTTGGCCTACGGCGCCGTCTAGCCGCAGTCATTGTCGGATTAGGTCTACTGCCGGGCATTGAGCGCTCCAACTTAACCTCGAGAGCATCGATTCTCGACGCCTGATGTGCCGCCTCCCCCTGGCGTCCCACTCCCACCGCACCCCTGGTCCCGCCAGCCCCGACTGTGCCCCGATCGACCCGGTCTGGTGCTCAGTAAGGACTGCTACACTTGACGCAAGCGCGTGTAGCTCAGTTGGATAGAGCAACCGCCTCCTAAGCGGTAGGCCCCAGGTTCGAATCCTGGCACGCGCGCCATTTTTCCTCCGCTCGACGGCCACCTGTCAACACGTACTCTGGTACACTGTTTCGCCGAGGTTCGAGAAAAATCGACGGACGGGTGAAGAGAGATTCATGAAGCGGAGCGAGCGACATCATCTTAAGGAGAACGCCTTCGCCGTCGCGATGGCAAGTCTCGGGGGACAGCTCTCAGACTGGGGCCGTAGCCTTGCTGTCGGCATCGCGATCGGCACGGCTCTGCTCGTGCTCTACGGCGGTTATAGCTTCTGGACAGACCGAAACTCCGGCCGTGCCGGCTTCCTACTAGCCGAAGCTCTAGTCGTCGCCGACGCGCCCGTCGTGCCACCACCGCCGCCAGAAGCCGCGGAAGGAGAAGGGGCGGAGACCGCCCCGGTGCCACCGTTCGTTCAGCCGCCTGGCACCTACCCATCCCTCGAGGCCAAGATGAACGAGGCGCTACCGCGCCTACTTAACGCGGCCAATGCCTATCCGTCGTCACAACCGGGTATCACGGCACGCTATCGGGCCGCAGCTGCACTGGCCAACCTGGGCCGGCACGACGAGGCAGCGGCAGAGTATCGCGAGGTCATCGACCAGGACGCCGGCCTGTACGCGCGCATGGCTGCTCTGGGGCTTGCCGACGTGGAGCTGGCCCGCGGCAGCGCCGCTGCGGCAATTGAGCTACTCGAATCAGCGAGCGGCGCCGAAGCTGCTGCCCAGTTACCGCTTGACGGGGTCTTGATGCGCCTTGCGACCGCATACGACCGTGCCGGCCGCACCGGCGATGCGCGAGCGACCTACCAGCGCGTGCTCGACGAGTTTCCAGCCTCGCCCTATCTTGGCTCCGCCGAGCGCGAGCTCGAGGCACTCTCCAACGACGGGTAGCTGCTCTGTGCCGAACAGCGGCTTCACCGTGGGCCTCGTGCAGATGGCCTGCGGTAATGACCCGGCAGGAAACGTGGCGGCGGCCGTCGAGGGGGTCCGGCAGGGTGCCCAAGCCGGAGCACAGATCCTCTGCCTACCGGAACTTTTCCGCTCCATGTACTTCTGTCAATCTGAAGACGTCGCCTACTTCGAACTGGCCGAGGCGGTCCCTGGCCCAACAACCAGACATCTGTCCGCACTGGCGGCTGAGCTGGCCGTCGTGCTAGTGGCCCCTGTCTTTGAGCGACGTGCCGCCGGCGTTTATCACAACACGGTGGTGGTCATCGACGCGGACGGCCGGCTACTCGGCCGGTATCGCAAAACGCACATTCCTGACGATCCGCTGTACTACGAGAAGTTCTACTTCACACCCGGCGACCTAGGCTATCCGGTCTTCGATACCCGCTATGCCAGGGTCGGACCGCTAATCTGCTGGGATCAGTGGTTCCCCGAAGCGGCACGCCTGTCGGCCCTGGCCGGCGCCGAGTTGCTCGTCTATCCCAGCGCGATCGGGTGGCACCCGGCCGAACGTGCCACGGAGCGCGCGACCCAGCGCGAGAGTTGGCGCACCATGCAGCGCGCGCACGCCATCGCCAACGGCGTGTTTGTGGCCGCGATCAATCGAGTCGGGCACGAGGGCCCAACCGACAACGGATTAACCTTTTGGGGCAGCTCCTTCGCGTGCGGTCCGGACGGCCAGATTCTGGCCGACAGCGCAGTGCAGGCACCGGAGGTAGTTCTTGCAACCTGCGATAGAGACGCCATCGAACGACAGCGCCAGGGGTGGCCGTTCCTTCGAGACCGCCGTATCGACACCTACCGGGACCTCACGCGGCGACTGTTGGACAAGCGCACCGCGAGCGAGCCGCCCGGCGACGAAACCTGATGCTCCGCTATCGCCTCCCGGCCGAATGGGAATCGCACCGCGCGACCTGGCTGGCCTGGCCACACGAGGCGTCGGATTGGCCCGGAAAACTGGATTCGGTCCGCTGGTGCTACGCCGACCTAGTCCGGCATCTCGCCGACGCCGAAACGGTCGAGCTCATCGTCGCTGACCGCGGCCAGGAGCGGACGGCGCGGAGCCGGCTGGCGCGGGCCGGCGCGCGCGCCGACCGGCTACGCTGGCATCGCTGGGCCACCGACCGGTCTTGGCTTCGAGATACCGGTGGTTGCTTCACCGTTGACGTCCACACCTCATCGCTTACTCTCGTCGACTGGCGCTTCACCGGCTGGGCAAAGTACCCGAACTGGCAGCGCGACAATCGGCTACCATCTCGCATCGCGCATGTTCGCGATATACCGCGACTGGTCGCTACCCGGCCAGACACCGGTCAGCCGATAGTGCTCGAAGGGGGAGCGCTCGACGCTAACGGAGCCGGGGCCGCGCTAGTCACCGAGGAGTGCCTACTAGATGCCCACATCCAACCTCGGAATCCGGGACTCGGTCGAGACGGGGTGGAGACGGCACTGGCGACATACTTCGGGATCACCGACCTGATCTGGTTGGGCCGGGGCATCGTCGGCGACGACACTCATGGCCACGTGGACGACATCGCCCGCTTCATCTCGCACGATACCGTGGTCGCGGCCACCGAACCGAACACGGCCGATGAGAACCACGGTGCGCTCGCTGAGAACCTCAGACGCCTACGGCACGCTCGGCCTGGTGGACGACGGCTCAGGATCGTCACCCTTCCAATGCCCCGGCCGCTCCGGTTCGCCGGCCGACGCCTACCCGCCAGTTACCTCAACTTCTTCATCTGCAACGGGCTGGTCCTGGTGCCCACCTTTAATGATCCGGCGGATCGGACCGCCCTCGAAACTCTGGCGGATCTCTTCCCGGGGCGCGAGGTGCGAGGTGTCCACGCGGTTGATCTGGTGTGGGGGCTTGGCGCCCTGCACTGTCTCACCCTGCAGGAACCTGCCAGGCCGGCGTCCCCACGCTCAAGCCTCGGAGCCTAACGATTCACTCCGACCGCCTGATCGAGAAAAAACCCGGACGCCGGATCGTCTGGCACCGGCGTGTTGGGACGACTAAAGATCGACAGCGGTTGGGGAGCGGCCTCGCCGAGCT
>DEAA01000075.1:6632-35453 GCA_002346545.1 Acidobacteria bacterium UBA2994
GGGGAGCGGCCTCGCCGAGCCGCTGGCCGATCCGGGTGACAGCCCAGAGCACCGCGTCGAGCGCGCCGCAGATCGTGCTGTCGTATAAATAGTCGCCCACCAAGATCAACTGCGGCCATCTAGGATCGGGGCAGTGGCGAGTCTCGAGCGGCTGCAGCGGCACGCCGCCCGGCAGCGCCGACACTCCGCTTCGTCCCTGCCAGCGGTCTACGGCGCCGCTCAAAAAATGGGTCTCAGCGCCGGACAGCACTCCCGGCATGGCAGCCCGCACCCCCTGCACGATCTCCTCATCCGTCCGGCGCGCCCAACGCGCGGCTGCGTCTCCCCCGAGCAGCCAGCTCTGAATACCGAGGCTACCGGCATCAGGCGTCGGAGACTTGTCGTATACCGTGACGCCATCGAACGCATCGCTGACGAAGTAGTCTTCGGGAAAGCGGTCGGCCCAGAAACGACGCCCAAAGAACAAAGTCACCCGTAGATAGACCGTCGTATGGTCGTGGTGGCGCAGATGCGCGCCAACGGCAGCAGCCAGCTGAGAATCGCTCCACCGCAGGCTGGCCAACGCGGGTGGCGTCAGCGTCACCACGAGTGCATCAAAATCGAGGGCACCCACTCCCTCCTCCGCGCTGTCGATCCGTACCCGCAAGCCTCGATCCTCGGTCGCCTCGATGGCCTCGACAACCGCCCCAGAGCGCAGGGGAGAAGCCACTCGGTCGGCCAACGCTCGCACGAGCCCTTCATTGCCACCGGCCAGGGTATACATCGAACAATAGCCGGGGTGATCGATGAGCAGATTATCGAATCCGAAGAGTCCGCTCGTCTGATGCGGCTCGGCAGCGAGGTCGCTGTGGCACTGCATGGCCGTGAACCAGCGCGCGACCGGATCGTCGAGCTCGCTGAGCACGTCCTCGAACGTTCGTCCGCTCCATGGGTGATCGTTGTCCTGCGGCTGTCCTGCCTGCGCATACCTCTGCGGCGGTCGCAGCCGTGTGCCCTTGTCCCAGAACCGCCGGAGCTGGTCCATCCCTCGTGCCCCAACCAGTGCTTGGAGGCCGGCGTCGTCATAAACGACCTGATCGCATGCCACGAAGTACGGGGTGCCGGTCAACGGGCGCGTCTCGAGCCCTAGATGGCTGACGAGGTTTCGCAGGTGCGGGTTGCCAGCAATGTCGTAGAACTCGGCGACGCCCGCCTCGTATACGCTGCCAACTTCTGGCACGACCGTGGTTCGCACCCGCCCGCCAAGGCGCCTGGCGCCTTCAAGCACCTGCACCTCGACCCGATCGCCGTAGAGTTGTTCCAATAGGTAGGCACACAGCAGCCCGCTGAAGCCACCGCCGATTACACCGACTCGCTCTGCCACTACTGAACCGCCGGCCTAAGCAGAGCACAGCGATTGCCCGCACCGAGACTCCAGCGCACGCTAGTCGACCTCGGCCTTCAGCTCAGCCAGTAGGGTCAGCGCCTCCAGCGGGGTCAGCTGGTCGATATCCAGTTCCCGCAATCGACGGACGAGCGCGGGTGACGGCGCAGCCTCTCCGGCAAAGAGGCCGAGCTGTGGCGGGGGCTCCGGGCCATCGCCAGCCAACGTCGGGCGCCCGCTCCGTGACAACTCATCCCGTTCGAGCCCCGAGAGGATCTGCTTTGCCCTCGCAACCGCGGTGGCTGGCAGGCCAGCCAGTCGTGCCACCTGAATGCCGTAGCTTCGATCCGATCGACCAGCCTCGACCTTCCGCAGAAAGTGGATCTCGTCCTCCCACTCCCGAGCCACGACGTGGTAATTGGCCACCCCCTCGAGGGCGTCGGCCACGTCGGTGAGCTCGTGATAGTGGGTTGCGAACAAAGTCTTCGGTCGCGCCCGGCGATCCGTGGCCAGGTGCTCTGCCACCGCCCATGCGATGCTCAATCCGTCGTAGGTCGCCGTGCCGCGACCGATCTCATCAAGCAGGACCAGGCTACGTGAGGTCGCGGTATGTAGGATGTTAGCCGTCTCCTCCATCTCCACCATAAAGGTAGACTGTCCGCGCGCGATGTTGTCCGATGCCCCAACTCTGGCAAAGATTCGGTCGGTCATCGGCACCTTCGCCTGATTCGCCGGCACGAACGAACCGATCTGGGCCAACAACACTATGATGGCAGTCTGACGGAGATACGTCGATTTTCCGCCCATGTTCGGTCCGGTCAGGATGATGACCTGGTGGGTGGTGCCGTTGAGGGTCACGTCATTCGGGACGAAAGTATGTCCCACGTGACGTTCCACCACCGGATGCCGCCCTTCCGTAATCCGTAGCTCGTCCCCGTCGTGGACCTGAGGCTTGGTGTAGTCATGTATGGCGGCCACTTCGGCCAACCCAGCAAGCACGTCGAGCGTAGCCAACGCGCGCGCCGACTCCTGGATGCGAGCAGCTTCGGCGGCCACCTGGTCACGCAGCCCGTCGAAGATCTCGATCTCACGCTCCAAAATGCGTTCGTCGGCACCGATCACCTTGCGCTCGTACTCCTTGAGCGGCGGGGTAATGAAGCGTTCACCGCTGGCGATGGTCTGCTTGCGGTGATAGTCCGCCGGGACCGCGTGTAGGTTCGCCTTCGACACCTCGATGTAGTAGCCGAAGACCCGGTTGAACCGGATCTTGAGAGAGGCAATGCCAGTGCGGGACCGTTCCGCCGTCTCCATCGCCGCAATCTGCGCTTTGCCGCCCCGGCTGACGTCCCGCAGCTCATCCAGATCGGCATCGACGCCGTCTCGGATCGCACCACCATCGCGTGCCAGCACCGGGGGTTCTGGGGCAACAGCGGCCTCCACAGTGTCGCGAACGTCCGGCACCTCGTCGAGCGACGCCAGCAAGCTTGTAGTGAGCGGCGCCTCGAGCCCGGACGCCACGGCCTTGAGTCTGGGAATCGCCGCGAGTGAACGCTGCAACGCCAGGAGGTCGCGGGGCCCGGCCGACCCCATCGCGGCCCGGGCAACCAGACGCTCCAGGTCGTGTACTCCGTCGAGAACCTCGCGCAGCTTCCCGCGCTCCACGGTACGGAACGCCAACTCCTCGACTGCATCCAGCCTGTCCTGTACCCGTTCACGATTGACCAGCGGTGCCGTCAGCCACCCGCGCAGCAGACGCCCGCCCATGGCGGTCACCGTCTGGTCTATCTCGTCAAGTAAGGAGCCGGTCCTAGTCCCCTCGCTAGAGACCACGACCTCCAGATGCTTCATTGTCGAGGGATCCACCACCATAGCCCCATCGGCCGAACGGAATTCGATGCTCCGGACATGGCCCAGTTGCGCCTTCTGGGTCTCCCGTAGAAACGCGACCAGCGCACCTGCTGCGGCGACGGCAGCCGGGCGGTCGTCGAGCCCGAAGCCACCCAGCCCGACGGTGCCGAGCTGCTCGGTCAGCGCCTCACGCGCCCGGTCGAGGTCGAACGCCCAGGCGTCCATCTCGGTCACGAGAGGCGGTGCCGTCGGCGGAAACAGGCCGTCGAGGCTGCTCCCTGACGCGGCCAGCACCTCCCGTGGTCGCAGCACAGCGATGTCATCAGCCAGCGCTTGCCGACCCGCCTCACCCTCGTACTCAGCTGCGGCGAACTGACCCGTGGAAAGATCAACCAGAGCCATGCCGAGCCGCCCGGTGCCCCCCATTTCGGCAGCAATACCCATCAAATAGGTCGGTTCGCGCTCCTCGAGATAGGCGGTGTCGGTGAAGGTGCCTGGCGACACCACACGCACCACTTCGCGTCGAACGATCCCTTTCGCCTTTTTGGGATCCTCAACCTGCTCGCAAATCGCGACCCGAAACCCCCTCTTAACCAGCCGGGTTAGGTAGCCGTCGGCTGCGTGGTGCGGGATCCCGCACATCGGGATGCCGCCGCCGGCGTCCTTCGATCGAGAGGTCAGGGTGAGATCGAGGACCCGAGCCGCTGTTAGGGCGTCCTCGTAAAACATCTCGTAAAAATCGCCCATCCGAAAGAAGACAATCGCGTTGGGGTGCGTCCGCTTAGCGTCCAGATACTGCCGCATGGCGGGCGTCGGCCCCTGCGCGGACGCAGACTTGCTCGACGTTGATGGGGTCACGGTACCTGGGAGAGGCTGCGCCACACTCGAACGGACGGCGCCTGCTGTTACGACCGGCGAATGTGTGTGAGTATACCCTCTCTCCAAAGCCACCATGCTTATCCTGGCACTCGACACGACCACCACCGAAGGCAGCCTCGCACTAGCCCGCGACGGCCGGCTCATCGAGGCCCGCAGTGGTCTGGGCGAACGGACTCACGGCGAACGGCTCCCGTCCGAGATCACGACCCTGCTCGGATTGCACGATGCCGCCCTTAGAGACATCGACCGCTTCGTGGTTGCCGCCGGCCCCGGGTCGTTCACCGGGCTCCGGGTGGGCATCGCCACTGTGCAGGGCCTAGCGCTCGCCCTTGGTCGAAAGGCCATCGCCATCTCCGTCCTCGACGCCCTGCTCGAGATCGGGATCGCACCAGACTCCCGGCGACCTTCTCCTCCCGAGGCAATCCTGGCCTGGATGGACGGCAAGCGCGGCGAGGTCTTCGCGGCCCTGTACCTGAACTCGACAGAGCCCGAGGCCTGGCGCCTGCATCTGGGGCCGGTCGCCGAACGGCCGGACGCTCTCCTGGAGCGCTGGGCCGGGGACCTCAACCGCCCCCGGCTGTCGGTTGTAGGGGACGCGGTCACAGCCTGCCGAAACCTGCTCGAAACGCGTCTTCCAAGCGCCACTCATCTTGTGGGCGATCTCCCCCCCATCGCCGGTGCGCTAGCGGTGATGGCCACCCGCCCCCCCTGGTCTGAGAACGCTCACGCGCCCCACGCAATCCAACCGGTCTACGTGCGGCGACCCGACGCCGAACGGGCCCGCGACCGGCGGCGCCAGATCAAGTGACGCCGGTGGCCACGGTCTTCGCGGTGCGCCAGATTACCGATCTTCCCGCCCTGCTCCGTATCGAACTCGCCTCCTTCTCCCGTCCCTGGACGCCTGCCATGTTTCAACAAGCCTTCGCGGATCCGCACACGATCGTGCTGGCCGTCCGCGATACCGATGGAACGATCGCAGGATTCGTGGTCGGGCGGGTCGTGGCGGACGAACTCGAGATCCTGATCGTGGCGGTGGACCCAGATCGACGACGCCAGGGCATGGGCCAGCGGCTCGTGCTAGCGATGCTCGACCTCGGCCGCGAACAGGGCGCGCGTGCCGCGAGCCTCGAGGTGAGGCGGTCCAATCGTGCCGCCAGGCGTCTTTACGAACGCCTCGGCTTCCAACGCGAGGCGGTCCGCCAGGCCTACTACCAGGACCCACTCGAGGATGGGCTCATCTACTGGCATCGGGCACTGAGCCCGTCTTGAAGCCCATCTGGCCTTGTGGTACGTTTCGGCACCAATCGTCGTGGACGAGTTTCGATGAACCGAGCCGCCAGGGAGGTGGCATGACGACGGACTCGCAGTTACTGAAAGACCAACTTCTGCGGACCGACCACGGGTTCCGCCAGCTCGCTGAACAGCACCACGTGCTGGACACCCGCCTCGACCAGCTCTCAAGCCAGCACATCCTCTCGGAACCGGAACAGCTGGAGCGGATCACCTTGAAGAAACGAAAGCTGCGGCTCAAACACCGGATGCAGCACATCCTGCGCCGCCACGTCGACCCGCCGACAGCGTAGCAACCCGCGAGTCACGGCAGAACCGCGCCTCTCGTTTACATGACCATTGATCGCGCCGGGTGGCCGTTCATCGGTGCCGCATGGCTGCCGGCCGCAGCATGCCTGTTCACTGGCCTCCCTCTTCCCGCCATCGGGCTAGCGATTCTCGGTGTGGCGCTCGGCCTCTTCTTCCGGGACCCGGTGCGACATCCCCCCACAGAACCCGGCATCGTGGTTTCGCCGGCCGACGGCAAGGTTCTCTCAACGGGTCAGGCCGATCCCACGCTCGCCCCGGAGGGGGCCTGGGAACAAATCAGCATCTTCCTGTCGCCGCTCGACGTGCACGTCAACCGGGTTCCGCACGAGGGCCGCGTCACGCGCGTCGACCACGTACCAGGCAAATTCCTACCGGCATACCGCGACCGAGCGGAGGCCGAGAACGAGCGAAACGAAGTATGGGTTGAATATGAAGACCACACGATCGTATTCCGGCAAGTGGTTGGCACGCTGGCCAGGCGCGTCGTCTGCCGGGTAAAGGTTGGAGACTCGGTGCGGACGGGCGAACGGTTCGGTATCATGAAGTTCGGCTCCCGGATGGACGTCTTTCTTCCAGCCGGAACCGATCTGCTAGTCACAGCAGGCGACACAGTACGTGGCGGCGAAACCATCGTCGCGCGATTGATCTAGCAACTATGGCTCGAGTACTAGCGGTCCTCCGGGGCAAGAAGCAGAACCGACGATTCCGGCGCGGCGTCTATCTTCTGCCAAGCATGTTCACCGTCGGGAACCTGTTCTGCGGGTATGCGTGCATCGTGCACGCGATGCGGGGCGCCTACGCGACAGCGGCGGTGTTCATCGGCGTCGCCATCGTGCTGGACGGGCTCGACGGGCGCATCGCCAGGCTGGCTGACGCCGCAAGCGAGTTCGGCGGCGAGTTCGACTCGCTTGCGGACGTGATCTCGTTCGGTGTCGCCCCTGCGATCCTGATGTTCAGCTGGGGGCTTGAAGGCCTAGGCCGCCTTGGCTGGGCGATCGGCTTTCTGTATGTCACCGCCACCGCCTTGCGCCTTGCGCGATTCAACGTGCAGCCGGGCAGCAGTGACAAACGCTACTTCATCGGCATGCCCAGTCCGGCGTCGGCCGGTGTGCTCGCGTCCACCGTCTTCGCGTGGCCGGCCGGTTTCGGGATCGAGCAAGGCCCCACCCTGGCCTTGGCGATTGTCACCGTCCCGGCCGGACTCATGGTGAGCCGTCTCCGGTTCCGCAGCCTCGGAGCCCTGGCACTGCGGCCGCGCAGCTCGTCTCTGGTCTTACTGCAGTTCGCCGGCCTGATCGCGGCCATCGCCGTCGAACCCCGACCGGTTCTCTTCGCGATGTCCTACGCCTACCTACTGTCTGGCCCGAGCGGATTCCTGTGGACCAAGCTCAGGCCCGCGAGTAAACGTGGGGGCAAGGCCGCGACAGCCAACTCCACACAGCGCACGCAAGCTACCGGCTCAGGCCTCGGTGGCTGACGGCGTGGCCGAGGCAGCCTCCACCAGGGGTCTCGCCGGTAGCGTGACCGCGACCCGCGTTCCTTGCCCCGCCTCGCTTGTCACGGCGATCTTGCCGCCGTTGAGCTCGACGTTCCGTTTGGCGATCGCCATCCCCAGCCCTGTCCCTGTCACCTTTGTCGAGAAGTAGGGCTCGAAGATTCGCGCCAGCGCTTCCGGCTCCAGCCCAACTCCGGTGTCTGAGACGGAGAGCTCGATTTGCGCCGCAGCCGTTTCGACCTCGATACTCAGCCGTCCCTCGCTCGGCATCGCGTGGAGGGCATTCTCGATAATATTGATCAGTGCCCTCTGTATCAGTAGGCGATCGAGAATAAGCGGTGGCAGTGATCGAGGCACGCGCACCACGACCTCGATCCGGCCTTCAAGCCCCTGGCGGTAGGGAGAGACGATCTCCTCCAAGAGGGTCTCTAGCTCTGTCTCCTCCGGCTCAGCCTTAGGCGACGAGGCGTAACTCGAGAACTCCGACGCGATCTGGCGCAGGATCCGCACCTGCTTGAGAATCGCCGTCACGCAGCCTTCGAGCACAGGCGACAGAGGAGCCCCCTGGTCGGCATGGACACGACGCAGATGCTCCGCGTTCAGCTGCACCGGCGTCAGCGGGTTCTTGATTTCGTGCGCGACCTGCCTGGCCATCTCGCTCCACGCTTCGAGACGATGGGTCCGCTCGAGTTGTCTCCGTTGCGTTTCGAGCTCCTGGGCCATCTTCGTGAAGTCCGCCTCGAGAATGTCGAGTTCGTCGGCTGACTGTTCGGCCACCCGCCTCTTTAGCAGGTTGACCCGGTGCAGTGACGCCAGGGTCGTGAACTCGCCTTGAGCGACTCGGCCCGTAGCCCGAGTGAGCCGGCGCACCGGGTCGGCGATGCTTCTCGCGATTCCCCATCCAACCACGCCGACCAAACCAACGAAGAAGAGCGTCGAGGCCCAGATACGACGGTTTACCTCCTCGATCTGGCTCTCGATTTCCTGCTGTCGTGAGGCTAGAGGTACGGTCAGGATCGCATCCTGTCCGACCATCGGCACTGGAGCGGCGGCCAGTTGATAGCGCAGGTCTCCAATTGAGTCTTCTCCGACAAAACTCGTCAGCTGGTCCAGATACACCGCTCGGTACACCTGCTCGGGAGTCCGCGTGGGGAGGAGACCTGAGGCGTACAGGTCACGTTCGCTCGTGGCGAGAAGCTCGGCGCCCTGAAAAATATTCACGTCCTCGCCGACGACCTGGCTGATCCAAACCAGCACCTCATCGCTGAACGGGGCGACCACCCGTCCCTCCACCGGCTGCAGGACGGCAGACTCTTCGATCACGCTTCTGGCCAGCGTCGCCGTGCGAGCCGCTCCAGCCTCCACATCGGCCCGGAGCTGGTCAGCGAGATAGCCCTGAATGAAGAACGCGATCACAACTACCGGCACAGCAGCCACGCCCAAGAACCAGAGTTGAAGCTTGAGCGCGAACCGGGCCCGGACTTCGCGCCATGGCAGAAGCCGACGTAGCCCAGGCGAGAGGAGCCCCCCGACGATGACCGCCGCGAGGAGCACGCCGAACGTGACGATGACGAGGCTGGCAAGCTCGGACAGATGCAATAGGTGGTCGAAACCCGTGTGAACCGGATAGCCCAGCGCATAAATGCCGGCCCGGTCGTTGATCACATGCACCTCGTAGTCCAAGCCGTCCTTGTGAAGTCGAGTCCAGAACGGTGTCCGCGACTTGTAGCTTCTCTGAAAGAGCGCCTCGTCGAGCGGCCAGGCCGAACGCCCTGAAACGAAAGTAGGCTGGAGTCCCCACCCGTAGATAACGAGCTCGACGCCATGTCCCGGCGCCGAGGGAAGGGCGTCCGTCATTCCGGCTCTGAGCAGTTCTACGTACGGGCTTCGAGGAGAGATAAACGACAGCGACTCGTAGTCGACCTGCGCGACATGCACGACAACCCCACCCAGTGTCGCCGCACCCCCGTCCGGAGTCAGCGCGCAGATAGCCCGTTCCGCGTGGAGCGTACGGCGCTCCTCTGAGCCGAACGGCGCAACTTCACCGAACACAAGCCAGTCACATCCCTGGCCGCTCCACTGGGTGGTATTCAGGGCGTACTCCGGGACGTTAAGCGCTTCAGGGATGTTGAACGCGAACCGACTTGTCAACTCGCCAGCCGCGTCATACAGCTCGACTGAAGAGGTGAGCCGGGACGAGGCAAGTGCCGTCTGCTGCCAGATGCCGAACGCCCGATCGGTATCCAACCGACGAGTTAGGTCCGCATCCGCGCCAGGCGCCGCCAAGCCGGCCAAGTCTGGTATGGCATCGATCTGTCCCTGCGTTTGTGCCAGCCGGTTCTGTAAGTCATAAGGGTGGTCGGCGGTCAGCCCAGCGTAATCGTCTTCTATGACGCGTCGACGCTCTCGATCGGTGGCATCGACCAGTCCTACATACAGCGGCGGGACGGCAAGCAGTACCGCCGCCGGCACCACGAGCGATCTGGCCAGGGGGTCTGCGTGCCGGAACCAGGTCATCAAGGGCCGCCACCGCCAGGCCAGTCCCAGGGCGGCACCCATGATGAGCAGTGACGGGACCGCTGGCATCGGCGCAGCTAAACTTGCGACAGCTGCGGGTGCAAGCGCCAACGCCCCAAGCCACCACCATCGCCACTGAAGCCACGCGACCGGCCAAGCAGCCGCCACGGCCCCAAGTAACAGGCTGACGGCCCAGATGATGGCCGCGGTGACCAGCACCAGCGCCAGTTGGATGGCAGCGCGCGCCGTGTCGATCGGCACGATCGCCGTGTGCATCAGGTCCACTCGCACCCCGGCCACGGTGTCCCGCACCAGCAGGTCCTGCACGCCGAGCAACAGCGCGGCGCCAGACGCACAACCGAGCGACCAGAGGACAACCCGCGCCACCTCAGACCCTTCGCCGCCGCGTCCCGGCCGCCCATGCCATCGCCACCGATTCACCAGATCAGCCACCAAGACGACGAGACCTGCGAGCGCCGCACCAGCCATCAGGAGGTCGACGGCCGTCCTGAGTAGCATCGGCGCTCGCGCCGATGTATAGATCCCGGGCGAGACCATGGCGAGTGGGAACCGCCCGGGCGTCGCGGCAAACCAGAGTGCCCCCCAAGCGCCCATGATTGACGCGGCCGCGACCCAGAACGTCCGGAGGTATCGGGCCGATACTCGGGTCACTAATACCAAGCCGGTCGCAGCGAGTAGGGCACAGCTCACCAGAAGCCACAGCAGAGACCAGACCGCTTCCCGCCAGCGCGCCCGTGTTTCGGCGACGTCACCGAGGCTCATGGTCGCGTCGAACAGCACCCGGCCGTCGGCCCCGTCCACCGTAAACCGGTCCATCGCGGCACCGGTCATCCCTTGACCGGTCGGGCCCACCCGCACCCGTCCTACCGACGTCTCCAGCACGAAGGGGCCCCGGTCGGCGCCTTCGGTCCGCACCGCCGACAGTACCTGTTCGACAACCACCACGCCCAGCCGACGCACGGTGGTCTCTGGCGCGGCGTCCACCACCGGCTCCACCCGAACCAACCTCAGCCCAGCCTGCCCGACGTCGACAAACCCGGCGGGGCGGGAACCGACCCGACCGCGAGACAATGAGGCCCCGCGCCCACTCCAGGCGCGCGGCGTGCCGCGCGCGTCGTACACCGTAATCGCCAGGTCAGGGCTCCCCTCGGCTATGGAGACATCTTCCAAGACCTCGAAGAGCCGGCGGACTGCCGGTCGGTCGCCACCCATCCCACCGCGCACTTCGGACCGGCCAGCCAGGCCGCGGGCCACCGCGCCCAGAGCCGTGTCGACCGCGACAACCTCAGCCCGCAGCTCGTCAATACCGTGCTCGCGGGCGGCGGCATTCGTTCGCCCAATGAGGAGGAGTTCAGCCGCCGCCGCGACGGCGAGCAGCAGCAGAGCCGCACAGCCAGTGGTCACCAGAAGGCGACGCCAGACGAGGACAGGTGTCATCTCGAGCGTGTGGTCCTCAGCGGGTCCGACGACAGTGACAGTTCGCCCAGATATCCGCAGACCGCCAGCATACTGGGCCCGTGCCTGCCTGAACACAGGCACTAGTCACGCGCCCTAACGCCACCATGCGTGCGGAATCGACAGGCCCCGCCCTAGATCTCTGCAAAGGTACTGCCGCTCGGAGGCGGCAGTATGGGGTTATGGCAGAGCAACGACGTACCACTCAGTGGCGAGCGTCACCTCTACGCGTCTACCCACCGCTTCGGCAGCGGCGCGATCAGGGTAATCGCCAATCCGCACCCGAAAGAGCCGCGGACGGTCTTCCGCCGCCGGCTCGAACACGTAGGCCGGAAGGTCGTTGGCCGCCAGCCTGGCGACCATAGCGTCGGCGGAGTCCCTACTGGTCAACGCCGCGACCTGCACGGCAAAGCTCGTCCCCCTGCGGGCCATTTGCGGCGGCTCACTCGGGACGGTTGCGGCCGATGACGGCATTGTTGTCTCAGTCCGCGGGGACTCCGCCACAGTAGCTTGTACGGGCGCTGGCACGTCAGTGAACAGCGAATTGTCCGGTGCTACGCTCGACGCGGGTCCGGCCACGACAGTCGGCAACGCACTGGGGTCGGCGGCCGTCAGGCCGGCCGGCGCCGGGGAACCATCGAGCGTGGGCGGCGGAAGCAGCGTCGATATCAGGGCCGGCCCAGCCTCGGCTCCGTCCTCATCGCCGTCGTCGTTGCCGCTAGCAACCGCCGTTGGCTTCTTGAAGAACAGCGGCGCCACGGAGGCTTCGACAAGAAATGGGGTTGCACCGCGCACCAGCGCTCGCAGCCGGCCATCTCCGGTGACGTACAACACGACCGCGCCCAGCGTCGGCTCGGTCAGAACCAGCGGGGGAAAGGCCACTTCGGTCGGCGCACGTAGCCGGCCGTAAAGCATCCCGTCTTCAGGATCGTGGAAGCTTAGGGTCTGACCGAGGCCGGCGAGCACCAGCAGGTCGTCGGCATGCGCGGGTCCGTCGGTCGGGCGGGCCGCGAGAGTCTGCCGCCACCGTTGATTCCCGCTGGCCCGATCGAGGGCCCACACCACGTTGTCGAGCGAGGAGAAATAGACCCGTTCCTCGTCCACGGCGGCTCGGCCGATGATATCGCCCCCGGTGCGCCATCGCCACTTGACCGATCCGTCAACGCTCGATAACCGATAGAAGTGATTGTCGGTCGCCCCGACGAACAGATCGTCCAGCGGAAGCACTTCGGTGGGGGGGCCATCAAATTGCTGCTCCCACAAGAGCTGACCACTCCGCAGCGAGAGTGCCAGCAGCCCACCGTTGTCGAGAGAGACATACATGCGGTCTGCAGCCAGGGCCGGTCTCACGTGAGCAACTCCGCCCAGAGCGCGGTTCCAGATGGTCTCACCGGTCTCGGCAGCCAACGCCAGAAGCGCCTGGGACTCAAGCGCCACAACTAGCCACCCATTATTCCAGACGAGTGGCGCTGAGAGCCGCGACGGTAGGGACACCTGCCAAACGAGGGCACCGGTCTCCAGACTCAGCGCACGGAGCGAGTTCGAGGTCGCCGCATAGAACAGGCCTCCACCGATGGCTGGCACCCCCTCCACGGTCTGCACCGCTTCCCATTCGACCTCACCATCGAGCAGGGCGACCGCCACTATCTGTCCGTCTCGAAGCGGGACATAGATTCGGCTGTCGGCGTGTAAGGGCGGAGCTGCCGGGGAGGCCGGCAGGTTAGTGGTCCAGAGCTCTTCGAGAGGCAGAAGGGTTGACGGGTCGCGGCGATCGCGATCCGAACTCTGAGCTGCCGCGAGCGGTTGTGCGAGCAACACGGCCGCCAACACCACGCATGACACGCACATGGTAGGGCTTATCATGGATGGACTACAAGATGTTGTGGTACGCAACCGTCTACCTCGATATAGTAAGCTTAACAGCTGCAGCTAAAGAATCACTCGATCTCACCTTCTTCCTGTCGTATCGGTCGCGTGTGGCACATCAAACGCTTCTCGTGCTTGATTTCGGGTCTCAATACACCCAGCTGATTGCGCGTCGGCTGCGCGAGCTAAAGGTCTACACCGAGATTCTTCCTTTTCAGACACCTGTTAGCGAGCTCCGGACACGACAACCTGCAGGCATCATCCTTTCAGGCGGGCCAATGAGCGTCTCCGACGACGGCGCTCCACGCTGCGCACCCGACGTGTTCCACCTCGGGGTGCCGGTCCTGGGCATCTGCTACGGGATGCAGCTGATGACCGACATGCTCGGGGGGACGGTGGAGCCAGCTCCAGAACGCGAGTTCGGACACGCTACTGTGACCGTGGACACCGAGAGCTCGCTCTTCGACACGGTACCGTCTGAGCTCAGGGTCTGGGCCAGTCACGGTGACCGGATCTCCAACCTGCCCTCCGGGTTCCGTGCGATCGGGACCAGCGCCAACGCTCCGATTGCCGCGATGGAGGACGCGACTCGGCGGTTCTATGCGCTACTGTTTCATCCTGAGGTGGTCCATACCGAACGTGGTGTCGACATCCTCGGAGAGTTTGCCGGTCCTATCTGTGGCTGCACGGGCGACTGGACGATGGCGTCTTTTCTCGACGAAGCGACGGCGCAGATTCAAGCGCAGGTGGGGGATGGTCGTGTCGTCTGCGGATTGAGTGGCGGGGTCGATTCCACAGTCGCCGCCCTGCTGATTCAACGGGCCATCGGCAACCGATTGACCTGCATCTTCGTCGACAACGGATTGCTACGGAAGGATGAAGCCAAGCAGATCCGGGAGCGTTTCTCGACGCAGATACCGCTCAACGTGGTCTACGAGGACGCGAGCACGCAGTTCCTCGACACCTTGTCCGGCGTTGTCGACCCCGAGCGTAAGCGAAAGATTATCGGCGGGACCTTCATCGACGTATTCGAAACGGTGGCTGCCCGACTTGGATCATTCGACTTCCTGGCTCAAGGGACACTGTATCCAGACGTCATCGAAAGCGTGTCCGTCGTGGGACCGGCCGCGCCGATCAAGAGCCACCATAACGTAGGCGGTCTTCCTGAACGCCTCCGATTCGCGTTGGTCGAACCGCTTCGTGCGCTGTTCAAGGACGAGGTTCGCAGCCTAGGTGAAGAGCTCGGTCTTGACGAACTGTTCGTGTGGCGCCAGCCGTTTCCTGGTCCGGGGCTAGCCGTGCGGATCCTGGGCGAAGTAACCGAGGCCCGACTGGAGATTCTCCGGGCGGCCGATACAGTTGTGGCCGAGGAGGTCCGCCGGTTCGGGTGGTATCGCCGCCTGTGGCAGTCGTTCGCGGTGCTGCTACCCATCCAGACCGTGGGCGTCATGGGCGACGAACGCACTTACGAGCACGTCGTGGCGCTGCGGGCCGTCGAAAGCCGTGACGGGATGACGGCAGACTGGGCCCGACTTCCCAGTGATCTACTGGCCGTAATCTCATCACGTATCGTGAACGAGGTCCGTGGCGTAAACCGCGTGGTCTACGACATCAGTAGTAAACCGCCCTCGACCATCGAGTGGGAGTGAGGCGCGGTGTCCTCCGAGTTCGTTCACCTTCACCTGCATACCGAATTCTCACTACTTGATGGCGCCTGTCGGATCGGCGAACTACTGGATAGCGCCAAAGCCTCCGGCGCGCCGGCGCTAGCGGTTACGGAGCACGGCAACCTTTTCTCGAGCGTCATCTTTCATGACGAGGCAAGGAAACGTGACATCAAGCCGATCCTCGGGTGCGAGGTCTACGTCGCTAACGGCAGCCGCCACACCCGAAGCGGCACACCAGGGGAGACCAACAACCACCTGGTGCTACTGGCAGAAACTCTGACCGGTTATCACAACCTCATCAAGCTCGTTTCGGCCGGCTACACCGAGGGTTTCTACTACAAGCCCCGGATTGATAAGGAGCTGCTAGCCGAGCACGCCTCCGGCCTCGTCGGTCTCAGTGCATGTTTGAAGGGCGAGGTTGCCACCGGGCTCCGGAACGAACAACCGCGGAAAGCCCGCGAGGCCGCCGCCACATTCCGAGACATCCTCGGGGCGGGCAACTTCTTTCTCGAGATGCAGTACCAGGGTATCGAGGAACAGCGCACGGTGAACACCGGACTACAGCCAATCGCGCGCGACCTGGGTATGCCACTGGTGTGCACAAACGACGTGCACTACCTCAAACAGGGCGACCACCGCCCACACGATGTGCTGCTGTGCATCGGCACGGGTAAGAACGTCGGCGACGAGCAGCGCCTGCGCTACCACGGCGACCAGTTCTTCCTGAAGTCGCCGGAGGAGATGGCCACCGTCTTCGGAGACTTCCCGCGGGCGATGGCCAATTCCGTCGCCATTGCCGAGCGCTGCAACGTCGATCTCTCAGATCCTGGAAGCCACCTACCTAACTTCGAGGTTCCCGAGGACTTCAACGTCGACACCTATTTCGAACACGTCACCCGCGAAGGCTTCGATCGACGAGTTGCGCATTGGAAGGAGCTTGAGGCACGCGGAGAGCTCAGACACTCGATCGACGCGTACGAACGACGGTTACGTCACGAGATCGACATCATCGTAAAGATGCGCTACCCAGGTTACTTCCTGATCGTCTGGGACTTTATTCGGTACGCGCGGGAACGGGGCATCCCGGTGGGACCCGGGCGCGGTTCTGCGGCCGGGAGTCTGGTGGCGTACTGTCTGCAGATCACCGACATCGACCCGATGCAGTTCGACCTGATCTTTGAGCGTTTCCTTAATCCAGAACGGGTCTCGCTGCCAGACATCGACATCGACTTCTGTGAGCGGCGGCGAGGCGAAGTGATCGACTACGTAACCCAAAAATACGGCCGGGATAACGTTGCCCAGATCATCACCTTCGGCACGATGAAGGCTCGCGCAGTCGTACGTGACGTCGGCCGCACCATGGGCATGTCCTACGCCGATGTCGATCGCGTGGCCAAGGCGATCCCACCCGCGCTCGACATGACGCTGGATAAGGCGCTGGAGGAGAACCCAGCGCTCAAGACGATGGAGCGTCAGGATCCTCAGGTGAACGAGCTAATCGAGGTGGCCAAACGCCTGGAGGGCATCACGCGGCATGCATCAGTGCACGCTGCCGGCGTGGTCATCGCACCGGCTGCGATTACCGAGTTCGCCCCGGTCTATAAAAGCCAGAAGGACGAAATCACCACTCAGTGGGCCATGAAGGAGGTCGAACGAATGGGCCTCCTCAAGATGGACTTCCTAGGTCTCAGCACCCTGACGCTGCTCGATGATGCAGTAGCACATATCAAGGAGACTACCGGGGAGCATGTCGACCTCGACACGCTCCCGATGGACGACGAGAAGACCTTCCAAGTGTTCTCGGACGGACAGACCCTTGGCGTCTTCCAGTTCGAGAGCTCCGGAATGCGTGACACCCTGCGCAAGGCGAAGCCGGATCGATTCGAGGACCTGATCTCGCTCAACGCGCTCTATCGTCCCGGCCCCCTCCGTGGCGGCGTTGTGGACGACTTCATCGCCCGACGTCACGGGAAGGTGGAGATCGAGTACGAGCTGCCCTCACTCGAGCCGATCCTCCAGGACAGCTATGGTGTCATCGCGTTCCAAGAGCAGGTGATGCGCATCGCCAGCGATCTGGCCGGGTTCACCATGGGCGACGCCGACGTGCTCCGGAAGGCAATGGGAAAGAAGAGCGCCGAGGTCATGCAAGCGCAGCGCGTGAAGTTCGTGGACGGTGCTGTAAAACGCGGCGTCGCGAGGCCACAGGCCACAAAGATCTTCGACCTCATGGAGTTCTTCGCAGGCTATGGCTTCAACAAGTCGCACTCCACGGCGTACGCGCTGCTGGCGTATCAGACCGCCTACCTCAAGGCGAACTACCCGCGGCATTTCATGGCCTCGCTTCTCACGATCGAGGCGCAGAACACCGACAAGCTCTCGCTCTATCTCAGCGAATGCCGCGACATGGGCGTCAAGATACTGCCGCCGGACATCAACGACAGCGATCTAGCTTTCAAGGTTACCCCCGACGGGGTGCGCTTCGGTCTCCGTGCAGTGAAGAATGTCGGGGAAGCGGCGATCGCCTCCATTCTTGAATGCCGCGCTCACGCCGGACAGCTCTCGTCGCTGTATCCGTTGTGCGAAGAGGTCGATCTGCGCCTCGTGAACAAGCGAGTCTTCGAGAGCCTGATCAAGGCCGGGGCGTTCGATTCAACGTTGCCACCGAGCTCGCGGCGTGCCGCCTCCGGCCGCGCCCAGCTCGCAGCTCTGGTCGACCGGGCCCTCGAGCATGGCAACCGATTCCAGCGCGACAGGGAACGCGGACAGACCCAGCTCTTCGAGACCCCGACTGCTGACACTGACCCGTCGGTAGCGTTGCCAGACGTTCCGGCGTGGACCGAAGCCGAACAGCTCGGCTACGAGAAGGAGTCACTAGGTCTGTATCTGAGCGGGCACCCGATCGAACGCTACCGCGATCAGCTCGAAGCAGCAGGCGCCAGCGCCATCAGCTCACTGACAGGAGGGAAGGGCGCGGTCATGGTCGGCGGCATCGTCGCCGGATACCGCCCCTTGAAGACCAAGCGTGGTGCGCCGATGGCTGTATTCACCCTAGAGGATCATGAAGGCACGCTGGAGGTCGTCGTCTTCCCCAAGGCCTACGAGAAGTGCGCTGCCGAGCTAGTCGTCGACCAACTGGTGCTCGTCACGGGCAAGCTCGATACCGACGAAGAAACGGCTCGTGTCCTCGCCGATGACATCCGACCGATCGAGACCCTGGCGAGTCAGGTCGGTCGCACGCTCTCGGTCCGACTAACCGGCGACCGTCATAGCCGGACAACATTCGAAGCACTCTCCGAACTGTTACAGATACATCGCGGCCCGAGCCTAGTCCGCTTGCAGCTAGAACTCACCAAACGGACCCCGCCTGTGCGAGTATCGGCTCGGCTGACAAGTGTGCGTGTCCGACCATCGGAACCCCTGGCTAAAGCGATTGAAGAGCTCTGTGGGAAGGGTTCCGTCTCCTGGCAGTAGATGCCCAAGCCCACGGGTCGCCTCGACTTCGAAGAACCGATCGACGCCCTTCAAGCCGAGATCGACGCGCTCACGATGCTGCCTCGGACATCGGCGCGTCATCAGGAGCTGCAGCGGCTCCGCGCACGTGTCACGACGGTGCGTCAGGAGATCTTCGCGTCCTTGACGCCAGGCCAGCGCGTACAGATCGCCGGCCACCCCGACCGCCCGCGGATGCGCTACTACCTCGACCGATTGGCGTCCGACTTCACCGAGATCCATGGTGATCGACACGCCGGCGACGATCCGGCGCTCCTCGCGGGCTTCGGACGTGTTGGCCGCCACGCCGTGCTCCTCCTCGGCCAAAACAAGGGGCAGGGCGCGGCAGCGGCACGGCACCGGCTAGGCGCGATGCGCCCGGAGGGCTACCGCAAGGCGGAACGGGCCCTACGCCTGGCAGAGAAGTTCGGGCGACCGGTGGTGTCGTTCGTCGATACGCCATCACCTCACCCCAGCGTCGAGGCGGAGACGCACGGAATCGGCGCCGCCATCGCCGCAACCAGTCGGACCCTCGCCATGCTGCGCGTACCGACGGTCTCGGTGCTGATCGGCGAGGGTGGCGGCGCCGGGGCCCTAGCGCTTGGCATTTCCGACAACATCCTGATGCAAGAGTACGCCACGTACAGCGTAGTGCCCCCAGAAACGGCCGCCGCAGTACTCTGGCAGGACCGTGCACGCGGAGACGACGCGACCGCCGCGCTGCGGATCACGGCATCCGATCTAGTGGCCCTGGGCGTCGTCGACCAGGCGATCGCCGAGCCTATCGGAGGCGCACACGCTGATCCGGATCACGCGGCGCGACTGCTCCGCGCCGCCCTCGAGGACGCCCTCGAGGACGTGGAGAAGGGCTCTTGTGCGACCCGGGTCGAGCAGCGCCATAGCCGCTTCCGTCTCATGGGTCTCGCCGGACCACCGACCGCCGGCGATGCGCCGTTCGACCCTCTGCCAGGAGAGCGATGAGCGCACCGGACACCACGCCACCCGCCCCGCGAACACGGATCTGGGAGTTGTGCGACCCGCCTCAAGTGGACGTCGATGGCCTAGCCGCATCGCTGGAGGTGCCTCCGGTGATTGCGGGTTTACTCGCGCAGCGCGGGGTCACCGACGCCGACCAGGCTCAAGCGTTTCTACATCCCACACTCGAGCATCTAAACGATCCTTTCACGTTGACCGATCTTCCGGAGGCCGTCGACCGCCTACAGACGGCGCTTAATCGCGGTGAACGGATCGCGGTGCACGGAGACTATGACGTAGACGGCGTCACCTCAACGGTCATGCTCCGCCGGCTGCTCGAAATGCTTGGCGGCGACGTCATTCACTTCATCCCCGACCGGCTTAAGGACGGCTACGGCCTGGAGCCCGCGGGGATCGACCGGCTAGCCGCCGAGAAAGCAGCGGTCGTTGTCTCTGTCGACTGCGGCATCCGGAGCCACGCGGCAGCGACCAGGGCTCGCGAACTCGGCATCGACCTCATCATCACTGACCACCACGAACCGGAGACCGACCTGCCTTCTGCGCTGGCGATCATCAATCCCAAGCGTCCCGACTGCGTTTATCCGGAGAAGATGCTCGCCGGAGTAGGCGTGGCGTTTAAGCTGGTCCAGGCGCTCTGTGAGCGGACCGCGCACAGCTCCTGGCTTCCTGGGTTCATCAAGCTGGCCGCACTCGGTACGATCGCCGACGTCGTTCCGCTTCGGGGCGAGAACCGGGTCATCGCCAAGCTCGGGCTGGAACGGCTGTCGCAAGGCCCGCACGCAACCGGACTCCACGCGTTACTCGAGGCGACCGGCCTTCTCGGCGAAACGCTGACGAGCTTTCACGTCGCATTCCGGCTCGCCCCTCGGATCAACGCCGCCGGTCGGATGAGCAGTCCCGACCTAGCAGCCCAACTGCTCCTACTAACAGGGGAGCAGCGCGCGAACGAAGCTCGAGGACTGGCGGAGCAGCTCGAGGAAGAGAATCTGCGTAGACAGCAAGAGGAAGCAGATATCCTCGCCGCCGCGCGCAAAAAGATCGACGGCGACCCGGACGTGGGCGCGCACGCCATACTCGTAGTGTGGGGCGAGGACTGGCATCGCGGAGTCATCGGCATCGTGGCCTCCAAGCTGGTCGATCTCTATCACCGTCCCGCGGTTGTGCTGGCGGTGGATGGCGACGAGGCGCACGGCTCGGGACGGAGTATTTCCGGATTCGATCTGCTCGCGTCGCTGGAGCACTGTAACGAGCTATTTACCCGGTTCGGTGGCCACCGGCATGCGGCCGGGATGACGATCGACACGGCGCGGCTTAAGGAACTCCGCCGTCGGCTGACCGCCTACGCCAATGAACGGCTCGGCCCGGACGAGTTAACGCCACGCCTGCGTGTGGACGGCGCGCTGCCACTGTCGGCCATCACGCCCGAAGTAGTTGCGGGCCTGCGGGCGATGGAACCATTCGGTGCCGGCAACCGGCGCCCGATCTTTCACACCGGCTCGGTCAGCTTGGCCAGCAACCCCAAAGTCATGAAGTCACGCCACCTGTCGATGTCAGTGCGTCAGGAGGGTCGCGTACTGCGAGCCGTCGCATGGCGCATGGCCGACCGGGCCGATTTCGTCTCGACCTATGCCCGGAACCTCGACGTGGCGTTCAATCTCACCGAGAATCACTTCCGGGGTGAGACGACCATCGAGTTATCCGTTGCCGACGTTCGGCAAGCTCGATAGAGTGAGATCATGGAGTCGAGCGTCCAGCGTGGAGGCCAGTCGTCCCCGACGCGGACAGCGCCCCGGCCTCGGTGGCTGCCCCGCTGGCAAAATGTCGCCCGCCTGAGCATCGTCACAGGCCTAGTAATCTTCGCCACGGTCCTGTTCGGTGCCATCCGCGATCGCGCCGCCCCCGTCGAGGCTCCGGGCATAGAGCGTGACCCCACTGCCATCATCGAGAGCACTGGAGCCGAGCTGGTCCAGACGACCGGGAGAGTCGAGAACTATCGACTGAACTCGGGCCATCAGCTGACGTTCAGTGATGGCTCGATGCGATTCGACGATGGATTCCGCCTGGAAGTCGCCGAGCAGGAAGAGCGAGACAGCTTCGTGATCACTGGTGCGAAGGCGTCGGTAAACGACGCTGAAACAGAAGTACTTGTCGAGGGCGGCGTCGAGATGGAGGTCTCCGACGGTCTTGGCGCAAACACCGAGACCGCAACCTACGCGACCAACGCAGCCGCGGTCCACATGCCCGGACCTACCCGATTGGCACGGAGCGGACTCCTGGCCACAGGCAAAGAAGTCGTCTTTCACCGAGATCGTGGGCTCGTGGAGCTTGGCGCCTTGGCTCAGGTGACGTTAACCGGCGACAGCGACCGCGCTCCGATCGATATCGCCTCGAGCCAGGCCACTCTGGACCACGACGACGGGTTCATGCGGTTCGACGGCGGCACCGATATTGACACCGAAGAGCACTTATTGACCGCCGACAACACGTCGGCGTACTTCGGCGAGGACGATACCGCGCTCGAGCGTCTAGAACTTGTCGGTGCCACCTCAATCGCCACCAAGCTGCCACAACCTGCCGGCCTCAGAGAGATGCAGGCTGGAGCGATGGCGCTCTCCTTCCTACCCCAGACCCGCGCTCTCGACCATGCGCTCCTAACAGGCACCTCCATCGTGGATCTGATGGGTCTCGACGGAACGACCGGCGCGCGTGTGCGTGCCTCAACCATGGACGTCACCATGAAGCACGGAGGTGGGGATGTCAGTGCGCTCGTGGCACACACGGCTGTGCGGCTGGAGCTGCCGGACGCCGGCGACGGCATTCGCCGCGAGATCCGGGCCGAAACCCTGACGACACCGATCCCGCAACCGCCACCAGCGACAACGGCAGACACCACGGCGCCGCGTACCACCCCAGCGACCACGGCTTTGGGAACGCCCGCCCAGTCGGAAACAACCGCTGCGATAGCGAACCCACCAGCAGGCAGCACGACGAGATCACCAGCGGCCACCGCGTCCGCCCCAACGGCAACCGAAACACCGCAGCCCGACGCGCCGGCAGCGGGGGCGTTGACCTCGCCCAGCGCAGCTCTTTCCGCACTGCATCGATCGGAGTCGAGTGCCATCACACCCGACGAACACGAACCAGCGACACTAGCAACCGTCGAGACCGACAGCGCCGAATCGCTGACATCGATGGCGGACCCCGAGCCTGAAGCAGGGGAGTTGGCCGGGTCCAACATGGCCACTGCGGTGACCGGAAAACAGCTCACGAGCGTGAGCTTCGACCGCGACGTGCGCTACGTCGAGCAGACGCCAGGGAACCGGATTCCGAGGGAGATCCGTGCGGACCGATTGGAGGCTGGTGTCGAACCCGGGCTGAGCGCTCTCCTTGAAGCCCGTTTCCTGGGTAACGTCCACTTCGAGGACGGAGACCGCAGCGCAGAAGCAGAACTCGTCATCTATGATGTCGTGGCAAATCAACTGAGCCTAGAAACAGGCGGCGGAACCCGGCAAGCTCCCCGCCTGGTAGATGGGGAGCACACGATCGAGGCGGGCGCCATTACCGTGGATCTCGGTGGCTCGACGATCGCCGCCACCGGAGGCGTCCAGAATGTCCTCGCGTCACGGGAACCTGGCCAACGAACGGCCGACGACGGCGAGCGTCCCGCCCTGCTGGAGAACGGCCAGCAGGTGTTCGCTTCGGCCACCACCCTGAGCTACGACCAGACGATCGGCCAGGCCACCTACGATGGTGAGGCACGGCTCTGGCAAGGCGACACGAGCTTCCAGGGCGATACCGTACTGATCGACGACACGACTGGCGGTATCGAGGTTGACGGTGACGCCAAGACCACGATCCAGCTGCTCAGACTAGATGAGGCCACCGGCCGGCAGGTGCTGTCGATCACGAGGGTCAAAGCCGACACCTTCACCTACGACAACACGCTCATGCATGCCATCTACGACCAACGGGCCGAACTTCTCTCGGAACACGGAGACATGAAGGCGGGCAAGATCGAAGTTTACCTCGCTCCGGACGGACGCACCCTCGACCGGTTGGAAGCCACTGGCAGCGTAAAGCTCCGGCTTGAGGACCGGTGGGCGACCGGAGACCACCTCGTGTACTACGAAGCGGACGGACGCTATGAGATGGAAGGGGCACCCGTCGAGATCGTCGAAGAAGTCGAACCGGAAGCGTCACTAATCCCCCAGCCACCGCCACGCCCCGGCGCACCGCCCACCCCGCCCCCATGCCAGAGCACCACGGGCCGTTCGATGACATTCTATCGGGACACCGACACGGTCATCGTCGACGGTCGCCGCGAGCTCCGCACCGAAAGCGGCACCGGGACCTGTCGTCCACAGGTCTTCTAGTCGCCCTTGCGCCGCCGTATGCCCACCCTTCGGACCCAGCAACTCACCAAGTCGTATGGCGGGCGCACCGTCGTGCGGAACGTCGACCTCGAGGTGAGCTCTGGAGAGGTTGTAGGGCTGCTCGGACCCAACGGTGCCGGAAAGACCACCACCTTCTATCTGGTCGTAGGGCTGACGGCTCCAGACCGTGGCCGCGTCACCCTAAACGGCGAAGATGTCACTACCGACCCGATGTACATGCGGGCTCGGAAGGGCATCGGTTACCTCCCGCAAGAACCGTCGATCTTCCGCGGCCTGACCGTCGAACAGAACATCATGGCGATCCTCGAGGCGGCCGGATTGCCACGGTCCGCGAGGCGCACGCGACTTAAGGAACTCCTCGAAGAACTGAACCTCACACCGTTGGCAAAATCCCCAGCACATACCCTCTCGGGTGGCGAGCGACGTCGGGCCGAGATCACGAGAGCCCTTGTGATGGCGCCGTCCTTCATGTTGCTGGACGAGCCGTTCGCCGGGATCGACCCGATCGCGGTGACCGATATTCAGGAGATCATCTTTCACCTCAAGGCGCGCGGGATTGGGGTGTTAATCACCGACCACAACGTTCGTGAAACGCTGAAGATCACCGACCGCGCCTACATCGTCCACGACGGCTCCGTCTTTCGCAGCGGCACTCCAGCGGACCTTGCCAGCGACCAGGACGTCAAGCGGATCTACCTGGGCGCCGATTTCCGCCTCGACTGACCCTGCTAGTCCGTGATGCCGTGGCATCGGCTGGTCCTAAGCCCGGCCGGCGGGAGTCCGTACTCGAACTCCGACGGCTTGAAAAGCACCAGTGACCCAAAAAAGGAGCGCCTACCTCAACCAGACCCTCAAGTTGCAAGGCTGTTGAGGCCGACACTAAGATGAAAACAGAAAAGCGGTCACGCACATCGTGATTACATCGCACGGCATGGTACTTCAACAACGACTACAGAATCGGCTGTCCCAGAAGCTTATTCTGACGCCCTCGTTGCAGCAGGCCATCAAACTGCTGCCCATGTCGACCCTCGAGCTCGTCGACATGCTGAACCAGGAAGTCGTCGAGAATCCGATGCTAGAAGAGGTCCCTGCCGAGGACCTGCAGCCGACAGAAAGCAACACTCAGAGCGACAAGCAGGAAGCACCGACGCCGGACAAGGAGAAGCAGGATTCCTGGGACGACGCCGACTATGAGTATTTTTTCGGCGACTACCTCGACGGCGGCTTCCGGCCTCGAGCTCAGCGCGAGGTCAAAGAGCTGCCACCGATCGAGAACACCCTCTCGACCCAGACCTCGCTCGCCGATCACCTCATGTGGCAACTGTCGCTCGGCAAGGCCGACGACACGGATCCGCTCATTCGCGAGATCGGATCGGCCATCATTGGCAATCTCGATGACAACGGCTATCTCGTCGCGTCGGTCGAAGAAATCGCCGCAATGGGGAACTGGCCGGTCAACGACGTCCAGCGCATCCTCACGCTGATACAAGGATTCGATCCGATCGGGGTAGCGGCCCGCGACCTCCAGGAATGCCTCCTGCTGCAGATCGCCCATCTCGGTCTCGAGGGGACCGCCAGCAAGACGATCATCCAAGATCATCTACGCCTTCTGCAGAACCACCAAGGGAAGGACATCGCGCGGCGTCTGGACATGTCGCTCGACGAACTGAAGCATCACATCGAAGTAATCCGTCAGCTCGACCCGAAGCCCGGCAGCCGACACAATCCGGCCTCGTCTCAGCACGTGATTCCTGACGTGTATGTGGCCAAAGTTGAGGACCGCTACGCGGTGATGCTAAATGAAGACGGCATGCCACAGCTACGGATCAGCCCAGTGTACCGCCGCCTGCTCGACAAGAAGTCCGAAAACACCGAAGAAACCCGGGCGTACGTCAAGGAGAAGTTCCGATCGGCGCTCTGGCTGCTCAAGTCGGTCGACCAGCGCCAGAAGACCATCCACAAGGTGGCCACGAGCATCGTCACATTTCAGACGGAATTTCTAGATCTCGGGATCGAGTATCTGCGCCCACTGGTGCTTCGGGATGTGGCCAGCGATATCGGGATGCACGAGTCAACAGTCAGCCGCGTGGTCAACAACAAGTACATGCACACACCACAGGGCGTGTTCGAGATGAAGTACTTCTTTCACAGCGGCATCAGTAGCGCCTACGGCGAAAGCGTCTCCTCCGTGAAGATCAAGCAACGAATACGTAAGATCATCCAGCAGGAGAATCCCCAGAAACCTCTGAGCGATTCCCGCATCCTGGGCATACTACAGGGCGAAGGCTTGGTGCTTGCCCGTCGAACTATCGCCAAGTATCGCGAGGAGCTGAGAATTCCGACGTCGGGCCAGCGCAGAGTAATGTTCTGAGGACCCCACCGACACCCTAGGGGAAGTAGTTAACATGGAATGTACCCTCACTGGACGAGGCCTGCGGATCACGACGGAGCTACGAGAACTCATCGACCGTCGTCTGCACCCACTGGAACGCGTCTTCGGAAAAGCGCTGGCCTTTCCGGACAAGGGCCTGCACAGCCTAGCCGAGGGCGGCAACTGGCAGTCCGCCGGGGGGACTACCTGTAATAACGTCGTGTATCAGGAGCACAACCAAAACAGCGCATGGCAGGCATGCCGTTGCGGACCGACCCCGAACGCTCCCCAGCATAACGAGCTGCGACGCTCGATTTGATTCGCCGCTGATGACTGGCGTCCACCCCGAACCTGCGAACCCGAACAGTCGCAGCCCGCGCTTCGTTGTCGTCACCGGCCTCTCTGGCGCCGGAAAATCGGCCGCCATACGAGCGCTGGAGGATCTGGGCTACCTGTGCGTCGACAACCTCCCGACGGTCCTTATTCCGACCCTCGCCGATCTAACCCTCGGAGACGGGGCCACCTATGACGCGGTGGCGGTGGTGGTCGATGTGCGCGATCGATCGCTTCTCGATCAGTTCTCCGGGGTGTTCCAGTCGCTTCAGGCTCGCCAGAACCTGGGCACATGGCTCATCTTTCTCGAGGCATCCGACGGGGCGCTCCTCAGACGGTTCAGCGAAACTCGTCGACCGCATCCCCTGGCGCCAACCGCCTCGGTGATCGAGGGCATTCTGGCCGAACGTTCGCGTCTCCGGCCCATCAAGAAGATGGCCGACAAAGTGCTGGACACCTCCGATCTCACCGTGCATGAGTTACGGAGCGCCTTTAGGGAGTTGACCCAGGGAGACAGCAAGCAGACCCAACTGACCACAACCCTCCTTAGCTTCGGGTTCAAGTACGGCGTCCCAGTGGAAGCGGACCTCGTGCTGGATGTACGCTTCCTGCCAAATCCGTACTTCGTTCCCGACCTGCGACCATTGACCGGGAAAGAGCCGGCGGTTCGAGACTACGTCCTGGCCTCAGAGACGGCCGGACCTTTTCTCGACAAGACGACGGATCTGCTGCGATTCTTGATTCCCAACTACCAGGACGAAGGCAAGAGCTACTTGACGGTGGCCATCGGTTGCACCGGCGGGCGCCACCGATCAGTGGCCATCGTCAACGCGATACGCCCGCGAGTAAATGGCCTCGCCGGTATACGCTGGCGAACCAGGCACCGTGACGTGGCGATGGAGTAGATCAGCGATGAAAGTCGATAAGCCCTGGGGATACGAATTGCGTTGGGCCCAGACCGACCGCTATGTCGGAAAAGTGATTCACGTGAACGCGGGGCATGCCTTGAGCCTCCAGTACCACAAGGTCAAGGACGAGACCATCTTGCTCTGGAGCGGTCGCTTGCTGTTTGAGATCGGTGAAGGCAACGAGCGCGTGGAACGAGAGCTCGCCCCCGGGGAGGCGATCCACGTCACCCCGGGCACTGTCCATCGGATGACGGCCATCGAAGACTGCGATATCTTCGAGGTCTCAACGCCCGAACTGGACGACGTCGTACGGCTGGAAGACCGCTACGGCCGGAAAGGGACTAGTGCCCCCTAGAAGGGAATATCGTCTTCGGTGAGCTCGGGGGGGGCAGGGGCTGGTCCACTACTAGGAGATGAACTAGGGCGAGCGCCGTAATCGCCGCCACCGCCCTCACCTCGTCCGCCAAGGAGCACGATCCGATCGGCCCTGACCTCGGTCGTGTAACGGTCGTTGCCGTCCCGGTCCTGCCACTTTCGAGTCTGTAGCTTACCTTCGGCGTAGATCTGTCGCCCCTTCTTCAGGTAATCGTTCAGGGTCTCGGCCTGCTTGCCCCAGAGCACCACACGATGCCACTCGGTACGCTCCTGCCGCTCACCAGAGGTCTTGTCGTTCCAGACATCCGTAGTGGCGAGACTGATCGTGCTGACGGCCGCCCCACCCGGCGTGTAACGCACCTCAGCGTCTCGCCCTAGGTTGCCGACGATGATGACTTTATTGACAGTGCCCATGCTGGTATCTGCTCTCGAGACTACGGCGGCTACTGCGACTGCCCGAGGCGGTCGAGCGCCTGCTGGGCAAGATTTGACATGTTGTGATCGGGATGATTGCGGACCACCTGCTCAAACGCCTGGCGAGCCAGCTCCGATTCGCCCAGACGATCGAGGGCCAGCCCACGCTTGTAGAGCGCCTCGGCCACTGCATCCCCATCGGGGTAGTTCATCACGACCTGCTCGAAGGCGGATGCCGCCTCACGGTATCGGCCGTCGGCGTAGTGTGTCTGGCCGATGTAGAACTGCGCATCGTCAGCCAGCTCGGAGCGAGGAAAAGTGCCGATATAGGCCTCAAAACCCTGTACGGCCAGCGCCCACTGTCCGGTGGTGTAGTCGGCCCAGGCCTGGTCGTACATCCGTTGTGGCGACACTCCCGGATTGACCGGAGCCACTGCGACCGGGGCCGGCACGGGCGACTCCACCGAAGTCGGAAGACCCGTTTCCGGATCGATCGCCAGCTGGGTCACCTGGGGGAGCATCGGCGGAATAGCCAACCGAAGCGCCTCGAGCTCCTGCGACAAAGACGACACGCGCACGTTTGTCTCGTCCACCTTCTCACGAATCACCCGTACACCACCCGACAGGTTGTCCACCATCAGGCGCTGGTCGGCGAAAGCTCGACGAGCCGCATCATCCTGCTCGTCAAGTCTCGAAAGCAAGATCTGCAAGGTCTGGTCGAGGGTACCCAGCATCAGATGCAGGCGGTTGCCCTGTTCCTGCAGCATCCTGATGTCGGCCATCATCTGCTGATGCTCACGGTCAGCAGCCACCACCGGCAACCCCGCCACG
>DEAA01000075.1:35754-50645 GCA_002346545.1 Acidobacteria bacterium UBA2994
CCCCGCCACGAAGACGCAAACCACGCCGCATAGGAGGGAGGAAGACACACGTTTCATGGGACGTCCTTGGTTCCTGTACTCGGGGCGCTCGACGCCGCGCCCCTAATCCTACCCCGGCCAACCCGGGACTGCTACCTCGCCGTGATCACGAAATGGGCGCGGCGATTCGCCGCCCACGCGGTCTCGTTACTGTCGGGCTCGAACGGGAACTCCTTGCCATAGCTAACCGTCCGCACACGCTGAGGATCGACCCCAAGCTCGAGCAGATACTCGTGCGCCGCCAGGGCGCGGCGCTCGCCTAAGCCCAGGTTGTACTCGGGGGTTCCCCGCTCATCACAATGGCCTTCGATAGTAATCACCCAGCTGGGGTACCGCTGAAGCACCTCCACGTTCACCTCGACCGTCCGACGCGCCCGGGCGTCGAGGTCCGAGCTGTCCAACCCGAAGAACACCGGCTCAAGCGGCGAATCACGATTGAGCTCCTCCAGAGTGCGTGACGCGAATTCCTCGTCCGGCGTCAATCCCAGCGGAAGATCAGGCGGCGGCGCCGGCGGGGGCGGTGAAGGAGCCGACTCCGGCGCCGGCGTGCGCGTCGTTGGCGGCGGGGGCGTGGTCTCCGGCGACACTGGAGGAGGCTCGCGCACGCAGGCGACCTGGAGGCACGCGATTCCGGTGACCAAGACCACGGTCCGCATTAACGAACGACTCGCTAAACCCTGCATTCCCGCTCCTCCCCCTGTCTGCGCCCGGCGCCCGCCCAGGGCTACTTCGACCAGGCCGGCATCTCGTTGTTGCCAACCGAAGTAAGCCGGCGAAGTCCGTTGCCATCGCGACCGATAGTGTAAATCTGCTTCATGCCGCTGCCACGGGTCGACGTAAAGGCAACATGACGACCGTTGGGTGAATAGCTCGGGCTCTCGTTCGATCCAAGGCCGAAGGTCAGCTGCCGCACTTCGTTAGTGGCCAACTCCAGCACCTTGATGTCGTGGCCGGGCCCCGTCCGTGATGAGTAGGCGATCTCATTGTAGGGTGCCGGCGACCAAGTCGGCCGGTCGCAGTAGGACTCGTAGGTGAGCCGACGTAACCCGGTCCCGTCGGCGCCGATAACGTACACCTGTGGCGCGCCGCTGCGATCCGAGACGAACGCGATTTGCTGGCCATTCGGAGACCAGGTCGGACTAGTATCGATCGCCGGGTTGTTGGTCAGCCGACGCACGCTCGTCCCATCTACGTTCGCCACCCAGACGTCGTTGTTGTCGTCGCGGTTGGTATTAAACGCGATCTGGGATCCGTCCGGAGAGAAGGCTGGCAGCGAATTATGCACTGCGGTCGTCCCGTCGGCAGGCTTGCTCATCCGCCCCTCGAACATGTGTGAAACGATGACATCAGGAAAACCCGTAAGGTAGGAGGTATAGGCGATCGACCGACCGTCTGGCGACCAAGACGGGAACAAATTAAGTACCCGGGAGACCGTCACCCGGCGTTGATTCGCGCCGTCGTAGTCCGCGAGATAGATCTCCTTCACGGGACGATTCTCGACTAACCCCAGCACAGTATCGCTGTCACGATCACTCACAAAGGCGATCCGACTCCGCGCGACACCTTCCAGGCCCCGCTGGTGACGGTGCAGCTCGTCGGACAGCTGATGGGCATAGCGCCGCAGGTTATTCATGGTCCCGCTGTAAACGACGCCCCAGGCGGACTCAAGCGACCGCACCGAGAACAGCCGGGCCGTAATCTCGATCTGATTGGCGCCGGCAGACTCGACCGTACAGCTGACCACGCCATCCGCCCCGAGTTCCCTCCACTGATCAAAGGGCAGATCGATCAGGGAACGGGCTGTCGGAATGGTGCGATAGACATCCCGCGCGATCATGCGGAACTCCCGCTCGAAGTCCAGATCGTCCCACAGCACCTGCGCGATGATGCGGGCCGCCTCGGCCGTCGTCTCGTCTGGAGAAAGCGCTAGGCAGTCGGGCACGGCGAAGCTCGGCGGGCTGCCAATGCGATCGCCGATGATGAGACTAACCTCGTCCCGTTGGCGGTTCTGAGCGGCTGGAGCTGCGCCGATCAGTAGTGCCAGACTGGCAACTAGGCCAGCACCGAGCACAAAACGTGGGGTTGTGATCGTCATCGCAGAACTCAACGTTCGTACTGGAAACTGAGGTGCACGGTGAGGTCGTTCTCTGGAAATCGAGACGGGAGCGGCGGCAACCGATCAATGAGCCGCAGGGCGCGCTCGGCGCTCTGGTCGAGAGCAAAATAGCCGCTGGTCGTCTCACGCTCGATACCGATGAGGCTACCATCCCTCTCGATGGTGAACTTCATCATCAACCCTCCTGTATACCCCTGCCGGTGGTTCCAGTTGCGCCGGATCAGCTCCATCATAGTGCTCAGATACTCGGGGCAGCAGAAGTCGCCCACTTCCAAGTATCCCGCACCGCCGAGGCCACCCGCCGATAAACCGAGCCCCCCGCCGGTCGACCCGGTCTCTGCCAGCGCGTTACCCTCGCGCAACTCCGGCCCCCGAGTCGGCATCCTTCCGCGCGACTCCTCGGGCGCACTCTCCGACGGCACATCCCGCTCGGGCCGTCTCGGCGCCTCAGGCTCTGGAATCGTCATTTCCGGCGGCTCTGGCGTGGGAGGCTGAATCCACTGGTCCTGGTCCGCTTCTTGGAGCGGGATCACCTCCTGCACCGGCCGCGCCGCCAGCGCCGTCTGTCCCCCCAGACTCGGACCGGCAGGCCCCCCCAGACTGATGGTCATGACCTCGTCGAGGTCGTCGGTGCCACTTGCGTCGAGGAAGCCGACGGGAAAGAACACGACGAGGGCGATCACCACTCCATGTCCGCCCAGCGAGATCCCCAGGGTGCGGACGAGATCGTCGTCGCGCTTGGCCCGTTCCCGCAGGATATCGGTGGTGGACTCCATAGGTAGTCGCGAGTTACCTGTCACTCGGAAACTCGGTGACCAGCCCCACGTTAGCAACGCCCCCGGCCTTCAATCGATCCATAACCGTCACCAGCTCCCGTACCCGGATGTCACCATCACTCCTGACGAAGACATCCCGCTCGGCGGCGTCTACCAGCTCCGAGCGCATACGCTCCTCGAGCATCTCGACCCGTACCTGTTCGTCGCCTACCTGCACGATGCGATCGATCTCGAAAGTAGCCGGAATCGTCACGAATAAACGCTCCGCCGCAATCGGGTCAGCGCGGCGAGCCTCAGGCAGCGCCACATCGAACCCCTGCTGCATCATCGGCGCCGCCACCATGAAGATGATGAGCAGCACCAGCATGACATCAACGAGCGGGATCACGTTGATCTCGGAGAGCGACGTCGCCACCCGTCGACGGCCCCGGCGACTGCGCGAACCGGTTGTATCAGCGCCCGCGTCCTGAATCTTCGGCATGCCCGCCTCAGGTGAAGTTCCGCTCTGAGATGTTAAGGAATTCCAGCGAGAAGTCCTCCATCGTCGACAGGTAGAGCTTCACCTTGTTCGTCAGATGATTGTAGAAGTAGACGGCCGGGATCGCAGCGGCCAGACCGGCCGCAGTGGCGATCAAGGCTTCGCCGATTCCTGGCGCAACCACTGCCAAGCTGGTGGAGCCACTTTCGGCGATTCCAACAAAAGCGTCCACGATCCCCATCACCGTGCCAAACAACCCAATGAACGGCGTGATGCTCGCAGTCGTGGCCAGCAGATGCACCCGATGCTCGAGTTTATTTGCCTCGACGGCCGAGGCCCTCAGGAGTGCCCGATCGAGCGCCTCAAAGCTCCGGAGAGTCGGACGCCCCTCCGACGGAGTCGCGCCGGCAGACTCGCCGCTCTGGCGTAGCTGCGCATTGAGTTCGGCGTAGCCAGCCTGAAACACGCCTACAAGCGGACTGTGAATCAGCGACCGGCAGACCGACTGCACCTCGGAAAACTTCGTGCTCCGTCGGAACACATCGAGAAAGCTCGAGGTTTGACGCTCCAGTCGCCGATACTCCCACATCTTGCGGAGCGCGATAGCCCACGAGGCGACCGAGAAGAGCAGCAATATGAGGAGAACGGTCTTACTGAGAGGCGACGAGCGGGCAACCCACTCGATGACGCTTCCGCCCAGACCAGCACCCGACGCGCCAACTGCCTCGCTCTGCAAGGCAATGGCGTAGTAACCAAGGGTAAGCACCAACCCCCTCCGTTGACTACAAAGCGCGCCGCTGGGAAAGCGCCGACAAGAGAAGGGTAGCACGGACAAGAAACAGCTGTCAAACGTATGATACGATGGAACTTCCTGCCTTTAGGGGTTCCTTCGCATGATCCGGTTCCTGAGCATCAGAGACCTCGCTGTCATCGACCGATTGGAGCTCGATCTGAACCGAGGCTTCACCGTGCTCACGGGTGAAACCGGCACCGGAAAGTCGATCGTCGTAGGTGCACTCAGCCTCCTCCGAGGGGGACGGGCCTCTGCCGATCTCGTGCGGACCGGCGCCACCAAGGCTGTCATCGAAGCCGCCGCCGAGCTGCCGGATGGAGAGGAACGGGTGCTGCGACGGGAGGTCTCGGCCCAGGGTCGCAGCCGGGCATTCATAGACGACCGGCTCGTGCCCACTAGCTCGCTTCGAACCCTGGGCGCCTGCCTTCTCGATCTCCACGGACAGCACGAACACCAGGCCCTTGTCACCCCCGCGACGCACCTCGATCTCCTGGACGAATACGCGGCACTCGGCGATCTCAGATCTGCGGTTCGCAAGAGCTTTACCGACTGGGGGGAGGCGCGCGAGGCGCTGGACGAGGCGCGCCGACTAGCCGCGAGCCAGGCCGAACGAGCCGAGCTCGTAGCATTCGAGCTACGAGAGATCGACAAGGTCGACCCCGCTGACGGCGAAGACACGGACCTAGCGTCCGAGCGCCACCTATTGGCGAACGCGGACCGGATCCACCGTCTGGCCACCGAGATCTGCGCCGAGCTCTATGACGGCGACAATGCGATCCTCGGACGACTCGATACCGTATGGAAACAACTGGACGAGCTGGCCGAGTTGGTCCCGTCCTTAGCCGCCCACAGGGACAGCCGGGACGCGGTAATCTCGCAGCTCGAAGAAGTCGTTTTCGCCCTCCGTCCCTCGGCCAGCGGCATCGAAGCCTCGCCTGAGCGCCTACAGAACATCGAGGATCGCTTGGCTCAGCTCGAGCGGCTGAAGCGAAGCTTCGGACCGACCCTGGGCGACGTAATCGCACGTCGTCGCTCTCTCCGAGAAGAGACCACCGGACTCGACGGCCAGGTTGCCGCGGAGGAGACCTTGGTCGAGTGTGTGGCCGCCGCACGCGCGTCCTATCTCGCCGCGTCCAGGACGCTGTCCGAGCGTCGCCGCGGTCAAGCAACTACGTTGGCCTCCACCCTTGAACGGGCGCTCGCCGAGTTGGCGATGCCGCAAACGCGGTTCACCGTTACTTTCAGCGAAGCAGAGGATGAATCTGGCTGGACCGAGCGCGGCAGGGAAGGCGTCGAGTTCTACTTTTCGGCGAACCCTGGAGAAGAGCTGCGTCCCCTCGCTCGCATCGCCTCAGGTGGAGAGCTTTCACGGGTCATGCTCGCGCTTCGGACGCTTACAGCCGACGAAAAGTCCGGGCGAACGCTGGTCTTCGACGAAGTGGACGCAGGGATCGGTGGAGAAGCGGCCGAACGGGTGGGGGCGAAGCTACGGGAGCTGGCTCGTTACTATCAGGTGTTGTGCGTAACCCATTTACCCCAAATTGCGGCGTGCGGCACCGACCACCATCGCGTGAGAAAGGCGGTCCGGGGTGGACGAACGACCACTACGGTCGATTCATTGAGCGATGACGAACGGGCCGCGGAGATCGCGCGCATGATGACTGGCACTCAGGTGTCCGGCAACGTGCTTGCGACTGCCAGAGAATTGCTGCAATCAAAGAGCGAATAAAAAACGAAGATGCCTAGGCAATACTTTATCGAGACGTTCGGCTGCCAGATGAACGTCCACGACTCTGAGCGCCTAGCCGGGCTGCTCGACCAGGCCGGCTACGAGCCCGCTAAATCGGCCGGCGAGGCGGATCTCGTCGTAATCAATACCTGTAGTGTGCGAGAGCGCCCCGAGGAACGCCTCTACACCGAGCTCGGGATGGTGCCAAAAGGCGAGGGTGGCAATAGCCCGATCATCGCGGTCACCGGATGCGTGGCTCAACAGGAAGGTGACCGATTGCTCGAGCGGAGCAGCCGCGTGGATCTTGTGGTGGGCACACAGGCACTCTCCCGTCTTCCCGCCATGGTCGAACAGCTTGAGGACGCCCGCTCATCCGGTCATCTTGAGCAGGCCCGCGGCGGCCGCACCCGCTCGGACCAACATGTCGAGCGCGTTGACGTTAACCCCTACGACAATGTGTCGTTCCCGCTCGGGGTAACTCGCCGCTCGGATCCAGTCAAAGCGTCGATCACGATCATCGAGGGCTGTAACGATTTCTGCAGCTTCTGTGTCGTGCCCTACACCAGAGGACACGAACGGATGCGACCAGTGCGCGAGATCGCCGAGGAGGTCCGGCAAGCTGCAGGGGAGGGACACCTCGAGATCCACCTACTTGGCCAGATCGTCAACCACTACCAGGCGCCAGACCAACCGCACTGTGACTTCGCCGGACTGCTCGAGCTCGTGCACGAGATAAACGGAGTCGAGCGCATCCGGTTCGCGAGTCCGCACCCACGACACGTCACCAAGCGGATGATCGGCGCCATGCGCGACCTGCCGAAGGTGTGCCGCCATCTTCACCTTCCGGTGCAGTCCGGTTCGACGGCCGTGCTCAAGCGCATGCGCCGCCGCCACACGCGAGAAGCCTACCTAGACCTCGTAGCCCGACTGCGCGACGCCGTCCAGGACCTGGCACTTTCGACCGACATGATCGTCGGCTTCCCCGGGGAGACCGACACCGACTTCGAAGAGACCATGAGCCTAGTGCGCGCCGTCGGCTACGAAAGCATGTTCTCGTTTAAGTACTCCGAGCGCCCAAACACGCTCGCGTCGAAACGCCAGCCCGATGACATACCAGCAACGGAGAAAACCCGACGAATCGTTAAACTCCAGGAGACGCAGAAGCGCATCCAGCAACAGCTCCACGCACGCCGCGTAGGGGCGGTCGAAGAAGTCCTGGTCGACTCGACGAGCCGTCGGCGAAGCTCAGAGCTCGCGGGCCGCACAACACGCAACACCGTCGTCAACTTCAGCGCCCCGGACAAACTATTGGGAACCGTGGTGCCCGTCCGCATCACTAATAGCGGTCCATTCAGTCTCAAAGGTAAGCTGGCGACGGCCGCTGAGCGGCAAGGAGCAGACCTATGCAGATCGAAATGACCCTCAAAGGGCTCATGGTCGACCCGGTCACAAACACACCGATCGTGCTGCTCCATGACCCTGAAGGACAGCGCGTGCTGCCGATCTGGGTCGGGGCACCCGAAGCGAACGCCATCGCGCTACAGATCGAGAACATCCCAGCTCCGAGGCCCATGACCCACGATCTACTGAGGAACGTGATCGCCGATCTAAAAGGCGAGGTACGCCGCGTAGTCGTGAACGACCTCAAGGGCGACACCTTCTACGCCCAGCTGCATTTGCGCGTTGATGGCGCCGATGCGATCATCGACGCTCGGCCCAGTGACGCCATCGCTCTGGCGCTGCGGGCGCGAGCGCCGATCTTCGCGGAAGACCACGTAATCGTTAACGCGAAGTCACTTGACATGACGACCGACAAAGGCAACTCCGAGCGGCTCCAGCAGTGGCTCGAGAACCTCGACCCTGACGAGCTCGGCAAATATAAGATGTAGCCGGCCGACCCAGACCGAGCGGGGCCAGGCCCGCCCTCCAATCCACGACATCACTGCGAGCGCTAGAGGCACTCGCACCGACCGGGAAGGGGTGCCGTCCAGTCAACCCTTGCAGTCCCCCGCGCAGCATCCTAGAATATCGCGGTCCGTCCACCCCAGCTTCCGGAGAGTCACCCGGCCTGTGTCTTCAAAGATGATCGTCGCGATCACAAACCAAAAGGGCGGAGTAGGCAAGACCACGACCGCCCTCAACCTCGCGGCCGCTCTGGCGATCCGAGGCAAGCAAACGTTGCTCATCGACCTAGATCCCCAGGGGAACAGCACACTGTCCTTCGTCGAGCGAGACCAGATCACGGCCTCGGTCTATGACGCGTTTACCGACCGCTCCTGCTCGCTGGAAGACGTCATCGTGCCGGCCGCGCAGCAAGACAATCTATCGGTCGTGCCCGCCCGCATCTCACTGGCTAAACTCGAAGCCCGACTCGTCGGTGAACTTGACGCACACTTCCGGCTCAAGGATTTACTGACACCCCTGACCAGCAAATATCCGTATGTCGTCATCGACTGCCCGCCCACACTCGGACTGCTGACAGTAAATGCCCTAGTCGCGGCGAGTCATCTGCTTATTCCAATCCAGTCATCCTATTTCGCTCTTGAGGGCACCGACGACCTCCTTGAAACCATCGAGAAGGTTCGCAGCCGCGCCAACCCTAGCCTTGACATCATCGGCGTGCTAGTCACCATGCACGACAAGCGCACGTCGCTCGGGAAAGACATACAGAATCAGATCAGCAAGGTGTTTGGCCCGAAAGTATTCAAGACCATCATCTCGAAGAACGTCCGGCTGGAGGAAAGTCCTGCGTATCGGGAATCGATCTTCTCATTTGCCCCAGACTCGAAGGGCGCGTCCGACTACTACAGCTTGTGCGAAGAGGTCATTGACCGTGCCTAATCAGGGGAGCAAACAGCATGGCTAGACGCGGGCTACCTCGTGCCGTGACCATGCGGCATGACGAGCACTACGTCGAGGCGTTAGCCGCCTCATCCGGAGCGCCAATCGGGCGGATGGTGCCGATCGATCAGGTCGACCCGAATCCTGATCAGCCGCGACAGGTTCTCGGTGACCTGTCTGAGCTGATGGCGTCGATTGCCGAGAAGGGCATCATCGAACCCCTAATCGTCCGACAGCGCCGGGGCCGGTTCCAGATTGTGGCTGGCGAACGCCGCTACCAGGCAGCGACCCGGGTCGGCATCGCCGAAGTCCCCGTTGTCATTCGCGACGTGGACGACGCCGAACTGCTCGAGATTGCCCTCGTCGAAAACATCCAGCGCAAGGACCTGAGCCCGTTTGAAGAAGCAGAAGCTCTCAACACCCTTGTCAAGGATCACGGCCTCAGACACGAAGACCTGGCGCGCAGGCTAGGAAAGTCTCGCAGCTCGGTCACTGAGTCCCTCAGTCTCCACGCGATGCCCGACGACGTCCGCGAGCTTTGTCGGCTGGCCGACATTAGCTCCAAGTCCCTTCTTCTACAGGTGGTTAGGCAAGGAAATTCCGAGAAAATGATCGCCCTGATCGAGCAGTTAACCCGCGACGGCAGAGGCGCGACACGCGAGCAGGCACGGGCAGCCTCGACCAAACCGAAAGCCGGCCGACCCCGCGCCTACACTTTTAAGTACGCTGCCCCCACCAAACATTTCGATCTCAGCCTCAAGTTTCGGAAGTCGCGGGTCAATCGCACCGAGATTATTCGCGCCCTCACAGAGATCATCGAAGAACTGAAGCACGCTGACCGGCAGAGCTAGCCTGGTCGGCAGTTGAATTGCTCTCCAAAGAACGCTCAGGCACCCAGGGCAGCTAGAGCCCTCGGTCCGCCTATTCCTCACACAAGTTAACATAACAACCCTTATTGGACTCAATAACTACAGCGCTTGGTGGTCGCCAATAACCACTCCCTCCAGGATTCCGACGGACGTCCGGGCGCGCTCGGGAATACGACTGGCTGTCGTCAATGTTAGAATCTCCGTGACCAATGCTCCGCACCCTCGACCGGTATGTTCTGAGAGAGACCCTACCTATGGTCTTTCTGGTACTACTTGTCCTTACCTTCGTTCTCCTAATTCCACCGTTGATGCAGGTCGCCCAGAACCTGCTAGCCAAAGGCGTCGACGCCTGGACCGTAGCCGAGCTGCTCATCATGCTGGTTCCGCAGGGACTCGGCGTGACGATTCCGATGGCTGTTCTGGTCGGCCTGCTAATGGGATTGGGCCGGATGTCGGGCGACCGTGAAACCGTGGCGCTCCAAGCCTGCGGAGTCAGCATCTACCGCCTCCTTCGGCCGGTAGCCGCTCTCGGGCTAGTCGCGACGCTGGCTACGGCCTGGGTCGTGCACGTGGCGTTACCCGGGGCCAATCAACGCTATCGCGAGATAGTCTACGAAAGGCTCGCGTCGCGAGCGGCCGACGAGATCAAGGCTCGCGTCTTCTATCAGGGATTCCCTGGCGTCATCCTCTATATCTGGGACATCGACCAGGCCACAAACCAGTGGACGAACGTGTTCATGGCAGACAGCCGTGACCCTGACCAACCGCTCGCCTATCTAGCCGAAGAGGGCCGAGTCATTCTGGACCAAGAGCAGCGGCTGGTTGACATCGTGCTCGATCGGGCCACCGGGCACAGCGTGTCCCAAAACGACCCGACGGTGTACGACGTCAGCTACAACGAAGAACTCGTGCTTAAGCTCGATCCAGAGACCATTTTCCCAGCAGGCGGCCCCGACATCGGCTATCGCGAGATGACGATGGCCCAGTTGCAGGCCGAAGTGGATACGCTCGTCGAGCAAGGGGTGTCGCCACACAACCCCATAATGGAGATTCACCAGAAATTCTCACTGCCGGTGGCATGCCTGGTGTTCGGACTTCTCGCGCTGGGGCTCGGGGTCACCAGCCGAAAGGACGGTAAGCTGGCGAGCTTCGCTATCGGCATCGGCGTCATCTTCGCCTATTACATTCTGATGTACGGCGCCCGGGCCATGGCGAAAGGCGCGCTGGTCTCACCCCATTTAGCCATGTGGGTGCCAGACATCTTGCTCGGGTTTGCTGGAATCGGCTTGCTGGCGTGGCGGTCTCACTCAGCCGAGCGCCGCATCAACTTGGGCTTCGGCCTCCTCAAGCGAACGCCCTCGGAGCCTCCGCTCGGAGCCGAGGAGCCAGTGGCGATCAGCGATTCGAGCGAGACCTTTCCGCGGGCGAATGGGCAGATCGACACCGACACCGGCACGCCTGGCGGCGTGCTGAGCTTACTCGACCGATACGTCGGCCAACAGTACTTAAAGCTCGTGGCGCTCTCGTTCGTCGGACTGCTGGGCATCTTCTACATCTCGACCTTCATCGACCTGTCGGACAAGCTCTTTAAGGGCGAGACGACGCTGATGCAGCTTGTCGAGTATTTCTATTACGCCACCCCGCAGTTCGTGTACTTCGTACTTCCGATCTCGGCGCTGGTGGCAACCCTCATCACCATAGGAGTGCTAACCAAGAGCAGCGAGCTGACAGTCATGAAGGCGTGTGGCATCAGCCTCTACCGAGCCGCCCTGCCGCTGATTCTGTTCTCACTCACTTGGAGCGGCGTCCTGTTCGCGATGGAAGAAAGCTTCCTAGCCGACGCGAATCGGCGCGCCGAATCGCTACGCCACGTCATCCGCGGCGGCTCACCGCAGACGTTTGATGTACTCAACCGTAAATGGGTAGTCAGCCCAGACGGCGACATCTACAACTACGTACACTTCGACCCTACCAGCGCCGAGCTGCGTTCCGTCACGGTCTACGACTTCGACAACGATCAGTGGCGGCTCAAAGGTCGGAGCTTTGCGGCAAGGGCCAGCTACAGCGACGGATGGGAAGCGACCGATGTCTGGACTCGGTCGTTTGAAGGCGAAGGTGACAGCGCACAGGCGGGCGCCTTCGATCATTCCGAAACAGGCTCTCTGGGAATTGAACCGCCCGCCTACTTCTCTACCGAACAACCGGATGCTCAGCGAATGAGCTACCAGGAACTTGGTAGCTACATCGGCAGCCTCGAGGCGAGCGGCGTCGATGTGGTCAAGCTCAAGGTCGACCTAGAACGCAAACTCTCCTTCCCTTTCGTGACTCTGATTCTTACCCTCATCGCCGTACCGTTTGCGGTCACCACCGGTCGTCACGGCGCGCTTTACGGCGTCGGCATCGGCATCACGCTCGCCATCAGCTACTGGGTCGTGATTAGCGTATTCGCCGCCATCGGCAGCGCCGGCCTGCTCAGCCCTCTGCTCGCCGCCTGGGCGCCCAACGTCCTGTTCGGAGGTTCTGCCGTATATCTCCTGCTGACTGTCCCCACATAGGCGGTCCATGGCGAATCCTATTGAAGGCCTTTAACTCTACGTACGAGGTATGGCGCGAAGAGGGGGGTCCCCTGTTCCGACATATTGCTTCCTAGGTTGTTTGACCTATTCTGGGAAAGCTAAAAAAGAGGGCCTGGCACCCGCGTTGCGCACCAGGCCCGAACAACACCAATGGCGGCGACCCGCCGCTACAACCCTGCTGCTCCCCTTAGTGCGTCCGCCTTGTCCGTCCGTTCCCAACTGATCTCCGGCTCACTACGCCCAAAGTGGCCGAACGCGGCGGTCTGGCGATAGATGGGACGACGGAGGTCTAGCGCCTCGATGATGCCCTTCGGTGTGAGCTGGAAGTGCTCGCGCACGAGGTCGCTAATCCGGCTCTCGTCAAGCTTTGCGGTGCCAAAGGTCTCGATCAAGACCGACACCGGCTCCGCGACACCTATGGCGTACGCAAGCTGAACCTGCACCCGGTCGGCCAACCCGGCGGCCACGCAATTCTTAGCCACGTACCGGGCCATGTAGGTAGCCGAGCGGTCTACCTTCGTGGGGTCTTTGCCAGAGAACGCACCGCCCCCATGGGGTGCATAGCCGCCGTAGGTGTCGACAATGATCTTCCGTCCGGTCAGCCCGGCGTCACCGTGAGGGCCTCCAGTAACGAAACGCCCCGTCGGGTTCACGTAGATGTGCGTCCTCTCGTCGAGAAGGTGCTCAGGGACGATGCAATTGATGACGCGGTTAAGGACGTCTTCACGGATCCGCTCGGTGCTCACGTCGTCGCTATGCTGGCTGGAGACCACGACCGCATCGACGCGCTTCGGAGTGTCTCCGTCATACTCAACCGTCACCTGGGACTTGCCGTCAGGCCGGAGATAGTCGATGACGCCATCTCGACGGGCGCGGGACAGTCCGCGGCACAGGTCGTGGGCCAGCGAGATCGGCAGCGGCATCAACGACTCTGTCTCACGACAGGCGTAGCCAAACATCAGGCCCTGGTCGCCCGCACCGCCAGGGTCGACACCCATCGCGATGTCGGGTGACTGACCATGAATCGAGGACAGCACGGCACAGGTATCCGCGTCGAATCCGTACTTGGCGCGGTCGTAGCCGACCTCGCGAATGGTCTCTCGGACCACGTCGGTAAAGTCGGTCGTACCCTTGGTCGTAATCTCGCCTGCGATAACCACCAGCCCAGTCGTTAACAGCGTCTCGCAGGCCACACGGCCGTTCGGATCCTGAGCGAGGACGGTGTCCACGATGCTGTCGGATACCTGGTCGGCGATCTTGTCCGGATGACCTTCGGTGACCGACTCCGAAGTAAAGAGGTAGTTCCCGGTCCGGCGCATTGGTAGCTCCTTGCCAAGTATCGGGTGCGTGGGGCCAGTGGATGGGACTTCACGAGCCGACGCGCCCCGGAATCTCCCTTGGTGAACAGGGATCCAGTAACCATAACAAAGCCTCATTCTCAGGGTCAACGGCGGGCGCGCCTCCGGCGCCGCCGGGATCATGGCCGGGGATGGAACTCATCGTAAACTGCCTTTAGGCGGGCCTCGATGATGTGCGTGTAGATCTGCGTCGTTGAGAGGTCCGCATGGCCAAGCAACGTTTGAATCACCCGGAGGTCAGCACCCCGCTCGAGGAGATGAGTCGCAAACGAATGACGGAGCACATGGGGGCTGAGGTCTCGCGACAGACCAGCCTGGGCACCATATTTCTTGACAATCTTCCAGAAACCGACCCGCGTCAGCTCGCCTCCTCCGCGAGCGTTCGGGAACAGATGGGTTCCCTCGCGGCCCTTGAGCAACGCTTCCCTCGCTCCGGCGAGGTACCGCGTGATCCAGCCGGTAGCCGTTCGCCCGATAGGGACAACACGCTCCCTGGCCCCCTTCCCGAGACAGGTCAGATAGCCACCCTCGAGATGCACGTCGTCCACCCGTAGGCTGACGAGCTCGCTCACCCGCATACCGGTGGCATACAGTAGTTCGAGGAGCGCTTTGTCCCGGAGACCGCCCGGTGTCTCCACGTCCGGTTGTTCAAGTAGGCTGTCGACATCGTCGAGCGACAGAAATTTGGGCAGCGCCGGCCACGCCCGAGGCGCGCGCAAGTCGTCCGCCGGACTCACGGCTAGCTGACCGTCGCTCGCCAGGAAACGGAAGAAGCTCCGCACACAGGCCACCACCCGGGCCACCGAGCGTGGCGAGAGGCCAGCCGACATCAACTGGCGCACGAAAGCCTCCAATTCAAGCCGGCCCAGCATGACCGGGTCTAGCTCTACGCCCTTGGCAAACGCCATCAACCGCGCGAGATCGCGCCGGTAGGCTTCGAGCGTGTGCGGCGATAGCCGCCGCGAAACGCGGAGTTCTTCGAGAAACCCAGTCACTGCCTGATGCTCACCGACGGCGGCACCCTTCATTGCCCGCTCATTTTGGCCGTTGTATACTTTTTTCACGTGTATTCACCGATCTGGCGGGTCCTTTCTAGCACCCGTCGCGCGAGATACGGCGGACCGTTTGCCCTGCAATTCATCGGGTACTCAGCGGTGACTTCTCACATGTCAGAACAGCTAAATCACAGATCTGGACGGGGCTTTATCACGCCTGGACTCGTGCTGGCGATCACCCTCGCCGGCTGCGCTTCGCGCACCTCGCCGGCGACCGCCCCCACCATACCAGTGGAGCCTGCCGACTTCGAGACCCAGCTC
>DEAA01000022.1:0-10913 GCA_002346545.1 Acidobacteria bacterium UBA2994
TCCGCGGACGGGTAATGAGCATCTACCTGGTCGCCTTCCGTGGAGGCATGCCGCTGGGCAGCTTGGTCAGCGGCTACTTCATCTCCCAATTCTCCGCCCCGATCGTCATCGCCACCAACGGGCTCCTGCTGTCAATCGTGGCCGCCGGCTTTCTTGGCTTCGATCGAAGAGTCCGGGAGCTGTAAGGGAACCGGCGTAGAGTTTTGCGGAGAACTCCGTGCAAAACTCCGTAAAATAAAAACGGGATGAGCACAGGAACCAAAGCGGCGCTCGTGGTACTGGCGCTCCTTGTCGCAGGTGGCGGCGGCTACGTTGTCAACCAGACCCTCCACCACATCGACCAGCTCAACTCGCAGATCAGCTCGCTCGAAAAGTCGTTGACGAAAACGACCGAAGCTGCCGACGCGGCTACCCAGCGTGCCGAGGTGTCCGAACAGTCGGCCCGCGAATCGGAGCGGTCGCGCGTGCTCGCTGAAGACGACGCTGCAGCGGCCCGCCAGGCAGCCGCCAACGCGGGCCAGCGCGCCACACTCGCCGACGACAGGGCCGCGGCCGCTGAGGAGGCCTCGACCGAGGCACGGGCCGCAGCCCAGGCTGCGCAGGAGCGCGCCGACGAGATCCGGCGCGTCGCCGAGACGGAAATGAACCGGCTGACCGAGGCACTTGGCCGAATTGCCGAGACCCGCCGTACCGCATTGGGGCTGGTAATGAGCCTCGACGAAGGCTACCTGAAGTTTGATTTCGACAAGGCGGATCTGCGGCTCGAAAGTCGTGAGCTGCTGTCACGAATCGCCGGCATCCTGTACACCGCCGAGGACTTCACCATTACGGTCAGCGGACATACCGACGCGCGTGGCGCCGAAGAGTACAATCAGGAATTGTCCGAGCGCCGCGCCCAGGCGGTGGCCGACTACCTCATCGAGGCCGGGCTCTCGCCCGAGCTATTCACCGTGCAGGGCCTCGGCCAGACGCAACTGATCGACGACGGCACCACCCCAGAAGCCCACGCCAAGAACCGCCGCGTCGAGCTGGGCATGGTCAATGCCCGTATCGTCCAGCCGTCGGCGTTCGACCAGCTACAGAATCCCTAGCTCCGCATCCGCTCACGAACGTCGCCTGCCGTAGCCCAGTTCATCGAGCCGGTCGATCAGATCCTCGATGGTCTGCGCGGTGTAGTCCTCCGGATCGTCCACTGCATGGGCGTGGAGCTCGACCTTGAGCATCCTCCGCTGGCATCAGCCGGGGGAACCGGCCGGTCTCGCGGTCGGCTCCGCTACAATGCGCCACGTGCCTGCGTCCGGAGCCGTCCGTGAACTCGCCTCGCTGTTTCTACGGCTCGGAGTGACCGCCTTCGGCGGACCGGCAGCCCACATCGCCATGATGCGAGACGAGGTGGTGGAGCGGCGCCAATGGCTGACCGACGACGAGTTCCTCGACCTGCTGGCAGCGACGAATCTGATTCCAGGTCCGAACTCGACCGAGATGGCGATTCATCTGGGGCTGAAGCGAGGCGGACGGTGGGGCCTCGTCGTCGCCGGGTGCTGCTTCATCCTGCCCCCGGCGGTGATGGTGGGACTCCTCGCCTGGGGCTACACTTCGTACGGGAATACCCCTCAGGTCGAGTGGCTGATGTATGGCGTTGGCCCCGTCATCATCGCCGTAGTGCTCCACGCATTGTGGAAGCTCGGCGCATCCGCCATCAAGGGCCCGCTGACTGCCGCGGTAGCGCTGCTCGCTGCTGGTCTCTCGCTGGCCGGCTGGAACGAACTTGCGTTGCTCGCCGCCGGAGCCGCCGTCATGGTGATGGCCCACACCTGGCGACCGGGCATCGTCACGACCCTGCTCGCCATCGCCGGGGGATCGGCTACGGTACTGGCCCAGGCCACGGCCACCGTCGCGGTACCGATCACGCTTGCCAGGCTGACCCTGTTCTTCCTGAAGGTGGGGTCGGTGTTGTTCGGCAGCGGCTACGTCCTGCTAGCGTTCCTTCGGGCTGACCTTACCGAGAACTGGGGCTGGTTGACAGACCAGCAGCTGATCGACGCCATCACTATTGGTCAGGTGACTCCGGGTCCGGTCTTCACCACCGCCACCTTCATCGGCTATCTGCTCGCGGGTACCGCCGGGGCAACATTGGCCACCATCGCCATCTTCGCGCCAGGATTCGTCTTCGTGGCGCTCTCCCAGCCGCTCATTCCCCGTCTGCGAGCCTCCGCGCTGACCTCGTCCGTGCTCGACGGAGTGGTCGTGACGTCACTCGGTCTCATGGCGGCGGTGACGGTCCACCTCGGCCGTGCGGTGCTGATCGATCCGATCACCATCGGCCTGGCGGTAATTGCCGCGGGGCTGCTGCTTACGGCCCAGCTGAATACGACCTGGCTCGTGCTGGGAGGCGCCATCGCCGGCTGGCTGCTCGGAAGCTGAGGGGAACGAGTCAGGACTTCGGCGAGCGTCCGCGCCAAATCAAGCGCAGGAGCCTGGGCGTCGTAAACCAGCGGAGCGTCCCCAGCCGGGCCAGACGGAGCGGACCCAGGTCGATCCGGCAGATCGCTCCTTTTTAGACCTAAGCTGCACAGTGCTGCGGGTCAGTGCGGCAGCCAACGTCGAGAGGCTGGGCTCGTGTCCGACTAGCCCACCGATGCGACGGCTGAATAGGCGCCAAGGGCGGTCCTAACCCCTTAGGGCGTGCCGGCCGGTTCCAGGGCGTCGACCCTTACCTACTGGGGGATGCGGGGTGACGGCGGCCGACAGCAGCTCGGCCGCGATGCCATGTCGAACGAGGTAGAGCTGCAAGTTCAGTACGTGCGGCCGGACACCAACCGACGAAACGCGCCGACCGACGGGTCGCCGGACAGGCCCATCTTGAGAGGAGCAGGCAAACTGCCGGTCGCTGGGCGGCGCACCCATAAGCGTTCGGCCGTATAAAACGGCGGGTCGCAACACGCGCCTGATGCAGCGGCTCCACCTCGCCTGCAAGCACCGGCTCGACGTGGCGCTGAAACGAGCACGCATAGCGGCGAAACGGCCGTTATAAGGGGTGAATCCGGGGCATGGTAGGATGGCCTGGGTTCGTCGAGAAGCGCGTTCGACCGAATCGAGAAGTGTAGCGAATGCGGTAAATGGACGTCACCCATACGTCATAGTTGTGGCACATGCGCATAGCGGCCATCGACATCGGGACGAACTCGGTGCACATGATCGTGGTGCGGGTCCGGGTCGACCTGTCTATCGAGATCGTCGACCGGGAGAAGGAAATGATCCGGCTCGGTGCAGGCGGACTGGACGGACGCGCCCTGACCGAGACCGCCATGCACAACGGATTGCAGGCGCTCTCGCGGTTCCGCCGACTGGCCGACTCCCATCGCGTCGACGAGGTGATCGCAGCCGCCACTAGCGCCGTCCGTGAAGCCGAGAACGGACGCCTGTTTCTCGACCGCATCAGGGACACCACCGGCATCCGCCCCAAGGTGATATCCGGCACCGAAGAGGCTCATCTCATTCATCGGGCGGCGGTCTACGGCGTGGGCGTCGGCACCGACTCGGCCGTCGTCATCGACATCGGCGGCGGCAGCGTGGAGCTCACGGTTGGGTCGGACCAGGGCGCCGCACTGGCCCGCAGCCTCAAGATCGGGGTCATCCGGCTCGCCGAGCGCTTCGGCAGCGGCGACCCCCTGCCGCGGCGAGAGGAGCGGGCCATGGCCCGCTATGTGGCCGCAGCGATCGCCGAGCCAATCACCCAGATCAAGAGCCAGGGGTTCGATCGTGTCATCGGCACCTCCGGCACCATCCTCAGCCTCGGCGGTCTGGCCAGCGGAGACGGCCGTGGCGCGCCAGAGGATCTGCGCAACCTCAAGGTCCAGGCGAAGCAGTTCCGTCGCGTGCGCAAGGAACTGGTGGCGCTCACCCTGGCCGAACGACTACGCGTGCCCGGCCTCGATCCACGTCGTGCCGATCTCATCGTGGCGGGCGCCGTACTCTTCGACACCATCCTGAAGGAACTCGGGACGGAAGAGGTCACCCTGTGCGACCTGTCACTGCGCGAAGGACTCGCACTCGACTATATCGACCGGAACCAGACTAAGGTCGCTCGGGTCGAAAAGTATCCTGACGTCCGACGTCGGAGCGTCATCGAACTGGCAGAACGGTGCAACTATTCGCCGGCCCACGCAGGTCAGGTGGCCCGCCTGTCGCTCTCACTGTTCGACCAGACCCAGGCCACCCACGGGCTCGGCGAGCGCGAGCGCGAGTGGCTGGCATACGCCGCCTTGCTCCACGACGTCGGCGTTCACATCAGCTTCACTCGCCACCACAAGCACTCCTACTACCTGATCAAGAACGGTGACCTGCGGGGCTTCGAACCGGACGAGGTCGAGGTGATCGCGCTGACAGCGCGTTATCACCGCCGCGGCACACCCAAGAAGGCTCATCCCGGCTACGGCGAACTGCCGGGTGAGCTCAAACGAACAGTGCGCACCCTGGGTGCGCTACTCCGGCTGGCCGAGGGCCTCGATCGCAGTCACGAGCAGAGCATCGGAGATCTAGTGCTCTCTGAAGTGGGTGACTCCTGGTTCGTGCGGATCGGCGCCCAAGGCGACACCGAGCTCGAACTGTGGTCAGCCCAGCGTCTGGTGCGCCCGCTGGAAGAGGTCCTGGAGCATCCGATCCGGTTCGAACTGCTCGGTGACGCGGCCGGCGAGGCCCGACGCGACGCGAGATCCCGCCCCCGACGACAGATTACCGGCCGAGACCAGGAAACCTTCACTCCGTCACTGGCCAGATCCGAGGCGAACGGGTAAACAGTGGCGCGGCTACCTTGTCTCGTTCGTGGTCTCGTGGTGGTCCTCGTTGCCCTGTCGGCCCAGTCAGTGGTGGGGCAAGAGGGTGGTCTCGTCGCGCCGGGCGCCAAGGTCGAGCGTGTCGCCACCGGCTTCGGTTTCCTCGAAGGGCCGGCGGCCGACGCCGACGGCAACCTGTACTTCAGCGATGTGGCTCGGGAGCGGATCCATCGCTGGTCGCCCGAGACCGGCGTGACGCTCTTCCGCGAGCAGACCGGGCGAGCCAACGGCCTACGGGTCGACCTGGACGGCACCCTGCTAATCTGCGAAATGTCCACCCGCCAGGTCACCGCCATCGACCGCGAAGGCGAGCTGATGGTGCTGGTGGATCACTATGAGGATCGGCGCTTGAACAGCCCGAACGATCTGTGGGTCGACCCCCGGGGCGGCATCTACTTCAGCGACCCGCGTTACGGGTCGACGGCCGACGTCGAACTCGAGGGCCAGCACGTCTACTATCTATCGCCGGATCGGTCCACGCTGACTCAGGTTACCGACGACCTCGTACAACCGAACGGTCTCATCGGCACACCCGATGGCTCGCGACTCTATGTCGCCGACCATGGTGCGGGCCGCGTGTGGGCATATCGAATCGACGCCGATGGCGCGCTGACCGACAAGCGGGTCTTCGTGTCCCAGGGGAGTGACGGCCTAACGATGGACGACCGGGGCAATGTCTATCTAACGGGCCAAGACGTGACGATCTTCAACCCCGCGGGCGAGGCGATCGCCTCCATCGGCGTACCGGAACCGCCCGCCAACGTGACATTTGGCGGCAGCGACGGCACCACCCTGTTCATCGCCGCGAGAACCTCCCTCTATCGCGTGTCGATGCTGGTCACCGGCCAGTAGGGAGGATCGGTCGGGTACAATTGCAGGGTTGCCCGGACGCTGGGCGAGTCCACAGGCGCCGATCGCGATGGCAGAGACGATTTGCGTGCAGTGCCGGGCTCGACCGGTGACAAAGGCGTGGCGTCCCTTCTGCAGTGAACGCTGCAAGCTACTCGACCTCCAGAACTGGGTTGATGGGGGCTACCGCGTGGCGGGGGAAGCCACGAGCCAGGGCAACGACGACGGCGCCCCGCAGGAGTGACATGCCTGACACACTGACGATCACCGACAACCGCACCGGGAAGCAGTACGAAATCCCGATCACCGACGACACCATCAAGGCCATCGACCTGCGTCAGATTAAGGTCAATCCCGAGGATTTCGGGATGATGACCTTTGACCCGGCCTTCCTGAACACTGCATCGTGTCGCAGCGCCGTCACCTTCATCGACGGCAGCAAGGGTATCCTCCGATATCGTGGCTACCCGATCGAGCAGCTGGCCGAGAAGAGCACGTTTGTTGAGACCGCGTATCTGCTGGTCTACGGCGAGCTCCCCACTCACGAGGAACTGGCCACGTGGAAGGGGGATCTCTCCGACCATGTCATGCTGCACGAAAACATCAAGAAGTTCATGGAGGGCTTTCGCTATGACGCCCATCCCATGGGCATCTTCCTGAGCACCGTCGGCGCGCTTTCGACGTTCTATCCACTGGCGAAAGACATCGACGACCCGGCGTCCCGACGACGCCAGACGCTCCGGTTGATCGCCAAGGTACCGAGCATCGCCGCCTACGCGTATCGCCACAGTGTGGGCAAGCCGTATGTCTATCCGGACAGCGAGCTGAGCTATACCGGGAACTTCCTGAACCAGCTGTTCAAGCGGACCGAACCCTTCTACCGCCCCGACCCCGTGCTGGAGCGCGCTCTTGATGTCCTGTTCATCCTGCACGCCGACCACGAGCAGAACTGCAGCACCAGCGCCATGCGCAACATCGGCAGCTCGAACGCTGACCCCTATGTCTCGCTCGCCGGCGCGGCGGCCGCGCTCTACGGCCCGCTACATGGCGGCGCCAATGAGGCGGTGCTGCGGATGCTAGACAAGATCGGCACGGTAGACAACGTGCCGAAGTTCGTAGAGAGCGTGAAGAACGGCGAGGGCCGGTTGATGGGCTTCGGCCACCGGGTCTACAAGTCGTATGACCCGCGAGCGAAGGTCATAAAGGCCACGGCCGACCAGGTCTTCGAGGTCACTGGCCGCAACCCGCTCCTCGACGTGGCCCTGGAGTTGGAACGCATCGCGCTCGAAGACGATTACTTCGTGTCGCGGAAGCTCTACCCGAACGTCGACTTCTACTCGGGACTCATCTACCAGGCGATGGGATTCGACCCGGCGATGTTCCCGGTGCTGTTCGCCATCGGCCGGACGGCGGGGTGGATCGCGCAGTGGCAAGAACTGGTCAGCGATTCGAGCCGAAAGATCGCACGCCCGCGACAGATCTACACCGGCTCGGACACGCGCGACTTCGTCCAGATTGACGCACGCTCGTAGTCAGATCGTCTCGGACGAATCCTGACCGCGATAGCTAACCACCAGCACGGTGACGTCGTCATTTTGGACGGCGCCGGCGGTGAAGGTATTCACGCTGGAAAACAGGTGTTCAAGCTGGCTCTGAGCGTCACGCCCGGCTGCTCCTTCGATACTCTCGAGGATCCGAGCATCCTCGAACTCCTCGCCCTCGGGGTTGAGCGCCTCTGACACTCCGTCGGAAAAGGTCACGAGGAAGTCGCCCGGCGCCATCCGGACCGTCTCCTCTTCGAGCGGCGCTCCCGCGAACAGCCCTAGCGGCATCCCACCCGTCTCCAGACGCTTGATCCCGTCCGCGCTCACGAGGAATGGCGGATTGTGGCCCGCGTTGCAGAACGTCAGCTCACCCTCCGGCGCGAGCACCGCATAGAACAGCGTGACAAAACGTGACTCGATCGCGCGATGCACGAGCGCCGTGTTCGCATGACTGAGGGCGTCGGCCGGCCCAGACGCGCTGTCGGTCTGCGCCGCGAGGTTCCCTTGCATCAACGCACCCAGAAGTGCAGCTGGCGGCCCCTTCCCCGCCACGTCACCCAACGCGAACCCGAACCGCCCATCGGGCAGGTCCATGTACTCGAAGAAATCGCCACCAATGGAGCGGCAAGCCATCATCTCGGCGGCCGCATCGAAGAACGCCCCGGCGCGACTACGGGTAGGTAGCAACGCCTGCTGGATCTGGGCCGCGGTCGCCATCTCCTGGTCGAGCCGCGACTTTTCGAGCGCGTCACGATAGAGCTGGGCGTTGTCGATCGCGACGGCGGCCTCGGCCGCGAGGGTGTCGAGCGTCGCCCGGGTCTCGTCGGTCATCAAAGTGCCCTTCTCGCGGCTGTCGAGATAGAGCACGCCGATCCGTCGCTCTTCAGTCGTCGAGTCGGCCGATTCGACGTAACGCACCAGCTGCAGCGGAACGCATAGGACATTCCGAATTCCGAGCGCGACGGTGCCCAGATGCTGGTCAGCCAGGTCGCCTTCGAGCAGATCCGCCTCGATCCGCGACTTACCTGTCCGGAACACCTGCTCAGGAATCTTCTGACTCGTCTCGAACCGGCTCCCGGGCAACGTCGTGCGGTCACGCGACCGTCCAAGCTTGAACTCGAGCTGTTCGTCCTCACCGGCCAGCATGATGAACCCACGTTCGGCACCGCTCACGGCAATGGCCGAGTCCATCACCAGCGACAGCACGTCATCGAGCACCTTGCCTGAGCTCAGCGCGCGGAGCCCCTCAAGGAGCACGGCCACCTGATGCATCGCGCCGATGGTCGAGGCGCTTCGATTATCCACCGGAGCGTCCGAGGCGAGAAACACGAGTTCGGCGCCGCCGCTCCGTCCCAGTTTGATCTGATCCCCGTGGACGAGTCGGTGCTTCTTGACCTCCTCACCGTTGACGAAGGTGCCATAACGAGACCCGGTGTCACGGAGCTCATAGGCCCCGTTCACCGTGACGATCTCGGCGTGATCGCGAGACACCTCACCGCTGGGCAGGTTCAGGTCGCTTGTCACCCGACGCCCAATGACGAAGGGTTCCTTGGAGATCTCGACCATCCGGAGGCCGAGCTGGTCGTTGACTTCGAGGCGAGCCTGCGGCATGAGTGCGTCGGAGTGAGCGATTACCGAGGTGACCTGACGGGCATCATACCGCACTCATTCAGCCGGCAACCCAACAGGCGAGGGCAGTGACAATGACCACCACCACGGCCACGACCAGCCACCGTCCGGCTGAGCCAGAGGCACTCGGCTCGGCGACCGGCTCCCGAGTGCGGACCGTGGTCGCGGCTCCGCACCGAAAGCAGATGAGCGCGTTGTCCTCAATCTCGGTCTGACACTGCGTGCACTGCATGCGGTCAGAGATTCTACTCTGGAGAACCGGTGGTCAGTCGCTGCCCATACGACGGCGGATATCTCGGGACACGGTGGCCAGTTCGACCAGCAGCCGTTCAAGCTCGGCGGCATACATGTCTCGGGTGAGGGTTTGCTGACCGGCCCGCAGCCGGGCAAGCTCCTCGAGGAGCACCTCTCGCCGGTCGACCAGGGGCATGACCGACGGATCGCGCTCTGCCTCGTCACGTACCGGCCCGGCCCCCAAGAGCAGACGGGCGGATATCAGTCCGTCGGGCCCTGCGGCCTCTGCCTCGCGACCCCGGCCGTCACCGGTATCGTCAATCAAGGCCCGCTCGGTCGCCAGGCGTCCCGCCTGTCGATACCACTCTCGCACGCCGCGGCTGGCGTACTCGAACGCTTCCAGCACCGAGACCGCGCCGTCCTTGTCCGTGTCCCCCGCCTGGTCGGCCAGCGCCTCGACAAAGAACTCAGGAAACTGGGTCTCAAAGCGCTGGGCCGGAGACTCGGTCGCCGTGATCACTGTTCGACCCGGTCGAGACAGACGCTGCATAAAAGGGGCACTAGCGCTCGCCGTGTTGATGAACACGACCCGCCCGGGCACGGGAGCCAGCCAGCGGTCCCACTCGGAGGCCGACAGGTCTGGACCGACCAGGTTGAACTTTGCGTCGACGCCGTCGAACGAGCCATGCCCGATCAACACGATGTGGAGCACGGCACGTTCGCTCATCCGCGCGGTCAACGCGTCCAGCGCGTCACGAATACCATCCCGCGACGCGCGCCCAACGCCCGGCCCCGGGGTCTCCGCCAGGACCACGAGGTGGTCATCCTGGAACCCGCGCTGGTTCCGGAGGGCGGTGATCAACCGGCCGCGCCAGTCCTCATTGCGTGTTTCGTATCGGGACTCCCCGGACGCACCGATGACCAGGAGGGTGAATCGTTCGAGCGGTTGCGCTCCTGCCGTCGTGCCGAAGACGAGCCACCCCACCGCGGTGGCGATCAAGAGACCACTCCGCCTCGCGCTCACCGCAACCCCCACCGCCGTCGGAGCGCCCACTCGGCCAATAGCAGACCGACCAGGAGCACGAAAACCCAGACCGTGTCCCACAGTTCGACCGCGGTGGTCGCGGACCGGGCAGCCAACCGCTCGGCCAGCGCCTCGCGAAGCAACGGCGCCTCATCCAGGTCGAATCGACGGCCGCCAGTCTCCACGGCCAGCTGCTCCAGTACCGACTCCTGCAGCCCCGGCTCGGCAAGCTCGGGGTCGGCCCCACCGACGAGCACCATCGACTCCGCCCGGTCGGTCGCCTCAGTGTCACCCTGCACCTCGGTGGTCACCCGATGGACCCCTGCGGCAAGGGAGTCAGCGACGGCCAGATAGCGTCCCGGTTCTTCAGGAATCGCGACCGCGGGGACCCGGCTCACTCGTCCGTCGGGCCCTTCGAATCGGACCGAGACCTGAGCCGCGTGGCGAGGAGCGTAGCTCGGGTCCCGCGCATGCACCCGCACTTCGACGCCGTCTCCGGCGGCGCGCCCTCCCCTGACCTCAACCTCGAGCGGCTCGGGTGACTCATCGGCCAGCCAGCGCGTCGCCTGCCGCCAGAAGCGCTCATAGGTGTCGTCGTCCGCCTCGGCCAGCATCTGCCAGCGCCAGGAGGCATCGGCAGCAAAGAGCATCACCCGACCGGCACCCAGCCGCTGCACCGCCACCGCGGGGAGCAGCCCGCCCCGGTCATCCTGGGCGTGGAGCAAGACCGTCGCTCCGGGTGCGGCCGGTCCCAACCTCGCCACCGCTCCCAGCGGCGGCACCTCGCGCCACCGGGTG
>DEAA01000022.1:11208-33018 GCA_002346545.1 Acidobacteria bacterium UBA2994
CGGCACCTCGCGCCACCGGGTGCCGAGATCGCCCGTCCCGAGTTGGGTAATCGGATGTGTGTGCCCGCCGTCTGCCAGCGAGACCAGCCGGGCGCGGCGGTTCGCTTCGGAGCCGCCAATGCGCACCTGGCGCCCGCCGACCTCCGGCACCAGCGGGAGCAGATCGGCCAGCCCGAGGTCACGCCACCCACTCCCCTCCACGGCGCGGGTCCCAAGCACCAGTAGGCCACCACCCCGCTCACTGACGAAATCGCGCAACATCTCCGCCTGCACCGACCGCAAGAGGGACACATCGAGATTGGCCAGAATCACGGCGTCGTAACGGAACAACGCTTCGACCGTCTCGGGAAAGCCCTGGGCCAGCGCACCGGCGCTCGGCGCCCGGCTCTGGATGTAGAACGTCCGCTCGCCGCGGTCGTTCCGTCCCTTCTCGATGACGGCATCAATCTCCACGCCGTCGTCGGCGCGCAGAACACGTTTCAGGAAGCTGTGCTCGTAGCCCGGTCCCCCCTCGACGAGCAGGACCCGACGCGGGCGAGCGGCACGCGGCACGAGCACGGAACGGCGGTTGTTCGCAGCCACGGCCTCGCCCGGCAGCACCGGCAACTCGACGGTGTAGCGCGTGGCCCGCTCGGGGGGTGGCGCCACCGCGAGTCGATGGAGCACCGGCACGTCGTCATCGGCCGTCGCCTCCATTACCCTGAGCAGGCGGCCGTCTTCGAGCACCCTCACCTCGAGCGCCCGTCCCGCGTAACCGCGCGCGACGAGGGTCACGCTCAGCTCGGCCGCCGAAGCTGCCGTCACGCCCGCTGCCACCCGGAGATCGACCACCGCCTGATCCGGGGCCACACTCCTCGCCCCGACGCCGAGGGTGAAGACGGGCGGTCCGTCACCGAGAACGGTCGTCGTCTCGCCAGTCTCGCCGCCATCGGTCAGTAGCACCACCGCGGGCGCCGCTGGATACCGCTCCCGTATCTCCATCACCGCATCTCGCAGCCGGCTGCGAGGCACCTCGGCCGGCACGGTCTCAGCCGCGACCGGCACCACCCCGTCGCCCACCCCGAAGAGGCTGATGGTCACCAGCTCGCCGTCCAGGTGCTCGGCGACCCAGGAGACCGCGGCCTCGAGACGGCCCCGTCCGTCAACATCTGCCACCGCCATACTGCGCGAGTGATCGATCAGCACCGGGACGACCTGATCAGCGCCCGACGAAACGAGACGCACCGGCTGGGCGAGACACAGCAGCAGGAGGAGCAGGGAGAGGGCCCGCAGGGCGCTCAGCCACAGCCGCTGCGAGAGGGAGCCCCCGAGGCGCACGCACGAACGATAGACGACGACGCCCGCCAGCAGCATGGCGAGCAGCGTGAGCCACGGTGACAGTGGGGCCGCGAAACGCATCATCGACTCGGAGCGGACCTCGAGACCGCAGCGCCCGCCAGGCCACGATAGTAGGCATCGACCAGCGCCCGATAGCGGTCCGGCACCGGATCGCCGGCCCCAGGGGCGAGTCGATCCGACTCGTCCAGCGCGGCGAGCGCCGAGGCACGTTCGGCCTCGAACTGACCGAGCGCCGTGTCGAGATGACGCCGCAGCGTCACCCACACCGACGGATCGATCCCGGCCGGATCGGTGCCCGGCGCCGAGGACGACCTCCACTGCTCGGCCCAGCGGTCCAGATCCCCTGCCAGCTCTGGCAACTGGCGACGCAGCGCGGCGAGCACACCCGGCGCACCGGCCAGCCGGTCGATCACAGCCTGGCGCGCGTCCATCCCGGCGTCCCCGTCCTGACCCGTAGTGGTCGACTGACCCGATTGGGTCGGGGCATCCGACTCGGCGCCCGTCGGCTCTCCGGCTTGCGGCCCCGTCTGTGCCGAGTCAGTGTCACCATCCAGCGCCTCGAGAGCCTGACGCAGCCCACGTGCGGCTTCCAGGTCAGCCAGCAGCTGGCGGCGCTCCCGGTCGGCGGTGGCCGCCACCCGAAGCTCTCCCGCCACGGCCTCGAGGATAGCCGCGAAGGCAGCCGCCTCGTCGGCCTCGGCTGCGTCGCGCATCCGCGCCTCGATCGCTTGCTCCTCCAACGTCCGCCCGACCCCCGCTGCCGGGTGACTCGAGTCGCCACCGACTAGCGCATCCAGCGACTCCTGCAGCCGGGCGACCCGATCCGCCAGCTCCTTCTGCCGGTCGCCCAGCCGGTCGCTAAATGCCTCACTCCGACGGCCCTCGGCCTCGGCGGCCAGGTCCCGCTGGTCCTCGGCCAGCGTCTGGGCATCCCGCTGCAACTCACCGAGACGATCCTGGTCGTTGGCGCCACCACCCAGCTCGCGCTGGAGCTCTCGGAGTGCATCGAGAGCGCGCGCTCCGCTCGCGCTCGCCGCCCCTGTGTCGTCTCGACGCAGCTCGCGCATCGCCTGGCGCATCTCGTCGGCAACCTCGCCCGGCACTCCGGTCCCCGACTGGCCTGACTCACTCCCGCTCGCCTGCGAGTCGCCCAGCTCCTCGCCCACTCGCTCGAGCTCGTCGCGTAGCGCCTGTTGTTCGCGCAACAGGCGCGCCAACTCACGACGACGCTCCTCGGGAGCGAGGTCCGCCTGCTCGCCGAGACGCTGGTTCAGCTCCGCCTGCCGCTCGGCCAGCGACCGCAGACGCTCGATCGCCTCACTCGGCTCGGACGCCGACTCCGCGCTCGCCCGCCGCTCGGTCTCGTAGTTCGTTTCCTGGTCCCGTCGCAACTCGCGGTCGAACAGCGCCGACAGATCCTCCTGGGCGCCGGAACCAGCCCCTCCCGACGCGCGCTGTGATGACACCTGCCGGCGTCGGATGGCCGCCTGCGCGCGAAGCAGCTCGTTGAGGGCCGTCATCTCGTGAGGAATCGCCTCGGCTACCGAATGCGCCTCGAGAGCCCGCTCCGCCCGGCTCATGGCCTCGACGGCCGCCGCCATGGCCGCGTTCTGTGGATCCGGTCCCGAGACCCCTCGAACGGCGTCTGGCCCCTGGCCGAGGGCCTGCTCCGCCGCCCGCCCGGCCTCGAGCCTCAGCTCGGCCTGGGCCTCGGCCACCGCGCGGATGTCGGCGTCGACGGCCTCGCTCCGCGCTTGCGACTCGAGACGCCAGCTCGCCACGATGATCTCCTTCTGCACCGTGGCCAACCGACCGATGTCCTGCATCGCCTGCCCCGCCCCGGACTGGCTCTGCGCCTCCTCGAACTCGTTATCGAACGGCCTGACCTCCAGGAAGAAGATATCGGAACGGGCGGTGCCGAGCGCGGCCGGCCCGGGACCGGCCGCCTGGACGAAGAAGGTGATGAAGTCGCCGGGCGCCACGTCGAGGTCTTCGACATACAGCGTGCGTGCCCCTTCCACGGTCGCGCCGGCGACGGTGTCGAACTCGACCGTGCGCTCGGTGCCGCCCGACACGGTGTAGACGAGAGCGAGCCGGTCGACGAAGTGGTCGTCGCGGGCGCGAGCCTCGATGGTCACTTCCTCGAGCGACGTGATCTCGCGGTCGCCGCCGGGCCGCACGACCGTCACCACCGGGGGCCGATCGATCGTGGCGCGGATGAAGTACTCGACCGGCGCAACATTGCCAAGTCCGTCGGCCGAGGTCACAGCGACCCGATAGCTCCCATCGGACTCCACCCCGAACACTGGACTCCGGATCTCACCGTCAGTGACGGACAATGCCAGCTGTCGCCCGTCATCGAACTCCACCACTCCGGCGGTAATCGGCTCGTTCGTCTCGATGCGGAGACGAACACGGGTCCCCACCGGCGCGTAGATGTCTCCGCCGTCCTCCTCGACCCGCGTCCCAAGTCCCGTGTACCCCGGGTACTTGTGGGTCACGTCGACCCGCTCGACTCGTGGCGGGACAAGCGCATCGATCCAGAACTCGGGAGACGTGAAGGCCGCCAGCCCAACCTGATAGACCACGTCTCGCTCGATCGCCGGAATCTCAGCCGCCCACCCGTCGCCAGCAGGCGCCATCCGCACCTCGACGACGCCCTGCTCGTCAGTCAGCCGGACCGCCGGCGCATCGCTGGTGCCCTCGGCGACCCAGGAGGGCTCACCGGTCAGCGTGGCTCGAACCCGCACCGTCTCACCCACCGGCACCCGCACGTCGCCGGGCTCGACGGCCAGGCTCACGCCCGCAGGCGCCGAGTACAACCAGACCAGCCGCGCCATCCGACCCCACGACGCCTGGCTCACACTCATCGCCAGCAGGCACGCGACGGCGGCGAGCGCGGCGCGGCCCATGGCTCCGCGCACCTGGCGGTCAGGCACGACCAAACTCGGGTCGAGAATCTGGAGACGCTCGACCGCGTCCCGGAGCAGCAGGTGATGAAGCGGTGACTCTGGCGGATCAGCCACGGCGGTTGCCGTGACCACGCGATCGTCGAGATCGGAGCACCGTTCCTCCACCAGACGGGCCACCTGCCGGTCGGACGGTCGGGTACGCACCCGCCAAGCCTCGAACCCGGCGAGCGCCACGATCGAGAACCCAAGGAACCCGCCGAGCAGCAGCAACGGGACGTCGGCCGGCGCGAGCGTGACATCGACACCCCGCAACAGCAGCAACGCGAGGGCACCACCGCCGGCCCAGCGCCCGAACGCCCGGAGGCGTCGCGCGAGCGCCCAGCGGCGGCGCACGAGGTGCAGGCGCCGTGTCAGCTCTGCCCGATGCCCGTCTGGCATGCCCAATTCTCTCACCCGGCCTCCGCCCAGCCGGCCCGCCGACTCGCCACGAGCCCCTCGGCGAGCAGCAGCACCAAGGCGGCGGCGAGCAGATATCGCCATAGCCAGTCGTCTGGCGTTGGGCTCGACACCGGCATCCCCGATCCGAGGTTGGCGGCTGGGAACCGCCGCTCGAAATCCCCGGGCTCCAGCCGGCTCAGATCCGATTCGGCCGGGTCGGCGTTGACGACGATCCGCTGCTGCTCTCCTCCCTCGGTCACGAGGGAGGCGACGCCCGGTCGATCGGCCACCCCTGGCGGCGTCTCACGCACCAGGAAGGCGCGGACGAGCGGCGTCTCGGTCGAGAGCGACGCCAGCGCCTCGGTCAGCCAGGGCGCGAAGACCGGCTGGCGAGGCAGGTCGTTCCACTCGCCGGCCAGGTCCGAGGCCCAGACCAGCACGCGCCCTCGTCCCACCAGATGCTCCACGAGCACGGGGGCGCCGTCATCGAACCGAGCCAGGACGACATCGCCCTCGGCGATGGGCCGCGCCCTCGAGAACCGGACGCGATCGAGTGCCGCGGCGAGCCCACCGAGGGCGGTCAGACTGGGATGACGACGCTCGGCCAGCAGAAGGGTTCGGGGCTCCGCGAAGGTCTCTACCGCACCGACACCGAGATCCGGCTCACCAGCGAACAACCCGTTCACGAGTGCCGAATCGACCGCCTCTCCCCCGACCACCAGCAACCCGCCTCCGGCTCGAACGAAGGCGTCCAGGTGTGCTCGTCCCCGGCGCGTCAACCGTGTCGTCCCGGCCAGGATCGCGACACCGCCTGGGTCGAGACCGGCGTCATCGTCGCTCAGCGAGGCGACCGTCCGCCGCTCTAGGGCAAACCGCCCCACCCCGCCGTCGGGAGCCAGCGCCTGCTCAAGAAACAGGAGCCCGGCATCGCGCCGCTGGTCCGTCACCAGCTGCACCCGAGGCCGCGGGAGAGGATCGAGCAGGTGGCGACGGACGTTGTCCGCCTCGAAGCCGTCCGGATCGGTCGCCCGGACCAGCGCGACCCCTGACGCCTCGGCTGCGACCGGGAACCGGACCGTGTTCGCCCCCGGTTCGACGGTCACGTCCAGCGTGGCGACGGTCTCGCCGTCAAGCTCCAGCGACACCGCGCTCTCGACCGGCGCTCCCGTCCGAACCACGGTGGCCAGGATCGCGTCCGGTTCGTGCCCCACATCGGTCACGGCGAGGTTGCCGGGCGGAGGCGCCACCGGCAGCACTTCTACCGACAGACCCAATGACGGTATCGGTATCCCGGGGCTCCATCCGGTCGCCTGCCGGTCGGTAATCACCACCAGCCGCCCGTCACGTCCGGCCGCCAGATCGGCGGCCGCCACCGCACCGGCCCGGTAGCGCGTCGCACGGGGACGGGGCTCAACCGAGGCCACGGCGGCTCGGGCGGCGGCCCGCGAGCTGCCCACATCGGCCAGCAGCCGCGCCTCGCTGTCAAAGGCCACGACGGCGACCAGATGATCGGCCGGCGCGTCATCGATCGCGCTCACAGCCAGGTCACGGGCCTCGGTCACCTGCGCCGGGGTCGACATGCTGAACGAGGTGTCGACGAGCACCACCGTGATCGCCTGTCCGGTCGGCGCATCCGCGAGATACGGCCGGGCGAACGCCAGCACCAGTAGGAGTAGGGCCGCGACTCGCATCGCGAGCAGGAGGAGGTCGTCCAGCCGACGTCGGCGGCGCGGCTCTGGCGCCCGCTGCTTCAGGAACCGGGTGTCGCTGAACGGCACGCGCGGCAACCGTTCCCGACGCAACAGGTGCAGGACGATCGGCACCGCGATGGCGAGGCCACCAAGTAGAAACGCCGGTGCGAGCAGAGACCAGCCCAGCATCACCAGCGACGGCCACGGGTCTCCAGATAGGCCAGGATGGCCGTATCGAGCGGCGTAGAGGTGTCGATCAGCTGATAGTCCACGTCTGCCAGGCGGAGCTCACGCCGGTAGCGCTCCTGAAGCACCTCCATCTGCTTGAGATAGTGCGCGCGCACCTGACCAGGTACCGCGAGGACCTCGTCGTCAGACTCCAGGTCGGCGAATCGGGTCGGCCCTTCGAAGGGAAACGTCCGTTCGGCCGGATCCAGCACCTGCAGCACCAGCACCTCACACCCCTGGAAGCGCAGGTGCTTCAGCCCCTGGATGATCCCCTCGGGCTCGTCGAGCAGGTCGGACACCACCACTACCAGTCCGCGGCGGGTCAGGCGCGCGGCCAGCGCGTCGAGCGGTCGCCGGACGTCGGACCGTTCGGCTGGGGTCACGGTGTCGAGTCGCGCCAGGAGGCGACGCAGATGACCGGCTCGTGAGCTCGCCGGAAGGGCGTCCACCACCCGGTGGTCGAACAACATCAGGCCGACGGCGTCGCGCTGTCGCTGGACAAGATAGGCGAGCGCGGCGAGGAGCAGACTCCCGTAGCGCAGCTTGGTGATGGTGCCGGAGCCGTAGCCCATCGACGCACTGACATCCAGCAGGAGGTGACACTCGAGGTTCATCTCCTCCTCGAACCGCTTCACATAAAAGCGACCGGTTCTCGCGGCCAGCTTCCAGTCGACGCCGACCGGATCATCCCCGGGCAGGTAGGGCCGGTACTCGCTGAACTCGACGCTGAACCCTTTGAACGGACTACGGTGCAGCCCGACCAGAACACCCTCGACGACGGTCCGCGCCACCAGCTCCAGCGACCCCAACCGCCCGAGCAATTCGGGATCCAGCAACGTCGGCTCGTGTCCCGCTGATGTCGCCATGCCTTGTGCCCACGGCGGGGCTAAGCTTGTCGGCTGGAGCGGCTACAGACCGCTGGCCGGCGCGGGCACCTCGTCGAGGAGCCGTCGTACGACCTCGTCAGCGTCGACACCGTCCGACTCCGCGTAGAAGTTGATGACGACGCGATGTCTGAGGATGGACGGCGCCAGTGCACGGATGTCGGAGACCGACACCGCATACCGTCCCTCAATCAGCGCACGGGCCTTCCCTCCGAGGATCAGCGCCTGCGACGCACGCAGGCTGGCGCCCCATTTCACCCAGCGTCCGACGAACTCCGGAGCGTTGGGCTGACCTGGCCGTGAGGCATCGACCAGACGCACCGCATACCGGGCCACCTCTTCATCCACCGGCACCTGCCGGACGAGACGTTGCGCCGACAGGATCTCCTCACCTGTCAACACCCGGGCCAGCTCCGGCTCCTCGTCGCCAGTGGTGGCCGTCACGACCTGCACCTCGTGGTCCTCAGACAGGTAGCGGATCACCACGTTGAACATGAACCGGTCAAGCTGCGCCTCGGGTAGCGGGTAGGTGCCCTCAAGCTCGATCGGATTCTGGGTGGCGAGCACGAAGAACGGACGCTCCAACGGATAGGTCCGCCCCCCCGCAGTAACGTGATACTCCTGCATCGCCTCGAGCAGTGCGGCCTGGGTCTTGGGCGGGGTGCGGTTGATCTCGTCCGCCAGGAGGATCTGGGCGAAGATCGGCCCCTTGACGAACGTTAGCGACCGTCGCCCCCCGGCCTCGTCCAGAACCTCGGTGCCAGTGATGTCGGCCGGCATCAGATCGGGCGTAAACTGAATCCGCTTGAAGCGGAGGTCGAGGATCGCGGCCAGCGACTTGATGAGACGCGTCTTGGCCAGACCGGGGACCCCGGTGATCAGGCAGTGCCCGCCGGTGAACAGCGCCATGAGAACGAGATCGATCACCTCGTCCTGGCCCACAATCACCTTTCGGAGCTCGTCCAAAATCTGGCGTCGGCTCTCGGCGAGCCGCTCGACCTTCGCCGCGGCATCTGCGACCGTGCTCTCCATCGATCCTCTAGTGGGTCAACGCGTAGACGACCTCGTTGATCATCATGCGATACGCCTGACCGGTGTAGGTGATGTAGCCGGGATAGTCCTCGGCGTTCGACCATTCCCAGCCATCACCCATGTCGGTGTTGAAGTTGAAGAGCGCCATCGCCCGACCGTCGTCATCCAGAATGGCGTAGAGTCCTGCCTCGAAGCCACCCTTCTCCCAGGTCACCCCGTTGAAGAACGACCCAAGCCCGGGAATCTGTGGATACTCTGACAGGTCGTAGAAGCAGGTAAAGATTGGGTGATCCGGCCCCAGCTTGACGATCTCCCGCTCTGGAAAGACGCGCTTCATCTCCGCGGACACTGTCTCCCACTCCACCGGTCCATGGAAGTCATCGAAGGTGGCGGTGCCGCCGCGCAGCAGGAACTCGCGGAGGATCTCCACTTCTGGAGGCGTGAGCCGCAAGTTCCCAGGCTCGACGAAGTAGATCCACGGATACTCCCACAGCCGCTCGTCCTCGAGCGTGATCACCACCGGGTCGTTGACCTCGATCGCGGTCACCCGGCCGAGACGCCGCGACAGGTTCTGCTCGGCGGCGGGACCATCGATCGCCCAGGGGTCGCTCCAGTAGAGAGCGCGAAAAGCTCGGAGCTGCTCTTCCCACGACGTGTACTTGATCCGCACGAAGGTCCACTCGAGTCCATCGAGCTGCACCGTGGGCGTCCCCGAATCGATGTCGGTGATGAGCGCGCCGGGAGGTTGCGCCCGGCCTGTGACAGGCAGCCCCAGCAGGTAAGTCAGGCCGAGCACCAGCACCAGGCCAGCCTCCGTCGGCCGGACCGGGCGACTCACAGACCGGCCCCGACGATGTCGAGCAGCAGATCCTGCGCGCGCTCGTAGGTGGGGGCGATCTCGAGCGCCGCCATCACCTCGCGCTTCGCGTCTTCTCCGCGACCAGCCGCCAGATAGACCTCGGCCAGTTGGACGTGCGCCGACACGCGGTCAATCGGCCCCAATGCCAGGGCCACCTCGAATTCCAGCGCCGCCACGGCGTGGTCTTCTCGCTCCACGGCCAGTCGTCCAAGTGCTTCGTGCGGGGTCGAGTCGAACGGGTCGATCTCGATGGCCAGCTCATAGGCCCGTCGCATACGCGCCTCATCCCCCGCGTCCTCGGCGAGCACCGCCAAGCGCCTCACCGCCTCGATGTCGCGGTGGTCGTGGTCGAGATGATTCTCCAGATGGCGCATCGCGCGATCGGGGTCCTTCTGCTCGAGCGCAATGTTTGCGAGCGGCAGATGCGCGCTGCTGGTGCCGGTGGCCATGGGGGCCAGCTCTGCGGCCCGCTCGTAGGCCCGGCGGGCTTCGTCGGTCTCTCCGGCCTGCCGCAGCGCGCGGCCGAGGGCCATCTGCACCGGGAAGCTGTCGGGGTACTCCATCACCAGCTCACGCAACCGCCCGAGCGCGTCGCCCTCCTGCGGCATAGGCTCGTCCGGGCCCTCGAGGGCTCGTTGCAGGTCACCGAACCGCGCCTCGACCGCCACGTCGAATGAAGCCTGCAACGTGTCGAAGTCGAGGTTCACCCGCGTCAGGGCTTCCTCGGTGTCCAGCCCGTCGCCATAGGCATGCAGCAGCTGGTGGATCGTCGACTCCCCGTATTCGTCGACGATGTGCTCCACCAGCACCGAGGCCTGGAAGTAGGCCATCGAGATGGTCTCTGGGCGCGAGAATCCGCCGTTAAGATCACGAAGCGAGAGCACCTCGTCCTCGTTGAGCTGGGTGGCAAAGCCGAGATCCTGATCCCGCGCCCAATCGGGCCGGTGGCGCTTCTCTTCGAAGGTGGATAGCCCTTCGGTCAGCCAGCGTGGTACCCGCTGGTTCGACATCTGCAACGTGATGACGTGCGCGATCTCGTGCCAGAGGGTCGCCTGCCAGTTGAACTCGCCCGGTGTCCGCGCACGCGGCGAGTCCATGGTGACCACCTTGCCGAAACAGGCGCCGAGGGCACCGATCATCCCGGGCAGTCCGAGGTTCCGCACCGCGAAGTCATCGTGCTTGGGAAAGAACTCGACCAGGATCGGTCCCTCTGGGCGGAACTCGTAGTGGTCGGACAGCTCGTCGATCGCCTGCTGGGTCAGGGACATCACGTAGTCCTTGAGCACCGGGGCCTCGTCGGGATGCAGGCGAAGGATGACGTCCCCCTCCACGAACGTCTCGAACTCGTCGAGCGAATCCAGCATGCTGAGCAGGTTGAACGTGATGACGTCGAACGGGTCGTCTTCGAACGAGCGTTCGAGCGCGGCCCGCGCCGCCGGTTCTTCCCCGGTACGCAGCAGATGCATGCCCAGCTCGGCGTAGCTGCGGGTGTTGTTCGGGTCGATCTCGAGACCACGGCGCACCAGCGCGACGGCCTCCTCGAAGCGGTAGTTCCGGGCCGTCAGATTGCCAGCCACACGGAAGACCTCGCCATAGGTGGGGTTGATCTCCAGTACCCTGGCGACTTCCGCCTCGAAGTCGTCGAGGCGATCTTCGACGTAGGCGACGGCGGCCACCAGCGAGCGCGCTTCTAGACTGTTCGGATTGATCTCGAGCGCCCGCTCAAGTGATCCCTCGGCCGCATCATGGTCGCGATCGTCCAGATCACCCTGGGCGAGAAACAGGTGTGCGTCGAGGTAGTCTGGATTGATCTGGAGCGCCTGCTCGGCCGCCTCACGGGCCGACGGCGGATTCGTGTCCGCCAGCGCGCGGGCCATCCCCAGCAACGCCGGCGCCCACTCGCCGTCGAGGTTCAGCGCATCGGTGAACGACTGCGACGCCTCGAGCTGGTCATACTTCTCGCCGAAGAGCTCACCCCAGAAGGTCTGGATCGCCGGGTCGTCGGCCGCCTCCTGTGTCGCCAGCCGCAACAGGTTGTTCGCCAGCCGGTGCTCACCCAGCACGCGCGCGGCCTGCGCCGCGTAGTAGATGTGCACCGGGCTACGGGACCGCTGGAACTGGACCGCGATCGTATTCAGTCGAGGTTCCGCTTCGGCCCGACGGCCCAGGTAGTGCTGCAACAGGGCCAGCTCGAGCCCGGCTGCGCTGACCGGGTTCGCCTCGGCGACCGGTGTGAGCCGCGCTTCCGCCGCGTCGTAGTCGCCCGACAGGATATCGAGCCTGGCCAGCAGCGCCGCTGCGGCCGGATCGCTGGCTGGCCGCTCACTGGCCAGCGCCCGAGCGGCGTCATGGTCGCCGTGGGCCAGCGCCCGGGTCGCAGCCCGATAAAACTCCGTCTCCTGGGCCACAGACTGCGCCGCCCCGGCGGCAGGCAGCAGGAACACCAGACAGATCACACCGGCGGCCCATCGCGTCACGCCGCTCCTCCAGGTGTTGGCTCGCATCGGTTCGTCGATTATATCGGGCGCCGTCAGACCGCTTCCGCTAAAGAAACGCTACCGACTGATGAGAAGGAATCTCGAAACGCCGTCGACATCGTTCACAAGACAGCATGTCGTCCACTCTCACCATGTAGTCGCGGAGCTTTCGGTACATCTCCCGGTCGTGGGCGTCGGAGCCGCGGGGTGGTTTGTCCTTCTTCAGCCGGCGAATCCACCGCACCTGGTATTCCGCGCGATGACCACACCTGGGGCATGAGAAGGTCGCTGGCTTAAGCTCTTCCTTCTCGTTGAAGAAGTCGCGTTCATGGCGTGTCATGGGAAGATCATACCTTCCGCCGGCGGACCCGTTCTTATGTCGAACTCCCCAACCGTCGTCTTCTATGTCTCTGGCCACGGCTACGGCCACGCCGTGCGACAGATCGAGATCATGAACGCTCTGGCCGCACGCCGGCCGGATCTGAGGATCCAGGTCCGCTCCGACGCACCGCCTGGCCTCTTTCAGACGTCGCTACAGCCAGTCTGGCCGGTCCGCCCCGGTCCGACCGACACCGGGGTGGTGCAGATCGACAGCCTCCAGGTCGACGTCGAGGCCTCGGTGCGCGACGCCTGGACGTTCCATGCGGCGCTCGATCAGCGTGCGGATAAGGAGGTCGCGTGGCTCGCCGCTCAAGGCACCGTGCTAGTCGCCGCCGATATTCCCCCCCTGGCCTTTGCTGCCGCCAAGCGGCTCGGAGTGCCCTCGGTTGGGCTCGGCAACTTTACCTGGGACTGGATATACCGGCACTACGCACCCCGCGTAGCGCTCCCGCCGGAACTGGTGCCCTGCCTCGAGCGCACCTATGCGACCGCCACCGCGGCCTGGCGACTCGGAATGGCCACCGGGTTCGAGACATTCCCGCAGGTCCACGATGCCCCGCTCGTCGCCCGCCACGCGACCCACGCGGGTGCGGAGACGCGAGCGCTCCTCGGTCTTCCCGCCAACAGTCCCGTAATCCTGGTGTCATTTGGGCGCTACGGCCTGTCGGCCATTGACTGGTCGGCCGTGCGCCGGCAGGGGAAGTGGTCGGTCGTGGTCACCCGCGACGTGGTCGACACCGGGCCCCCAGTGCCGCCGACCACCGGTCCTGATGTGGTCTCAGTGATCGACCTGCCGACATTGTTCGCGCGCGGCTACCGCTATGCGGATCTGGTCGCGGCAGCAGACGTCGTCCTGACCAAGCCCGGTTACGGCATCATCGCAGAGTGCGCGGCAAACCAGACTGCCCTGGTCTACACCTCCCGAGGAGACTTCGCTGAGTATCCGGTGCTCGTGGACGCCATGTCGACCTTGCTGCCGAGCGCATATCTGGAGCAATCGGCGCTCTTTGGCGGTCAGTGGGGACCGACGATCGAACGCGTGTTGGGGGCACCGGGAGTGGCATCGCCGCGCACCGACGGTGCAGACGTCGTGGCGAAAGGGCTAGACGGACTGCTCAGGCGCCCTTCTCGCAGATGACCAGCGAGAAGATCCGAGGGATGTTGACTTTCTCGATCGAGACCGGCTCCAGGCCGGCCTGAACGAGGAAAGCGGGCAGGTCGAGGTCGGCCTTGAAGCCCACGTGCACGGTTACCGGAGAGATGAACCGCTCGATCCGGGCGATACGGCGATTAGTGCTGAGAAAGTGGTTCAGAAAGACAAACCTTCCGCCAGGCTTGGTGACCCGACGCATCTCGTGCACCGCCTTGATCGGATCCGAGACAACGCTGATGGTGTAGGGCGCGTAAACAACGTCGAACGAATCGTCCGGGAACGACAGGTCCTCGGCATCCATCTGCTGGAGCCTGACATTCGTGACGCCCCGTCGCCCCAACCGCTTGGCTGCCTTCCGGAGCATGCGCATCGACAGGTCAATGCCCGTCACGTGGCAATGGTCTGGATAAAGTGAGGCATTGATGCCAGTGCCCACACCCACCTCGAGCACCTGATCGCCCGATCGAATGCCCAGCCGTCCGATCGACTCGAGCCGACCCGCATGCAAGGTAGGCCCGAACCACCAGTCGTACCAGAGAGACGCCTTCTCATAGACGTCCTCGACGAAAGGGGTTTCGATTTCCGTGACTGAGAGGATTCGTGTCGCCGCGTCGGAGCCCCCAAGCAGTTGCTTAGGGTCGCGCTCATCGAAGGGTACGGACATGGGCTCGCGCTTGGCAGCGTGACGGCGCCGTGACTGGAAGCGTGAGGCGTAGGAGCCCGACCTCCGAGACGACAACCGCCAGACTATAGCTTGTCGAGGTCGCTTCGGCAAGAACACGTGGAGTGCAAGTTCAAGACCCTGGCGTCATCTCGGTCGTCGGCGGTCGACGCGGTGTCTAGATCTTGAAGCGCACCCTCAGGACGAAACGTCAGCCGAGATCTCGACCGTGCGGGGAGCCGCCAAGCCCGACACGGCCTCGGCGATGCGCGCGATGTGCTCTGGCCCTGTCCCGCAGCATCCCCCGACGATGCCGACCCCCTCGGTGACAAATCGGCGAGCGTAAGAAGCGAGAAAGTCCGGGGACGATAGCGAGAGGCGACGTCCTTCGACCTCACGCGCAGCGCCCGCGTTGGGCTGGGCCGACAAGGGCACCGTGGTCGCGTCGGCCATCCGCTCGACCGACTCGAGCGTGGCCGAGGGACCTTCGCCGCAGTTGACCCCAACCACCGTCGCGCCGACCTCGGTCAGCAGACGAGCGCACTCCTCCGGGGTCAACCGGTCCTGAGTCAGCCCGTCGTCAGCGGTCGACACCTGGGCCACAATTGGGAGCGCTGAGCGGCGCCGAAGCGTCTCCACAGCCACTCGGAGTTCGGAGACCCGGGAGAAGGTCTCGAGCAACATCACATCGGCCCCAGCCTCGATCAGCACCGACGCCTGCTCGTCGAATACCTCGGCGGCGGTCTCGACCGACACGCCTCTTTTCTCTCCAACCCGGACGCCGAGCGGCCCCATCGCCCCGGCCACGAACCGAGCTCCGGCCGCCCGCGCGAGCCGAACGCCGGCCCGGTTGATGGCCACCAGTTCGTCGACCAGGTCGAAGCCAGCCAGCTTGACCCGGTTGGCACCGAAGGTGTTCGACTCGACGAAATTCGCTCCGGCCCGCACATAGGCGGCGTGCACCTCGGTCACCAGCTCTGGCTGCCGGAGGTTGAGCGCCTCGAAAGACTGGTTCACGAAGACGCCACGCGCATAGAGCACACTTCCCATAGCGCCGTCGCACACGAGGACCCGCTGGTTGAGTGCTGTGAGGAAGTCCATTCTCGTAACTCGTTCAATTATAATACCTTGGTGCTAGAGGAGGTTCGCCTACTGCCACCCGAGCAGGCGCTGCTCACGACCCTCGTCGTGAAGGTCGCCGTGGCGGCCACCCTGGCCACCATGCTCGTCCGTTTCGGGCAATTCCGGCGCATCTTGCTGACCGAGAAACGGGCCTGGCGCGAGCGTCTAACGTTCGCGTTCGCCTTCGGCATCCCGCTGAGCCTGGGCGTCTCGGCCCGCCTGCTCCTCAATTACGACGCCGCTGACCTGTCGCTTGCTGGCTCCTACCTCGCCGGCCTGATCGCCGGTCCCTACGCAGGAGCAATCGTCGGCACCCTGGTGGGGCTGCCCGCACTGACCGCCGGCGAGTGGATCGCCATCATCCTGTCGGTTGGCTGCGGGTTTGCCGGCGGAGGTCTCCGCGAGGTGGCTCCCAAAGAAGCGATCTGGCACATCACGCCGCTGCTTGTCACCGCCCTGAAGAGAGACGTCTGGCCCCTGTTCGGCCGCTTCCGGATTGACTGGCAACTGACCCTGCTCGCTGCCCCTATCAGCCTGGAGCTGTTGCGTCAGGTACTGGGCTTCAGATACGGCATCCAGCGTCTCTTCTTCCTCGACTCAGGCACCGTCTGGTGGCTGGGCGGCCTCGTGGTCCTGACTTCGGTTCTCTCGGTGGCCGTCCCGATCAAGATCTGGAACACGGCCCGCATCGAGCATCGGCTCCAGGAACAGGAAAAGCTGCTGATGACAGCCCGCGTCGAGGCACTCGCGAGTCAGATCAACCCCCACTTCCTGTTCAACACCCTCACGTCAATTTCGTCACTGATCCGCTCACACCCCGAGACAGCGCGAATGCTAATCGGCAAGCTATCAGGCCTGCTCCGTCGGTTGCTTCGCAGTCAGGACCACTTCGTGACTCTCCGCGAGGAGTTGGACTCGATCGACGAGTATCTGGACATCGAGACGGTGCGCTTCGGTCCAACCCTCCGGGTGGAGAAACGCATCGCCCCCGCCACCCTGGACCAGCTGGTGCCAAGCATGCTCCTACAGCCATTGGTCGAGAACGCGATTAAGCACGGGATCTCGCGCAAGGTGGGCGGAGGGAAGATCACGATCTCGAGCGGCCGAGCTAATCAACACACGGTGATCGAGATCATCGACGACGGGGTCGGCATGACGGTGGAGGACTCAACGCCGAGGGCGGGAGGTATCGGCCTGCGTAACGTGGACGAGCGGCTGCGCGTGATCTACGGCGAGAACTACCAGCTCAAGATGACGAGCACGCCGGGTGAGGGCACCTGCGCACGCATCGAGATCCCTGAGCTCGCGGTCCTTCAGCCGGTATCCGCCTGAACCTTCATCATGCCATTGCGAATCCTGATCGCAGACGACGAGGCACCAGCCCGAAACGAGCTCTGTTTTCAGCTAGAACGACTGAACGATGTCGAGATCGTAGGCCAGGCGGCAGACGGACCGCAGGCGGTCGAGCTGGCCACCCAGCATGCGCCAGATCTCTTGTTTCTCGATATTCAGATGCCCGGCCTGACCGGTTTCGATGCCGCCAGACAGCTGCTCGACCGCGAGGTGGACAGCCACATTGTCTTCGTGACCGCGTTCGACCAGTACGCGATCGAGGCCTTCGAGGTCTGCGCGGTCGACTACTTGCTGAAACCGGTGGAGCCGACGCGCCTGGCCCAGACGATCCAACGTGTCCGGCGACTTGTCGACATCGGCGGTAAAGAGACGCATAGCGGCCCGGCAGACAAAGAGCTCGAACGTATCGTCCAATATGTTGCGGAGCGACAAAGCCGGCGAGACCGACTGGCGGTCAAAGTCGACGAGCGCTACCTCCTAGTACAAGCTGAGGACATCGTCTATGCGTCACTCGCCGACGAAGTCATCACGGTGGTCACCGCCGCCGTGCGAGGCACCTCGAACTATCGGACCCTGGATGAGCTACACTCGCATCTTGACCCGGCGGTGTTCTGGCGTGTGCATCGCTCACACATCGTGAACATCAACAAGATCAAGGAGATAGTCCCCTGGTTCAGCAGGAATTACATCCTGAGGATGAAGGACGGGAAGGACACCGAAATCCCGGTGAGCCGGAATCAGACCAAACGACTCCGGGAGTACCTGAGTCTGTAAGCGAGCCGGCGGAGAACGAGCCGTCCGTCGACCCTACGGTTCCGGCCCCTCCGGTGGCGTCAGCCACTCCAGCCGGCATGCTACCAGCCACGCCCGAGCCAGAACACACCGACGCGCCCCAGCCGTACCTGCTGTCGCCCAGCCAAGCCTACGAGTTGGAGCGGCGCTCGGAGCGATCCGCCCTGATCACCAGAATCGGTGAGGAGATTGTCGCCTGGCTCAAGACGTTTGCCTCGGCCGCCGTCTACGCCACCCTGATCGTGACCTTCGGTTTCCAGGTGGCGCGCGTCGAGGGCAAGAGCATGGAGCCCACCCTCGCCGATCAGGACCGCCTGATCGTTAACAAGGCGCTCTACCGGTTCTTCGATGTGCCCAAACCGGGCGACATCGTGATGCTCTACTATCCTCGCGACCCGGAAAAGTCGTTCGTCAAGCGCGTAATCGGGATGGAGGGGGACACGGTACGCATCGAAGATGGCCGCGTCTACGTCAACGAGGTACTACTGCCCGACGAGTATGTGCCAGCGGGCTACCGGAGCCATGAAAGCCATGGACCGGAGGTCGTGCAGGAAGCCCACTACTTCGTGATGGGCGACCACCGGAACAACAGCTCGGACAGCCGTCACTGGGGCCAAGTGCCGGAGAAGTACGTGATCGGCAAGGTCCAGCTCCGCTGGTGGCCGCTGACCACCGCCACGCTGTTCTAGTCGCCGCCTTGCAGGGTCTACGCCAGAGAGCCAGAATCCGCATCCTCTGGATGCATCGGCTGGTAAATATCCTCGATCACTGACTTCCAGCGCTCCTCGACCACCCTACGCTTGACCTTGAGCGTAGGCGTTAGCTCACCTCCAGCCACCGAGAATTCGCCTGGCAACAGCGCGAACTGCTTGACCTGCTCGTAGCTGGCCAGCTCCCGGTTGGCCTCCTCCACGACCGGCGCGAAGAGAGCTCGCACGTCCGGACGGCCCACGAGCCCGTTGGGCTCGCCAGCCTCGATTCCTCCGACCTTGAGCCGCTGGGCCAGCGCCGGAAAGTCCGGCACCAGGAGCGCCGCCACAAAGCGGCGGCGCTCCCCGACGAGCATCGCCTCGGCCACGATGGGGTCCCGCTTCAGGAGAGCCTCGATCGGCTGCGGAGCGACGTTCTTTCCGCCGGCCGTGACGATCAGCTCCTTCTTTCGATCGGTAATCGACAGGTAGCCGTCGTCATCGAGCTTCCCGATGTCGCCGGTGTGGAACCAACCATCGCGGATGACGCCGGCTGTTGCCTCCGGGTTCTCGTAGTAGCCCAACATCAGGTTGGGCCCTCGCGCCAAGATCTCGCCGTCGTCGGCAATCCGCAGTTCGACGCTCGGCAGCACTAGTCCCACGGTGCCGAGGCGTGCCCGGCCGAACGGGTTGGCCGTGAGCACCGGTGCGGTCTCCGTCAGGCCATAGCCTTCGAGCACCGGGATCCCGGTCGCATACAGAAACTCGGCCACCTCTCGACTGAGCGGTGCGCCGCCTGAGACCACGAACCGCAGCCGTCCGCCAGTCCGATCCCGGATCTTGGACAGCACCAGACGATCGGCCAGCCTCAGCTGGACGCTGGTCAGTGCTCCGGGTTCGCCTCCTCCCAGCCGTGCGGTGGCGGCCGCATGCCCAACCCCGAGTGCCCAGGCAAAGAGCGCTTGGCGCACCCGCGGAGCGCCGGCAACCGCCTCAAGAATCCGGGCGCGGATCTTCTCATACGCCCGCGGCACTCCGGTCATGACCGTGGGCTGGATCCGCTGCATGTCGCGACCCAGGGTGTCGATGGCTTCGGCAAAGGCGATGCTCGCGCCCTTGTAGAGATACAGATAGATGACCGCCCGCTCGAGAACGTGGCTCATCGGCAGAAACGACAACGCGGAGTCACCATCGTTGATGTCGAGGACATGGTCGACATCCACGATGTTGGACAGGAAGTTGCGATGGGACAGCATCACGCCCTTGGGCTGACCTGTCGTACCCGAGGTGTAGATAATGGTCGCTAGCGCATCAGGCTCTACCGCCTGGGTCCGCTCCTTGAACTTACGCCCCAGACCGTTCTCGGCCAGCAGACGGCGATGCCCGACGTCGACCACGCCGGCATAAGTCTGCTCTCCGTCCCCTGGTCCACCCTCCTCGACATCAATCACGACCACATGCTCGAGATCGGGCAGGCGATGCCGCTCCTCCCTTACTTTAGCGGCCTGTGACTCATCAGCCACGACCACGACTTTCGCTCCCGCGTGCGCCAGAATGTAGCCCACCTGGCTCGGCGGCAGCGTGGCGTAGACCGGAACCGAGACGCCAGCGGCGGTCAAGGTTCCCAAGTCGGCGACCATCCACTCCGGCCGACTATCGGAGAGAATCGCCACCCGGTCGCCCGCCCCGACCCCGAGCGCTTCGAGCCCGAGACTGAAGTCCCGCACCTCGTCGAAGAGCTCGCGGCTGGACCGCACGAGGACGGTGTCGCCCACCGACCGCCGGACATAAGCGTCTCTCGGGAACTTGCCGGCCACATGGGCCGGCAGCTCGGCCAGCGACTTCAAGACCGGCGCCATCATGACCGATCCCGTCGGCGATAGGTGCCGCTACGGCCACCCGTCTTTCGAATCAACCGGATGTCTCCGATCACCATAGTCTTGTCCACCGCCTTCACCATGTCGTAGATAGTCAGCCCAGCGGCTGCCACCGCGGTAAGCGCCTCCATCTCCACCCCGGTCTGCGCGGTCGTCCGTGCCGTCGCCTCGATCTCGTAGCCGTCGCGACGAGGACGAAGCGCCACATCGACCGACGAGAGCGGGAGCGAATGGCACAGCGGGATCAACTCGGATGTCCGCTTGGCCGCCATGATGCCTGCCAGCCGGGCAGTCTGCAACGGATCGCCCTTGGCGATCTTGCGCGCCCGGATCAATTCGAGGGCATCGGGAGTAATGGCGATGGTGCCCCGCGCCACCGCCTCCCGGTGTGTGGCGGGTTTACGTCCGACGTCAACCATCCGCACGTCGCCCTGCTCATCAACGTGCGACAGGCGGGCGCGCGGTTTACGGGGAAGGGTTCGTTTCTTGGTCGGCATGATGGGTCCGAGACACTTCGTGTAAATCAGCTAACCCCGGGCTCACCGCGCGCCAGATGGAACGACAGGCTCTCGAGCGACACGGTGAAGTCGACACTCTTGAGCTTCACATCCCGAGGCACCCGGAGTGACCCGGGAGAAAAGTTGAGTACCGCCTTGATGCTCGCCTCGACCACGGTGTTCACGACCGTCTGCGCTACCCCCGCCGGCACGGCAATGACCGCGATGGTGATGCCCTCGCGGCGGGCAACCCGCTTCAGGTCCTCAATATGATGGATGCGAACCCCACTCCGCGACTCGCGGCCCACCTTGGCATCTAAGGTGTCGAACAACGCCACGATCCGGAACCCGTCCTGGCGAAACCCTGGATAGTCGGCCAACGCGAGTCCCAGGTTTCCGGCCCCGATGATGGCCACGTTTAGTCGACGGTCGAGCCCGAGAATCTGGCGCAGTCGCTGCTTCAGGTCCTTGACGACATAGCCGACGCCGCGGACGCCAAAGTCGCCGAAACGGGAAAGATCTTTCCGGATCAGCGCCGCGTTCAGATCGAACTCGGCTGCGAGCACTTTCGAAGACACCGTCCGGACGCCGTCCGCGTCGAGCTTGTTGAGAAACCGGAGGTACAACGACAACCGGTTCGTCGTCTGTTCCGAAACCTGCTCCGCCATCGAATCGCGACCCGATCCCTACCTCATCCGAGCGCCATCATCCGGACCCCATGCCCCCCAGAGTATAGTAGGCCTTGTGAGCAGGAGGGCACGCTCCCACCGCGGTCGCGCCGCCAGGTCCGGGACTCGGCTCACACTCGCGCTGCTGCTAATGACGACCTTCGGCGGCGACCTCCCATCGACGCAGAGCCAGCGCATTCCAACGACACTGGCCGCCCTGGACGCCTACGCGAGCTTCTTTCACCGGAGACAGGTCGTCGTGCAAGCGGTGTCCGAAGGGGAGTTCCAGAACGTCTTCATCACCGACGGGCCACATCGAATTCGGGCGTTGAACGTGGCTCCACCGGTCGACGGCGAAACCGAACTCCTCGAGATTGACGGCACCTACTGGGACGTGGGACGGCTGCAACCGAACGACCCCCGGCTCGATCAGTACCCAATCGCCCAGCTATCACAGGAGCTGCTTGGTAAACCATGGCCGGCCAGCGGGGAGCTCCCGCTGCTGATCGCGGACGAAACCAGACGCGCGCGCCCCGCGGACACTACGACACTGCGGGCGATCGCCATCGCGCCACAGGACTACCGGGCTCAGCAGGTGACGGTCACCGGCAGATTTCGCGGACGCAACCTGTTCGGCGACCAGCCGGAGGCGCCGGGCGCAAGCCCGCACGATTTTGTCCTGCTGTCTGGGGATGCCTCGCTGTGGGTTGTTGGAAAAGAGCCGAAAGGACGCGACTTCGAGCTTGACATCATGGCTG
>DEAA01000022.1:33366-33646 GCA_002346545.1 Acidobacteria bacterium UBA2994
CGGCACCGTGACCGGCACCGATCAGCTGATCTCGATCGAGGCCGAGACGCTAGCGTTGGCCGAGCGCCCCAGCGCCCCAGCGCCCGTGGCCATCTCCACCGAGCGGGACGAACCGCGGCCACCGGCCGAGGTGATCTTCTCGGCGCCGACGCCTGACGATATCGACGTGCCCGTCGACAGCCTGGTTCGGGTGCAGTTCTCCCGAGACATGGACGGTGACACCTTTAGCGGGCAGGTGGCAGTGAGCTACTTGGGCGCCGACGACGACGCGCCGCCGCTC
>DEAA01000022.1:33754-35287 GCA_002346545.1 Acidobacteria bacterium UBA2994
ACACACACACACAACACACAACACATAACAGCCGCCTCCCATTCCTCCCCCATCTTTATGTGTGCGATCGCTGCATTTTTCTAACCTGGGCTGACTGATACTTGGTGTGGGTCCATTTGCCAGGTACGAGGATTTGCCCGAGCTCGACACGGGCGCGTACGCCACGCGGGCTGCCGACCTCGAGGAGGCCGACGACGACGCGCCGCCGCTCGAATTCGAGCTGTCTTATCGTCCCCGAAACCGCGTCCTCAATATCAGCTTCGTCGAACCGTTCGAGGCCTACCGCAGCGTCGAAGTCACCTTCAGCGACAAGATCATGACACGCGATGGCGCCACGCTGGTGCCGCACACGCTCAGCTTCTCTACCGGTGGTTCGTAGGTCGAGAACCTGCCCTCCCGTTCCCGGCCTCAGGCCGGGCGCTCAGATATTGACCAAGGGCAGCTCTCGCCCCTGCGCGTAAGGTCGCCGCGCGAGCTTTCGCGGCAACGACCGGCAAAGTCGGCTGGTCAGCTTTCGTCGCGAGGACCGACAGGCCCCTTCGCTATGAGGGCTTCCATCCTTGCGCGAGTCTCTCGGGAAAGATCGTCGCGGCGTTCGAGACCATAGTCGGCCGAGGCGAGCGACTCGCCAATTCGCACGCTGATGGTCACGGAACGAATGATCGGGCTGCCCTTCCGCATCGCGTCGTGGCTGCCCAGAATCACGAGCGGGACGATCGCCGACCGCCCACGGATCGCCATTACGAATCCACCCTTCTTGAACGGTAACAGCTCGCCGGTACGGCTCCGGGTTCCCTCGGGGAACACCAGGAAGGAATTTCCCTCTCGGAGCCCCGCAGCCGCAATGTCGATCGCCTTTCGGCTCTGCTCGCGGCTCCGACGCTGAATCGGAACGAAGCCTGCAATATCGAAGACGGTGGACAACACCGGGATTCGATGAATCTCGGCTTTGTAGAGAATCCGCAGCCTAGGATGGACGGCCGCCAGCGCCATGTAGATGATCGGCGGCTCGATGTTGCTGGCGTGATTGACGCAGTACACCGTCGCCTGTTCCCGCCTAAGTCGCTCCTGTCCCGTGACCCGGTACCGGATTCCAGCCGTCGTCAGCCCGATCCTGCACCCCTGGCGCCCAAGCCAGTACAGGAAATGCGAACGCCTGATGATGAGAGTGACCACGATACCGATTGGCGACGCTACCAGCACATAGAGCAAGACCAGCACGTAGGCGGCGATCGAACGGGCCGTGGCGACAACGGTGGACAGCACGCGGTTCCTCGACCGAGTGGCACACTTGGGGGATAAAACACGAAAAACCCGACCCGGCAGAACCGGGTCGGGCGTGCATCATACCGCTGAGCCGGTGCGTTAGGAGGCGCGTGCCGTGCGTCTGGCGCTCCGGGTTGCCGTCTTCGCCTTGGCCACCTTCTTGGCCTTGGCCTTAGTCTTCGCCGCCTTAGCACGTGGCGAAGTGGTCGTCTTGGCAGACTTTACCGTTTTCGCCGTCTTGGTGGCCTTGGCCGTCTTGGCGGCCTT
>DEAA01000022.1:35599-70542 GCA_002346545.1 Acidobacteria bacterium UBA2994
GGCCTTGGCCGTCTTGGCGGCCTTCGTGGTCTTGGTCGCCTTGGCCTTCGGTTTCGCCTTCGCGCGGGCAATCGCCTTGGCACGATTGACGAAGCAGCGCTCGAGCGCCCTGTCGACCTTCTGGTCGATCGCCTCGGCCGTATCGCCGATGACCTCCGAAATCTCAGACACCACCAGGAACTTAGCCCGATCGAGCATCCGCTTCTCGCGGAACGACAAGTTCTTCGATTTGGCCAAGAACGTCAGGTTCTTCAGGACATCGACAACGTCGTAGATCGACCCTGTCCGCATCTTGTCCGAGTTGTCCTTGAAGCGTCCTTTCCAGTTCTGGTGGTTATCAATCTTGCCGTTGCCGAGCAGCGTGAAGAGCTTCTTCACCTCTTGGTCGGCAATAGCTCGCCGAAGGCCCACGGCCTCGACATTGTCGACCGGCACGAGCACAATCGTGTCGCTGTCGGCCATGCGCAGCGAATAGAACCCACACGTGGTGTCCATAATCGTGCGCGTCTCGATCCGCTCAACGACCCCGAGACCGTGATTCGGGTAAATGACCTTGTCGCCAACCTCGAATTTCACATTGCCCCCAGTTGGATCCAGGTTTTCCGTCCTTCAGAACCCTAAAACTATAGCGCATCATGCGTCACAGATCAACCGCAAACCTAGTAAGAATAGAGAGTTATGGGTTTTTGAATAACCAAAAAAACATCACAATCACGGGTCATGCAGGTACCTAAATTCCTGCCGTTGCAACCGGTTGCACGGACTTGCTCAGTCTTACGACCCAATTAATTACATTTATGTAATTTAATTTGCGGTCCGGGGAATCGACACCGTGGCTAGGTCATTCAACAAATAGCCAGAAGAATGCCACCGACTCGGGTACCTGAGAGGCGGGCACAGCTATAGGGCGCAAATACTGTAGAGTAGGGGCCGCGTAAGCCCCGATCGAGAGCGAGGACACCCAATGCAGAGCCCTGCGACGTCACCTGCAGCATGGACGGCTGCGGCCGTGCTGCTGGCACTGGTGCTGCTGGCGCAGCCATCGTTCAACTTGGTGGCGGCCCAGGATGCGGAAAGCCTGGCGCCATACGTGCCAACCCCTCAGGAAGTGGTCAACCGGATGCTTGAGCTAGCCGAGGTCACGAGCGACGACGTGGTCTACGACCTGGGCTGCGGTGACGGCCGGATCGTGATTACGGCCGCCCTTCGCTATGGTGCCAGAGGGGTCGGCATCGACTTCGATCCCGAACGGATTGCCGAAGCGAACGCCAATGCCGAACTGCAGGGCGTAGAGGATCTCGTCACCTTTATCCAGCAGGACGCGATGACCGCCGACGTATCGGACGCGACGGTCGTGACGCTGTACCTGCTGTCGTCGTCGAATCGGAAGCTTCGCCCTATCCTGACCCGACAACTCGCGCCCGGCTCGCGAATCGTGTCGCACGCCTTTCGCATGGGCGACTGGGACCCAGAAGAAACGGTGAACTTCCCGGACGACCGTGGCAATATGCGTACGCTTCATCTGTGGCGCACCGACGGCCGCGTACGCCCCTGACCCGGAGCCCCCTCGACGTGAGGCGTCGGGCGACGGGCCACCCCGCTCCGTGCCGGAGTGGTGAAACTGGCAGACGCGCGGGATTCAAAATCCCGTGGACTTCGGTCCGTGTGGGTTCGAACCCCACCTCCGGCACCATTTTTTCTCAGCAAAAGCGGCCATCGATTAGGAGACGCGGAACTTCTGGTCACGGAGTTTCGTCTCCGCTCGGCCTCCCACAGGCTCCCGTGGTCTTCACCCTGCCCCGTTGCTGCTGATCGCCATCGCCGCCTGCCAGCTTCCGGTTCGCCGTGCGACCCAGGTAGATCCGATGGTCCCCTTCGGCACCAATAGGCTTTTCCGACTACAATTCGGCGGCATGAGACGACTTGGACTGGCCATTGCGGGAGTGGCCCTGCTGACAGCAGGGTGCGGCGGCAACACGACCCCGGAGGGCCAGCCGGAATCGACCGAGCCTGGCGGCGTGGCCCTGGTGGGCGGGCAGCTGATCGACGGCACCGGCGGTGCGCCGGTGGCCGACTCGGTGGTAATCGTCAGAGATGGCCGGATCGAGAGCGCTGGTCCACGGGAGACGACCCCGATACCGGACGGGGTCGAGACGGTAGACCTGGCGGGAAAGACCCTGATGCCCGGCCTCGTGAACCTCCACGTGCACTATCGCGAGGGCGGCGAGGAAATCCAGCGGCAGTTCGACGCTCAACTGCACTACGGTGTCACAACCGCGCGCAGCATCGGCAGCGACACCCCCGAGCGCGTCGCCTTCCTGCTCGAATCAGCGGGTCGCACGAACGCCCCCCGCACCTTCACCGCAGGGCTCGGCTTCTCTCGCCCGGGTGGCTTCAACGCCGCAGGGCGAAACGCCCCGGAGACCCAAGAAGAGGCACGACAACTGGTCCGCGATCAGCTCGCGCTCGGCGTCCACTTCATCAAGATGTGGGTCAATGAGGTCGCCGAGCCAGATCGGAAGATCACCCCCGAGATTCGGAGCGCCATCATCGACGAAGCGATCGCCAACGGCGCCATCCCAGTCGCGCACATCGACGAAGAGGCGGACGGACGGCAGCTAATCGGGGCCGGGCTGACCGACTTCCTGCACAGCACCGTCCTGACCTTCGGCCCCGGATCCGGCGCGCCGATGGACGACCCCGACCCGTCGGCCGAGTTCATCCAGATGTGCCTGGAGTCTGGCGCCTACTTCACGCCGACCCTCTCCATCATCCAGGGCAACTGGCACTTCGCCGAGAACCCCGGGCTGCTCGACGACCCGGACCTACAGGCGGCGTTCGGCACCTACAACCCGGACGCGCTGGCTGGCTGGCAGGACGAGGAACGCCGGGCGAGCGTGGTCAGCGCCGACAACTTCGAGGACCGCAAGGCGGCCTTCCGGCAGGCCCAAGACTTCGTGCGGACGATGCACGAAGCCGGCGTCAAGGTGGCCATGGGGAACGATGCCGGCACCCCGAACGTACCGTTCGGGTGGGGCATGCACCACGAGATGGAGCTCTACGTGGAGGCTGGCCTGAGCCCGATGGAGGCGATCATCGCCGCCACCAATCTCGGCGCGAGCCAGATGCCCCCGGTCGGAGAGGCAGACTTCGGGACGCTCGAGGCGGGCAAGGTGGCAGACCTGATCGTGCTGAACGCCAACCCGCTGGCCGACATTACCAACACCCTGGACATCGACCGGGTGATGCGGCTCGGCGAGTGGGTCGACCGGTCCGCCCTAACCGCGAACTAGCGCCCTTCGGCTTCCTGCAAACGGGCGCCGGCCAGGATGTTGTACAGGCCGTAGTTGCCTTCGTGGCAAGCGTACTCGAAGAGCGGCATCTCGTTCTTCACCATCGGCAGGCGGTAGGTCCAGGGACGATCCCAGGCCCCAGGATCGGTCACGGTCACCTCATAGATCAGTAACCCGTCCGAGACACGGGTAAACCGCTCGATCAGGTGCAGATCGCGCGTGGTCACCCCGGCGCGGAAGCTGGTCTCGCGCAGAAAGTTGGTGGTCTCGACCACCAAGGTCTCACCCTCCCAGCGCCCACGGGAATCGCCCATCCACTGACGTACGCCATCCGGCAAGTGCGGTCGCCCGTCGAGCGGAATGATCCGTGAACTATGGACCATCTCATTCAGGAGTAAGACGTGGTCTTCAGTCTGGGCAATCTGAACGTTTTGGTTGTAGCCGGCCGGATTCATAGGCGGCCCAGAGTTGAAGCCCAGAATGCATCGGACGGCGAACATGCCATCTCCGAGGTCATCCACCCACCCGCCCGGAGTAGGGGCGTGCCGATCGATACCTGTCCGCGAGTCGACGAGCACTTGCCGTCTGACCGCAGCCTCAGCGTGGAGCGGGGGGACTCGGCCATCCGGCGGATCGACCACAAGGGAGGTCTGATTCGTCTCGGCCACGCCGTCGCCGGTCTCGAACCAGAACTGGTTGTAGTTTCCGACGATGTCGGCCGGTTCCTGGTCGTCCCGCACCTCAAACTCGGCGAACCGAGCCGCCTCAAAGGCCGCCGCCTCCTCCTCGGTGAAGAACGCCTGATTCCCGAGCTCGGTGGGACGCTCGAACGGCGTCAAGGTCCGGAAGTCCCAGACGCCGTTCAGATCGGGCGCGCCCCAAGAGGTAGCAGGCCCGCCGCCCTCTGGAGCCTGAGCGGCGACCGGGGTCGCCAGCTCGCCCCACCAGAACCCGAGCCCAAGGATCGTCACCAACGTCCGTACATGCACGTCACCCTCCCCCGACGCCTTCCGCGTCGGACTCCTCGAGCTTGGTCCACTCGACGGTACGACCGAGCAACCGGATACCCAGCCAGCCGCGCACCTTCAGTACGCCGTCCTTAAGTTCGAGATCCGCTTTGTATTGCTTCCCGTTCTCGGGGTTGTAGATCCGCCCATCCTTCCATTTCCTACCATCGAACCGGAAATTCAGGATGAAGTCGGCCCCAAGCAATGAGCGACCTTGCAACTGCGGGTCCGGATTCTGGGCATCGATACCATCGGCCGGTGGCTCGTCGTAGAAGTGCACGAATTTCCCGTGATAGAGCCCGTCCCGCTCGTACATCTCCACGTAGGCGCCGTCACCGGTGTCCCACCGCCCAAGGATGACGGCGGGCAGCTCCGGAGAAGCCTGCGCCCAGATGGCGGCGGGCAGCAGACCGCTCGCGGCGACGGCCACAGCCAGTCCGAGCACGGCCACTCGCCTGCGCATCACTGCCCCGCCGCCTTCTCAGCCGCCCGCGTCGAGCGCAACGAGAGCTCAGCCGCGTAGTTGCCTTCGTGACACGCATACTCGTAAATGAAGCCAGTCCCCGGGGCCGGACGCATGAAGATGCGCACCGTCCAGGGCTGGGTCCACGTCGATGGATCGTCGAGCGTGTACTCATACTGCAACCGCTCGGGTCCCACTCTCGTGAACCGCTCGATCAACCGTACGTTGTCCGATGAGCCGTTGATCCCACCGGTGAACCCGGTCGTCTCGACTACGAAGGTATCCCCCTCCCATCGACCATAGGAAACGCCAAGATCCTGTCGTACGTCGACGACCTCGCCCGCGGGCCGCACCGGAATCAGCCGGGTATCGTGCATCATTTCCATCTGGATGGCGACATGGGTCGGGGTCTGAAAAACCTGGTAGTTGCTGTTATAACCCCGACCGCTCATCGGCAACCGTCCGCCTCGACACAGCACCCCTCGGTCGAGCCGGGCCAATTCCTCGGTCACCCCGCTTGGGGGCCGGGCCAGCACCGCCTCCCGCTCGGCTCGCGCGCGCTCATTGCGAGCCACGGCCTCGGCCGTCAGCGGCGGAATGCGGCCATTGGGAGGGTCGACGATGAGCGACGTCCGATTGTCGAACCACCGCCCCTCCATCCACTGGTTGTCATAGCTCCAGAATGGCGGGCGCTGACCGTCTGGCGCGTCCGGCTCGTTCAGTGAGGCGAGCGCTGAGAGAAACACGCTATCGCCGAACACCGCGTCTCCGCCCTGAGCGGCGTAGGCGACCGCATGTGCCTCCAGCGCGGCGACCTCCTCGTCGGTCAGCGTGGTGCGCCCGCCAAGCGCCTCGGGGCGCTGCAGCGGCGTCGCCGAATCACTGGCCCAGATACCCTGAAGATCAGGCCGGCCGTCGGCGGTCCGAGGCACAGTCCACCCCTCCGGCGCCTGCGCCCAGCTCGCCGGGGCAAGGGTCACGACCACGGCCACGATCGTCAACAGACGAGTCTTCGTCATTCCGCTTCTCCTTCGCATCAACCCGAGGGCAGGATAGGTTGCGGTAGCAGCTGTCGCAAGTGCTCCGCAATGTTGCCACTTCGCTCGGCCACGAAATGTGACTTCCCGATCGCCAGTCGAGCGCGTGAACTCTCCTCGAATCTCCAATAGAGACCGGCCCCGGTGGTAGGATGCGTGGCCATGCGCATCCATTCTCGTCGGTGCCTGCTCCTCCTGACCGGTGTCGTCATCACGGCCTGCGGCGGCGCACCGGCGCCCAGCTCCGAAGGTGCTGAACCGGTAGGCCTGGCCATTGTCGGCGCGCGTCTAATCGATGGTACCGGCGGCACGCCGGTCGATGACTCTGTGGTGCTCGTGCGCGACGGACGCATCCAGGCAGCCGGCGCTCGTGACGCCGTCCCGGTTCCAGACGGTGCCGAGGTCGTGGACGCATCGGGACAAACCATCATTCCGGGTCTGGTCGACCTGCACGGCCATTACGGAGGCTCGATCGAGGCAGCCGAACAGGCACTCAAGAACCAACTCTACTACGGTGTGACGACGACCAGGAGCATCGGCAGTGACCCCCCAGACAAGGTCGCGCTCATGCTCGAAGCGCACGCCGGGAGAGCCGATCTCCCCCGAGCCTTCACGGCCGGACTCGGCTTCTCCTACCCCGGCGGGTTCAACTCTAGCTTCCCGAACCTGCCGACAACGGAGGACGAGGCACGAGAAATGGTCCGCGCGCAGGCGGCGCTCAACGTGCACTTCACCAAGATGTGGATCAACGAGGTGGCCGAACCGGAACGGAAGATTCCGCCAGGCATCCGGATCGCCATCGTCGACGAGTCGATTCGGAACGGCCTGGTCCCGGTAGCCCATATCGACGAAGAGGCTGACGCCGTCCAACTGCTCGAAGCGGGGCTCAATGAGTTTCTGCACAGCACCGTGTTGACCTTCGGCCCAGGTTCAGGGGCTCCGATGGACGACCCCGAGCCGGGTCAGGAGTTCGTCAACCTTTGCCTAGAGCGCGACTGCGCCTTCACCCCAACGCTCTCGATCATCCAGAACAACTGGCACTTCGCCGAACTCCCGGAGCTACTTGAGGACGCCGACCTTCGGCGGGTAATGAACCCGGGGGCGCTTGAGCGCTTCAGCGACGCTGAGACCAGGGCCGGGATCATCGAGGCCGACAACTTCACCGACCGACAGGCGGCGTTCCGCCAGGTGCAGAACTTCGTCAAGACGATTCACGACGCGGGCATCAAGGTAGCGCTGGGCACCGATAGTGGCACGGCGAACGTGCCGATGGGCTGGGGCACACACCACGAGCTCGAGCTCTACGTCGAGGCGGGACTCACACCGATGGAGACGCTGGTGGCTGCCACCTCTACCGGGGCCAGTCGGATGCCCCCGGTCGGCGAGGCGGATTTCGGGACACTGGCGACCGGAATGAGCGCCGACCTAGTCCTGCTCGACGCCGACCCGCTCGAGGACATTTCGAATACCCTGGCGATCAACCGGGTCATGCTGCGCGGGGAATGGGTCGACCGAGAGAGCCTGCTCGCGCCCTAATCGGCCTACCCCGGCGGCTTGAGCAGCGGCAGCTCCGCTAAATAGAGGAGCTGCGTGCCCGGCTCCAGCCGATACTCCTTCGACGGGTTGATGACCTCCTTGCCGGCCGGAGTCCTGAGACCCACCACGAGGCCACCACGCTTTGAGAGCTGTATCCGGACGAGCAGCTCACCAAACGTTTCGTCACGCATTCCTTCGTCCGGCACCAGACCGACGTATACGTTGTGAGCCCCGGACATGAGCACCCGGCTCATAGCAGAGGCGCTGCCGTGATAACGAACAGCGTGGGCAATCATCGAGTAGCCAATCCTCTGGCTCTCGATCACCTCGTCGGCGCCGGCCATCTTGGCGTGATCAACGTTCTCAGAATCGAGCACCTCCGCCACCAGGTAGAGCGGGGACCGTCGGTGCCGGACGCTTCCCGCGTGGCTCTGCATATAGGCGCGGATAGTGAACGTGATGAGGATGGTCTTCGCATCGGCCGCCTGCGGAGTGGTGTCACGCTCGCCAGTGACGATAACCCCGGCAGCGTGGGTCAGCCGGACCTTGTCCAGCTCGCTCTCCTTGGTAGGGTCGCCCTGCACCCAAAAGAACGCGGGCGGCAGATCTTTCGGCCGTTCGTGACAGTCGAACAGAACGACCCGAGTTTCCTGGAGCTTGAGCTCGTACTGGAGCGCGTCGAGCATAAGGTGCGTGCTCTCGTCCCATCCGCATACGACGATGTGGTTCACGTAGTCGCTCATCCGGAACTGCTCCTCACGAATGCTGAGCATGCTGTTGACCAAGCTCGCACCAACGATGCCGGCGAAGAGCGCCAGCGTAAACATCCCACCAATCATCAGGCCAGCTCCGACAATCCGCCCTAGCCCAGTCACCACCGAGATGTCGCCAAATCCGACCGTCGTCACCGTCACCAGCGCCCACCACAGACCGTCGCCAAAACTCGCGATCTGCGGATTGACCCGGCTCTCAACCAGGAAGATGGTGGCCCCTCCCAGTAACGTCACCACTCCCAACACTACGAAGGCAAGCGTGAAAAGCAGCCGGTTCTCTTCGAACGCCTGGAAGACGATGGCGAACGGATTACGATACTGGAACACGCTAGACGTGCGCAGCAACCGTAGTAGCCGAAGCACACGCAGGCCGCGGAGCTCAGGAAACAGCGCGAGCACGGCGAGCAGGTCGATCACCATCTGTGGCCGGGCCAGGAACTTGAGACGGCCGACAAGATGCGCGTGCAAGTGCCCCAGCGGGGGCCGTTTGAAAACGTCCAGTGCAGGGGGACGGAAGGTTCCCACCCGAAGAAGGATCTCGATGGCAAAGACGGTAAGGAGGAACCGGTCGGCCAGGGCCACCACTTCAGCGGCCCGGACAGCCTCGGGTAATATCGACTCGAGGCCGAGCAGCACGATCGAGATCAGGATGAGGATCCAGACCAGCGACTGGGTTACCCGGTACGCCCGGGTCTCCCGCACATGGAACGCCTCGTGCAGCCAGCCAGTCAACGCGCCCATATCGTCAGCCTACACCCACCGCTGCAATACGTCGACGTAAGCGGAAGACGCTGTCTCGAAGTCCTGAACGCCATGAACATCTTCACATCGGTTCGGCGACGTCATCCACAGATCGTGCCCGGTTTATCGGTCGCCATCACTGTCACCGCCACCGCTTTCGCCCAACCTCCCATCATCCAGCCTGGCGCCCCCGGGGAACCGAGCCGCGAGATCACGGCCGCCGAGGCGGCGGACCTGGCCGGCTTCAGCTATACCGACGGTGACGTCAAGTTCGTGCAGGGCATGATTCCGCATCATGCCCAGGCGCTCGAGATGACCGCGCTGGTCGGGGGCCGCACCCAAAGTAACGAAATACGGCAACTCGCCCAACGGATCGAGATCTCGCAAGAAGACGAGATCGCGATGATGCAGGAGTGGCTCCGCGACCGCGACCAGGATGTGCCCACGATCGACACGCACCATCAGCCCGGATGGACGCTGATGCCCGGCATGCTCACACCGGAGGAGATGGCCGAGCTTGAAGCCGCTACCGACGCCACGTTCGATCGGCTGTTTCTCCAGCTGATGATCAAGCACCACCGCGGAGCGCTGACAATGGTCGATAACCTACTCGACCAGGCGGGCGCGGCCCAGGACTCGCAGCTCTTCGCCTTCACCTCCGACGTCGAGACCGATCAGAGCATAGAGATCGACCGGATGGACGACATGCTATCCGCGCTATCGACGGACCCCCGGGTGCAGCTCGCGGGCGGATTCGACCACGCCGAACAGGCTCTCTGGAACATGGCACTGGTCTCCAGCCAGCCGAAGCCGGAGGGATTCTACGACCCGGCGGAAGCCGCCCAGCGAGCGAGGGACAACGACGAGGAGAACGACCCGCCGCGCGAGCGTCCGCGGCGCGGGCTGCTGGACTTCTCGAACACCGACATGGCCTTCTCGGGCGACATCTTGTTCGAAGGCAACTACCACGGCTTCAGCACCTATCGGGTTGAGGTGCCTGCTTCGCCGCAACTGGTTGCGTCTGTCGTCTGTCCGGGCGGACAGGGTGACGTCTCGGTGATCGGGGAGCTGCTCATCATGTCGGTCGAACAGACCCGGGGCCGCCTCGACTGTGGCCTGCAAGGGGTCTCCGAGCGGGTGAGCGACGAGCGGTTCCGGGGCATCCGGATCTTCGACATTAGCGACATGCGGCGCCCTCTGCAGCTAGCCGCCGTCCAGACCTGCCGGGGATCACACACCCACACATTGGTCGGCGACCCGGACGGCAGCGGCAACATCTATGTCTACGGATCAGGCACCGCGCCGGTTCGTTCAGGCGAGGAACTAGAGGGGTGCTCAGACGCTTCCCCCACCGAAGAGCCGCAAACAGCACTCTTTCGAATCGATGTCATCCGGATCCCGCTGGCGAACCCGGCCGAGGCCAGTGTGGTCAACCGACCGTTCCTCTTCCGTGACCCAGACACCGGTGAGATCGCGGGTCTGTGGGGCGGCGGTGATCATGGCCCAGGTACGCAGCGGACGCGAATGACCAACCAGTGTCACGACATCACCGCGTACCCCGAGATTGGACTTGCAGCGGGTGCCTGCTCCGGCAACGGCATCCTGATCGATATCTCCGATCCGGAACACCCGGTGCGAATCGACGAAGTGGTAGACCCCGGGTTCTCCTACTGGCACTCGGCGACCTTTAACAACGACGGCTCCAAGGTTCTCTTCACCGACGAGTGGGGCGGCGGCGGCCGAGCCCGCTGCCGCGCGTCGGACCCCATCAACTGGGGAGCCAACGCCATCTACGACATCGTGGACAACCGCCTGCAGTATCGGAGCCACTACAAGCTGCCTGCACCGCAGGGCGAGACGGAGAACTGCGTCGCCCACAACGGCTCGCTAGTGCCGGTCCCGGGCCGCGACATCATGGTGCAGGCCTGGTATCAGGGCGGCATCTCGGTCTTCGACTTCACCGACTCGTCGAACCCGTTCGAGATCGCCTACTTCGACAGGGGACCGCTGAACCCGGACCGGTTGATGATGGGCGGCTTCTGGTCTGCCTACTGGTATCGCGGTTACATTTACGGCACCGAGATCGCGCGTGGGCTCGACGTCCTCGAGCTCCTACCCAGCGAGCACCTCACCGAGAACGAGATCGCGGCCGCGTCTACCGTGGCGTCCGAGACCTTCAACGCCCAGGATCAGCGACGAGTCACATGGCCGGCCCGACCGATCGTAGCGCTCGCCTATGTGGACCAGTTGGCCGGCGGGAACGCCTTAACGGCGGCTCAACTCGAATCGATTGGCGCCCTGCTCGAACGCACCGACGCGCCGCTGGCCACGGGATCGCGAGATACCGGACTCGCCGATGAGCTCGAGAGCGCGGCGCAGGTTGTGGACAGAGCCGCCGGTGGAGCCAGCGGACGCACCGAAGCCAAAATCGAGACGCTAGGCGGCTTGCTGCGAGACCTTGAAGAGCGGTTGCGCTAAACCCTCTCTCCCACGCTAGCTACATCGAGTACGCGAAAACGTCCGCCGGTTGGATTCTGCGCACCGACTACCGGCTCACCGTCACGGGCCACCGGGCTCTCGAGGACTACCTCGACCGGATGGAAACGCTGATCCAGACTACGCACTGCCGGTAGCCGCCCCCCCTTCGCAAGGCGCCGCACGGCCACGCCGACGTGCGGTTGTATACTCTGGCCCGATGGCACATCCGCTCTCGTCCTACACGGCGGTCCGCACGATCGGGCTCCTAAACCTGATCGCCGTCGGAACCCTCGCGCTCGCGGGACCGGCGAACGCGCAGATCACGGCGACGGCACGCACGGGCGCAACCCCGGCTTGGAACAAGGGCCTTCAACCGATCTCGCCTGAGAGCTACTACAATGCCATCGAGTGTGGGAACACGGACGCCGCCGACCCACCGTGTGTCTTCTGGGACACCGGGTTGTGCGAGAATGATGACTTCACGCTTAACGCCTACTCGGCCTACAAGCAGGTCGCCTACGAAGTGTGGGCCACGGTTCGTCAGGGACAGCCGGCGCCCGAGCCGAACTTCTACGCCGCCAGGAACACCCGGGTCACAATCAGCGCGGAACCGAAGTCAGACTCTTCGAACGAGTTCCAAGACCTGATCCTTAAGCGCGGTGACCAGGTAGCCTCACCGGTTGATCGAAACATCCGAGCCAAGCGGGTCACCTGGGACTACGACGCCTGGGCACCCCGAAGCGCCGTGACCCTCGAAATGGTCGGCTCCGAGCGCACCATCTCGTGCACCATCCCAGCGGCGGTACTCCAGCAGTTCCGCTGATTCGCACATGTCGTACACCGCGATCGGTCCCGACCAGCTCATTGGTCTCGAAGGCCAGTACGGCGCACGTAACTACCATCCGCTCGACGTGGTTCTCACTCGAGGCGAAGGCGTCTGGGTGTGGGATGTCGAAGGCCGGCGCTACCTCGACTGCCTGGCCGCCTATTCGGCCGTGAACCAGGGACACTGTCATCCACGGATTGTGGCTGCCCTAACCGAGCAGGCGGCGCGGATCACGCTGACGTCCCGGGCATTTCGGAACGACCAACTTGGTCCGTTCTATGAGGAGCTGTCGGCATTGACCGGGTTCCCCCGCATCTTGCCGATGAATACCGGCGCCGAGGCAGTGGAGACGGCCGTCAAGATGGCCCGCAAATGGGCCTACCAGGTCAAGGGCGTCCCGGCCAACCAAGCCGAGATCCTCGTCTTTTCGAACAACTTCCACGGACGAACCACCACCATCGTAGGCTTCTCTAGCGAGGAAAAGTATCGCGACGGATTCGGTCCATTCGCCCCGGGCTTCAGATTGCTCCCCTTCGGAGATCTGGCCGCACTCGACGACGCCTTCTCGACAAAGGTAGCGGCGGTGCTGGTCGAACCGATTCAGGGGGAAGCCGGCATCCTAGTCCCGCCGGACGGCTATCTCCGGGCATTGCGTGACTCTTGCGACGAGCACCAAGCGCTGCTGATGGTAGACGAGATTCAGAGTGGTCTCGGACGCACCGGACGCCTATTCGCTTACGAGCACGACGACATCCGTCCCGATGCGATCATAGTCGGGAAGGCGCTCGCGGGCGGCTGCTACCCGGTCTCGGCGGTGCTGGCCGACGACGTGCCGATGCAGGTCTTCAACCCCGGTGACCACGGGTCGACGTTCGGCGGGAACCCGCTCGGGTGCGCTGTGGCGCGCGCCGCCCTCCGCGTACTGACCGAGGAGCGGCTCATCGAAAACTCCGCCACCCTGGGACGGTATCTGTTCGATCGGCTGTCGGTCCTACCCCAGGCCTCGATCCGCGAAGTACGCGGACGTGGGCTCTGGGTCGGCGTCGAGCTCACGCCCGAAGCCGGCGGAGCACGACGCTACTGCGAGGCACTGCAGGCCGAGGGCATTCTCTGCAAGGAAACCCACGAGCACGTCATCCGGTTCGCTCCCCCACTCGTGATCACGCGCGACGAGATCGACTGGGCTATGGAGCGGGTGGAGCGGGTCTTCGACAGCCTCAGCTAGTACCAACCGACCATGAGCCAGCTACGCGACGCCGCCGCGGTGTCCGGGATCGGCGAAACTCAGTATCTGCGGGGTACCGACAAGACCCCGTTGCGACTCACGCTCGAGGCCTCACTGGCAGCAATCGACGACGCGGGGCTTACCCCAAAAGCAATCGATGGCATCGTGGCCTATGCCAGTGGTGGGGTGGTTGCCGAGGATCTGCTCACTGCCTTCGGGAGCGAGGACTTCCTATTCTCCGCGACCACGCCGCTCGGAGGGGCCAGTGCGGCGGCCGCACTCCAGTGTGCCGCAATGGCCGTCGCCACCGGGGTCGCGACCCACGTGCTGATTCCACTGGGCCGCGCCGGCTACTCGGGCACGCGGATCAACCGCCGGGTCGGCCAGATGCGACAGTTCGATGTGGTGTCGCAATTCGAAGCACCGGTCGGTGCCAACGCCCCGGCACAGTACTACGCGCCGATGGCCCGACGGCACATGGAGCTCTACGGCACCACCAGTGAGCAATTTGGCGAGGTGGCCGTAACTATGCGCCGCCACGCCGCGCTCAATCCCAACGCATTGATGCGCAAGTCGATGAGCCTGGAAGATCATCAGGCCTCGCGCATGATCGCCGACCCGTTCCGGCTGTTCGACTGCTGCCTAGAGAGCGACGGCGGCGCCGCCGTAGTGGTCTCCGCCGCCGAACGGGCCCGCGACATGCCTCGTCGGCCGGTCTACTTGTCCGGCATGGGCGTCGGGCACCCGGACTCACCGAGCGCGATCACGCAGCGGCCCGACATAACTACCTTAGGACTCGCCAAGGCAGCGCCGCGGGCGTTCGCCATGGCGGGCGTCACGCCCGACGACATCGACGTAGCCCAGCTCTACGATTGCTTCACCTACACGGTACTGTGCCAGCTTGAAGACCTCGGGTATTGCCCGAAGGGCGAAGGTGGCGCCTTCGTGGAAGGGGGACGCCTGGGTCTCGACGGAGACCTGCCGACCAACACTCACGGCGGGCTGCTCTCGCAGGCGCATGTGGCTGGGCTGAATCACGTGGTGGAGTTGGTACGTCAGCTTCGAGGCGAGGCCGAGGGCCGACAGGTCGAGGACGCCGAAATAGGCCTAGTTACGGGCTATGGTGACCTTGGCGATGGCTCACTGGCCATTATGCGGCGGTGACATGATGCGGCAAGGAGCGAGGAGTCAGGAAGTAGAAGATACGAGCGTACGCCCCACGCCGGAGACGACGGCTGACAGCCAGCCCTACTGGGACGGGCTACGAGAGCACCGGCTCATGCTCCAACGATGCGCCAGCTGCAAGACCCCCCGCCACTACCCTCGGCCGATGTGCGCTAGCTGCCACTCACTCGAGGCCGAGTGGTTTGAGGCCACCGGACACGGCACGGTGCACAGCTGGACCGTCAGCCATCACGCCTTCCACCGCGGATTCAAGGACACGACCCCATACACACTGGTGACGGTCGATTTGGAGGCTGGGGTGCGCATGGTCGCTCCGCTCGCGTCGTCATCTGAGCAGCCACTCCGTCTGGGCGCCCCTGTGGTGCTCGAATATCACGACGTGAGCAACGAGCTCACGCTGCCGAGGTTTCGTACTCATGAATAACCTGCTAACCCCAGAGATCAAGGACTGGATCGGTCGCTCGGACACCCCGATCCCTCTCGAAGTCTCCAGACGCGATATCCAGAAATACGCCATCGCCACCGAACAGCGGGTGGAGAAGTACCGCCGGGGAGACGAAGCACCGCCAATGTTTCTCTTTAACGCCCACTCGCCCCTGGTAGATCTGGACCAGCTTCGGCCAGACGGGCTCACCGTCGACGCGCTGCTACCAGAACTGCCGCTCAAGCGGGTGATGGCGGGCGGCGTCAAGAACACCTATCACCGCCCGATCCGGCCGGGCGACCAGCTCGTCCTCACCCGCACCCTGACCGACATCTATGAGAAACAGGGACGAAGCGGCCCACTCATCTTCGTGACCTACGTCATGCGGGTCGAGACCGAAGCGGGTGAACTCGTGATGGAAGAAACCAGAAAGCGCATCTTCAGGTAGGACCCATGCCCAGCATAGACATCGCCGTTGGCACTGCCATCGAGGAGCGCTCGCACCATCCGTCGATGGTCTCCCTCTTCCTCTACAACGCCGTCATCTGGAATCCACACCGGATTCACTTTGACGAGACCTACACCACGCAGGTGGAAAAGCACCCGGGCATCGTGATCGACGGTCCTCTGCAGGGCGACTGGCTGGCCCAGGTGGTCACCGAGTGGCTCAGCGACGACGGCACGCTGGTGGAGATGGAGTACTCAAACCGACGCGCGTGCTACCTCGGCGAGACCCTCCGAGCCGGAGGCACCGTGAGCGAGGTGAACCGTGAGACCGGCACGATCTCGCTGGAGCTGTACATCAAGAATCAGAGAAATGAAGTGCTTGCGCCTGGCCGAGCCATCGTGAAGCTGTCATAGCTACCGACGAAACGCCGCCGCGGACATCACCAGGAGCCCACCGGCCAGCCCAGCTGCGGCCCCAGCCACGATGCTGCTGGTCGGCTCGGGTAGCGCGAACCACAGCACGCCGACAGCAATGCCGGCCCCCGCGAGCAGGGCGCTGCCCAAGGCAACGGCGATACCCGTCCAACCACCTTTTGCGACCTGCACACGGACCGGCGCCGCACCGGGTGCCGAAGGACCGCCCCGCCGGCGCGCGACGTAGAGGAGAAAGGCGAGCCCGGCGAGAATAGCAAGCTCGGTCGGTCCGATCACAGGCTGCTACCGGCGGCCACCGACTTGAGCGAGATGTTCACCACCGCCGCTCCACCCGCTTCCACCACATAGGAGATCGTCAATCCCGGCGGCTGCATCATCATCGTCAGGTCGTCGACGGGTAGCCATGAGCCACAACCGAGCAGCCAGCGCCAACCGTCGTACACTCCGATCATCTGCCCCTGTTCCCGCGTTCCTGCACCCAGATGGAACCGAACGGAACCGGATTATACCGTCTACGATACTAAGCATATCGGTCTCACCGGACGAACGAGGCCATACGACGGGACGCCTCGTTGAGCGCCTCCACGCTGCCGCAGAAGGCGCACCGGAGATAGCGGTCGTCATCGCGCTCGATGCGTCGTCACCACTGCTCGAGCGCAGCGGCGATCTCCCGGCGGGCCGCAGACGGACGGCCTGGGTGATGGTTCACGAAGTAGCAGAAGACCACCGGGGCGGTCGAGTCCTGGCGAAGCACGCCGGCCAGGCCAACCGTGTGTTGCAGCGTACCCGTCTTGGCGGAAAGAGGTGGTAGCGCCGGCCAGCTCTCCAGCGTGCCCTGACCGGGCGTGGCGAGCGCCTCGAACAAGGTGCCCCCCCATGGCTGGCGTAGGGCGTAGGCCAGCACTGTCACGACTGCCCGGGGAGTGATGAGGTTTCCCGCCGACAACCCTGACCCGTCCTCAAGCGACCAGGCGGCGTCTGAACCCACAGTTCGCTCCAGAAAATCCGTAATCACCGCAACTCCGTCATCGAACCGACCCGTCCGCGCCACCTCCCATCCGAGCGTGAGCACGAGCATGTCAGCGGTCCAGTTGTGACTGTCGGCCAGCACCCGGTCCAGAACCTCGGACAGAGGCGACGACCGAAACTCGGCCAGCACGCGGCGGTTCGTATCTCCCAATTCCGGCTCAAGCCGCACGGTCCCGGCCAATTCGACCCCGTCTTCGGCAAGCATCTCGGCGACGCGACGGGCGGCTCGAGAAACCGGTGCGGGATCGCTCACGGCGATCCGGAACGCCGACTCACTGACGGGAAACTCTCCCTGAAGCAGGAGCGTATCGGTGCCCCACAGCGGCACCAGGTCGAGGGTGCCCTCGCCGTGCCGGTTCTGCCCTACCGTCCGCGCCAAGTTAATGACGTCGAGGTCGACCGGCGCCGTCACTCGCACAGGACCGCCAATTTCAGCACCGGCGGCCACCTGGATCCTGACCGTGGCATCGTCCAGGGCCAGCGGAGCCGGCGGAGTGCCAAAGCGATAGGGCAGGTCGGAGAAGTCGCGATCAGTCGGATGCCGCCGTCCAGGAAAGCGACCCGTATCGACGACCAGATCACCTTGGATCCGACGCACGCCACCCGACTGTATCTGGGCTATGAGCGCCCGCACTGCGACATGTCCGTCAGGTTCGGTAAGCTCGTCGTTCCAGGTGGGATCGGCGCCTGGCACCAAGACCAGATCGCCCTGGACGACTCCGTTCAACACATCAGCCGACGTCTCCAACGTAGTCGACCACCGGTACTCGGGCCCCAGCAGATCGAGAACCGCGGACACGGTGATCACCTTGAGCACCGACGCCGGAGTCAGCAACCGGTCGTCGTTCTCGCTCATCACGACCTCCAGCCCACCATCGTCGGCGACAGTGGCAGCTAGGTAGCCGGCATAGGCGCCACCGGATCGCTGCGCTTCGGCATGGGGCACGTTCAGCCCCGCTGAGACAATAACCAGCACGACGAGCGAGGTCGTAATAGTTCGCGGCATCGACGTTCTCAATCTTGGTCGGCGTGCGGTCGCCGGTCAACCGCTACAGCGCTGCCCGGCTGACGGGAGACCTTGACTCGCCGACGAGCCACTGCGATTCTTGACGGCAATGCGCTCTCCTCTGCTGTTGTTCGGACTGGCAACCATATACCTCACGGCGGCAACCGGTGTGGCCGCCGCGCAGCCAGTTAAGGAGAGTCTCCCTCCGGTGGCGCTCACTCCAACGGAATACAACAACACGGTCGCGGACCTGCTCGGTTTCCCACAAGACGGCACCGCTTGGCCTGACCGTCCGCCTCTTGCAGATCGGATCAGCCCCAGACGTGCCGCGAGCAAGGGCGTCTTCCTTCCCCCGCCGCCGCCACCATCGTGGCCATGGCGCTTCCCCGAAGAACCAGGCTCAGAAGGCTTCGAAGGCATTGTGCAGGGACAGAGCCCCTCGTCCTATCAGGTGGAAGAACTCCACCTGGCGGGCATGCACTTCGGTGCGTTTGCACTGCTCTCACCGACCTTTCTGACGTGTGACGGCTGGAATGCTCTTTCGACGGACGAGCAACATGCCTGCGCCTGGGACAGCCTCGAGCGGCTCGCGCCTCGCGTCTACCGCCGTCCATTGACGGAGCAGGAAGCCGGCCGTCTACACACCTTCTGGCTAGAGAACGCTGCTGCGTACCCGTCCGACGAGGCCGTGGCCATTACCGTAGCTGGTCTCCTTCAAGCGCCGGCATTTCACTTCCGTCTCGACCCGTCGGCGGACCCGTCGTCAGCTGCGCTGACCAACTGGGAGCTGGCTTCTCGACTGTCCTACTTTCTGTGGGACTCGATGCCCGATGACGCACTGTTTACCGCCGCCAAGTCCGGAACCCTGTTCGATCCGATTGAGATCAAGCGGCACGCACGCCGGATGCTCAACAACCCTAGGGCGCGGTCTGCGGTGGTCCGCTTCCATCATCAGTGGCTCGGCACCGAAAATGTCCTGCTGGTAGCGCCGGCGCGACGCGCATTCGGACCGCTGTTCGGTTTAACGCCGGAGTTGAAGATCGCGCGCGACGACGACGTACAGTGGCCAGCGGTCATGGGTCCGGTCCGTCACTCAATGAAGCTCGAAACCGAGCTGTTCGTCGAGCAAGCTATCTTCGAAGGCGACGGCACGTTCACGGCATTGCTGACCGACAGCCAAGGCTACATGTCGGACGCGACCAAACCGATCTACGGAGAGTCGGCAGTCCCTGTTGCCGACAGCACCCCAATCACGAAACAGATCGAGATCGTGGTGGCCTCGATCGGACAAACCAAGCCGCTAACGCTCTACCCCACCCGGTTCCCTGGCACCGAGCGGGCTGGCATTCTGACACTGCCATCAGTCCTAGCGCTCGGCGCCTATGCGGTGCAACCTGGTCCTATCCTTCGCGGAAAGCGAGTGCTCGAGCGGGTAGCCTGCATGCATCTCGGCACCCCGATCCAGGGCGCGGAGTCAGCACTTCCTCCGGACACGCTGACCGCCGAGAGCACGAACCGCGAGCGGACGGCCACGGCAACCAGTTCGGCTACCTGCACGACGTGCCACCGGTTGATCAATCCGCCCGGGTTCGCGTTCGAACACTACGACGCCATCGGGAAGTGGCGAGACACCGACAACGGCCAGCCGGTTGACGCCAGTGGCGCACTGACCCTTGCCGGAGGCGAACAGATCTCGTTCACCAACGGCATCGACTTTGTGCACCAGCTAGCCGAAAGCGACCGCGCGCGCGATTGCTACGCCATGCACTGGACACGTTACGCCCTCGGCACCCAGCTCGACGCCAGCGAACCGGGTCTGGCGCCGCTGCAGGAGCAGTTCCGAGACGACGACTCGATCCGCGAGCTGCTGGTCTCGATCGCCGGCAGCGACCTATTCCGGACCCGACCACTGCTTGACACTTCTGGAGACCACCGATGATCGTCCCGCGACGACGCCTGCTGCAGCTGGCCGGCCTAACCGCGCTCGGAGCCAGCCTGCCCCGGACCGCTCTCCAGGCCTTCATGCAGACCGGCGAGGCACCACGACGACTAATCGTAGTGAGCCACTGTCATGGCTGGCCCTACGCTACGTGGCGGCTGCGCCCCGAGGGACTCGCCGAGCACGAACCGTGGTCGGTCGAGCTCGCGTCGATGAGCCAGGAGGAATTCAGCCAGCCGCTGGCCCCACTCTACGAGCATCGGCAACGAATGCTGGCGCTCGATGGTCTGTCGTTGGCCACCGCCGAGTTGGACGCCGGCGGGAACCGGCACGACCGCGGCTGGGTGCATGCCTGGACAGGGAACAACGCGAACTTCTCCGCGCGCGACACGCGCTCGACGTCGACCTCGATCGATCAGCTGGTCGCTGAGCATATTGCGCGCGCCGACCGGCTGCCGTCGCTGGAGCTGTCAGTGGATGCCGCGCTCGAAGCGGGCCGGCCGATTTCCTACAGCCCGCACGGCGTGCGTCTCCCATCCGAGAACACGCCGCTCGCAGCATGGGAACGTGTCTTCGGACCAGCCTCGTCGGGCGACGCGGTCGGTACCCGGAGACGCGCCACCCTCGACTTCGCACAGGCCGAATACAAGGAGCTGGCCTCGAATCTCGATACGAGTGGGCGTAACCGCCTCGACTCGCACTTCAACCTGGTCGAACGTCTCGGACACCGACTCGAGGGGCTGGCTACGCTGTCGTGCGACGCGCCGAACAGGCCGGCCGCGACGTTCGCGCAGTACGATCAGCGCTTCGATGCGTTCACCGACATCATCGGCGCCGCCTTCGGGTGCGACATCACCCGAGTGGTGGCGCTGTCACTGGGCGAGATGCCGACCGCCGAGTTTGGCGCCGACCACATCAGCGACAAGGTGCACAAGGGCATCGCCCACTACATCTACGACGACGAGACGAAGTACGCCGCGATGACCGACTATGCCGCACACCACGCGCGGCAGGTGGCCCGGCTGGTCTCGACCCTCGAGAACGTGCCGGACGTCGACGGCCGTTCGGTGATGGACAACACGTTGATCGTGTGGGGGTCTGAGCTGGGCGACGGGTGGCACGGCTACCGCCACTACAACCCGGTAATCATCGGCGGATCGTGGGCGTTCAACACCGGGCGTTATCTCTACTGGCCACATGACACGCCAGCCGAGATGCGGGTACCGGTGCAGGTCCTGGCCGAAGGGGTCAGCCGGGTGTCCGGCCTCCCCCACCAGAAGCTGCTAGTCAGCGTCGCCCAGGCGATGGGACTCGGCGTCGACCACGTCGGCCTGACCCACGTCCGCGGGCAACGCGGCGACTACATCGACCTGACGGGACCACTCGACCGGCTCGCGTAGCCCCCAAGCGGCCTTCGTGCCGCCAGCGACCGTGTATCAATGGCAAGCGTGATCTTCTACTGAACGATACGGTGCGCGTGCACCGGAAGCTCCGACGGGCCGGGATCTAAGCGGAGCTACACGTCTGGAAAGCGCAGGCCCACGGGCACTACATCCGAGAATCGCCCGAACGCACCGAGGCATTCGAGGAACTGGCGGCGTTCTTCGACAAGCACCTATCGCGTTAGGAGCGAACCAGGCCTGGCAGGTCGGTGATGGTGTTCACCACCGCATCGGCCGAGAAACCGAGTTCTTCGGGCGGCTCGGCGGCCGAGCGCTGGATCCAAATGGTGGTCAGCCCCGCCGAAGCGGCGCCGTTGATGTCCCACGAATTGGACGAAACGAATCCGAGCTGTCCACGGCCCACCTCCAGGCGCTCCAGTCCAAGCTGATACACCCGCGGACTGACCTTGAAGACCTTCACCTCCTCGACACTGATGATGTCGTCGAGCAGGGTGTCGATACCCGCGCTCTCGGCTGCGGCCTGCAGCATGCGCGGTGCGCCGTTCGAGAGAATGGCCAGCTTCAGCCCTTGGCGCCGCAACTCCTCGAGCCCCGGCCGGACGTCGGGAAAAACCTCGAGCATCAGGTAGGCCTCCATCAGCCGCTCCCTGCGTGCGGTGGTCAGGTCGAGACCGAGACTCTTCGCCCCGTAGACCAGCCCGTCCTTAGTGACCTCCCAGAAGTCCTTGTGACGCCCCATCAGGCTGCGCAGCAGGCTGTATTGCAGTTGCTTGACGCGCCAGATCTGGGCCAGCGCTGATCCGTTGCCCGGAAAAAGCTCTTCGCACAACGCGGTCACCGAAAACACGTCGAATAAGGTGCCGTAGGCATCGAACGCGAACGCCTCGACGTTATCGAATCGGCTAGTGGACTGCGCCGCCCGACCCACAGTCGCCGCGGCCGCGGCCCCGGTTACCGCTGCACTAGCGGTCTTCACGAACTGTCTGCGATTCGTTGACATCGTTACTCTCAAGGGGCGGTGTTCCAGGATTATGTCGACTGTTGAACTGCGCTAGAATGCCGACACTTCAGACTTCGAGATACTCCCAGGAGGGTGTGATGTTCGAGCGATCGATCGGCATGGTGGCAACCCTGGCGCTCGGCGCGTTGTTGGCGCCCGTGCTGGCCAGCGCGCAGTCGACCCCGCGCACCAAGTGGGGTGATCCGGACTTGCGCGGCGTCTGGAACAACGGCACCCTGACCCCCTTCCAGCGGCCAGAAGCCCTGGGAACCCAGGAGTACATCACCGAAGAAGAGGCGGCGACCGCCGCACAGCGCCGAGCCAGCATCGACGCCGAACTCTCCGCGCGCGGTGCGCTGCGGACCGAGGTAGGCGGCAACGTTGATCGCGGGGTGGACGGGGCACCCGGGTCCTACAACAACTTCTGGATGGAGCGGGGCACCGCGGTGGTTGCCGACCGACGGACTTCGGTGATCACTGATCCTCCGAACGGTCGGCTTCCCAATGTCACCTCCGATGTCCGACGCTGGATGGAGTCTGACGAGGCTCGCTATCTGGCCGATGTGCGAGGCGGTCGGCAGCCCACCGCCCACTACAACCAACTCGATCTTGGCGACCGCTGCATCTGGTATCGCGGCGTTCCGTCGTTCCCGACCGCGTACAACAACAATTACCAGATCTTCCAGACACCGGACTGGATCGCCATCGTCCAGGAGCACATCCACGATACCCGGTTCATCCCACTCGACGGACGACCCAGCATTCCCGAATCGATCCGGCAATATGCTGGCGACTCGCGCGGCCGGTGGGAGGGCGACACCCTAGTGGTGGAGACCACCCAGTTCAACGAGCATGCGTTCATCCGCAACTTCTCGCCGAAACTGAGTCAGGAGTTGCATGTGGTCGAACGGTTCACCCCGCGTGATCACGGCGTGCTCGGCTACGAGTTCACCGTAACCGATCCGAAGACCTGGACGCGCCCCTGGAGCGGCTCCCTGCCAATGACCGTGAGCAGCGGCCCGATGTTCGAGTACGCCTGCCACGAAGGCAACTACGGCATGACCAACATGCTGGCCGGCTCGCGTGTCGAGGAAGCAGGGCAGTAACCGCCTGCTAAAATAGCGCGTTTGCCGGCCTGATTATCGGGGCTGTCTGGGGCCACGCTTACCCTCCGATACCGTTCGTGACAGATCGCATGTTCCTGGTGTCTCGCTCGGCGTTCGTATTGACCGCGTATGCCGCGGCGCTGAGCCTACTTGCCCTGTCGGCGCCGGCCCGCGCGCAGTCTCCAACTCTGGCGACACGCTCGGCCTCAACCGTGACGGGGTCGGACATCGTCGTGATGCCGTTCGAGAACCTGAGCGGTCGGCCCGACGACGCATGGATTGGCGCGGGTATCGCCGAAACGGTCACCATCGCCCTGGGCGCGCATGGGGTAACCCTGCTGCCTGACACTGACGACAACGACACCCGTCGCACCGTCGCCGAGCAACTGGGTGCGGCCAAATCTTTGAAGGCAGGCCACCTCATCACGGGTACCTACCAACGGATCGGCGACCTCATCCGGGTCACTACCAGGCTCGTCGACGTCCAGTCCGAGGTAGCGGTGCGCACCGGACAGGTCGATGGGCACATCAATCACCTATTCGACACCCAAGACCGCGTAGCCGAGACACTGTCCCAGTGGCTGGACTCAGCGTTGCGCTCGGATCGGCCGAAGCCAACCCCGAGCTCGGTCGTGCCCCCTTCAATGGGACCGGTCTCCGGAGCCCTACGGCTGGAAGAGGCTCCAGCGGAACGCGGAAACCCGGCGGGCAGAATGGCCGGCCTCTCGGCGGTTTCTCGCGGTCGGCCAACCACAACCATCGGCCGCACCGACGCTCCACCAAACATCGACGGACGACTCGACGACGCCGTGTGGAAAACAGCCACCCACCTGACCGAGTTCATCCAGATCACGCCACTTGAGGGGGTGCCGGGCACCGAGGAGAGCGAGGTGTGGCTTGCCTACGACAGCAATCACATTTACGTCGCCTTCTACGCGCACTACACCAATACAGGCGACATGCGCGTTAACCGGGCCGACCGCGACGAAATCCGGGGCGACGACCGGTTCTCCGTCCTCTTCGATCCATTCCTCGACCAGCAGCGGGCGTATCAGTTTGAAGTGAACGGCTTCGGTGTGCAGGCCGACTCGATCGTGAACGCCGACGGCAGCTCGGGCGTCTCGAGCAGCAGCGTACGCCCGCAGCAGACGGGCGGCGTGCGCCGGGTGGGCGGAGGCAGGGGGAGTGGACTGAGTGGCTCAGGACAGTTCGGCATTCGAGGTGATGCCAGCTGGAACACCCTCTTCACCACTGCCGGACAGCTCGTCGACGACGGATGGACCGCCGAGATGCAGATCCCGTTCAAGAGCTTGCGCTACCCGGGCGGCGGCTCGGGCACGTGGGGCTTTCAAATCACGCGGATCATCCGCGACATTTCCGAGGCACAGACCTGGTCACCGATCTCGCGCGGTGTTCAGGGACAGCTCACCCAGTTCGGCCGACTCGAGGGTCTGTCCGGACTATCGACCAGCCGGAACCTCGAATTTCTTCCCGAGATCACCGGCATCCGATTCGGGTCGCTCGACACGGCCAACGGTCAGTTCAACGATCAGAGCCCGGATGGCGACGCCGGTCTGAGCGTTAAATACGGCGTCACGCCCAACCTCACGGCCGACATCACCTTCAACCCAGACTTCTCGCAAATCGAATCGGACCGGCCGCAAATCGAAACCAATCAGCGGTTCGACCTGTTCTTCCCGGAGCAACGCCCGTTCTTCCTGGAGGGCCAGGAAATCTTCGGGACCCCGACCACCACCAACCTGCTGAACACCCGGACCATCATCGATCCGCGATTTGGTGGGAAGCTGACGGGCAAGGTCGGTCGGACCACCATCGGGATACTTGCAGCTGACGACGAGGCCGGCGGACTACTCGGCGCCCCACTCGACTCGCAGCTGGGACGCACCGCCCAGACCTTTGTCGGCCGCGCCCGGTACGACCTCTACTCCGAGTCCTATCTGGGAGCAATCGCCACGGCACGGCAGTTTGGTGACGACTTCAACCGTGTCGCCGGCGTCGACGGCCGCTTCCGGCTCGGACGCACTCACCGGCTCAGCTTCATGGCGGTCGGCTCATCGACCCAGGAAACGGAAGGAGGCGAGCTGGCCGGGGCGGTGCTCGAGGCCGACTACACGCGACAGGGTCGAAACCTCGGATACGGCGCGTCCTACAGTAGTGTCGGTCCGGAGTTCCGGACCGCGACCGGCTTTCTGCCGCGACTGGATTACCGGCAGGCGCTCGGCAACATCTCCTATCGCTTCTGGCCCGAGTCGGCCCTCATCACCTGGGGGCCGACCGTCGAATATCTGCGGCTGTACGACCACGAGGGGATCTTGCAGGACGAGCAGCTTCAGGCCAGAGCGAGCTTCTCCTTCCAGAACAACATCTCGCTGAACGGCACGGTGAGCCAAGACTTGGAACGGTTCAACGAGATCGACTTCCGCAAGACCGGCTACGGGTTCTTCGGCATCTGGAGCCAGCGGCTGGTCTCCATTCTGGGCGGCATGAACTGGGGCGACGGCGTGCTCTTTAGCGACAACCCGTTCCTGGGGCGCAGCGTGACCGGCAACTTCCAGATCAGCGCGCGCCCAACGTCGCGGTTACGCGCCGAGTTGGTCGGCATTTTCAGTCAGTTCGTGGATCCGGCGAACGACTCGGAAATATTCGACGTGAAGATCTTCCGGACCCGGGCCACCTACCAGTTCACCAGCCGGATGCTGATGCGCCACATTCTCGAATACAACACGGCATCTCTGACACTCGGCAACAACCTGCTCCTCACCTACCGTATCAACGCTGGCACCGTCGCCTTCCTCGGCTACGACGACCGCTTCCAGAGCGGCTCGCTCATCGACTCGCTTCTCTTCGACACACGTCAACTGCAACGCACCAACCGCGCCGTCTTCGCGAAGGTCTCGTATCTATTCCGCTACTAACCGCCAAATTGCAGCCCCGGGGTAATCATGGCCAAAGTTCTTGAGGTCGCCAGCTCTACCTCGACTGGTGACAAGCGCTCCGGGCTATGGGACGACCGTCACCCAAAGAGGTCAATATCATTGCCTCTGGTCGAGACTGGTTCGATCCTGTATTAGCTGCAGAGACAATAACTTACAGAGCACATCAACCTTCACGAGATACTGGCACGGAATGTGGACTTCTTCTGGCCTAGATATGACGGGCGGACGACCGTCTTGGCCAGGAATGGAGGACACGATGACACGCGAACACACGATGGAACGTCGGATGGCCGGGTTGTTCCTGACGATGCTCTTCAGTGTCGCGACTGCCGCGACCGCGGCGACCGACGCCGACCTGACCCGAGAGGTAGAGAAACGTCTTGCCGACAAAGAGGTCGTCGGCTTCAACGTTTCGGTCCAGACCAAGGCTGCCGAGGTCACGCTTCGGGGCGAAGTGCCCAGCCTCTGGCATCGGGAATGGGCTATGGAAGAGGCGTGGAAGACCGACGACGTGGTGAGCGTCGTCAGCTACCTCACCATCCGGGATGCCGAGAGCACTCCCGACATGGCAAGGAACGTGACCCAGGCGATCACGGGCTACGGCTACTACACGGTATTCGACTACGTGACCGCCGAGATCCAGGACTCGGTCGTGACCCTGCGTGGTGTGGTCACGCATACGCCCGACAAACCGTCCGACCTGCGCGAACAGGTCTCGAAGGTGGCCGGCGTCAAAGGTGTAGTGGTCGACCTTGAAGTGCTCTCGCCCAGCAGCGGCGACTGGCAGATCAGGCGGTTGCTAGCTCGGAACATCTATGGGGTGGCGACCTTCGAGCGCTACCTGGGGGTAAACCCTGGCATCCACATCATCGTCCGTAACGGACACGTGACATTGCGTGGCGCGGTGCTGACCCACGGCGATCGTCTCCAGGTCGAGTCCGCGGCACGGCGCACCTTCGGCGTAATCAAGGTGCACAACGAGCTAAAAACCAAGGAAGACCTGGAAAAGGAAGCGACGCTTCTGGAGACCAACACCAAGGCGGCAGCCGCCAACTGACGACTCACCAGGCGAAGCGGCAGGCCAACGGCCCGCGGGCACCCATCGGAGGGCGCGCGCGGGCCGTTGTCGTGTCAGGGAACTGGCCGATCCGGCGCCCCCAACAACAGTCGGTTCTTCTTGGTGATCTCGTCCGGAATGGTCTGGGTCCAGACCCGATAGTCGAATCGCTGCAGACGCATCACCCGCTCGATGTCGATCGCGAGCGGACCGTCGACCCAGCCGCCCAGTGAGCCGGTCGCTCCCGACTCCAGATGGTGACAACACGGCAAGACACCCACCCTGGCGCCGACATCGGTGGCGCGGTCTAGCACGAGGTCGGTCAGCCGTCCACACGCGTGACAGGACACTACGAGGTCGGAGGCCATGAGCTGGAACGAGGCAAGGTCGCCCGGCTCGAACGACACCCGACCCCGCAGTCGAGGCCAGACGGAGACAAGCGCCTGCTGAACGCGCGGCGCCGACTTCGGCGCCGCAGGGTCGACCACGACCGCCTCGGGCGACGTATCGTCGAGAAGGAGGAGGATCTGCCCCAGCAGACCGTGCCCCCCGGCAAGATCGACGATCCGGCCGCCCCTGAAGCGTCTTCGCACACGACGCGCCACCTCCCACGCTTCATACAATTCCCGACGCGGCAGACAGCCGGCAGAGACCACTGCGCGACCAATCCGGTCGAACAGACGCTCGCTCGGGAACCGACGCAGGTCCTTGTCGGTAAGCCGTCCGCGCGCAGCCTTCGAGAACTTGGTGGTCACCGCGATTCGTAGCGCTCGGGCAAAGCTGGCTGGAAGGTGGGAGGACTCCAGTGGTCAAAGCCCTGGAGAAACTCGACGGTCTCCTCCAGGGTCGCCGCCCCCTGGGTGTCGAGCGCCCGGCGCCACGCTTCCCAGTCGCGGCCATTTCCGCCCAGCAACACTGCCTGATCGCGGCGCATGGCGCGATAGTGGTCGTAACTGGCATAGCGCACCATCGTAACCATCTCGTCGTAGTCGTGGCTTTCCTCGGTCCGACTCGGCGCATCCGGATAGATCACCTTCCACTGACCGATGGGGCGGGCCCCGAGCTTCTCCTCGTAGGGCCACACCGACGCGAGGGTCGTCTCCAGGATGCGTTCGAAGCTTCCTTTCTCGATCCGGGCGTAGCGTAAGGCGATGGTGGCCACGCCGGGCTGCTCGACATCGTTCCGCACGGCGATCACGTCGTCGTCCGGACCGGGCACACCGGTGCCGATCTGTTCGTACTCCTCGGCGAGCCCGGGCAGAAACTGTGGCTTGATTGTCGCGGTCAGCCCTTGTAGGAAATAGCCGCCCTTTGACCCCTGGACTACCTCGCGACGGAGCCGACCGGCCAGGCCGCTGCGAGCGAGATTGGGCCCGTTCCCCGCCAGCGTCTGGGACAACGGTCCACGCGTGTAACGCCAGTGCTCGAGGCTGGCGTATCGGGCCAGCCGATACCCTTCATCCCGGAGCGGCTCTTCCCCACCTTCTGGATACACCACCTGCCACTGTCCTGTGATCCGGGTTCCGAGGCGTTCGTACCACGGCCACACGCCAAAACGGCTGGCCTGGTAATAGATGTCGTGAGCGCCCTTGTCAAGATACTGGTGCCGGAGCATCAACACCTCGTCGAACGGTCCCAGCGGACGCACGACCTCGTTGCGGGCGGGATGCGGATCTGGCGGAGCTTCGTTACGCGGAGCAGGCTGCGCGCTCGCAGCAAGAGGTCCCGCCAAAGTTACGACGATCAGGGTGGTAATGAGGTGGCGTCGCACCATGCACTCCTCCACGAAAAATCGAAACCGGCGCACTTCGCGCCTCCGCTAACCTGAGTGAGAATACACCTGGCGTTCAACTCGACCACAGTGAAGGTGAACACAGTGCACACACCCAATCGACAATGGTCACGATGGCTGGCTATCCTCGTCTGTCTGGCGGCCGGACTCCTGGCGACGGTGGTCGGCACGAGCACCGCTCAGCCGGCCACGCACTTCGAGGTCGACCAGGACTGGCCGCGGCTCCCCTTTGGCGAGCAATGGATCACGGGGGGGCTTGGCGGTATGTGTGTCGACCAGCGTGGCCATGTCTTCCTGCTCAACCGGCAAAACGTGGTCCCCGCCGACCTCGATGGCGCACGACTAGCCCCGCCAGTGATCGAGCTTGACCCGTCCGGCGCCGTGGTCCGGGGCTGGGGCGAACCGGCGCAACTCGGAGGACGGTTGCATGACTGCCACGCCGGTCCTGACGGCACGCTCTGGATCGTCGCCGCCGGAACCGGAGTCGTCCAACAGTGGCCCCTCGATGGCAGTCGTCTGCTGCGCCAGATTGGCGAGACCGACCGCTTCGACTCATCCGACGGCACCAGGGACGGTCGGCCGCTCAACTCCGATCGCGCCCAGTTCTTCCTCCCAGCCGCAATCGACATCCATGAAGAAAGCGGAGAAATCTTCGTGGCCGACGGCGAGCTGCCAGGCGGGAACCAGCGAATCGCCGTACTCGACGGCGACGGCCGGTTCCTGCGGCAGTGGGCGCTTCACCGCGAAGCGGACGATGACACCGCGGCGTTACCTCACTGCCTGCGTGTGTCGACAGATGGACTTGTCTACGTCTGCGATCGTCAGGCCGACCGGATCCAGGTATTCGACCGCATGGGGACCTTCGTCCGGAACATCGACGTACCGTGGACGCCAGTAACCCCGCCCCACTCCGAGCGAACCGGCACCCGCGGGTCGGCTGTGGCACTGGCCTTCTCTCCCGACGCAGACCAGCGCCTACTCTATGTACTGAACCAGAACAGGGTCATGGTTGACGTGGTCGATCGGCGGAGCGGTGAGGTGGTCTCGAGTTTCGGCGGCGGTCCTGGACGCTATCCCACCCAGTTCACGCTACCGCACGGGATCGGCGTCGACTCCCAGGGTAACGTCTACGTCGCCGAGCAAGAAGGCCGGCGAATCCAGCGGTTCACGCCAATTTCTTCCCGTTAGTTCCTGTCTGACCAGACGCTCTGTTCGACTCGACCGTGGCCTACCGTCCGCCAGGCCACCCACGGCCGACAAGTGAGCCACGGCAAGGGTCTGTCAATAGCGGACCGCGTGCTACGATCCGACACGCATGAACCGTCGGCGTGAGGCAGCGCTCGTCGTGACCTTGGCGCTCGTCACGACCGCCGCCTTAACCTATCCGCTCGCGTTCCGCCTGGGCCACGGTGGACGTGTCGACTCATGGGACGGGCTCTTCAGCATCTGGAACATCGCCTGGGTGGCCCGCACCGTGGTCGCCGAACCGTCTAGCCTGTTCCACGCCAACATCTTTCACCCCCATACGTATACGCTCGCCTTCTCGGAGGCGAATCTAGTCGCCGGGGTGCTGGCAGCGCCCGCCTACTGGCTGACAGGCAACATCTACGCAGCGCACAATTCGGCGGTCCTAATCTCGTTCGTGCTGGCGTTCGTCGGCGCCTATCTCCTAGTTCGGCACCTCACCGGGAACCTCGCGGCGGCGCTGGTCGCCGCGGTCCTGTTTGCCTTCTGTCCGTTCATCTTCGCCCGGAGTGCGCACATCCAGCTGTTGATGACCGCCGGGCTTCCGTTCTCGATGCTGGGCTTCCACCGCCTCGTCGAGCAACCTGGCATCCGGCGCGGCGCCGAGCTTGGACTGCTGCTGACCATCACGGCGCTGGCCTGCGGCTATTACGGGCTGTTCGCTGGTCTCATGGTCGGCGTCGGCATCCTGTTCTACGCCACCACCGAACGGATGTGGCGATCGGTCGAGTTCTGGAGCGGCATCGGGACGGCGGTCGTGGTGGGCGCCCTCGTCACCGGCGTGTTCTTTCTCCCCTATATGGCCATCGGCGAGATCCACGGCTCCATCGCGCGCACGCTCGACGAAGCGCGCGTGTACTCAGCGGACACCGGGGCCTGGCTGGCCTCACCCGCCAGAGCCCACGGGTGGCTCCTCGCACGACTGGATGGCTGGTCCGAGGTCCTCTTCCCAGGATTTCTGCTCACCGCGCTGGCCGCAGGCGGCCTGGCCACGGCGCTGCGCTCGACGTTCGCCAGCGAGGCCCGGGGAGCACAGACGCGGGCTATCAGGCACGCCGCCTGGCTCTACACGATCATCGGAGTACTCGCCGCCTGGGCCTCATTCGGACCGAATGCCGGGTTCTACACGCTGCTCTTCGAGACCATCCCTGGCTTCGGTATGCTCCGAGCCCCGGCACGCCTCGGCATCGTGGTGTCACTCTGCCTGGCGGTCGCCGCCGGCGTCGCGGTGACCCGATTGACCGCCGGCCGGCATGGGCACTGGATCGCAACCGCTCTGGTACTCGTAGGGTTGGCCGAGCTCGCCCCGGTCGCCTACCCCCACTACGAGGCTCCTCGGTTCCCTGGTGCCTATCGCATTCTGAGCAAGCTCGAGCCAGGCCCGGTAGCGGAGTTTCCGTATTACAACAACCGGTGGGACTTCCCGCGGCACTCGTACTACCTGGTCGGCTCCACTTCACACTGGCTGCCACTGGTCAACGGCTACTCTGACTTGATCCCGCAGGATTTCCGCGCCGAGGTCGACGAGCTAGCCCAGTTCCCGACCAACGCCGGCCTATCGTTGCTAGCGGCCCGAGACACGCGCTACGTCGTCTTCCACCGCGAGCTGTACGACGACGCCACCTGGAGGGAGATCGAGTTGCGGATTGCCGGTTTCAGACAGCTCCTGCCGATCTTCTGGGACGACGACGCATGGCTGTACGCCATCACGGAGTAGACGTCATCCGGTACGCCAACGCTCGACGCAATGTGGTACGGTTGACGGCTTTATGAACACCATGGGGGCCACGCTGGGCGGTCTGTCGATCTTCTTTCCCGCGTACAACGACGCCGGCACGATCCCTAGCATGGTACTGGGGGCCGTGCTCGCTGCGCGACGGATCACCGACGACTTCGAAGTCATCGTGGTAAACGACGGCAGCCAGGACGCCACCGGGGCAATACTGGCCGAGCTGACCACGATGTGCCCCGCGTTGCGCGTAGTGGAGCACCCGCAGAACAGAGGTTACGGCGCCGCCCTCCGCACCGGATTCGCCTCGGCGACCAAGGAATTCGTCTTCTATACCGACGGGGATGCTCAGTACGACCCACAGGAACTCGATCGGCTCTGGGCAAAGATGCAGCCGGGGGTGGACCTGGTCAACGGGTACAAGATCAGCCGGTCGGATCCATTCCATCGGATCGTCGTCGGCCGGCTCTATCACCACACGGTTAAGCTGCTTTTCGGGCTACAGGTTCGGGACGTCGACTGTGACTTCCGGCTGATGCGCCGCGCAATCTTCGAACGCGTTTACCTCGAGAAAAGCAGCGGCGTGATCTGCCTCGAGCTGATGAAGAAGGTTCAGGACGCCGGCTTCAAGATCACCGAGGCCCCGGTGCACCATTTCCATCGCGCCTACGGCAAGTCACAGTTCTTCAACATTCGCCGGATCGGGCGCACGCTAGGTGACATCGTGAAGCTGTGGTTCGTGTTGGTATGGCGCCGCGACCGATCCTGGGCAGACCGGCCATCGTCGCCCGGGTAGACCTACGAGGGACGCCTGGCGAGAGCCAACAGCGAGCTACCACACGGCAGGTCGACACGGCGCACCACGGCGGCTTCGATGGCCAGCAGCCGGTCGCAGACGAAGTTCACCAGCTTGGGCGGCACGGAAATTTCGTCGCCAGCCTCCTCCTCAAGCGCCAGCCCCATCATCCGGTGAACCAGACGCAACGGCAGCAAGATCGGAAGGATCGTCGCATTCGTATAGGTGAGCCGCTCGATGACGAACCCGCCGTCCTCAAGCAGCCTCCGGAGCCCGGACGCGTTGTAGCGCCGGAGCTCGTGCGCCAGCACCGAGTGATTTCCGGTTAGTATCGGCATCGCCGCCACGTTGACGACGGCGCGGCCGCCCGGGCGCAGCACCCGGTGCATCTCTGAGACAGCCGCCTGTTCGACCGGCGTCTCGAGGCAGTAGAGTACGTCGAACGAGGTCACCAGATCGAACCGAGCATCGGCAAACGGCAGCGCATCCACGGTGCCCTGCCCGACACGCCGGCCATCGAACATGGCGCGCTTGACGCCCGTCCACTCCCGGTCGACCCCATAGGCGTCGCCGAACCCGGCCAGCATGGCCAGGTTCGCTCCGGTGCCGCAGCCGCAGTCGAGAATCTGCGGACGCGCACAGCCAGCCAGGGCCTCGGCCAACAGCGGACGTACGAAGCGCCGGAAGCCGCGGAACCAGAAATGGCGGTACTCGGCTAGCGCCGTGGCGTCGAGCAAACGGGCGAGTGAGGGTGAATCGGAGGCATCCGGAGGCGGAGATGAGGTGGCAGACGACACCATCATGAGCAACAAGAACGAGTCATTCTACAGGAATCGGCGGGTACTCATTACCGGCGGCCTGGGTTTCATCGGCAGCAATCTGGCGATCCGCCTGGCCAATAATGGGGCCGACGTGCTGCTGGTCGATTCCCTCGAACCGGAGTACGGCGGCAACCTCTTCAACATCGCCTCGGTGCGGGACCGCGTACAGGTCAACATCTCCGATGTGCGCGATGCCAGCTCTATGAAGTATCTGGTCCAGGGGCGAGAGGTGATCTTCAACCTGGCGGGCCAGGTGAGCCATATCGACAGCATGCGGGACCCCTATACGGATCTCGAGATCAACTGTCGGAGCCAGCTCTCGATCCTGGAAGCCTGTCGACACCACAACCCGGACGTAAAGGTCGTATTCGCCAGCACCCGTCAGATCTACGGCAAACCTGACCATCTCCCGGTCAGCGAGCAACACCTCGTACGCCCGATCGACGTCAACGGCATCAACAAGGCGGCCGGCGAGTACTACCACCTCGTCTACAACAACGTCTTCGGAGTCCGCTCCTGCGCGTTGCGACTGACCAACGTGTACGGTCCACGCCAGCTCATCAAGCACAATCGGCAGGGCTTCATCGGCTGGTTCATCCGGTTGGCCGTGGAAGACGGGACCATTCAGATCTACGGCAACGGGTCGCAGCGGCGTGATTTCGTCTACGTGGACGACGTGGTCGAAGCACTGCTCCTGGCGGGCGCCACCGATAGCTGCAACGGCGAGGTGTTCAACGTCGGAGGGCACGGCCCGGTATCGCTAGCCGACCTGGCCGAGCTGCTGGTCGAGGTGGCGGGCACGGGCGCGGTACGCTACATCGACTGGCCCGAAGAACGACGAGCCATCGATGTCGGCGACTTCTATTCCGATTCCAGGAAGTTCGAGCAGGCAGTCGGCTGGCACGGCGACGTAGACCTACGGACCGGACTCGACCGCACCGTGAGATTCTATCGGGAACACCTCAACCACTATCTCGATGGGGACACCGTCTCATGAGCCGGGTCGCGTGGACCCAACTCCGACCGGCCGAAGACGCCGAAGCAGTCAGGGAGGCGATCGACCGGGTCCTCGACCGTGGCTGGTTCGTGCTGGGCCCCGAGGTGGAAGCCTTCGAGAGCGAGTTCAGTGCCGCCACCGGCAATACGCACACCGTGGGCGTTGCCTCGGGCACCGACGCCCTGATCCTGGCCCT
>DEAA01000022.1:70834-71519 GCA_002346545.1 Acidobacteria bacterium UBA2994
CACCGACGCCCTGATCCTGGCCCTGCGCGGACTCGGCATCGGCCCTGGCGACGAGGTCATCACCACTGCGCTCTCGGCAGTCTATACGGCGCAGGCCATCATGATGACCGGGGCCCGGCCAGTGTTCGCCGATCTGGACCGGGAGCGGTTGACTCTGGACCCCAAGATTGTCGCCAGCCTGATCGGTCCCCGGACGGCTGCAATTCTGCCGGTCCATCTCTACGGCCAGCCGGCGGACATGCCGGCGCTGGCGGGGCTCGCCGACCAACATGGCCTGGCACTAGTCGAGGACTGCGCACAGGCGCATATGGCCGAATGCGCCGGACGTCCGGTCGGCAGCTTCGGCATCGCCGCCGCCTACAGCTTCTACCCCACCAAGAACCTCGGCGCACTGGGCGACGGCGGCGCGGTGACCACCCGCGACCAGGCCCTGGCCAAACGGGTGCGGCAGCTACGAGTCGGCGGTCAATCGGCGCTCGACCTCCACACCGAGGCCTCGCCTCACTCGCGTCTCGATGAGCTGCAGGCCTCGATTCTGCGCGCGCGGCTGCCGTTTCTCTCTGAATGGACCACACGTCGCCGCGCGCTCGGGCAGCGCTATCGAGACGGCCTGGCCGGCGCCGACCTTCAGATTCCGCCCCGGCTCGACGCCGGACACGTCTATCACTTGTTTCCAGTGCGGTCG
>DEAA01000022.1:71806-71959 GCA_002346545.1 Acidobacteria bacterium UBA2994
TATCACTTGTTTCCAGTGCGGTCGGCCCGTCGTGACGAACTCAGGGCACACCTCAATGCCGCCGAGATTGACACGCTCGTGCACTACGCTGTCCCAATGCCAGCACAGGCGGCGTTTGCGGCGACGGCACCAGCCCCCTGCCCCATTGCCGAC
>DEAA01000022.1:72247-72469 GCA_002346545.1 Acidobacteria bacterium UBA2994
CCAGCCCCCTGCCCCATTGCCGACCAGGTGTGCGGTGAACTGGTGTCGCTGCCGCTCTACCCGGCGCTCAGTGACTCGGCTGTCGACCGGATCGTCGATATCCTCAGGGGGTGGTAGCCTCGTCGCGATCCTGACCGAGGTCGGTCGCCGGTCGGCGCACAATCACGACGGGCGGCCCGCCCCGCCCCTCAATGGCAGTCGCCACCAGGTGCCCCGTGCCCA
>DEAA01000015.1:0-488 GCA_002346545.1 Acidobacteria bacterium UBA2994
AGGAAGCGCAGGAAGTACCAGGAGCTGTCCACGAAGGTGTCCATGGTGTCGGGGTCGCGCCGCGCCGCCTCGCCGGTGGTGGGATCGACGGTCTGCACCCATTCGCCAGCCGCGCCCAAGGGCGAGGTGCCCTTCGGTGCGAGATCGAGACCGGCCGCGTCCGGGAGGGTGAGCGGCAGCTGATCCTCCGGGACCGGCACGATGCGGCCGTCATCGGTGTGGATCATCGGGATCGGGGTCCCCCAGAAGCGCTGCCGGGAGATGAGCCAGTCGCGCAGCCGATACGACTTCGACGCCCGGCCGGCCCCCTTCGCCTCGAGTTCCTCGATCATGCGGGTGATCGCGTTGCGCTTGGACAGCCCGTTCAGTGAGCCCGAGTTGACCATGCGACCCTCACCGGCCAGGGCGACGCCCGTGTGCGCGGGATCGAGCTCGTCGAGCGACGGGTCGTCCGCGAAGGGGTCGATGGGGTTGCCGTCTTCGTCGAC
>DEAA01000015.1:776-1740 GCA_002346545.1 Acidobacteria bacterium UBA2994
GATGGGGTTGCCGTCTTCGTCGACATCGATGACCGGGATCGCCCCCGTGATGGGTGCGGTGGTGTCGACGACGACCTTCACCGGCAGGTCGAATGCGCGCGCGAAGTCGAGGTCGCGCTGGTCGTGGGCGGGGACGGCCATCACGGCGCCGTGGCCGTAGTCGGCCAGCACGTAGTCCGCGGCCCACACCGGAAGGCGCTCGCCGTTGGCGGGGTTGACGGCGTAGCGCTCGAGGAAGACGCCGGTCTTCGGCCGATCGGTGGACTGACGCTCGATCTCGGTCTGACGACCGACCGACTCGACGTAGTCGCTGAAGCGCTGCCGCACGTCGGCCGAGGCTCCGGCAGCCAGCTGAGCCGCCAGCTCGCTCTCCGGTGCGACGACGAAGAAGGTCGCCCCGTGGAGGGTGTCCGGGCGCGTCGAGAAGACGGTGACCTTCTCCGGGTGCCCTTCGATCTCGAAATCGATGTCGGCTCCGACAGATCGCCCGATCCAGTTCCGCTGCATGCGGATGACCTTCTGCGGCCATCGCCCTTCGAGCTGATTCAGGTCGTCGAGGAGTCGATCGGCGTAGTCGGTGATCTTGAAGTACCACTGTTCGAGCTTCTTCTTGACCACCACCGCACCGCTGCGCTCGGATGTGCCGTCGGGAAGCACCTGCTCGTTGGCGAGCACGGTCTGATCCACCGGGTCCCAGTTGACGGCGGCGTCCTTGCGGTATGCGAGCCCCCGCTCGTGAAGACGCTGGAACAGCCACTGGTTCCACTGGTAGTAATCCGGGTCGCTCGTGTGGAGGACGCGGTTCCAGTCGAACGAGACCCCGTAGGCACGGAATCCGGCCTTCTGCTGTGCGATGTTGTCGTACGTCCACTCCCGCGGGTCCGCGCCGCGCTTGATCGCGGCGTTCTCGGCGGGCAGGCCGAATGAGTCCCATCCGATCGGGTTGAGCACGTTGTAGCCGCGG
>DEAA01000015.1:2061-3362 GCA_002346545.1 Acidobacteria bacterium UBA2994
CGCCAGAAGCGCGCCACGATGTCCGAGTAGAGGTAGTTCTCCGCGTGACCCATGTGCAGGTCGCCCGACGGGTAGGGGAACATGGCGAGCACGTACTTGCGCGGACGCGTGTCCTCGGGGCCACCCGCCTTGAAGGGGTCGGCCTGTTCCCACCGCTGTTGCCACTTGCGCTCGACGGCGTGGGCGTCGAAGCCGCTTCCGTCGTCGGAAGCAGGGCGGTCGGAGGGAGAGTGCTGTGACACGGGAGAACCAATCGCGGAGTACGGGGGCGCGCGGAACGCGTCTTTCAGGTTACCGGAACCTCATCCGGCCCCCGCGCGAGCCCGCGCATCCTGAAGGCCTGCTCCGAGCAACGGGGATTTCACACCTCCTCGCGAGGCGTCCGACGTAGTCTCGATCGGGTGAACGACGTGCTCACCTGGATCCTCGATGCCGTGCAGTCGGTGGATCCGGTGCTGCGAACCGCACTCGCGGGCATCGCGATCATGCTCGAGACGAGTGTGCTGATCGGTCTGATCGTGCCCGGGGACACCATCGTCATCGTCGCCGGAACGGCGGTCTCGAGCATCTGGGAGGGGCTCACTCTCGGTGTCGTGGTCGTCATCGGTGCGGTGGCGGGCGAGAGCATCGGATTCTGGCTCGGCCGCTACCTCGGGCCCCGTATCCGTCACTCCCGTCTGGGACGGCGCATCGGCGAGGCGAACTGGATGCGGTCGGAACGCTACCTGCGCCGGCGGGGCGGCCCCGCGATCTTCCTGTCGCGCTTCCTCCCGGTCCTGCACTCGCTGGTGCCGCTGACCGTGGGGATGAGCGGCTACCGATACGGCCGCTTCCTCGCCTGGACCACGCCCGCCTGCATCGTGTGGGCGGCACTGTACGTGTCGGTGTCGTCCGCCGCGGCCGGCACCTATCGCGAGCTCGCCGACCGCCTCCACTACGCCGGCTACCTCTTCGTCGGCGTCATCGTCGTGTTCCTGGTTCTCGTTCTGGTCGCGAAGAAGGTCATCGAACGCGTCGAACGCAAGCACCTCGCGGACGACGGCACCGGCTCGACGGCGGTCCCGGGCGCGCATCGCGTGGAAGACTGAGGGGTATGGCCGCCCCGACCGAGGATCCCGTCCGTCCGAAAGTCCTGTGGCTGGCCCGGTGGGAGCGGCGCTTCCACGCCTGGCGCGAGCGCCGGGCTCGTCAGCGCGGGCAGCTGCCGACGGTGACGCCGTTCCCCGGGTACGGCGGCACCGACTGGGTCCGCGTGCTCGGGCGCGTGCTCATCGTGCCGCCTCGGACCCCTCCGAGCGACG
>DEAA01000015.1:3647-14782 GCA_002346545.1 Acidobacteria bacterium UBA2994
GGCATCGTGCCGCCGCGGACTCCTCCGAGCGACGGCGAGTACGGCGGCGTGCGCGGCTGGCGCAGCTTCGTGGCCGTGCCCGTCGGCTTCGCCCAGGTGAGCGTCGACATCGGCGGCGTGACGCATGACGTCGTCGCCGATCGCGGCGGCGTGATCGACACCGTGCTGCCCGCATCCCTCGCGCCGGGGTGGCAGACCTTCACAATGTCGGTCGAGGGCGGCGAGCCCGTCGAGACGCGGGTCTTCGTCGTCGGTTCGGATGTGCGCTTCGGTGTCGTCTCCGACGTCGACGACACGGTCATGGTCACCGCTCTCCCGCGGCCCCTGCTGGCCGCATGGAACTCGTTCGTGGTCAATGAGCATGCTCGGCAGCCGGTCGCCGGCATGGCGGTTCTGCTGGAGACCCTCGTGCGCGATCGACCGGGAATCCCCGTGGTGTACCTGTCGACAGGTGCGTGGAACATCGCACCGACGCTCATGCGATTCCTCCGGCGTCACCTCTATCCGCCCGGAGCGACGCTGCTCACCGACTGGGGGCCCACGCACGACCGCTGGTTCCGCAGCGGCCAGCTGCACAAGTCGGAGAACCTCCGGCGGCTCGCAGCCGAGTTCCCCGACATCACGTGGCTCCTGATCGGCGACGACGGCCAGCATGACGATGAGATCTACACGCGGTTCGCCAGCGAGCACCCCGGCAACGTCGCCGCGGTGGCCATCCGGCGCCTGTCCCCCACCGAGGCCGTTCTCGCCGGTGGCCGCACGGCCGTCAACGACCACACGGCGGCATCTGTCCCGTGGGTCTCGGCCTCACACGGCGCGGGCCTGCTCCGGCGCCTGCGCGAGGCGGGCGTCGTCGATTCGTGAGCCGTGTCGTCGTCCGCGCGTAGGCTGGCAGCATGTGCGGAAGGTTCGTCGTCGCGAATGTCGGATCCGAGCTCGTCGGCGTTCTGCGCGTCGACGTGGAAGGCGACGATCTTCCCGCACCGTCATTCAACATCGCCCCCACAGACCCTGCGGCGATCGTGCTCGATTCCACCAAGACCGAGCCGCCGACGCGGCGGCTTGCACGAGCGCGCTGGGGTCTCGTTCCCGGGTGGGCGAAAGACCCGACCATCGGAGCACGGGCCTTCAACGCCCGCTCCGAGGAGCTTGAGGACAAGCCGCTGTTCCGAACCGCCCTCCACAAGCGCCGTGCCGTCATTCCCGCATCGGGGTACTACGAGTGGCAGAAGTCCGACCAGGGAAAGGTGCCGCACTACATCCACCCGGCGGACGACGGCCCGCTGCTGTTCGCCGGCCTCTACGAATGGTGGAAGGATCCGTCCAAGAGCGACGACGACCCGGCACGGTGGATGCTGAGCTTCGCGATCCTCACACGTGACGCGGTCGGCTCGCTCCGTTCCATCCATGACCGTACGCCGCTGTTCGTCGACCCGGACCACGCGGACGCGTGGCTCGATCCGACGACCGAGAACGTGCGTGACGTCCTCGACGCCGCGATCGACGCGGCACCTGCGGTCGCCGAGACGCTCGACGCCCGGGTCGTCTCCCCCGCTGTCGGAAACGTGCGCAACAACCGCCCCGATCTGATCGACCCGGTCCAGACGTGACGGTCACGACGAGCCTTCCTGCGTCGGCGTGGCACGATCTCGCGTCGCGTCACGCCCACCGCGCCGACGCCCTCACGGCCGCGCGGCGCGAGCGCTCCTCTCGCCGGGAGGCGCACCCGGTGGACGATTTCCTCTACACGTACTACTCCTACAAGCCGGCAGTGCTGCGCCGGTGGCATCCCGGTGCGGGCGTTGTCCTCGAAGACGCCGCCGAGACCTCACGCGGCCGGTGGCGAGGTTACGTCGCGAGCGACCCTCCCGGATCGCTCGTCGTCGATGCCGATGAGTGCCGACGCACGCGCGGCGACCTCCTCGCCGGCATCGTGCGCATCCTCCGATCCACGGCCGGGCGCGCCCCCACTTTCGGATGCTTCGGCATGCACGAGTGGGCGATGGTCTATCGATCATCTTCACCGCGTCACGACCTGCCGCTTCGACTCGGCCCCCGGGGCACCGATGACGTGGTGGAGGCGCACGAGCTGCGCTGCACGCACTTCGACGCCTACCGCTTCTTCACCCCTGATGCCGCACCGCGCAACCGCGAACCGCTGTCCCGTCGCACGCAGGCAGATCGTGAGCAGCCGGGATGCCTGCACGCGGGTATGGATCTGTACAAGTGGGCCGTCAAGGCCGGGCCGCTCGTGCCGGGCGATCTCTTGCTCGACACCTTCGAGCACGCGCGCGCGGTCCGAACCCTCGACATGCGGGCCTCACCCTACGACCTGCGTGACTGGGGCTTCGATCCGGTGGCGGTGGAGACCGCCGCGGGCAAGGCGGAGTACGTACGGCAACAGCGAGAATTCGCGGCGACGGGGGCCAGGCTGCGGGAACGTCTCCTCGCCGCCATCATCGGCTGACAGCGGGCGTCACTGCGCGCAGTCCGCGCAGGGAAGCAGGGTGGTGTGCGCCGACACCCATCGCAGCGCCGTGACCCGCTCGGATGCCTCGGTCAGTCGCTCCAGCGACACCTCGCCGCGCTCCACGGCGGTCACGATCCCCTCCACCAGGCGCTCGGCGCTGCCGGCGTCGCTGTAGAGCACCGTCAGGAGCAGATCATTGCCTGCTGCCAGCGCGGCGACGCCGTTGGCTACCGGATCGGCGTATTCGGGCAGGCCGGTCGCCTGAAGCATCCCGAGATCGTCGGTGACCGCGACGCCGTCGAACCCGAGTTCCTCGCGGGCGATGCGATGCCACTCGGACGACAGCGATGCGGGCGCGTCATCGACGGTCGTGTACGACAGATGTCCGAACATCAGCAGGGGTGCGCCCGCGTCGATCCCCGCGACGAATGGGGGCGCTTGCGTCTCGGACCATTCCTGCATCGACATGTCCGTGCTCGGGATGCCGATGTGCGAGTCGCCCGGCGCTGCGCCGTGGCCGGGGAAGTGCTTGAGGGTGGATGCCACCCGTCCGCCCTCGCCCTGAACAGCGCCCACGACCCTGTCCGCCGAGGCAGCCGGGTCGGTGCCGAGAGCACGCCGGTAGATGAACATCCCGGGGTCGGATGTCACGTCTGCAACGATGCCGAAGTTCACGCTCGCCCCGGCACGCGCCACGAGAGACGCGCGTGCCGCGAACGCGTCCGCCGCGGCACCGGGGTCGGCGTCCTTCAAGGTCGGCGCCGCGGCGAAGTCGTCCCAGCGCAGCCGAGAGACGTCGCCGCCCTCCTGGTCGATGGCCAAGAGCGGCGGGAGCGTCGGATCGACGATGAGGGATCCCGTCACCGCACGGAGCGCCGACTCGTCCGCCGGGATGTTCGCGCCCATCAGGATGAACCCCGCGATCCCCTCCTCGGCCATGTATGTCCGGAGCAGCGATGTGTCTGTCGTCGGAAGGTGCCCCATCACGACGCTCGCCGCACGCTCACGCACCGTCATCGCTGCGACGAGCCGGGCGGCTTCCAATCTCACCTCGCCGGCACCGGCGGGCGCGACGACGACGGGCTCTTCGGCGGCGGACGCGTCGGTCGAGGGCATCGATGCGGCAGCAGCCGCGATATCGGGGTCGGACTCCTCCGACGCGAGTGCGCCGCTGATCGCGCTGCTCAGCACGCCGACCACCAGGACGCGCGCGAGGAGCTTCATGTCTCCACGCTACGACACAGCATGATGGGGAGGACTCTTCAGGCTGCCCGCATCCAACACAAAACCCCCGGTTGACCGGGGGTTTTTGGTGGACCTAACGGGAGCACTATCGAAACTTGCCCCGCCCCTGGTTCACATGGCCGTGGTCCACCGCACGATCCGTGTTCGGCCTGGTCCTCGCAGGTCTCGGGCGGTGCCTCGAACTCGCCAGCAGGCGACGGTCAGCGATGATGCCCTCGTCTTGGCTGAGGCGCGATACGGGAAAAACGAGACGCTGCGACAGATCGCGAAAGACATTGGCGTGAGCCGTCAGCGGCTGGCCTCGCTGCTACGTGAGCGCGGGGTCCGGTTACGCAGTATCACGCCGTCGGCTGCGGAGGTGAACGAGATGGCGCGCCGGTATGCAGAAGGCGAGTCTCTGGAGCGTGTCGGCACACGGCTGGGGTACTCCGCTGGCACCGTCCGAAACCATCTTCTCGCCGAGGGCGTCGTCATGCGCGACTCGCACGGCCGACCGCGGTGAGGCCATCGGGTCCGAGCACCCAGGCCTACGGCTATCGATATGCGGGCTTCGCGTCGACTTTGAGCCACTTCCCTGCTCGGGCGACGCTGAGCAGAGAGGGCGCCGACGCTGAGCTGTCGCGTGATGCGGTTGCTCCATCGTCTCGCCCTGTTGCCGGCGGCGCTGAGGTGCGAAGTTGGTTCAGAGCGGCTAGTTCCGGGACGTCGGTGACGGCTGTGATGGCTCGCTTGTTCAGCCATCCGTAACGGGCGATCTGTTCGGCGGCCCGCAGGACTGTGCTTCGACGTGGTGATGGGAGTTGACCGAACACGGACTCCAGCGTCGGCAACAGCTCAGTGATGACTGAGCTGGAGGCGGTGCACCACAGGGCGAGTGACCACTCCGCCTCGGCCAGGTCATCGTCGAGGACATCGAGCTGTTCGCGCCACCACTGAGCGTTGCCGCTGTTGGCCCGAGCTTGAGCGAGAAGTTCGGAGGGATGGCTGGCGCTTCCGAAGGCCGCTGAGCCGGGCTTCTTCGTGTAGGCGGGCGGGAAGGGAGATGCAGCGCCGATGATCGCGATCTCGGACGCAAGCCAGCACCGTCCAGTGTGTTCGTGTAGTGCGGCAGCGGTGTCCGCCCAGGGGAACGTGCTGCCTTTCTGCCCGGCCTTGAATGCTCGTTGCTTGGCGATCTGGGTGTACGGCGAACCTGCTCGTCTGAGCTGGTTGATCGCCTCGCTTCGGCGACGTTTCGACTTCTCATCACTGCCGACGAATCCGGTCTTGGAACTGGTGAGGAAGTCGCTCGGCGACAAGGCCGCTGCGACTTGTGCGGGCATGGACCGGGTTGATGTCACGCAAGGGCATTCACCGTCCAAGACTGCGTCAAGAAGCGCTGCTTCGAGTGAGCTTCCTGGCGTAGGGATGAGGCCCGTGCTGAGGAAGAGCTCGGCGGCGCCTTCGGACAGGTCGATGTCCTCGAACGATGCGGTGACACCCGCGCCGGCCTCGCACTCGGCACCGAGTCTGAGCCATGCGTTTTGCTGCGGTGTGCCGATGGCTGCGGCGAGCTGCCCGTACCACCATGCGCTGAATTGGCTGCGTTGGTTCAGCAACTCGCGCAGAGCGCGAACTCGCCGCTTGTTGTCGCTGTCCGCCGGGTCCTTGCTGATCAGAGTGGTGAGGCGGACCCAGGTGGGATCGGCTCCGTCCTGGTCAGGGAGGTCGGGCAACTCGGGCAGAGCGATGATGTCGCGGCGGTCGAGCGCGGATAGCAGAATTGTGATTCCGGCGTCCGAGCAGAGTGCGGTGAGGATCTTGCGTGCCTCGCGGGGGCGGCGCAGGAAGACACCGTCGGTGAGCAGTGCCCACGCGGCGAGGTAGGAGGCGGGCGAGGTGCTGTGGGCCAGCTCCTCTTCGATCCCGGCGGTCAGGGGGTAGATGCCATTGCCCTTTGCGTTGCCTCCGTAGAACCTAGCGGTGTTGAGCCAGTACGGCCGGCGCAAGAGTTCGCGCAGCACGGCCGTGCTGTCGAAGGCCGAGTTGTCCTCGCCCGCGTTGTGATAGAGGAACCGTGCGGCGAAGTACTCTCGTAGGGACAGGACTTCGAACTCGTAGGTGCCGTCGACTTTGCTGGTCAGCGCCCACAGACGGTCGCTGGCGCCCTCGAAGAGCTGGTCGACGATCGATTCACGGTTGCCGTAGGTGCGCTGGAAGTGCCGCATGGCTTCCTTGAGTTCGTCCACGCTCATGCGGCCGTTGATCTGCGATTCCTCGGTGTGGGCGTGGAGGTACCAGCCGAGGAACGGGATGATCTCGAGCAGCTCTTCCTTGTGGTCCTTCACGGCCCTGGGGTGCTTGTTCGCCTCGCGAGCCAGGAGAAGCTCGACGTACTTGTCGTAGAGATCAGTGCGTTGCGTGGGGGTGGCTGCTCCTTGCTGGTGAAGTAGGTCGAGCAGGATCGTCAGCTGCATCGGATTGCCGGCGAGTTCGTTGATGTAGGGCTCGCGGCTCTTCTCCTTGAAGCTCTTCCGCAGGGCGCGACCGTCCTTGCCTCTGATCCCGCGGACCGTGCACCACTTGCGCAGGTAGGCGTCACGCTGCTCGACGGTGAGCTGGTTGAGGGTCACGACCTCAAACAGGTCGGGTGAGGGCTCGGGCAACTCGCCGGCGCTGGGGCGCGTGGTGACGACCACTCTCGGTGGGTCGGTGTACGCCTTCCCGCGACCGACGAACTTGTCGATCTCTTTGACGATCCTGCCTCGGATGGTGGCGCTGCCGACTTCGTCGAGTCCGTCGAGCACGACGAGGCTGGGGACGCGCTCGAAGATGTCCTGGACCGTCTTCGCGCCAGCGGGGATACCGCCGCTCTCGTGCGTCAGCAGGTCGGCGAGGAAGCACTCGATCGTTGCCTGTTCACCCTTGCGCGCTTTGGCCTTGCGTTGCTTGCGGTCCTCGGAGTGGTCCCACACGTCGTTGCCGCCGAGCCAGAGCGCGTAGTCGCTCAGGTCGAGTCTGACGGGGAACCGCGGCCGCTCCAGCTCGGTTAGTGAGTCAGGTCTGTCGCTTTCGGGGATGAATGACCCGCGGTGGGTCTGGCAGAGGTATTGGCTGAGTGTCGACTTGCCCTGTCCTGGCGCGCCACGGACGAGGGTGAAGGGCGCCGATGCGCGCAGTAGGTAGGCGGCGGCACCGCCCAAAGTGGTCGGTGATTGTGCTTGCAGATGCTTGCTGGCCACGGTGTGTACGCGGTCGGCGGTGACGTCGACGAACAGGTCCACGACCTTCTCTCGGTCCACATCGGACTGGCTGAACTTGACCCGTTTGTCGTCCTCCCATTGGGCGGCGGCGACCTTGCGGATGAGGTCACGATGCGCCTTGTCCTTGCCCTCACCGACATGCTCGGCGACGAGGTATCGGACAAGGTCCCACCCCGCGAGCATCTCGGCGTAGGCCCACTTGGTCTCGGTCGGGGCGTTGTCGACCCACGGGTTGAGCGCCTCGCGCCAGATGCAGGTCATCTGTTCGTAACCGAAGTCCTTCGCGTACCCCTGGAGCTTCTTGTCCAGTCGGTCGAACGTGCCCGAGTCCTCCTTGGCCGTGCTCCCCACGTTGGTGACCAACGTGTAGTGGCGGACCCCCTGTGCAGCCAGGCGGCGCAGACTGGCTTCCTCGTTCTTTACCACCTGGTCGAGCCAGGAGACCGGGTCCTTCTCCTTGCCACTGAGCGACCACTTGACCTGATAGACGAGCACCTTCGAGACGTCGACCTTGCGCAAGCCGTCTCGGCCGCCGTCGGCCTGACGCAGGGCCATCGGGATGTAGTCGGGAAACTGGTTCGCAAGCAGAGCGCTGACGAGCTGCTGGAAGTCCTGGTCCCCGAGACGCTCGTAGAGGTAGCGATGTCGACTCTCGGGCACGGGCTGCCTCCTAGACTCCAACCCGATCGTCTCGCTGGTGCGGTCGGGAAACCTCTGTTGTGTTCTTCAATTGAACCCGACGACTCCGACAGGCTTGAGGAACTACACGCCGCATGCCGAGGTCCATGACTTTGCCCGAATCGACCCCCGTCGCAGAAGTAGGGACGGCTGCCCCGGCGGAGCGCCTGGAGCCCGTGTCCGACGAGTTGCGGACACTCACGTCCCCTCACTGCGCCTTGCGCCGTGTGAACCTGGGTCGGACTGCCCGAGTGCCTTCATGAGGGTCGGCAGATACCGCTGAACCTGCTCGCGATCGCTGTCCTTCTCGTCCTCTGTCAGGTCCTCGTAGCGGGTCGTGGCTTGTCGAGTCCATTGATCGACGAGGTCGGCCGGGATACGCAGTGACCCGTCCGGGAGTGGTTCACACTTCTTGTGCAGGTACAACTGCCAGTGGGCCCATCGTTCGTGCTCGATCGACGCGAGTTCTTCGAGGAGTTCCGGCTTTTGAAGCGCGTCGTTGATGCTAGTCATCAGATCAGGTTCTCGTTGACGAGATTCCAGTAGTGCTGACCGAGGACAGTCAACTCACACGACTTGCGCTGCATCGCGGCATGCCACATGTGTGGCGCATCAACGGGGCGAACGAGGTTGACGCGAACGTAGGCCTGCAAGACCTTGAACACAGCGGTGTGTTCTGGGTCAGGGGGAGGGATCGTGGGGTCTTTGAGCTGTTCGGTGAAGCGTTCGGGCTCGTATGAAGGGTCAAGTGGGAAGTCGTAGTCGGCAGATGGAAAGTGAGTGGTAAGCGCCTGGAGCGATGCAAGGGGGATAGGAGCCTCCGCTTTGCGAAGGGACACGAAAGTCTTGACGTTGGTCTTGAAGACGGGGCGCTGAGCCCAGGGGCCGAGCGACTGGTCGATGTGCGCGTAAACGCTTCCGGGTGTCACATCACCGACGAGGTTGGCTGCCGCGCCGTTGAGAGCGTCGACGAATAGGTTGGTGAAGACGCCCGCGCCACCTCCGGGAACTTCCAGCGCGTACTGGTTCTCAGTCGACGCCGTGAGGATGGTGACGCCGTCGTTGAGTTCGGCCATCGATCTGGTGATGGCGTCGTTACCGGCGGCGCCGCTGTGACAGCTGTCGAGGATGATGACCTTGTTGCGTGCTGGCGAAGTGTTGGCCATCGTCATGACCTCATGAAGAGCGAGTCCATCATCGCCATCTGCTGAGTCGCTGGCGCAGAGGAACCCTCCGGTGTCTTCGACGTACCCATGCCCTGCGAAGTAGAACAGTGCGATCTCGGCGTCGTCGGCGAAAACCTCACGGACGGCATCCTTGAGGTCCTTCTTGATCACCGGCTGACCGGCTCCAGTACCTGTGAGGAGCTGAGGAGTCGTAAAGTTGAGCGTGCCGTCGGCATGGCGTTCGAGCGCGGCACGAACTGAGTGGGCATCGTTGACACAGCCGCTCAGAGAACCGATGTGGTCGTAGTGATCTATACCGACGATCAGCGCCTTGCGCATGTCCGCCTCATAGCGAATCGATGAAGCTGCTGATGTTGGCGTCGGTCCACTCCACTGTGCGGATGCCCGCGATCGCCGTCCTGTCAGACTTGTAGGCCCAGATACCGAGGACGGGCTTGTCCTCCTCGGTCGCGCATTGGATCTCCCACTCCTGTCCGGTTGAAGTCAGAGAGTTCTCGCTGACGAGGACGATCACGCCGTGTGAGCGGCGGATGCGGGTGCGAACCCTGTCCTTCCAGCCGCTGTCGTAAGGCTCCTTCACCGACATGTCGATGAACTCGTAGGGCGCCCGCGGGCTCAATGACTGCCCCTTGAGGAAGTCTCGCTGGCGCTCGTCCTCGATCGCGAACGCCACGAACACTGTTTTCACGTCCGACATCGCATCTCCTTTGATGGATCAGGTTCTACTCAGCGACTCGGGCATCGTGACGCTGCTCACACGTTTCCAGTCTACCGCCGTCAACCCTGCGATGCGGGGCCAAGTCGGGGCGTGGGCCGACATGCACCAGCAACTGGCGACCCGCCTCTCCTCCGCCCAGGCCTTCCGTCACCCGCTGAACCAACGTAATCTGGGAAGTGGCGGCCTCTACCTGCTACGCCACCACCGGATGTGGTGACCGACCGGACGGCCTCGGCTGGACAGTCCTTCGACTCCTTGTCGCCGGAGACTCGGAGAGGACTGTCGTCATGTTCCGCTTGATCTGGACCGCCAGCGTCCACACTCGCTGCTTCCTACGCCGCTACATGCCCACCAACATCGTCCTGGACGCGATCCGCACACGACGAGGGCTGCGTTGGGGCGTCCCGGCGATGCTGCTCGCCCTTCCCTACCTGTATGGCGCGAGCATCGTTACGACCCTCATTGCCAACGGTGCGCCAGCATGGCTGCACTTGATGGCTCTGCTCCTGGTGTGGAACGCGATGAAGTTCATCGTCATAGGACCGGTCAGCCTGTTCCTTCTCGTCCGTGCAAGGGCTACGGAGTCCCGTGATCGACAGATCGAACGCCACACGATCGCAGCTGGCGCTCGCGCCAACTGAACCGTGCGACAGGACGGGAGGTCATGCAACAGCTCGGCGAGGCTCCCGGCTGAGCTTGCGATAACGGCCGGGACTCACGCCCACGCACTGGCGGAACAGGCGAGTTGCATGGTTACGACTCAACCACCCGACCTCGTGGGCTGCTTGCTCGACGGTCACCTCGGTTTCCCGGAGCAACCGAGCCATCTGCTCGGCTCGAAGCATCGTCAAGTACGCCAGCGGTGTCTTGCCGTAGGCGTCGACGAAGACCCGGCTCAGCTGTGCCGGTGACAGGTGCACAGTGTCGGCGAGGCGGTCGAGGGTCCACCGTTCACCAGGCGCACCGCGGAGCATCTCGACGATTTGACGCACTTCGGCACGCAGCGGGGCGAAGCCGCGGTGACGCGGGAGGCCGGGCCGGGTGGACTTCCGTTGAGACGGAGACCGGCGCGAGGCGGTGGTGCGCACGAACGGGGTCACCACGTCGAGCACCGCGAAGAGTAATGCCTGCGTCCGGTAGAACCGCTCCGGCGACGGCCCGTCGAGGCTGAGCGCGACCAGCTCGTCGAGCCAGGGCATGAGCATCCCGGCGCGGTCTTCGCCGAGCCGGAGTATCTGCGCCGGTTCGGAGTACAGCTCGTCGGCGAAGTCCTGAGCATCCCATCGGTCGGCCAGCAACGCGGCGTGCTGCCAGAACACCTGGTCGATCACGTAGTCGCGGTCCAGGTAGAGAGTGGTGACGGTGATGGAGCCTTCGGGCTCGCTTCCGCACAGAGTGCTCGCGCCGAGCGCCACGACGTCGCCGACAGTGACGGGTTTCTCGCCGAACTCGCTGAGAAGGATCGCCGAGCCGTGCCGCACGAAGATGAGCTTCACGCAGTCGTAGGCGACGGGTGCGATGGGTCGATGAATCGAGCGCGTGCGGGCGAGGATCGGGGCGAAGGACGCGCGACTAGGGCGTGTCTGACAAAGCCT
>DEAA01000035.1:0-283 GCA_002346545.1 Acidobacteria bacterium UBA2994
GCGGACACATGGCGAAGGAAAAATTTGATCGATCGAAACCGCACGTGAATATCGGCACGATTGGGCACATCGATCACGGCAAGACGACGCTGACGGCAGCGATCACGAACGTGCTATCGAAGCATGACGATAAGAACGCGGCCCGGTCGTTCGACTCGATCGACAACGCTCCGGAAGAGCGGGAGCGGGGGATCACGATCGCGACGGCGCATGTGGAATACACAACGGAGAACCGGCACTACGCGCACGTAGACTGCCCGGGGCACGCCGACTACATCAAGAA
>DEAA01000035.1:594-43377 GCA_002346545.1 Acidobacteria bacterium UBA2994
AAGAACATGATTACGGGCGCGGCGCAGATGGACGGCGCGATCTTGGTGGTGGCGGCGACTGACGGGCCGATGCCGCAGACGCGGGAGCACATCCTGCTGGCGCGGCAGGTGGGAGTGCCATCGCTGGTGGTGTTCCTGAACAAAGTGGACATGGTGGACGATGAGGAGCTGTTGGACCTGGTGGAGTTAGAGGTCCGAGAGCTGCTGTCGTCGTATGAGTTCCCCGGGGACGATATTCCGATGATCCGGGGGTCGGCGTTGAAGGCTCTGGAAGGGGACGCGGACGCGGCCAAAGGGATCGACGAGTTGATGGCGGCCGTGGACGACTACGTGCCGCTGCCGGAACGGGACGTGGACAAGCCATTCCTGATGCCGATCGAGGATGTGTTCTCGATCTCTGGGCGTGGGACGGTGGTGACGGGCCGCGTGGACCGGGGGGTGGTGAAGGTCAGCGAGGAGATTGAGATCGTCGGGTTCGCCGAGACACAGAAGAAGGTGGTGACCGGGGTGGAGATGTTCCGGAAGCTGTTGGATGAAGGCGTGGCGGGGGACAACATCGGGGTGCTGCTGCGTGGCCTGGAGAAGGACGATGTGCAGCGGGGCCAGGTGCTGGCGAAGCCGAAGACGATCACGCCGCACACGAAGTTTAAGGGCGAAGTGTATGTCCTGAACAAGGACGAGGGAGGGCGGCACACGCCGTTCTTTAACGGGTATCGGCCGCAGTTTTACCTGCGGACGACAGACGTGACGGGGGTGGCGACGTTGCCGGAAGGTGTCGAGATGGTGATGCCGGGGGATAACGTGGCGATGGAAGTGGAGCTGATCACGCCGGTGGCGCTGGAGAAGGGGCTGCGGTTCGCGATTCGCGAAGGTGGCCGCACGGTTGGCTCGGGCACCATCACCGACATCGTGGAGTAGTCAATCGGCCGGCATTGCCGGCGGGCGTTTGGGGCGCGTTCCCGAGGGAAATATGTTCAGCGACAAGATCCGGATACGGCTGAAGGCCTACGACCACCGCGTGCTCGATCAGTCGACATCGGAGATCGTCGACACGGCTCGGCGTACTGGCGCCCGTCTAGCCGGTCCGATCCCGTTGCCGACCGATCTCAATAAGTGGACGGTGCTGCGCTCGCCTCACGTCGACAAGAAGTCACGTGAGCAGTTTGAGATCCGCACCCACAAGCGACTGATCGACATCTTCGAACCGACCCCGCAGACGGTCGATGCGTTGATGAAGCTGGACTTGCCGGCGGGTGTCGACGTGGAGATCAAGGCCTTCGGGAAGGACAACAAGTAGCCATGGTCACCGGAATCCTCGGACGCAAGATCGGGATGACCCAGCTGTTTAGTGAAGACGGCGCGGTGACCCCAGCGACCGTGATCAAGGCCGGGCCCTGCGTCGTGGTGCAGCGCAAGACCGTCGAGCGTGACGGGTATGACGCGGTGCAGCTCGGACTGGTCGAAGACCGGCCGGCGCGGGCGAACAAGCCGACTGCGGGCCACTACAAGAAGGCCAGTGTGCCGCCGACCCGGGTGCGTCGAGAGGTGCCGCTGGCCGAAGGTGGAGACGCGCCAGTCGAGGGTGATCAGGTGGTGGCATCGCTGTTCACCGATGGCGAGCAGGTGGATGTCATCGGACTGAGTCGCGGCAAGGGCTTCCAGGGTGTGATGAAGCGCCACGGCTTCAGTGGTGGCCGAGCCACTCACGGGTCGATGTTCCATCGTGCGCCGGGGTCCATCGGTCAGTCGTCTTGGCCCTCGCGCGTCATCAAGGGGATGAAGGGACCGGGGCGTATGGGCGGTGACCGGGTCACAGTGCAGAACCTGCGCGTAATGCGGGTCGATGCCGAGCAGCATGTGCTTGTCGTCAAGGGCGCTGTGCCTGGGGCTCCCGGGGGGTTGGTGATGGTTCGCAAGGCGGTGGCCGGAAAGGCTGCGCCGAGCGAGGACAAGTAGCGGGACCGACGGACGGACTACGACCATGACTGTGGATGTCGTCGATTCGCAGAACGAAAAGATCGGCTCACTCGAAGTCAGTGACGCGGTGTTCGGGGGACGAGTGAACAGCGACGTCATTTGGGAGGCGGTGACCCATCAACGCGCGTGTGAGCGGCGCGGGACCCATGCCACCAAGACCCGCGGGCTGGTCAGCGGCAGCGGCAAGAAGCCGTGGCGGCAGAAGGGCACAGGCCGAGCCAGGGTGGGTGAGGCACGAAACCCGCTCTGGCGGGCCGGGGGCACGGTATTCGGGCCACAGCCGCGGAGTTACGCCTACAGCCTACCTAAGAAGGTGGTGCGGGGCGCGTTGCGGGCAGCGTTGTCGCAGCGGTTCCAGGACGGGGCCGTGCTGATCGTCGACGAGCTCGCGGCCGAGGAGCCCAAGACCCGTCAGGCGGTGGATCTGCTGGATCGCCTGGATGTGACCGGCAAGGCGGTGCTGGTGGACGTCAGCCCAGACGCGAATCTGTCTTTGGCGGTCAGGAATCTCGCGGGCGTGCAAATGACGTCGACTCGGCAACTGGGTGCGAGGGACGTTGTCGACGCCGAGAGAGTGATCATGACCCGAGCCGCGGTTGAGAGACTTGAACAGGTGCTGGGATCATGAAAGAAACTGAAGTGATCCGTCGCCCGCTCGTCACCGAGAAGACGACGCTTCAGCGGGAGGACGGTCAGACGATTGTGTTTGAGGTGGCGCTGAAGGCGACCAAGGTCGAGATCAAGCAGGCGATCGAAAGTCTGCTGGGAGCGAAGGTGGCAAGCGTCCGCACGGCGATCAACCACGGTAAGGTCAAGCGCCAGGGACGCTACTTTGGCCAGCGTCCTGACTGGAAGAAGGCGTATGTGCGGCTCCGCGATGGCGAGAATGTGCCGGAGTTCCTTGAGGGCTCCTAGCTTGGATACGCGGTCAGAAGTCAGACGATAGTTCGGCAGACAGAAGACGGACACCATGGCCATTCGTAAATACAAACCGACATCGGCGGGCCGGCGATTTCAGACCGTGCAGACGTTCGACGAGATCACGGAGACCACTCCGTACAAGCCGTTGACCGAGCCACTGTCCAAGTCCGGAGGCCGGAACAATCGTGGCCGGGTCACGATCTGGCAGCGCGGGGGCGGTCACAAGCGCACCTACCGGGTGATCGACTTTAAGCGGGACAAGAAGGACGTGCCCGGCAAGGTGGCGACGGTCGAGTACGATCCGAATCGATCAGCCCGGATCGCGCTCGTCAGCTATGTCGACGGTGACAAGCGTTACATTTTGCAGCCACTTGGCGTGAAGGTGGGCGATACGATCGTGGCGGGCGACAAGGTCGACATCCTGCCAGGGAATGCGTTGCCCCTGAAGAACATCCCGCTAGGCACCCAACTCCACAACGTGGAGCTCAAGCCGGGCAAGGGCGGTCAGATCGCGCGCGGCGCCGGATCTTCGGTTCAGCTCATCGCCAAAGAAGGCAAGTACGCGTCACTGCGGTTGCCTTCGGGCGAGGTGCGGCGGATTCTCAAGGAGTGCGTGGCCACGGTTGGACAGGTCGGGAACGTGGATCACGAGAACGTGACGCTCGGTAAGGCCGGTCGCAAGCGCTGGCTAGGGAGGCGTCCAAACGTCCGCGGTGTGGCGATGAACCCAGTCGACCATCCGCTAGGCGGTGGCGAGGGGAGCTCGGCCGGTGGGCGGCACCCGGTGACGCCCTGGGGCGTGCCGACTAAGGGCTACAAGACGCGACGCAAGAAGCCGTCAGACAAGTTCATTCAGCAGCGTCGCAAGCGCCGGAAGTAGTGAGGGGCCGATGAGTCGATCGTTAAAGAAAGGGCCGTTCGTCGACCTGCCGTTGCTGGAGAAGGTCGAGGTCATGAATCGGGCCGGAGATCGGAAGGTGATCAAGACCTGGTCCCGTCGGTCCACGGTGGTACCGGAGATGGTTGGTCACACCATCGCGGTGCACAACGGCAAGAAGTTTGTGCCGGTTTATCTCACTGAGAACATGGTGGGGCACAAGCTCGGCGAGTTCTCGCCCACCCGTCTGTTCCGTGGCCACACCGGTAGGCGGGACAAAACGGCCGGCACGAGGTAGGAAGCGATGATCGAAGGGCGGGCTACGGCCCGATATGTCCGGACGTCGGCGCAGAAGGCTAAGTTGGTCATGGATCTGATTCGTGGTCAGAATGTGGATCAGGCGCTGTCTACCCTGCGGTTTGCCAGAAAGCGGATCGCCCGCGACATCGAGAAGGTGTTGCGGTCGGCCGTGGCCAATGCCCAGCAGAAGGACGGGGCCAGCGGCGACGCCGACCAGATGTACGTCTCGAAGTGCTACGCGGATCAGGGGCCCTCGCAGAAGCGGATCCGGCCGGCGCCGATGGGGCGGGCGTTCCGGATCATCAAGCGGACGGCGCATCTCACGGTACATGTCGCGGAGCGTCTCGGTGTGACGTCGGCCGTCACCGTGACCACCGTTGAACCCGAGGCGCAGCCGGTGGCGGACGCGATAGTCGATGAGAAGTCGAAGAAGCAGGCGTCAGCTAAGCGCGGCAGGGCCAAAGACATCAAGAAGAAAGCCGCCAAGCAGGCGGCCGATGACGAGATCGTGACCGGGGACGCGGCGGCTGCCGACGAGTCAGCTGAGGCCGAAGAGGCCTCCGCCGACATCGCTGAGCAGGCCGGTGCGGACGAGGGCAGGGCAAAGGACGAGTAGCGGTGTTGGGCGTCCCCTAGGGGACGCGAGGATTCGAGATGGGGCAGAAGGTTCACCCGTACGGGTTTAGGCTCGGTTTCAACAAGACTTGGCGGTCGCGGTGGTATGCCGATCGTGACTACGCGAAGCTCCTGCACGAGGATCTTTCTCTCAGGTCGGACCTGAAGAAGCGGTTCTCGCATGCCGGCGTATCGAAGATCGAGATCGAGCGGGCCGCCAACAAACTGAAGATTGACATTTGCACCTCCCGGCCCGGCATCATCATCGGACGTAAGGGCACCGAGGTCGACAAGCTGAAGACCGAGATCCATAAGAGGACCAAACGCGAAGTCTTCATCAATATTCAGGAGATTCAGAAGCCCGAACTGGACGCGCAGCTGATCGGCGAGTCGGTGGCGTTGCAACTCGAGAAGCGGGTGGCGTTCCGGCGGGCTATGCGTAAGGCGGTGGAGTCGGCGCTGCGATTCGGCGCACGCGGCATCAAAATCCGGGTCGGTGGTCGTCTCAACGGAGCGGAGATCGCGCGCAACGAGTGGTATCTGCACGGTCAGCTGCCGCTGCAGACGCTGAGGGCGGATATCGACTACGGGTTTGCAGAGGCCAACACCACCTACGGGCAGATCGGAGTCAAAGTGTGGCTCTACAAGGGTGATCGACACGAGCCCCGTCTGGCTCGGGACGAGGAGTATCGGGTGCAGCGTCGGGGCGCGAGAGCCTAGGACACTCGCTCGAGCGTAGTCGAGAGATAGAGATAGGAGACTGGCGTCATGTTGATGCCGAAGAAAGTCAAGCACCGGAAGCAGCACCGCGGCCGTATGACCGGCACGGCTTGGCGTGGGTCCACGGTGTCGTTTGGCGACTACGGTTTGCGGGCGATGGAGCCCTGTTGGCTAACGGACCGCCAGATTGAAGCGGCCCGGGTGGCGATGACCCGGTTCATCAAGCGTGGCGGCAAGATCTGGATTCGCGTGTTTCCCGATAAGCCGATCACCAAGAAGCCCCAGGAAACCCGAATGGGCAAGGGGAAGGGCGCACCAGAAGGGTGGGTCGCGGTGGTCAAGCAGGGGCGGATTCTCTTCGAGATGGAAGGGGTCGAAGCGTCGGTGGCTAAGCGGGCGATGGAGCTTGCAGCGGCCAAGCTGCCGATCCACACCAAGTTCGCTACCCGGTTTGGTGAGGCAGTCTGATGACCAAGATTGGGGAGCTACGTGATCTCGGGCCATCGGCTTTGGAGCAACGGGAGCGAGAGCTCGGTGAGGCACTGTTCCGGCTTCGGTTGCAGAAGGCCATGGGGCAGGAAGAGGTGGTCGGTAAGCTGAAGGAGAGCCGGAAAGACCTAGCCAAGGTCAAGACGCTGCTCCGAGAGCTGGAGCTGGGGGCCGGGATCGTGGCTCCGGCCGACGAGACGGCAGAGTCCGACGAGTAGCGAGTAGAGCCGATGGGAACCAAGGCAGAAGTACAGGGCGTAGTGGTCAGCGACAAGATGGACCGGAGTGTCGTGGTGGCGGTGGAGCGTCGGGTGCGACACGCACTCTACGGAAAGATTCAGCGTCGGACCACGAAGTTCATGGCCCACGACGGCGAGCATGACGCCAGGGTCGGTGACGTTGTAGCGATCGTGGAAACTCGCCCGATCAGCCGCCGGAAGCGGTGGGCGGTAACGCGCATCGTCGAACGGGCCCGGACCGTCTAGCGAGGACAGACCGATGATCCAGATGCAGTCGATCCTCGACGTGGCGGACAACTCCGGGGCCCGGAAGATAGCGGTGATCAACCCGATCGGTGGAGCGACTGGGCGTTTTGCGCGCCTTGGGGACCTTGTGACCGCCTCGGTTAAAGAGGCCGTCCCGGCGTCGGCCGTCAAGAAGGGGCAGGTCGTGCGGGCCGTCATCGTTCGCACGGCTAAGGAGTACCGCCGGCGGGATGGTAGTTACATCCGGTTCGATCGCAACGCCGCGGTGTTGGTGAACGAGCAGGGGGAGCCGGTAGGCACCCGTGTGTTCGGACCGGTGGCCCGCGAGCTTCGCGAGCGCAAGTTCATGAAGATCATCTCCCTGGCGCCGGAGGTACTGTAGGAGCCATGTCTAGCATTCAGACCTCGATCCGCAAGAACGACAACGTCGTCGTGGTCAGCGGAAAAGACCGAGGAAAGCGGGGACGCGTGTTGCGGCTCGTGCCTGGGAAGAACCGGCTGATCGTCGAGGGCGTGAACATCGTCAAGCGTCATACCCGTCCCAATCCAGGACAGAACGTCAAGGGCGGGATTGTCGAGCGTGAGTCGGCGCTGCACGTGTCCAACGTGCAGCTGCTGTGTCCCGAGTGCAGCGCACCGACGCGACTCGGGCGCCGTTTGCTCGGAGATGGACGGAAAGTGCGGATCTGCCGCAAGTGCGACGGAGTCGTGGACCGATGAATCGATTGAAAGAGCGGTATCACGAGACGGTCGTGCCGGCCCTGACGAAGGAGTTCGGCTACACCAATGTCATGGCGGTGCCCAAGGTTCGCCGGGTCGTGGTCAATATGGGACTGGGCGAGGCAACCCAGAACGTGAAGTTGATCGATGCAGGCGCGGACGAATTGACCCGTATCACCGGTCAGAAGTCGCTGACGACGCGGGCGCGGAAGTCGATTGCGCAGTTCAAGGTGCGCCAAGGCATGCCGATCGGGGCGATGGTGAGCTTACGTCGTGACCGGATGTACGAGTTCCTCGATCGCTTGTTCTCCATTGCCCTGCCGCGAGTTCGCGATTTTCGCGGTGTGTCCCCCAAGGGGTTCGACGGTCGCGGGAACTACACGTTGGGGCTTCGAGACCAGCTTATGTTCATCGAGATTGATTACATGCAAGCGGACAAGTCGCGGGGACTGAACGTCTCGGTGGTGACGACGGCCAAGACGGACGAGGAAGGTCGACGGCTTCTCCAGTTGATGGGGATGCCGTTCCGGACGAACTGATCAGGCGGATCGAACCGCCGGACGAATCGGGCAGGGGCGTAGCAGATGGCAACAACCGCCAAGATCGTGAAAGAAAAGCGGCCGCCGAAGTACAAGACCAGGCAGCGTAATCGCTGCCAGTTGTGCGGCCGTCCTCGTGCGTTCATCAGGAAGTTCGCGCTGTGCCGCCTCTGTTTCCGGCGGTTGGCACTCGAAGGCGATCTCGCTGGAGTGACCAAGAGCAGCTGGTGACGTAACTACGTCTCGGCTGTGCCGGGACGCTCGATGCAGAGAACAACGAACATGACTGATCCGATCGCCGACATGTTGTCGAGAATCCGCAACGCCACCGCAGTACGGCGGAAGCGGGTCGACGTTCCGGCATCGCGACTCAAGACCGAGATCGCGAGGATCCTCCAGAGTGAGGGCTACATCGACTCGTTCAAGATGGTCGAGGTGGTCGTGGAGCGCGGGCAGATGGCCCGGCCGATGATCCGCATTTATCTGAAGTACGGCTCCCAGGGAGAGAAGGTGATCTCTGGGATCGAACGGGTGAGTCGACCCGGCCGCCGTGTGTATTTCGGGCGTGACGCGGTTCCTCCGGTACTGGCCGGACTCGGGACCAGCATCCTCACGACCTCGCGCGGGATCATGACCGGGCGTGACGCGGTGAAGGAAGGCGTTGGCGGTGAAGTGCTCTGCAACGTCTGGTAGCGCGGAGACAGAGGAGCGAGACCGATGTCGCGAGTAGGGAAGAGACCGATATCGATTCCGAGCGGGGTCAGCGTGCAGATCTCGGACGATGCGGTGGAGGTTAAGGGGCCGAAGGGCACCCTGCGGCAGGCCTTGCCCCCTGGAATCCGAATCGAAGAGAACGAGGGCCGTCTGGAGGCGAAGCCGGTGCGTGAAGACCGCGCGCTTGCGAAGTTTCACGGGCTTGCGCGCAGCTTGGTCGCCAATGCGGTCGCTGGGGTGTCCACCGGCTTTCAGAAAGAACTGGACATCGTGGGCATCGGCTATCGAGCCGGGGTGAAAGGGCAGCTGTTGACCCTCGCCCTCGGCTATTCGCACCCTGTGCTGTTCGACATTCCGGAGGGGATAGGCATCAAGGTCGATAACCAGACCCACCTGGTGGTGTCTGGAGTCGACCGTCAAGTTGTCGGGCAGGTGGCGGCCGATATCCGCGGGCTGCGTAAGCCGGACCCCTACAAGCAGAAGGGCATTCGTTACACGGGCGAAGTGCTCAAGAAGAAGGTGGGCAAGACGGGAGCCTAGGGGCGATGAAGGTCAAGACCAAGAAGGATAGACGACGCCGGATCGCGTTGCGACAGCGGACGCCCCTGAAGGGGACGGCTGGCCGGCCGCGGCTGGCGGTGTTTCGCAGTGCCGCGCACATCTCGGCTCAGGTGATCGACGACGACACCGGCACGACCATGGCTGCGGCTTCGAGCGTCGAACCTTCCGCCAAGGCGTCGTTTGCCGACGGAGCCAGGGGTGGGAACAAAGCGGGCGCCGAGGCGATCGGAAAGCTGGTGGCGGAGCGAGCGATCGAGAAGGGCGTCACCAGTGTGGTGTTTGACCGCAGCGGGTTCCTCTATCACGGGCGAGTGCGTTGTGTGGCGGATGCTGCGCGCGAGGCGGGGCTCAAGTTCTGAGTCCGGCGGGATGAACGAGAGATGAGCGACACGAGAGCGAAGATCGACCCCCTCGATTTCGACCTGAAGGACACGGTCGTGTCAATCAACCGGGTCACCAAGGTTGTAAAGGGCGGCAAGAACCTCAGTTTTAGCGCGCTGGTGGTCGTAGGAGACAACCATGGGGTGGCTGGCTTCGGCATCGGCAAGGCTAAAGAGGTGCCGTCGGCCATCAAGAAGGGGATCGAGGCGGCCAAGAAGGCGCTGGTGCGTGTGCCCCTTACCGGGACGACCATTCCGCACACGATCGTTGGTCGCTTTGGCGCTGGTCGCGTGCTGCTCAAGCCGGCTCCGGAAGGGACTGGGATCATCGCTGGCGGCGCGGTGCGTGCGGTGATGGAGTCGGCGGGTATTCAGAACATCGTCACCAAATCGCTGGGGACTGACAATCCACATAACGTGGTGCGAGCGACGTTTACCGGACTCACCGATCTGACGGATCCGGTGACCGTGGCTCGGTTACGCGGGATCGACGTGGAAGACCTGTCGGCGTGACTGGGGCGGTGACGAGATGACAGACACAGCCGAGGCGGGGCGCGTCAGGGTAACGCTGGTGCGCAGTACGATCGGGTTCGACAAGCGGCAGGCCGAGGTCGTACGGGGGCTTGGCCTCCGGCGGATCGGCCATACCGTCGAGGTCAAGGACGTTCCGTCGGTGCGCGGCATGATCCGGAAGGTCCGGCATCTGGTTCGCGTGAGTGACGGCGAGGGCTGACGAGCATGAATCTCAGCGATCTGAAGCCGCCCAAGGGCGCCAAGCACGCGAAGAAGCGCGTGGGGCGCGGCTATGGGTCCGGCAACGGCGTTACGTCGGGGCGAGGCGACAAGGGCCAGAAGTCGCGTTCAGGGTTCAAGCGCAAGCGCGGGTTCGAGGGTGGGCAGATGCCGCTCCACCGTCGACTCCCGAAGCGTGGTTTCTATAACCCCTTCCGGGTCGAGTACGCGGTGGTCAATCTCGACACCTTGGCTGAGCGGTTCGAGGCGGGAGCGGTCGTGACACCGGAGGTGCTGTGCGAACGTGGCATCGTGCGGTCTCGGCGGAAGCCAATCAAGGTGCTCGCGCGCGGTGAGATCGATCGCGCCCTAAACGTCAAGGCACACAAGTTCAGCGGTCGCGCCGCGGAGAAGATCCAGGCGGCTGGCGGCTCGGCCGAGGTGTTGACCAGAGCGGCGGCCGAGGCTGAGTCCGAGTCGACCGAGACTTCCGCGGTGGAGGCGTCGCCGGAAGAGACGGTCGAGAGCGCCGTGGTGACTGACGAAGCCCCGGCGCCGGACGCGACAGCTGAGGGGGACCAGGGTGAGGCAGGGGCCGGCGACGACAGCGAGCCGCCGGCCGGTGACGCCTAGTCCCAGGGAGCGACCCGATGCTTGACAGCCTCAGGAACGTCTTCTCGATCTCGGATCTCCGCACCCGAGTGCTCTTCACGCTCTCGATTCTGGCGGTGTATCGGGTGGGAAGCGTCATTCCTACGCCTGGGGTCAACACCGAGGCGCTCTCGATTCTCGCTGACCAGGCGGCCGGGACCATGTTCGGGCTCTACAACATGTTCTCGGGGGGGAACCTCGCGCAGGTGACGATCTTCGCGCTGGGCATCATGCCCTACATCAGCGCGTCGATCATTCTTCAGCTCCTCACGGTGGTTTGGCCTTACCTGGAGCGTCTCTCCAAGGAAGGGGAACTCGGCCGCCGGAAGATCACGCAGTACACCCGCTATGGCACCCTGTTACTGTGCGTCGTGCAGGCGTTTGCCATCGCGTTCTGGCTCGAGAGCCAGACCGGCATCGCCGGTGGACTGAACCTGGTCTACACCCCGGGGTGGGCGTTCCGGTTGATGGTGGTGCTGACACTGACCACTGGCACCATGCTCGTCATGTGGCTGGGGGAGCAGATCACCGAGCGTGGCATCGGCAACGGGATGTCGCTGATCATCTTTGCTGGCATCGTGGTGAACTTTCCGGCAGGGGTGTTGGGGCTGTTCGACCAGCTCCGCACCGGTCAGATGGGGCTGTTCCGGGCGCTGTTGCTCGGGCTTGTGATGGTGCTCGTCATCGGGGCGGTCGTGTTCATCGAGCGTGGTCAGCGCCGGATCACCGTCCAGTACGCCAAGCGGGTTGTGGGTCGCCGACAGTATGGTGGCAGCAGTACCCACATTCCGCTAAAGGTGAACACGGGCGGTGTCATTCCCGTGATCTTCGCCTCGTCGCTGCTGGCGTTTCCTGCGACCATCGCTTCGGCGCTTCCGCAGGGAGGAATTGCCCAGACGCTCACTAATTCGCTCGCCAACGGCATGCCGCTCTACTACCTGCTCTATATGGGCGGCATCATCTTCTTCGCGTACTTCTACACGGCTATCATCTTCAACCCAGATGATGTCGCGGAGAACATGCGGAAGTATGGCGGGTTCGTGCCTGGGATCCGCCCCGGAAAACGGACGGCCGAGTATATCGACACGATCCTGACCCGGATCACGCTGGTCGGTGCGATCTACCTCGCGCTGATCGCCGTATTGCCGGACCTCATGATTGTCGGCTTCAGGGTGAACGCGATTCCGTTTGTCGGAGACTCGCTCGACGCGGTCACTCCACGCTGGATCACCGATGGCCTGGGCGTCACGTTCTACTTCGGCGGCACGTCGTTGCTGATCATCGTCGGGGTCTCGATGGATACGGTGCAGCAGATTGAGTCGCAGCTGATCATGCGGCATTACGACGGGTTCATGCGGAAGACCCGTATCCGAGGACGTCGCGGATGAGTGCACCGATCAACCTTGTGGTGCTGGGTCCCCCAGGGGCTGGCAAAGGGACTCAAGCGGTGGAGTTCGCGCAGCAGCGAGGCATCCCGAAGATCTCGACCGGTGACATTCTTAGAGACGCCGTCCAGTCGAACACCGAGCTTGGCCAGCGCGCCAAGGCCACCATGGATGCGGGTGGTCTGGTCGACGATCAACTGATGATCGCCATCGTGCGCGAGCGTCTGGGACGAGTCGACGTCGCGTGCGGGTTCGTACTCGATGGATTTCCGCGCACCGTGGCGCAGGCGACGGCGCTCGACGAGATCATGGCCAGTCAGGGCGCACTGGTGGTAGTGGACATCGCCGTGCCAGACGATGCCCTTGTGGCCCGGCTGGCGCTGCGACGGGTGTGCGGCCAGTGTGGCAATGCGACGGGCGTAGCGGCTGGGGCCGAGGTTCCGCCGTGTGAGCGATGCGGCGGCGAGTTGGTGTTCCGGAGCGACGACACCGAGGAGGTCATACGGGAGCGGCTTCGGGTATACGCCGAGGCGACCAAACCGCTCGTCGATTACTACTCGAGCCGTCCGACGTTCCGGGCGCTTGACGGGAACCAGTCGCCGGAGGCGGTCGGGGCAGCGCTTAATGGCGCCGTCGACGAGATTGTCAGTGAGCTGTCGGTCAGCGTCGCAACGGGTGGGGATGCACGATGATCGCGCGCAAGTCACCGGTCGAGGTCAGTCGCATGCGGAAGGCCAATGGGCTGGTGTCGGCGGTGTTGTCTCGGCTTGAGCAGGTCGTGGCGCCTGGCGTGTCCACCCAGGAGCTCGACGTGATGGCCGAGCAGCAGGTGCGGGAGGCTGGTGCGGTACCGGCCTTCAAGGGCTACCACGGCTATCCGGCGACGCTGTGTGCCTCGGTCAATCAGGCCGTGGTACACGGGATCCCGAACGACGAGCCGCTCAACGAGGGCGATATCGTGTCACTCGATATGGGCGTGGTGCTGGACGGTTTCTATGGCGACTCTGCCCTCACCGTTCCGGTGGGCACGGTGCCCTCGCGGACGGCTGAGCTACTCGAAGTGACGCGCGAGTCGCTGGAACGTGCGATTGCACAGGTTCGTGACGGTGGTCACGTGTCTGACATCGGGCATGCGGTTCAGCGGCATGTCGAAGCCCATGGGTTCGCCGTGGTCCGCGAGTTCGTCGGACATGGCATCGGCACCGAGCTGCACGAAGAACCGCAGATCCCGAACTACGGCGAGCCGGGGCGCGGCCCGTTGCTCTCGACCGGCATGGTGCTGGCCATCGAGCCGATGGTGACGATGGGCGGAGCGGCGGTCAAGGTGCTGAACGACGGCTGGACCGCCGTGACCAGGGACGGCAGTCTGGCCGCCCACTTCGAGCATACGGTGGCCGTCTCGAATTCGGGGGCAGAGGTGCTGACCCGGCGCGATACCGAATTGGTGGGTGCGGCTCAAACCGAGGAGTCCGCGTTGATCGAACCGGTCGCGCGTGGATGATGATGACGTCGGCGAGTGCGCCAGGCCGATCTCATGAGGGCGAGGTTGTCGAGCAGCTACCAGATGCGTTGTATGTTGTGCGGCTCATCGAATCGAACGGACGAGTGGTTGCGCATATCGATGCGTCTCCACGACGAAATTTCGTGCGGTTGTTGCCTGGTGACCGGGTCACGGTGGAGTTGACGGCGAGGAACAGGACCCGCGGGCGGATCACCCGGCGCGCGGGGGCGGACACGGAGCCCGGCGTGATAGCGCCGAGGGGTGGTTGAAATGAAGGTACGAACATCGGTCAAGCGGATCTGCGACAAATGCAAGGTCGTGCGACGACACGGCGTCGTGCGTGTGACTTGCTCGAATCCGAAGCACAAACAGCGGCAAGGCTGAGGCGAGACCATGGCTCGAATCGCAGGCGTTGATCTTCCGCGCACTAAGCGCATCGAAACTGGGTTGACCTATATCTACGGCATCGGTGACCACCGGGCGGGGATTATTCTTCAGGAGGCCGGTGTTGATCCAGACATCCGGATCAAGGACCTCTCCGAGGATGACGTGCGCAAGATCGCGCGCGTGATCGAGGAGCAGGGCCGGGTCGAAGGTGACCTTCGCAAGGAGGTCACGATGAACATCAAGCGGATGATGGAGATCGGGTGCTTTCGTGGCATGCGTCATCGCCGGAATCTGCCGGTGCGCGGGCAGCGCACCCAGACAAACGCCCGGACCCGTAAGGGACCGAAGAAGGGCGCGGTGGCGAAGAAGAAGACGAGCTGATGGTCGAGAAAGGACTGCTGGCGAATGGCAAAGCTTGAGACAGTCGACGCGTCGGTTCCGCCGCCAAAGAAACCGGCGGGGAAGCGAAAGAAGACGTTTAAGAAGAAGCGCGACAAGCGGGTGGTGCATCACGGTATCGTGCACATCCAAGCGTCGTTCAATAACACCATCATAACCATCGCGGACCCTGCGGGCAGCGTGGTGGCGTGGTCCAGCGCCGGAGCTATCGGGTTCCGTGGATCGAGGAAGGGCACTCCGTTTGCCGCGACGCAGGCTTCGATCCGCGCCGGGCACGGGGCCAAGGCGGTCGGAATGAGGACAGTCGACGTTCGGGTGAAGGGCCCGGGGGGCGGTCGTGAGTCGGCCATTCGTGCCCTGCAGGCTTCGGTGGGACTCAGTGTGAAGTCGATCAAGGACGTCACGCCGATCCCGCACAATGGATGCCGGCCGCCAAAACGGCGTCGGGTGTAGGAGAAGACCAGCATGGCACGATACGCAGGACCCGTTTGCCGACTGTGTCGGCGAGAGGGCATGAAGCTCTTCCTGAAAGGGGAGCGTTGCTACGCGGAGAAGTGCGCCATCGAGAAGCGCAATGTTCCTCCCGGGCAACAGAGCCGCCGCCGTCGACCTAACAAGGTAATGGGGTACGGGTCGCAGCTCCGTGAGAAGCAGAAGGTGAAGCGCACCTATGGTGTGCTGGAGAGCCAGTTCCGCCTCTACTTCGCGGCGGCCGAGCGCCAGCGTGGCATCACGGGCGAAACCCTGCTGCAGCTTCTTGAGCGACGACTCGACAACGTTGTCTACCGGCTCGGCCTAGCCACCTCTCGGCCGCAGGCGCGTCAGTTGGTGCGTCACGGTCACGTCCGTGTGAACGGGCGACGGGCCGACATCCCTTCGATCTCTCTCAAGGCCGGCGATGCTGTGGCCGTGCGTGAGCGGAGCGCCAAGAAAGCGTCCATCCTTTACGCGATGGAGGAGGTCAAGGGGCGAGGTATCCCCGAGTGGCTGGAGTTCGACGCGGAGAGCATGACCGGAAAAGTCGCGTCGTTGCCGACACGCGACCAGATTAATCTGCCGGTGCAGGAGCAGCTGATCGTCGAGCTGTATTCGAAGTAGGAACTAGAGACGCGACGCGTGCTCCGCCGGGAGAGCCCGGCCGGTACCGGCTACAGAAAGGACTGACTCGATGTTGTGGAAAGGCTTCCAGCGACCGAAGCGGCTGGAGTTCGATGCCGACACCCTGACCGATCAGTATGGTCGTTTCCATGCTCAGCCGTTCGAGCGTGGGTTCGGCACGACGATTGGGAACGCCCTGCGCCGCGTGTTGCTGTCGGCCATCGAAGGGGCGGCGGTGACCAGCGTGAAGATCGACAATGTGCTGCACGAATTTTCACCGATCCCCGGGGTGGTGGAAGACGCGACCGATATCATCCTGAATCTCAAACAGATCCCGATCAAGCTGCACTCTGATCAGACGAAGACCTTGTATCTTCGGGCAGACAAGGCCGGTGAGGTCAAGGCTTCGGATCTTGAGGGCGACGGCGATGTTGAGATTCTCGACCAGGACCTGCACATCGCGACCGTCTCAGACGGGGGCTCGCTGCACATGGAAATGCGGGTCAAGCAGGGGCGGGGGTATGTGTCTGCGGACAAGAACTTCGATGATGATCTCGGGATCGGATGGATTCCGGTTGATTCTGTCCACTCCCCGGTGCGCAAGGTGAACTATCTGGTCGAGGCCGCTCGGCTAGGACAGACCACCGACTATGACAAGCTCACCGTGGATGTTTGGACCGATGGCACTGTCACCGCGCGCGATGCCGTCTCGCTTGGAGCGAAACTAGTTCGCGACCATCTGAGTATCTTCATCAATCTCGACGACCCGGTGGATGCCCCAGCGGAATCGGAGGGTGAGGCGGTGCCGACGGTAGTATCAAACGAGCATCTCGACAAGAGCGTCGAGGAACTGGAGCTCTCGGTCCGGTCCTATAACTGCTTGAAGAACGCCAACATCCAGACCATTCGCGAATTGGTGCTGAAGACCGAGCCTGAGATGCTCCGCACCAAGAACTTCGGGCGGAAGTCTCTCAACGAGATCAAAGAGATCCTCCAGGGCATGGGGCTCGGCCTCGGCATGCGGCTGGATCAGCCGGTCGCCGAGGGCGAAGCGGAGTAACAACGATGCGTCATCGAGTAGCCCACCGAAAGCTGGGGCGGGTCACGGAGCACCGGATCGCCACGCTGCGAAACCAGGCGCAGATGCTGCTGCGTCACGAGCGTATCGATACGACGCTGGCCAAGGCAAAGGAACTCCGTCCGTTCGTGGAGCGGTTGATCACTGTCGCCAAGCGTGGCATCGCCGAGGGGGACGATACCCCCAAGGCGTTGCATGCCAGGCGGCTCGTGGCTCGCGACCTCGCTGACAAGAAGGTCGCAAGCAAGCTCTTCGAGTCCATCGCTCCGAGATTCTCTGAGCGTCCTGGTGGCTATACACGGGTCCTGCAACTCGGACGCCGGAAAGGTGACCAGGCCGAGATCGCGCAGATTGAACTGGTTGGCAGCGAGTACGACCCGACCGAGGCCGATGGGGATGATGCGGCCGAAGAAGCGGCGTCTGGCGGCCAGGGAGTGGGTGGCCGGCTACGCGCCGCCGCGAAGCGTCTCCGTGGTGATGCGGAGGAGGGCGCCGACGCCGAGAAAGAATAACGTGCTCATCAGCTGCGGGTCGTCTGACCCGCAGCTGCCGTGTTTTCGCCTCTACCCTTCGTCGTCGTCCCCGTTTCCACCGCCCGCCTTCGCTTCAGCGATCACCTTCTCTTGGACATGCGCCGGGACCTCTTCGTAGTGCGAGAACTCCATGTGATAGGAGCCCCGGCCACCGGTGGCCGAGGTGAGTTGCTGTTCGTAGGTCAACATCTCTGACATCGGCACCTGCGCTTTGATCGAGGTTGAGGCACCGCGCGTGTCCATGCCCCCGATGCGGCCACGGCGTCCGTTCAGATCACCCATGAGATCGCCTGCGTAGTCGCTGGGCGCGTACACTTCGACGTTCATCACCGGTTCGAGTAGTGTCGGCTTGGCTCGCTCCATCGCGTCGCGGAATGCTAACCGCCCGGCCATCTTGAACGACATCTCGTTGGAGTCGACGGGATGAAACGAGCCGTCATAGAGCGTGACCGAGAAGTCGACCATGGGGTAGCCGGCAAGATAGCCCCGAGTGCGTGCCTCCTGAATACCCTTCTCGACTGCTGGGATGAACCCCCGAGGGATGGCGCCACCGAAGATCTCGTCGATGAACTCGAAGTCCTGTCCGCGTTCGAGCGGCCTGACCTTGATCTTGCAATCACCGAACTGTCCGTGGCCGCCGGTCTGCTTCTTGTGGCGTCCATGCGCCTCGGTCGCCGCCTTGATCGTCTCCCGATACGGAATCCGGGGCAACTTGAGGTTGACCTCGACTCCAAACCGTCGCTTCAGCTTGGCCACAGTCACTTCGATGTGTAACTGGCCCTGGCCGGAGAGAAGCAGCTGCCCGGTCTGCGGGTCGCGGGCGTAGCGAATCGTCGGGTCCTCCTCCTGGAGCCGCTGTAGCGCGGTGCTGATCTTCTCCTCGTCGCCGCGGCTCTTGGGCTCGATGGCGTAAGAGAGCACCGGTTCCGTGAACAGGAATGGAGCGAATCTCCAGCTGGTACCTTTGGCGGCCAGCGTGTCCCCGGTACGGGTGTCCTTCAGCTTGGCCACCGACCCGAGGTCGCCGGCTTTGATCTCAGGCACCGTTTCCTGGGTCTTGCCCTGCATCAGTCCGACTGCACCCACCCGCTCGGCGGAGTCATTCGACACGTTGCGGATGGTCGAGTCCGAGGCCAGCGTGCCGGAGGTGATCCGAAACATAGTGATGCGTCCCGCGAACGGGTCGGCCACGGTCTTCCAGACGAGCGCTGACGCTCCGCTGTCGCCCGCATCGTAGCTGGTTGGTTCTCCCTCGCTGTCGACGACAGGGAGGTTACGGCTCAGGGGCGATGGGACGTAGGTCAGAAGGGCATCGAGCAGCGATTGAATCCCTAGGTTGGTAATGGCGGACGTGCAGAACAACGGGAAGACCTGCCGGTTTGCCGTGGCCGCCGTTAGGCCGGATTCGAGCTGCGCCTGAGTCAGTGTACCCGCCTCGAAGAACTGCTCCATGAGACTCTCGTCCGCTTCGGCCACCAGTTCGATCAGCGCTTCCCGGGCGGCATTGGCTTCGTCGGCTAGCTCGGCCGGTACGTCAGCCGAGGAGGGACTCTGTCCGTCCTCGCCGAAGGTCACGGCCTGATTGGCCACCAGGTCCACGATGCCACTGAACGCTTTCTCCTCACCGATAGGCAGCTGAACCGGGACCAAGGTGCGGCCGAAGGCCTCATGCAGCGATTCGAGCGAACGGGACAAACTGGCGCGCTCACGGTCCAGTCGATTCAGCACCACGATGCAAGGGAGATCTAGCTCAGCCGTGGCCGCCCAGACTTTCTCGGTGATCACCTCCGAGCCCGAGACCGCATCAACCACGACCACCGCGGCATCGGCCACGCGCAGCGCCGAACGGGCATCGCTGAAGAAGTTCGCCATGCCCGGCGTGTCGATCAGGTTGATCTTGTGCTTCTTCCACTCCGCGAAGGCGGTGGCTGCCGACAGTGTGTGCTTGCGGGCGACTTCTTCTTCGTCGTAGTCGGTGGTGGTCGTGCCGTCGTCAACTAGGCCGAGCCGGTTCACGGCGCCGGCGTCGTAGAGCAATGCCGAGGTCAGCTGGGTCTTGCCGGAGCCGCTGTGGCCCACGATCGCGACGTTGCGGATCTGCTCGGAGTCGTAAACTTTCATAGCTCGACAAACCTCCAGACGGTCCCAGCCTTCAGGGCAAGGTGGCCTTTAACCTACACTAGGCGAAACCCCTATCCTATAGGACCAGCCGAGCCCGCTTCAAGCATTCGAGTACCGGTCGACGGAGTCGGTTGGGAGGGTCTGGAAGCCCTACTCGTAGCGGAGTGCCTCGATGGGATCGAGGCGTGCTGCCTTGATGGCGGGGAACATACCAAAGAGGATACCCACCCCGGCAGAGAAACTGAGCCCGAGGGCGAACGACCACCACGGCAGCGAGATGGGGAAGCCAGTCGCGAAGTGCACGCCAATGCCGATCGCGCTGCCCAAGGCAATGCCCAGTACGCCTCCCACCGCCGTCAAGAACGAGGCTTCCAGCAGGAACTGCCAGAGGATTTCTCGTCGTTTGGCGCCGATGGCTCGCCGAGTACCGATCTCGCGGGTGCGTTCGGTGACCGAGATCGTCATGATCCCCATTACCCCGATCCCGCCAACGAGGAGCGCGATCGATGAGATCACGATGAGAGAGAGGAACGTCGCTCCGCTGATCTGGTCCCACAGGCCCAGAATGGCGTCCTGGGTCATCAGTTCGAAATCGTTCTCCTCGTCGAGACGCAGCCGGTGTCGGATCCGCATCACCCGCTCGATGTCGGCCATCGCGTCGGCTCGGTCAATGTCCTCGTGTGGCACCGCCGCTATCATTACCGCGCGCATTTCTCCGCCGAAGGCCCGTGTGGCGCGGATGCCGAATTGCTTCTGGTAAGTGGTGTGCGGGATCACCACGAAGTCGTCCTGCCCCATGTTGAAGCCGCCGGGACTCGGGCTCTCTCCGGTTACCCCAATGACGGTATAGCGAAGGTTGCCGACCCGAACCCGTTTACCGATCGGGTCGGTGTTAGGGAACAGGGCCTGCGCGGGCGTAAGCCCAAGCACCACCACCTGAGCACGGCGCCGCGTCTCACCCGGCGTGAAGAACCGTCCCTCCGTTACCTCGACGTTGAACACCTCTGGGTAGTTGGAGGTGGAGCCGAAGATGTTGAGTCGCTTGGTTTGCTCTGACCGGTGGTAGATGCGTTCCTGGGTAGGTTGGCCGCCTTGCCCGAGCACCAGATTCACCGAGGCAAGCGTATCGGCCTGGTCAGCGATTGCCTCGGCATCGTCCGGGGTCAGGTTGGGGCGGCGGAGCAGCTCCGTTAGCTCTCGTCCAGAGCCCAGACTGATGCCACTGAACTTGGTGACGAAGATTGTGTCTCGGCCCATCGACTGGATGGTGCTTCGCAGTGATTCGTCGAGTCCCCGGATCAGCGACGTACTGCCGACGATCGACATGATCCCGATGACCACGCCGAGGATCGTCAGGCCAGACCGGACCTTTTGCTCCCGGAGCGTGTCCATCGCCATTGAGACGATTTCGCCGAACAGTCCGCCGCCAATCTTGGTCATGGGGTGTCGTTAACCACGGCCGAGCGCCGTGATCGGGTCGAGTGAGGCAGCCTTGGAAGCAGGATATAGACCGAAGAAGAGGCCGACGACGGCAGTCATCGTCACGCCGAGGACCACCGACCAAGGATGGACCACAGCAGGTACGGGACTAAGTGAGCTCAGTCCAATGGCTACACCCCAGCCTATGGCGGTTCCGACGAGTCCCCCGCTGACGGAGAGGATTACCGACTCGGCGAGTATCTGCCAGAGTAGGTCCCGGCGACGCGCCCCGAGTGCTTTGCGCAGTCCGATCTCGCGGGTGCGTTCGGATACCACCATAAGCATGATGTTCATGATCACGATGCCGCCCACCAGCAGGGACAGGCCGACGATGCCGACCAGAACAGCGAAGATCCCGGTGGTAGCCTGTTCATAAAGTCCAAGGACCGTGTCGGAAGTGAACACTCCGAAGTCGTCCTCTTCGTTCGCGCGCAGCCGCCGGTCAATGCGCAGCGCTACCGTCGCTTCGTCGATTGCCCGATCGATTTGTTCAGGGGTGTTAGGGCGAACGGTAAGCTCTAGCGACGGGCGCGAACCGAACAGCTTCCTGAACCGACCCATGGGGAGGATCACGTACTCGTCCTGGGATTGACCGAATGTTGAGGGGGTCGGCTCGCTCACCCCGATCACCCGGAAGTTGACGCCCTGGATCTTGATGGTCTTGTCGATAGGGTCGAGGGTGCCGAATAGACTGTCAGCGGTGTCGAAGCCAAGCAGCGCGACGCTACGGTTGCGATCGACTTCGGTCGGGCTCATCAGCCGGCCCTGTTCTGCAGTGAAGGTCGGGAAGTTGATGTACTCGCTCGTTACCCCACGGATGCCGACGTTCTCCAGAACCTGGTCCCGATAGCGCACCTCACCGCTACGACCACTCTGCGCCATCACCGAGTCCACCGAGTCGGCCAGCCGCCGGATTGCTTCCGCGTCGTCGAGCGTGATCAGCGGGTTGTTTCTCGCTCGCTCGATGTCTTCCTCCGTCATCACCATCCCTCGGCGCTGAATGCTGAAGGAGTCAGCCCCGAACTGCGAGACGATGGCGCCGCTGACCTCCTCGTTGACCCCCTGGATAAGGGACACCACGGCGATGATTGAGGCTACCGCTACAATGTTTCCGAGCACGGTGAGGAGTGACCGCAACTTATTCGCCCAGATGGCCTGCAGGGCGATAACGGTCAGGTCAGCGGCTCGACGCATCTCTTCGCTACCTTCCGAACCTGAACTGGAAGCCGCCGCTTCTCTCACCGGCCTCTGACGACTCATTGCCGCTAGCGATCCTGATGTCGTCGCCGTCCGTCAGGTTCCTGACCTCGCTGAACGGTCCGGTGATGATGAGGTCTCCCTCTTGGATACCGTTGAGTGCCTCGAAATACCGCTCGCCGGCGATGCCAGTATCGACCGGAGCAAAAACGGCACGGCCTTGGCGCGCTACGAACACGCCTTCGATTTCTTCCTCTGAACCTCCCGGCGGAAGTTCTGCCGCAGATACCTGCGAGCTGACGCCAGGTCGCCGCCGGTCGTTCGTGTTGTTGCGCAACAGGTTGCCGCTGGCGTCGACCACAACCTCACGGACCGTGGCGGCCTGAATCGGGATCGAGAGCGAAGCCGTGCGGAACGCGGTCGTGATGTCGGCGGTGCAGGTGAAGCCGGGGCGAACGCCCGGAATCTCGTCGTCGAGCGTCACGACCACCTTGAACGTGGTGGCCTGGGTGCCGGCGCCCTGACCGCCAGCCTGGATCGGGCTGTTACCGATTTCGGTCACCACTCCGGTGAACTCGTCGTCGGGTAGCGCGTCGATAGTGACGATGGCAAGTTGGCCCAATTCGATACTCGGGATGTCGGTCTCGTCCACCTCCACTTCGGCTTCGATCACCGACAGATCCGCGATGGTCGCGAGTACCGTGCCGGCATTGTTCATGGTGCCTACCACGACGGTCTCGCCTTCCTCGATGTTGCGGCGTGTCACCACGCCGGCGAACGGTGAGGTGATTGTCACCTTCGTCAGTTCGTAGCGCGCGCTTTCGAGGCTGGCCTCCTCTTGCCGGATCCTCTCGACTTGAGTCGCGACATCGACCTCGCGGGCCTGCAGCTCGGTTTCCCTTAACGTGACGTCGGTCAGCGCCTGGTCGTACGCCTCACGCGAGATCAATCGCAGCTCCCACAGGTTCTGCTGACGCTCCAGGTTGTCGCGCGAGAGGGCAAGATTCACCTGCGACGTCTCGACCGCTACTTCGAGCTGTCGCTGCGACGAGCGGGATGCACGCAGCGACGCTTCGCCTCGGTCCACGGCCGAGCGAAGGGTTTCGGGGTCGATCTCGAGCAGGAACTGGCCTCGGTCAACCCGGTCGCCTTCGTCGAACGCTAGCCGGGTCACTCGGCCCATGGTGTCTGCCGAGATGTCCACGGTCAGCTGGGGCACGATTGTGCCCGAGGCCGATACCAGTGCCTCCAAGTTTCTGCGTTCGACCCTCTCGACCTCCACCTCGGGTCCCGAGGAGCGTTCGAACGTCAGGTTGAAGTAGACCAGTGCGCCGCCGATGGCGACGATGAAAATTGCGATCAGACTTTTACGTAGCACCGTCAACGACTCATCCTCCGATTTGGGAGAGTACCGATCCGATCCCGGTGGCGATTAGGGCGTACAACACGTAGAACGTCGTGGCAATCGGTCCGGTGTGCCGTCCATAGAGTACGCCGACACCAATCGCCACGATGAATAGCTGCCAGACGATGAAGAGATCCACAGCTGCGAGCGTACTCTGCGCGAACGTGCTTTCCTCGAGCATAGGGAAGAAGGCGGCGAGGGTCGAGGGGCTGTTCATAGCGCCCCGAGCATAGTTCAGTGGCAATACGAACGCCTGCTGGACGATATTCACGACACCGGCGTGGGCGACGACGGCGAACATCGCCTTGAACGGCGCATGCGCGCCCAGCACGACGTAGCACACCGACCATAGCACCCCAGCAACGACCAGGCCCAAGAGCGGGATCCCGATGGCCGCGCCACCGATGCTGAAGTAGACGGCGTTACCCATCTGGCGCTCCATTTGGGTGTACATCTCGTCGTTCACGGAAATCCCGAATGACTCCATCGCATCCAGTTGCTGTTCGAGCGCCGCCTGTTGGCCTACCTCTGTGCTGAGTATCACTCCTGCGCCGCCGGCCACGGCGAGCGTGACGACCATCAGGGCGCCCAGCACCTTCGGCGCCCGCACGATGGTCTCGTAGGTCTTGCGCGGCGCGAACAGCACGCCGAACAGGCGGCTGATCGGGCCAGGCTCGGCCGCGGCCGTCTGTTGCATGGGGGCGCGGAGTTCGTCGGACATAGCTTCGGTGGTCGGCGCCGGCCCGGGGTGACGTGGCCCTGTAACCCCAATCACCCATTGTACTTCGTTGCTGCAGTCTCACTCGGACCGCAGCTGGTCAAGCCCTGCCCGTCGTCTTGTACTTAGACGGTCGGTTCGAGGCGAAAGTTCAGCCTGCCGGACCGCTTTCCTTGACACCGGACCGGGGTTGACCTAGTGTCCGCGAGTGTCGTCCCGCCGGAGCCATCTGTGATTGATCTCGTCCCGAAGGAGCTCTTCTTCACTAAGGGCGTGGGCAAGCACCGGGAGAAGCTGACCTCCTTCGAGCTTGCTTTGCGGTCGGCCGGCATCGCCGCTTGCAATCTCGTGCGGGTTTCAAGCATTTTCCCGCCTGGCTGCAAGATTCTGTCCAAGGCCGAAGGGATCCGGCGTCTCAAGCCGGGGCAGGTCACCTTCGTCGTCATGTCCGAGGCCGCCACGCAGGAGGCGCACCGGCTCATCGCCGCGACCATCGGCGTGGCGATTCCGCGCGACCGAAAGTTGTTCGGGTATCTCTCCGAGCACCACAGTTTCGGCGAGAACGAAGAGACGGCCGGCGACTATGCCGAGGAACTAGCCGCCGAGATGCTTGCTACCACCCTAGGCCTAGACTTCGATCCGGACAAGAGCTGGGACGAGAAGAAAGAGGTCTATCGCCTGTCCAACCAGATTGTCCGCACGCAGAACGTGACCCAGACTGCGGTTGGCGACAAGAACGGTCTCTGGACGACCGTCATTGCCGCCGCCGTTCTCGTGGGATGAAGGGCGCTTTCGCCCGCCGGCCGGCCTTGTTCGCCGGGTGGCGGCGTGCCGGGTTGGCGTTGTTGGTACTGGGAGGGAGCCCCGCGCTCGCTCCAGCGCAGGTGTTCGAGTCGGTCGGTACCCGGGCACTTGGCATGGGAGGTGCGTTCGTTGCGGTCGCCGACGACGCCAGCGCCAACTACTGGAACCCGGCTGGCCTGGCTACGATGTTCTTCAGCGCCGTGGCCGAAGGTCAGCGGACCGGGCGCCGAATCCGTAGCGACGTCGGGCTACGGGAGTCGAACGACGACCTCACGGTTCTGACCTCCTTCGCGACCCCGTCTCTTGGTTTCAGCTACTATCGACTCCGTAGTTGGCAGGCTGCTCCGCGGGCCGAGGGGTCAGCCTTCCTCCGATCGCTCACGACCCAGCACCTCGGCGCGACCTTCGTGCAGCCGATCTCGCCGGGTCTGGCGATTGCAACGGTGGTCAAGATCGTGCGCGGGACGGTTGGGGTCGGTTTCTCCGACGGCGTTGCTCCGGTCGACGACTTCGTCGACCAAGCCTCGACCCTGGAGACCCACACCACGAACCGCTTCGACCTCGATGTGGGCATCGTGGCCGGCACTGGATTGGTGCGGGTCGGGGTGGTCGCGCGCAACATCAGGGAGTCCGAGTTCGCCGCCTCGAATGAGGTCACCCTCGTGCTCAAGCGTCAGCTCCGCGGGGGCATCGCCCTGCGTCCTCGGGAGTCCTTGCTCGTGGCGCTCGATGCTGATCTATCGACAACCGAGACCCTGCATGGTCCGCGTCGGATCGTGGCGGCTGGAGTTGAGCAGCGTTTTTCCAGGTTCGCGGTCCGGGCCGGCAGTCGCTACGATCTTGAGCGCGGCGACCCAGCTCCGGTGGGTGCGGTTGGCGTTAGCGTCGAGCTAACCTCAGGATTTTGGCTTGACGGTCAGGTGACGCGTAGTCGCAACGATGATGAACGGAGCTGGGGCGTATCCGCCCGCGTCGGTTTCTGAGCTGGTCGCTCCGCCGCCCTGCTGGGGATGAGCTTCCGCTTCGTCCGCTACTGCCTGAAGAAGTACCACTTCGGGTAAAGGTTAACGGCCTGACAACGACTGGTTGTCAATTCTTGTCCATGGCAGAAAATGTCACCCTCGACGGGCACGCGGCCGGATCGGGAACATTGACAGATGCCCTTTGTTTCATGGCAGAAAGACTTATGACTTAATGGAAGGCGCTTTGGTGGACCCATCCTTGCGAAGGATCGTTGCACTTGAAGTTGTGGTCCGGTGCACTCAAGGGGAGAGCGCCGCTCACATACCCTGGTGTCGAGCCGGTCGTGGCCAGATCGCCGCGGAGCTCGACCAAGGAGACGCACCATGAGGCGGAGTAACGACGCTGGTTTCACCCTGATCGAATTGTTGATCGTTGTCGCGATCATCGGAATCATCGCCGCGATTGCTGTGCCAGGCCTGCTCCGGGCGCGTATGTCCGGCAATGAGGCGTCGGCCATCGGCTCGCTGCGCGCGGTCAACAGCGCCCAATCCACGTTCGCTGCGAGCTGTGGGAGCGGGTTCTACGCCCCGACCCTGCTCAGGCTGGGCACACCGCCCACCGTCGGCGGCGGGGACGGGTTCATCGGCACCGACCTGAACACCGATCCGTCCGTCAAGAGCAGTTACACCATCGCCATGACGCCGGGATCGGCTGCGACTGGTGCGCCAGCCTCCTGTAACGGCGCGGCGGCCGGGACGGTCGTGTCGACCTACTTTGTGTCTGGAGCGCCGACCGCCGGAGGTGGCGTGCGCTTCTTCGGTACCAACCAGGGCGCTACCATCTATCAGTCCACGGCAGCCGTGCCGGTCACGCAGAACGGCGCTCCGGCTGGCGCGACGCCGATCCAGTAGTCCGATACCCGGTGAAGACGCGTCGACTGTTACCGGTCGACGGTGTCGAGCGAGGGGGTATCTGTCCATCTTTGGACGGAGTTCCCGTCTCGTTCGCGAGGAGAGCCGAGATAGATGAGTACGCGAGTTCGCGGCGGAATTCTGCTGTTGGTCCTGGTCGGGTTCGGAGCGTCCTTGACGTCTACCTGGGTGCACTACCAGATGCTCGCCGATCCCGAGTACACCAGTTTCTGCGACATTAACGAGAGCGTCAGCTGCACCCAGGTGTATCGGAGCCGATTCGGTTCGTTTGGGGGCATTCCTGTCGCGTTGCTCGGCGCGAGCTGGTTTGCGCTGGTCGGGCTGCTCACGCTGGCCACCGGTCGGTCGACGGAGCTTGATGAGAACCTGGGCTCCTATCTCCTGGTGCTGTCGACCCTGGGACTGGCGGTGGTGTTGTTTCTCGGCTACGCCTCGTTCATGGTGCTTGGCGCCGTTTGCGTCCTGTGCGTCGTGGTGTATGTGGCCGTGGTCGGAATCTTTCTGCTGTCAGGGGCGCTCAGTTCGGCGCCGCTGCGGTCCATGCCGGGGCGGACGGCGGCAGATCTTGCCAGACTGGTCCGCAGCCCGATGGCGGTGGCGGCGACTGTGGCCTATCTCGGTCTGACCTTGGGTGCGGTGGTGGCGATGCCTGGCGAGCGGGAGCCTGCGCTCGGCCGCTCGGTACTTTCTAGCCCTGACGAGGCGTCGCCGGCGTCCCAAGAGTCGGAGTTTGAGCGGTTCTGGGATGGGCAGCCCAGGGTCGATCTCGACGTGCCGCGGGACGGGGCGCAGGTGCAGGTGTTGAAGTTCAACGACTACCAGTGTCCGTCCTGTGCGCAGACCCATTCGGCCTACGAGCCGGTGTTTGCCCGTTTCGAGTCGAGTCATCCGGGGGCTGTGCGTCAGGTGGTACTGGATTATCCGCTGGATCCCGAGTGCAACGCGCAGACGCCGCGTGGCGGACATACCGGCGCGTGCGAGGCGGCGGTGGCGGTACGCCTGGCGCGGCGGGAAGGGCACGAGACGGATATGGTTCGCTGGCTCTACGAGAATCAGGTGGAGCTCTCACGGGAGTCGGTGCGCGTCGCGCTCGAGGAGGTTACTGGTATGACCGACTTCGACGAGCGGTATGACGAGACCCTTGAGGCTGTGCGAGCCGACATTGCACTCGGCGAGCAGGTGGAGATCGAGGCGACGCCGACCTTCGTCATCAACGGGGTGGTCGTGAAAGGCGGGCTGCAGGTGCGGTTCTTTGAGGCCGCGATCGAACTGGAGCTCGAGCGCAGCCTGGTTCAAGCCTCCCAGTAGCAACGGTGCCTGGATGTCCACGCCTGCGATCAAACTCGACGGCCTCACCAAGGATTACGCGGTGGGCTTTTGGCGACCGCGTCCCTACCGAGCGCTCGATCAGGTATCGCTCGAGGTGGCCAGCGGCGAGGTGCTTGGCTATCTGGGACCGAATGGGGCCGGTAAGACGACGACACTGAAGCTGCTGATGCAGCTGATCTATCCGACGGCAGGCACGGCCGAGATTCTGGGTCGCCCCGCCGGTGACGTGGGCGCCCGCCGCCGACTCGGCTATCTGCCGGAGCTGCCGTATTTCTATGACAATCTCTCAGCTGAGGAACTGCTGGTCTACTTCGGCGGCTTGTTCAGTTTGTCGGCTGCCGACGCACGTCGGCGGGCCGCGACGTTGCTCGACAGGGTGGGGCTGGGCGCGGCTCGACACCAGCGTCTGCGACGTTATTCCAAGGGAATGTTGCAGCGGGTGGGCATCGCCCAGGCGCTCGTCAACGACCCCGAGGTGGTGTTTCTCGACGAGCCGATGTCAGGTCTCGATCCGGTCGGCCGGCGGGACACGCGGGAGCTGATCCGACAGCTTGGCGCAGAGGGGCGTACGGTCTTCTTTAGCTCGCACATCCTCTCTGACGCCGAAGCGCTTTGCGATCGCGTGGCCATCATGGCGCAAGGCAAGTTGATCGCCACCGGGCGGATCGCCGACCTCGCCTTTGAAGTGCTGGGGTGGGAGGTAGTGGTGTCCGGAGGGTCACTGGACGGGATGCGCGCGCTTGGCTTCGACGAGGCCGCCCGGGAGGTAGACGGGCGGCTGGTTATCGAGCTCACCATCGACCAGCCTCCGGAACGGGTCCTTCCCGAGCTGGCCAGGCAGGGTGCTCAGGTCGTTGCCCTGACTCCTCGTCACGAGTCACTCGAGGACTACTTCATGCGCATGGTCTCCCAGCCCGGCGACGCGGACTAGGCTCATGGCGATCATCACGCGGATTGCGGTCCACGCCTTCAAGGAGTCGATACGGGACAAGGTCCTCTACACCCTCGTCCTGTTCGCCGTGCTCCTTATGGGTGCGTTGTATCTCATCGGACAGCTGACCGCCGGCCAGGACGTGAAGATCATCAAGGACCTGGGACTGGCCGCCACCCAGATCGTTGGGTTGTTCATCGCGGTGTTTATTGGTATCGGACTGGTGTCGAAGGAGGTCGAACGTCGAAGTATCTACAGCCTCTTGTCGAAGCCGATCCGACGACATGAGTTGATTCTTGGCAAGTACGCGGGGCTGGTGCTCACCCTCGCCGTCAACGTCGCGGTGATGGCCGTTGCCCTCTACCTCGTCCTCGGTTACATGTCCTGGATCGAGAGCGAGGAGTTCAAGGCGACCTGGGTTCGGCCGGCCGCCGATCCGGCGATGTGGTCCGCCCTTTTCCTGGTGTTCGTCCAGCTGGCGCTGGTCACCGCGATCGCGCTCTTCTTCTCCACTTTTTCCAGCCCGAGCCTGTCCGCCGTGCTGACGTTCGGTCTGTACGTAGTGGGCCACTTCAATGCGGATCTCAGGAACTTCGAGAGCGTGGTCGATTCGAGCGTCGCCGTGTATCTCGCCCGTGCCCTGTACTACGTGTTACCAAACCTCGCGCCGTTCGACGTCAAGGCGGCGGTGGTCCACGGCGAGCCGGTGTCGCTTGGCTACGTCGCGATGACTACCTGGTATGGCGCGGCCTATGTCGCGGCGCTGCTCCTGGCATCCGTCTTCATATTTTCGCGGCGAGACTTTAAATGAGTCGACCGTGGTGGGAACGGCCGGTAGCCGTGGCCGTGGCGCTGACCGCGCTGGTCGTGGTGTTCGTCACGACTTCCGTCGTGCGCGACCGTACCTATACTGCTTCTGCCGTCGAGACCGAGCTGCTCTATGTCCCGTCGGGTGAGATCGTGGAGCGGATGGCGCTCTCGTTTGACTCGTTGGTGGCTGACATCTACTGGATACGCGCGATCCAGCACTACGGTGGTACCAAGCGGTCCGAATCCGCCGAGAAAAACTACGACTTGCTCGGGCCATTGCTCGATATCACCACCACCCTCGACCCAGGATTCAAAGCGGCGTACCGATTCGGAGCGATCTTTCTGACCGAGTCTTATCCCAATGGTCCCGGGCGCCCCGATCTGGCGGTGGCGCTGCTCGAGAAAGGCATCGAGGCTATGCCGGACCGCTGGGAGTACTACATGGACATCGGGTTCATCTACTACTGGTGGCTGCAGGACTACGAGACCGCCGGTTCGTGGTTCGAACGGGCGGCAGAGGTGCCTGGCGCGTCATGGTGGCTACGGTCGCTGGCTGCGAACACCCTGGCCGCGGGTGGAAGTCTGGAGTCGTCGCGCATGCTGTGGCAACAGGTGTACGACTCGGCTGACAATAACTGGATCCGGACCGAGGCCGCCCGTCGCCTGACGCAGCTGCACGCCCTCGACGACATCAATCAGCTGATCGCGCTGGCCGTCCGTTTCAACCGGCAGGCGGGGCGCCCTCCCCGGGGATGGGACGAACTCATCCAGGCCGGCCTCCTGGCCAGGCTACCCTTGGACCCGACCGGTCTGCCCTATGTACTCGATGTTGAGAACGGCACGATGAACGTCTCGCCGGAGTCAGAGCTGTACCCGCTCCCCGGGGAAGCGCTCCCGCCGCTTTCGCAATGACCGAGACCTACGTGCAGGGCCTATCGGTGATGGCGCTGGGACTGGCCATTGGCAGCTTCCTCAACGTCTGCATCTATCGGCTGCCACGCGGTGAGTCGGTGGTCAGTCCGCCATCTCGATGCCCCTCGTGCGGTCGCGGTCTCCGCTGGTTCGACAACGTGCCGGTGCTGAGCTGGTTAGTGCTGCGAGGTCGGTGCCGGGACTGCAGTAAGCCGATCTCTCCGATGTATCCGCTGATCGAAGTGACCACCGGCCTGGTGTTTGCGCTGCAGTTCTGGGAGCTGGGCTGGCAGCCGCTGCTGGGCGTACGACTGCTCTTTGCGGCGGCCATGATCGTGCTGTTCGTCGTCGATCTGCAGTCCGGGCATTTACCAAACGAGATCACCTATCCGGGCGTTGTGATCGGCCTGGGAGCCAGTCTGTTCCTGCAGCCCGGGATCCAGTCGGCGCTCATCGGCGCGGCCGCTGGTGCCGGTGTGCTGTTGGTGCCCGCAGTGTTCTACTTCCTTTGGCGCGGCGTCTGGGCTATGGGCCTGGGCGACGTGAAGATGCTGGCCATGGTGGGCGCGTTTCTCGGCTGGGAACTGATGCTGGTTACGTTGTTTGCTGCGTCGCTTATTCCATCGCTGAAGTTGCTGCTGCGTCTGGCCAGCATACTGGCCACCATAAAGGATAAGGTCCCGCCGCTGAAGGTGCTTCTGCATCTGGCCGGAATAAAGGATGAGGTCCCGCTCGGTCCGTACCTCGCGGCCAGCGCGCTGCTGTCCTCCCATTTCGGCGGTCCGTTCATCAGGTGGTACCTCGAGTCGTACTACCGCTTCTGGTTTCATTAGCAGGCTGCGGAACAACGAGCCTTAGGGGCGCTATTTGGTCGAGGCTGGACTCGTGGTGATGGTGGCAGAGCTCGAAACCCGGGTCGAGGTGGGCGAGGCTTTGAGCACATCGCCCGCGATGGCCGGCAAGGTGGTCTCGTATCCGGCTCCTACCTGATTCCGATGACCTTCAGGGCTCGTCGGATGTCGCGGTCGCTCACGTCGTCGGCGATCTGGGTGTCTCCAATACCGCGGGGTAGCACCATGTGTAGACGTCCTTCCACGACCTTCTTGTCACGGTGCATCGCGGTGATTAGCTCGTCGGCTGAGAGGTCGGACACCGAAGGCAGCGGGCCCATGTTGCCGATCAAGGTGGACAACGCCTCCCGGTCCGCCTCCGAGAGCAGTTTGCGACGGACGCCAAGCTCGGCGGCTACCAGCATGCCATAGCCCACCGCTTCCCCGTGGCGCAGCCGGCGGTACCGGGTCACGGCCTCAAGGGCGTGGCCGGCGGTATGACCGTAGTTGAGGATTCTGCGCCGATCACCTTCTCGCTCGTCGTCGGCGACGACGTCGGCCTTGATGCGACAGGACTGAGCGATGATCCCGGTCATCACATCGGGATCTCGGGCAAAGATGCGTGAGAGGTCGTTGCTCAACTGCTCGAAGAGCGGGCGGCTGGCGATCACTCCGTACTTCACCACTTCGTACAGTCCGGCCCGCATCTCACGGCGGGGGAGGGTGTCGAGCAGGGACGGATCGATGACGACCGCGACCGGCGCGTGAAAGGCGCCGATCAGGTTCTTTCCGAGCGCGTGATTGATGCCTACCTTCCCGCCGATCGAGCTGTCCACCTGGGCGAGGAGGGTCGTCGGCACTTGCACCAGATCCACGCCACGTAGGTAGGAGGCGGCGCCGAATCCCACGGTATCGCCGATCACACCGCCACCGACTGCGATCACCACTGAATGGCGGTCGGCTCCTGCCCCGATCAACCACTCGTAGATCCGCCCCAGTGTCTGCTGGTTCTTCGAGCGTTCTCCGTCCGGAATCAGGAGGTGGGGGGTACCCGGGAGCGCGGTGGCGATGGTCTCGCCATGGCGCCGCCAGACGTTCGGACTCGATACCACGAACCGTCGCGCGCCGATGCCGGCAGCTGAGAGGTGGGTCTCGAGATCAGAGATCAGGCCTGGCGCCACAAGTACGGGGTATGTACGGCTGGCACTTGCGACGTCGATGCGGACTGGCGGCATGGGGTCAGAGCGGGCTGAAGACCAGATGGTAGGATAGCAGCTATTTCTGGGTCGGAGGGACCTTCGCTGATGGCGGACAAGGACGCGCTCGTCAAGGAAATCACCCCGAGATCAGAGGATTTTTCTCGCTGGTACACCGACGTCATTCGTCGAGCGGAGCTGGCTGACTATTCTCCGGTCAAGGGCAGTATGGTCATCCGGCCGTACGGCTACGCCATCTGGGAGCTGATGCAGCAGGCCCTCGATCGTCGGATCAAGGAGACCGGCCACGTCAATGCATACTTCCCGCTCTTCATTCCCGAGAGCCTGCTGAAGAAGGAGGCCGCGCATGTTGAGGGGTTTGCCCCCGAGGTGGCCTGGGTCACGCATGGGGGACAGGAACAGCTCGAGGAACGGCTGGTGGTTCGGCCTACGTCCGAAGCCATCGTCGGGACCATGTACTCGAAGTGGGTACAGTCCTGGCGAGACCTGCCTATCTTGATCAACCAGTGGGCCAACGTTGTCCGCTGGGAGAAGGTCACCCGGCTCTTTCTGCGTACCACCGAGTTCCTGTGGCAGGAAGGTCACACGGTACATGAGACCGAGGCAGAAGCGCAGGAAGAAACGCTCAAGATGCTCGACGTATACCAGGACTTTACTGAGACCGAGCTGGCCATGCCGGTGTTGAAGGGGCTCAAAACGGAAAGCGAGAAGTTCGCAGGGGCGTTGCGTACCTACTCTATCGAGGCGCTGATGGGCGACGGCCGGGCGCTCCAGGCCGGGACGTCCCACAATCTGGGTCAGAACTTTGCCAAGGTGTTCGACATCACCTTCCAGGGACGGGACAAGACCGTCCAGTACGGGTGGCAAACGTCGTGGGGGGTGACCACGCGCCTGATTGGGGGCGTCATTATGACCCACGGTGATGACAGCGGTCTGATTTTGCCGCCCCGCATCGCCCCGTATCAGGTGGTGATCGTTCCCATTCCGCGTGGTGATTGGCGGGAGACCGTCCTGCCGCACGCGGATCGGATCAAGGGTGAGCTCGAGGCCTGTGGGATCAGGGTGATGCTCGACGGCCGGGAAGAGCATTCGCCCGGCTGGAAGTATGCCGAATGGGAGATGCGGGGCGTGCCGCTCCGGCTCGAGATCGGCCCCCGCGACGTGAAGAACGAACAGGTGATGCTCGTGAGGCGTGATAATCGTAAGAAGAGCCCGACGCCGATGGCGGGATTGGCAGAACATGTCGACGGCCTGCTATCTACCATCCAGCAGGCGCTCTTCGAGCGGGCAGTCGCATTCCGCGACGAGCACACCCTGCGGACTACCGACCGGACCGAATTCGATTCGAGCCTGGAGGGGCGCCCAGGCTACGTCGTGGCGTCCTGGTGTGGGTCGGCCGTGTGTGAGGCGAAGATCAAGACCGCAACCCAGGCCACGATCAGGAACCTCCCGCTGGATCCCCAGCCGACGTCTGGCAATTGCATCGAATGCGGCCAACCGGGTCAGGTCGACGCGTACTTCGCGAAGTCCTATTAGGGTCCGGCCTTTGATTGGGGGCAGGGTGGTTGATGGTGGGCCAGAAGGCTCGCCCTGTCTCCCAATCAGCGGGGAGGCGGGTAGAGCCGGGTGGCGCCGGCGGGCGGCTGGGCGAAGGCCTCGGGCGGTACGGGCAGGGTTTCGGCCGACGGGACCAGAGGCTCTGGCCGCTCGACGAAGTTGAACGCCACGAGTATTCCAGCGACGCCGTTCTCGAAGGGGCGCTCGGCCACGTCTATCCACAGGCTCTCGAATTGGCCCGTGCGCCACAGGCGCTCGGCGTCGGCGACCGCGACTTCCTTCACATCCGCATAGAGCGACCACTCGGGTTGGCCTGGCATCGTGAGGTGCTGCACCAGGTCGATTTGGCGGAGATAGGTCTGTGGCTCCTCGAAGGGCTGATTGTCCTGGGTCGGGAATCGCAGTTGGAGAAAGCGGAGCACCGGTGGCGAGTTGTCTGGGGGAGGGGCTTGCTGGAGGGAGCCCACGCCTTCGATGGCGATCAGCAAGGCCCCGAGTGCCAGTCCGACGATACGTGTCATGGTGGGCAAAAAAGAAGGCGGCCGGTCGTTAGACCGGCCGCCTTGAGTAGCTCGAATCCAGAGGTGCGCTATTGCACGCGGACGACGAGGGCGGCGCGCCGGTTCAGTCGGCGACTCTCCTCGCGAGCGTTGTCGTGCATTGGCCGCTCCTCACCGAAGGTGACCGTCTGCAACCGGTTAGCGGCGATGCCGCGGTTGGTCAGGTAGTCACGGACGGCTGTCGCGCGCCGTTCGCCCAGAGCCTGGTTGTACTCGGAGGTACCGATGTTACAGGTATGCCCCTCGAGCGTAAGGTTCAGGCTGTCATCGTCGTTCATGGCCGCGATTGCCTCGTCCAGGACCCGGGTGGCGCCTGGACGGAGCGTGTAGCGGTCAAAGTCGAAGTGCACGTCCTCGAACGCGAATTCGCGCGCCGGTGGAGCCGGCGGAGCAACTACGCGGATCGTCGCGGTGTCCGAGGCCGTACCGCCGCGTCCGTCATCTACGGTGACCGTTACCGGCACTGGGCCCTCTTCGTCCGGGGCGGTCCAGGTGGTGGCCATCTGGTTGGTCGGATTCAGCGCGCCGGTGGGGGCGGCCCAGCGGTAGGTCAGCGGGTCGCCGTCCGGGTCGTTGGCGGCAGCGGTCACGCGGGAGGTGGCACCCGGCTCCACCTCGCACGGATCGCATTCGGCGGTCACCGTCGGCGGCCGGTTCTGTGGCGGATCGGCCGCAGGCGGCGGAGGTGGTGCCACATAGCGTCGGACACCAGGGTGGTAGCCCAGTCGTACCTGGAAACCGATGAGCGGCGCGGTGCCGTCGTTGGTGCCGCGTTCCTGGCCGAGCGCGTAAGTGAAGCCGGCGCCGACGAACATACCGTTGTTCGCCTGGTACTGCAGACCGAGGTTGAAGTCGATGGGAGTGGCGATGCGAGAGATGAGCGGTGAAATGCTCTTGTCGACTCCGAGCAAGGCGGAGGTCAGCACAACCTCGTCGTTCATCGGCAACTCGCCGTTGAGTTCGACAAAAACTTTCAGTCTGCTGCTGGTCGGGAAGCCCGCGCCAAGCCCCCACCGGACACTGTTGCCGAGCGAGATACCGGCCGGTTCGCCTCGAATCAGCATGCCGCCGAAGCCGGACAGTTCGAAGTTGTCGTTGATGTTCTTGCTGGCGATGAAGTCAAACATAAAGTCCGCTTCACCCGTGCTCTTGCCGATGTTCTCGTTGCCCGTGGGAGCCTTGATCATCCCGCGGATGGCGACGGCGGCTGGCTGCTGGCGATGTTCGGATAGCAGGTTGATTTTTCCGCCGAACACGATGTCGCCAAAGTCGTCACCGTTCCAGAAGTCCGTGAGCGTAGGATAGTCCTGCAGGACGCCCCCGAAGACCGGGTCGCTCGCGTCGAACAGCGGACGGGAGTCGCGGCGAATGCGGGTGTCGGCCCGGACCGAACCGAAGATTTCGACCCGGTCGGCCACACCGACACCGAACGTGCCGACAAAGTGAGCGATGTCGGTCTGGCCCTGCTCTCGGTCGAAGTTAGCCCGGTAGCCGCTGACGGATACTTTGCCCGCGGGAAGAATCTCGGCGGTCGGTACGAACCATAGTCCGGTATCGCCCAGCCAGGTCGTGCTGCTCGATCGGGTCTCAACTTCGTCTTGTGCGGTGGCCAGACCACCGGCGGCAAGCAACATACCGATCGCCAGAGCTGCTGGTCCAAGGAAGCGTCTCATCGCGGGTCTACCCTCCAGAAACAACACGTCGCGTACACAGGTACGTCGGCGGAATGATACGACCCCGTCAATCACGAAGTCAATCAGTTGGGGTCGAGAAACCGTCCGTTTTCATGAACTTGGAGAAGAACGGCCTCTCCGCTCTTGGTGGCGGCTAGTCGCTGATTCGGGGGCGGCGCGGAGCGACGGCCCAGGCGATGAAGATGCTCAGCGCATAGAGTGCCATCATCGGCCCGGCCATCAGCATCAAGGTCACCGGGTCTCCGGTTGGGGTCAGCACGGCCGCGATGATGAAGATGATAAGGATCGCGTACTTGGTATTGCGCGTAAGAAACGAGGCCGTTACGGCACCTACCCGGGCGAGGAAGAATACGAGTGTCGGCATCTGGAAAACGACGCCGCAGGCCAGCATCAACCGCACATAGAGTGAGAAGGCGGGCTGGATCCTGGGCATGAACGTCATGTAGTCGGTGGAGAATCCGCCAAGGAACCGCCAGGCGACCGGGAAGAGCAGGTAGTGGGAGAACAGGCAGCCTCCCACGAAGAACAGGCTGGCCAGTGCCACGAACGGAATCGCGAACTTCTTCTCGTGCCCGTAGAGCCCAGGGGCGACGAAACGCCACAGTTGGAGCAGCACCACCGGGATGGCTAGGATCAAGCCGACCAGGGCCGCGATCTTGATGTAGAGAAAGAACGCTTCGGTCGGCTCGGTATAAACCAGTTCGCCGCCTTCGGGCAGGATCTCCTGCAGCGGCCGCATGATGAACTCGAAGATCGGGTTGATGAACGCAAAGGCGACTAGGAACCCGACGAAGATGGCGGTGACCGCGGTGACCAGCCGTCGGCGCAGCTCGTCGAGATGATCCAGAAAGGACATCCGGCCGCCGGCGCCATCGAACTCGTCTTCCATGGCGTCGTCGAACGGCTCCTGGTCCGGATCGGGTGAGCCGGTCGCAGCGAGTGCGGACATGGAGTGAGGTGCCGGCGAACGCGACGCAGTCAGACGGCGGTGGTTGGAGCCTGATCAGACGTCGAGTCGGCATTGGCCGTGGTCGGCGCTGCCTTGTTGGACTCGTGCCCGGCCTGGGTGCCTAGATGCTGGACGTCCTCACGATCGGGGTCTTCGGGAGGCATGCTCGCGGCCGGCTCTGGCGCCGTCGACTGCTCGGTCTTGCGAGCCTGATCCTCGACGTTGATTTCTTCCTCTAGCGTGTTCCGGAGGTCGTTCGACGCCCGCTTGAACTCGCCGAGGCTCTTGCCTAGAGACCGTCCCAATTCCGGGAGCTTCCTCGGCCCGAAAACGATCAATGCGATCACGAAGATGATGAGCAATTCCGACATCCCGATCGAACCAAACATGATCGCGACTCCCTCTCTGTGCGTCGTCCGCGTCCCGAGGTAACGCCACGGCGGGGCGGCACGTCTGTCCCGTTGGCAGCTACGGTGTCGAACCTGTATCGGACACCCCTCACATCTCGGTCCTCACATTATAGGAACGACCAGCCTGGCGGGTCCAGTTCTTCGACGGTGCAGTGGTACGGGTTTCGAGGGAACTCGGGCTACCTTTGTCCCTGAGGACCCCAGCATATCTGTTAGCATCATACCTATGAATGGGACGCGTGGCTTGAGCGCTCTGACGATGACCGTGGCGGTAGTCGTACTTGCAGCGGTGGCCGGCGGGTTGTTCGGCGGCCAGGTCTTGGCCGGTCAGGACAGTCTCGATGAGCAGTTCAACACGTTTACGACCGCGTTAGCCGCGATCGAGACCACGTATGTCGGCGAGGCCGATTCCGAGCAGCTCGTCTACCGCGCCATCGGTGGCATGTTGCAGACGCTCGATCCGCACTCGAGCTTCATGGATCCGCGGTCCTACGCCCAGCTGAGAGAGCGGCAGGAAGGCCGCTACTACGGCCTCGGCATCTCGATCAACGTCATCGATGGCGGTATCACGGTCATGAATCTCTTCGAGGGATCGCCCGCCTACCGGAAGGGCATCCGTCGGGGGGACGTGATTGCCAGGATCTCGGGTGAGGACGCCACCGGCATCACTAGTCAGGAGGCGGTCAACCAGCTGCGCGGCCCGAGGGGCAGTACCGTCATGGTCTCTATCCGCCGTCGCGGCTACGACGAATTGATCGACCTAGAGGTCGAGCGGGACGAGATTAACATCCCCACCGTCGAGGGCGCTTTCATGGTCGACCAGTCGGTTGGCTATCTGCGTTTGGGCGACTTCTCTGAAACCAGCTCGGCCGAGTTGCGCGAGGCGCTGGCCAGGCTCGATGAGCTGGGCATGGAGCGCCTGCTGCTGGATCTCCGGGACAATCCAGGCGGACCGCTCGACCAAGCGATCCGGGTCTCGAACGAGTTCCTGCCGCGCGGTGACCTGATCGTCTACACCAGGGGCCGCATCCAGAATTCTGACCAGGACTACCACGCGCGCGACGATGGCGACCACATGGACATACCACTGGTGGTCCTCGTCAACCGCAACAGCGCGAGCGCCTCTGAGATCGTGTCGGGCGCGATACAGGATCACGACCGCGGGCTCGTGGTGGGCGAGACCACGTTCGGCAAGGCGCTGGTCCAGTCGATCTACCGGGTCAGCCAGGAAGCGGGTCTGGCGCTGACGACCGCGCGCTACTACACGCCGAGCGGCCGCATGATTCAGCGGCCGTGGGATGATGCCTTCGACGAGTATCTGACCTACTCGCTCAGGGACCAGGAGCCGGCGTCTCGCGATGTCAGCGAGCGGCGATTTACCGACAGCGGCCGGGAGGTGTATGGCGGTGGTGGGGTCGAGCCGGATTACTTCATGGCTGGGCCGATCGACGGTTTCGATCCCTCCGATTTTGGCCGGTTCCTGGCGGCGCGGCAGGAGTTCGCGTTCTTCGCTGAGCGGTTCCTCGCCGTGGGAGACAATCGGATCCAGGCCGTGGGTCGCGACCGACGCTACGTGTCGCCCGGTTTCGAGGTGGACGACGAGATGCTGGCCGAGTTCAGGACGCAGCTCGAGTCCCGAGGGCTGACCGTTGAGGACGAAGCGTTTGCGGAGAACCTCGATTTCATCAAGGCCAAGCTCCACTTCGAGATCGACCTGGCTCTGTTCGGTGTCGAGGAGGCACGCCGTAACCTCACCTTCAGCGACCCTCAGGCCCAGTTCGCCCTGACTCAGTTCGACGAGGCTGAGCGTCTGCTCGAGGTGTCGCAGGGGGGCGCAGTCGTGGCGGCGCTCCGGTAACGGGTTGTCCACCGCGCGCGGCCCTGGTACACTCCTGTTTGGTCCTTGACGCGCTCAGGCGGGCGTGTCCAACTCAGCGTTGATTCGCTTTTCGCCGATGCGTCTTCGTCGATGGGTCTGAGCGGGCCGCTTCCTTCGAGGCGGCTTGTCCGCTGCCGACCCGACCTGTCCGTCCCGTTGTCGTCTGCCTGTTTCGGATCGATCCCAGCCGCTTACACGGGGTGCCCGCACTCCACTTACGAGCGGCTGTTGTCGTGTACGCTGGAATCGCCGCCGAGGCGGTCCGGCAACGGGGAGTGAGCCTGTCCGATGCGTCTGCAGAGCCTCGAAATCTTCGGTTTTAAGAGCTTTCCCGAGCGGGCCAATCTGGCCTTTGACGATGGCGTGACCGCCATCGTGGGCCCTAATGGGTGCGGTAAGAGCAACGTCATCGATGCCATCACCTGGGTGCTGGGCGAGCAGAGCGCCAAGAGTCTCCGTGGCGAGCGTATGGAGGACGTGATCTTCGGCGGGAGCGATGCCCGGAAACCGACCGGCACCGCCGAGGTGAAGCTGTTCCTGGCCAAGGTCAACGCTGCTCCTGGCACGGTCGGCGGCGTCGATGCACAGGCCGACGAAGAGGCTGCCGCTCCAACCGCGACCGACGACGAGGACGTCGACGACCTGCTCCCGCTCATCACCCGGGATGTCGAGGTCGGCCGCCGGCTGTACCGATCTGGCGAGAGCGAGTACCTGATCGATGGCAAGGTCTGCCGGCTGCGCGACGTGCAGGACCTGCTGATGGATTCCGGGGTCGGAGTCAAGGCCTACGCGGTGATCGAGCAGGGCAAGATCGGACAGATCCTTGGGGCTCGCCCGACCGAGCGTCGCCAGCTGCTCGAAGAAGCGGCAGGGGTCACCAAGTACAAGAGCCGCCGCCGCGCTGCAGAACTCAAGTTGGAGGCGGCGGAACAGAACCTGACTCGGGTTGACGACATCATTTATGAGGTCGAGAAGCAGCGCCGGTCGCTCAAAAGACAGGCTGCCAAGGCTCGTCGCTACCGGCGCCTTCGTGAGGAGCTGCGGCGGTGGGAGACGGTGGGGTTTGCCCGTCGCCAGCGTGCGTTGGCCGACGCGATCGAGGCGGCGCGGCGCCGGCTGGAGGCTGCCCGCGAGCGCGACGAGGCGGCGGCCGCAGAACTGGCCCGAGTCGAGGGGGAGCGGGAGCGCTGTCAGATCGAGTTAACCGAGGCCGAGACGGGCGCAACCTCGGCGCGCGACGCTGCCCATGCCCGCGAACTGGAGGTCGAGCGACGGCAGCAGCAGATTACCTACGACAGCCAGCAGATCGATACGCTGGCGGTGACGCTAACCGAACTGAGGGAGGAGCTCGAAGATCTCCGCGCGCGCCGTGAGCCGGCGCGCCGTGAGCTCGATGCGCACGCGGCCGACGCCGAGCGCTGCGGTACCGAGCGCGACGAGGTTGGCACGACCCTGCGGCGGAAGGAACAGTCTCTGGTCGAGGCGCAGCAGGCACTCGAAGGGCTTGAAGGCGACGTCGAGGCGGCGAGAAACGAGGTCTTCGCGGTTATCAATGCGGTGACGGCACTGCGGCATGCGGTCGAGCACGCGACCGCCGGGCAGACGAGACTCGGCGAAGTCGTGGCCAAGCTCGATGCCGAATCAAGGGATCTAGCGACGGAGACCGAGTTCCTCGATCAGGCGCGCCGGCAGGTGTCAGAGGAGGAGCGGACTACCCGTGGTGAACTGGAGCGGCTCGAGTCGGCCATCGCGGCACGGGATGCCGAGCTGGCATCGCTTCGCAACACTCGCGAGACACGGGTAGGCGCGCTGCGAGAGCGCGAGCAGCAACTGGCGGCGCTCGATGGGCGATTGACCTCGCTGCGCGATCTCGAGAAGAGCCGCGCCGGGTACTCGGATGCGGCTCGTTCGCTGTTGGCGGACGGCGGGGCGGGCGTCAGGCACCTGGGCGCCGTGGCCGACCATCTCGAGGTGGACCCTGGTCTGGAGCGTGGGGTCGAGGCGTGTCTGGGCGACCTGCTGCAGCACGTAATCGTGGCCTCACGGGCTGATGCGCAGGCTGGTCTCGAGGCGGCGCGCCGACATGGTGCGGGCCGGGTGGGGTTCTTGGTGGCAGACGCTCCCGTCGAGGCTGCGACGCCGGCGCCCCCCGCGCCCGGTGTGCGCCCGGTGTCGGACGTCGTCCGAGTGAGCGGCCCCGATGCCGCTGCTATCCGCTCGACTCTGGCCGGGCACTGGCTCGCCGACTCGTTCGAGGCTGCGGCGCAAGCGGCGTTGGAGACGACGGCTCCGGTCGCCAGCCCGGAGGGTGACGTGTTCCGGGGGCGGACACTGGTCAGCGGGGGAGCAAGCGAGGACGGTCTGGGTATCCTCGCGACGAAGCGAGAGCTCCGCGAGTTGGAGGGGCGGATCGAATCCGAGCGATACCAGGTGGAGGTGCTCAACGCCGAGATCACGCAGCTGGGGTTCACGGTCAGGCAGACCGAGGAAGGCCTCGAGAAACTCCAGGAGGAACGCCATCAGCAGGAGAAGGCGCTGCTCGGACACGAGATGCAGCGCGCGGCGCATGACGAGGACGCTGAGCGTCTCGAGCGGAAGCGTGAAGTGATCGAGACCGAGCGCCGGACTACGGACGAAGAGCTGTCGGCACTCGACACGCGTCGCACCGACGCCGAGACGTCCATCGCGAGACTTGAGGCGGAGCAGCGAGCCGCCGACGAGAAGCTGACTGCCGCGCAGCGTCGCGTAATGGACGCCCGCGAGTCGATCGACACCCTGGGCACCGAGGTAGCCGAGGCCAAGGCGGCGCATGCCGCGTTGGTCGAGCGCGCGTCGGCGCTCGAGGCAACGGCATTGCGCCTCGAGCTGGTCGGTCAGGAACTCGAAGGCCGTCTGGAGCGTCGGGCGGCGGATCATGCGCGTGCGGGTACCGAGCGTACCGCTTTGATCGAGACCGTGGCAGGTTCTAAGCAGCAGCTCGATGCCGACATTGCCGGGCTGACTGACCTGCGGGCGGCCGTGCAG
>DEAA01000035.1:43675-45662 GCA_002346545.1 Acidobacteria bacterium UBA2994
GCGGGCGGCCGTGCAGACGGCCGACGAGCAGGTACTCAGCCTACGAGCCAGTCTTGAGGGCCGGGAAGGCGAGGTGCGCGAGGCCAGGACGTACCGGGAGGAGATGCGTTCGCATGTCGCCGAGCTTGATGTGGCTCGCGCGACCGCCGAGAGTGACCTGGGGCATCTCGAAGAAAGTTGCCGGGACACGTTGCAGATGAGTCTGGCCGAAGTCACCACCCGGATGACCGAGCTGGAAGCCGAGGGCTTGGTCAGTGCCGACGTCGTCAATATTTCTATCGAGCCTAGCGCGGGTGAAGAGGACGATGAGGTTGCTGGCGAGGCTCAGGAATCAGATAGTGAGGCGGTCTCTGACGACGCCTCTACGCGGCTCGGGCCCATGAGCGTGGAAGAGAGCATTGCCGCGCTGAAGGACAAGATCGATCGGATGGGGCCGGTGAATATGATGGCCATCGAGGAGTTCGACGACCTCGATCAGCGCTACGAGTTTCTCACCACGCAGCGGCAGGATCTGGTCGAGTCGATCAAGGCTACCGGTGATGCCATCGCGCGGATCAATCGGACGACGCGGGAGCGGTTCCGCGAGGCATTCGATGCGATCAATCTCCATTTTCAGAAGACGTTCTCTACGCTTTTTGGTGGAGGGCGCGCCGGGCTCGTCCTGCTCGACGAGAGTGATCTGCTCGAGAGCGGGATCGACATCATCGCCCAGCCCCCGGGGAAGCGCCTCCAGAGCATTCAGCTGCTCTCTGGCGGCGAGAAGGCGTTGTCGGCGATGGCACTGATGTTCGCCATCTTCAAGTACAGGCCGAGCCCATTCTGTCTCCTTGACGAGATCGACGCGCCGCTCGATGAGGCGAACATCGGCCGGTTCGTGCAGATGCTTCGCGGGATGCAGACTGACACCCAGTTCATCCTCGTTACCCACAATCGTAAGACGATGGAGATCGCCGACAGGATGTATGGCGTGACCATGGAGGAGCCCGGAGTCTCGAAGTTGATTTCGGTGCAACTCGGGCAGGCGTAATCCATAGACGACCTGCCGCCGACCGGCCGTGAACGAAGGCAAGTCCACTCGCTATCACCGGCAGCGTCGTCGCGCCCGTTCGGGCGCGGTGCTTGGCGGATTGACTCTCCTGGTTGGGTTCCTCGTCGAGGGGGGCGCCGCTTCCCTGCGAGATACGCTCACTCTCTGGCCCGGCGGTCCGGGCGGGGCCTCCCCCTGGTATGGGCCGACTTGCTACGGCGGGCTTGTTTGGCTCGCCCTCGAGGCGTGGCTCTTTCCGTTTCGGTTCTATCAGGGCGTCATCCTGGAGCGACGCTACCGGTTGTCCGAGCCCCGCGCGTTCAGCTGGTTGAGAACTACGCTCACCACCTCGGTATTGAACGTGGCACTGGTGGCGGTTGCCGCGACGGTCGTCTTCACGGCTCGGTTCTGGTGGCCCCAGGTGTGGTGGGTCGTGTGCGGGGTGCTGTTCTCGTTGACTACGCTCGCGATTACCACCTTGGCGCCAGGCTGGATCCTTCCGTGGGTCTCAACCACCCGGCCCCTGGAGCGCCCGGCCTTACAACGCCGACTTACGGCGCTGGCGGAGCGCGTCGGCGTTCCGCCGATTCCGGTCGCCGAGCTGTTGGTAGGACAGCCCGGCCGTCGCGCGTACGCCCTGCTCGTCGGGTTCGGCGCCGGCCGACAGATTCTGCTCTCGGAGACATTCCTCAGCGACTACTCGGATGCAGAGATCGAGGCGGTGACGGCCCACGAGCTGGGCCACCACGTCCACCTGGATCTCTGGCAGACGGCGATCTACGAGCTCGGGGTGGCGCTTGCCGCGCTATGGACCGCGGGCCGTGTGGCGACAATGGCAGGGCCGTTGGTGGGAGTGACCGGGGCAACCGACCTGGCTTCGCTGCCGCTGATGGGGCTGGCCGCCGGGGGGATCGCGATCGTGGCCGCGCCGCTCGGACACGCGCTGTCGCGTCGTCACGA
>DEAA01000035.1:45951-64782 GCA_002346545.1 Acidobacteria bacterium UBA2994
CACGCGCTGTCGCGTCGTCACGAGCGGCGGGCCGATCGGTTTGCGTTGCGCTACTGCAGCGAGCCTGCGGCGCTTGCCTCGAGCCTGCGCCGGCTTGGCGAGCAGCACCTCGCCGAACCCAGCCCATCCCGCATGGTGGAGCTGTTCTGGCACAGCCACCCACCGCTTGACCGCCGGCTGTCCCAGCTGGCGAATCCGTCGGGAGCCGGCTAGGTTACGACTGCGTCGGCTTTCCGGCAGCTTCCGATTTGTCCAGCAGTGCCTTCCGGCTCAGGCGGATTTTTCCTGACGGGTCGACGTTGATCACCTTCACGAGCACCTGGTCTCCCTCCTGGAGCTCGTCGCGTACCTCCTTCACCCGATAGTGGGCGATTTCGGAGATGTGGAGGAGTCCGTCAACTCCTGGGAGAACTTCGACAAACGCGCCGAAGTCGGTGATCCGCTGCACCGTGCCGAGGTAGCTCTTGTTCAGCTCCGGTGTGGCCGTCAGTTCTTCGATGATCGAGAGGGCCTTCTGTGCCGACTCATCGTCACTCGACGCCACGTTGACCCGACCGTCGTCCTCGACGTCGATCTTGACCCCGGTGCGCTGAACGATGCTGCGAATGGTCTTGCCACCCGGGCCGATAATGTCACGGATCTTGTCGACCGGAATCTGGATCGTCACGATACGCGGCGCGTGGGTGGAGATGGTCTCACGCGGATCCTGCAGCGTGGCGGCCATCCGCTCGAGGATGTGTATGCGACCTGCGCGGGCCTGGGCCAGTGCCTGACGCATGATGTCGCCCGTGATGCCGCCGACCTTGATGTCCATCTGTAGCGCCGTGATGCCATCGGCGGTGCCGGCTACCTTGAAGTCCATGTCACCGTAGTGGTCTTCGGCCCCGGCGATGTCGCTCAGGACGGCGTGCCGGCCGGTCGCCTCATCCAGAATGAGGCCCATGGCCACGCCCGCCACCGGCGCCTTCAGGGGGACGCCGGCGTCCATCATGGCAAGCGTGCCGCCGCACACCGACGCCATCGATGACGAGCCGTTCGACTCGAGGATGTCGGAGACGACTCTTACGGTGTACGGGAAGGTCTCCTCGCCGGGTACGACCGGCAGCAGGCTGCGCTCGGCCAGGTTCCCGTGACCGATCTCTCGGCGGCCCGGGCCCCTGAGAAACTTGACCTCACCCACCGAAAATGGTGGAAAGTTGTAGTGCAGCATGAAGCGCCGGTAGATCTCGCCGTCGACCATTTCGACCTTTTGTTGGTCGTCAGCCGTGCCGAGTGTGGAGGTGACCAGCGCCTGGGTTTCACCCCGGGTGAACACCGCTGATCCGTGCGCGCGCGGGAGCAGGCCCACATCGCACGTGATCGTCCTGATCTCGTCAAATGCCCGACCGTCCAGACGCTGACCGCGGTCCAGTATTTCGTCTCGCAGTACTTTTTCCTTGAGCGCCTTGAAGACCGACTTGGTGTCGGCGCGGCGAGCGGAGTCCTCTTCCGGAAGTGTTTTTAGGTGGTCGTTCAGGACCTTGTCGACCGCCGCGTAGCTCTCCAGCTTGTCCTGGATCCGCATGGCGTCTGCCAGTGGACCAAGCAGCTTGGCTTCGACCTCCGAGGTGACCTCCGGATCCGGTGTGGGGGCACTGATCTCAAGTTTTGCCTTGCCCGCGCTGGCAGCCAGCGTATCGATCGTGCCGATGATGTCTCGGATGGCAGCATGGCCTGCATCGAGTGCCCGCACCATGTCTTCTTCGGAGACTTCCTTTGCCCCCGCTTCGACCATGACGAGCGCATCCTTGCTCCCCGCGACCGTGAGGTCGAGCCGTCCCTGTCGCCGCTGTTCGTAGGTCGGGTTGATGATGAGCTCGTCATCGACGAGACCGACACGCACAGCGGCAATCGTTGCCTGGAATGGAACTTCAGAGAGCGCGAGCGCAGCGGACGCGCCTGTGAGCGCCAGCACGTCCGAGTCGTTCTCCTTGTCCGCGGAGATGACGAAGGCAACTACCTGGGTCTCTCGCCGCCATCCATCCGGGAAGAGCGGGCGAATCGGCCGGTCGATAAGACGGCTCGTCAGGACCTCTTTTTCAGGAGGTTTGCCCTCTCGCTTGAAGAAGCCTCCGGGGATTCGTCCTGAGGCGTAGGTGTTCTCGCGATAGTCCACGGTCAGGGGAAGAAAGTCGATGCCCTCCCGCTCGTTGGGCGCATAGCACGCCGTCACGAGCACCATGGTGTCTCCCTGTCTCACAATGACCGATCCGTTGGCCTGTTTGGCCAGCTTACCGGTTTCGATGGTCAACGGGCGGCCGCCGACGTTTACTTCGCCTGTTTGCATGATGTCACTCCACTACACGTGCCGAGATATCGTGAGGTCGGTTCCCCGGCCCGTTCGCGCTGTGGCCGGACGCCATACGCACCAGAGCGTCTGGCGTCACCGCCCGCCTCGTGTGCCGATACAGAACGCCGGTAGAGTACCGCGTGGGCCTTCATGACTGGCTCCCAGAGAACCGAGGAAGCGGGAAAACGTGAGGTCCGACCGGTCCGCTACTTGCGGATACCCAGCCGGTTGATCAGGTCGGCGTAGCGATTTGAGTCCTTGGCCTTGAGATAGTCAAGGAGCCTGCGGCGCTGCCCAACGAGCTTCAGCAGGCCCCGACGCGAGTGATGGTCTTTCGCGTGGGTCTTGAAATGCTCGGTGAGGTAGCTGATCCGCTCGGTGAGCAGGGCCACCTGCACTTCGGGAGAGCCGGTGTCGGTCTTGTGAACCTGATACGAGCCGATGAGCTCGGTCTTCTGTTCCTTCTGTAGCACCACCGCTAGTTACCTCCGCGAACGGTCCAGACGTGCCCGGCTGTGGTCCGCCGGGTTCCGAACCGCCGTCGTCACGATGTTATCCCTTCTTCTCAGTCAACCCCCTAATCGTACACCAGCGGCGACGATCGAACCAACCCTGCGCTTACTCCCTTACGATGGTCGCCAGTACCAGTTGCGGCTGCAGGTGTCCACCCGTCGCCGGTTTTGCGAGGCACAGCAAATGACCGTCGCTGTCGAGGACCCGGATGGCCGGTGTCGAACCGGAGAGAGGGCCGTCGGTGAGATCGGCCGGGCGCAACGCATTCCCGTGGCGAGCGCGTCGTGCGCCGGCATCGGTCACCTGCACCGCCGGAAGTTCAGGGAGCAGGGTATCTAACCTCATCAGACGGGTCGTGAGCCGGGACCTGATCTCATGCCGGGCGGCCTCGTCGTCGACGATCTCCGCTAGCGGCACGGCGTCGGCCAGGGTGAAGCGGCCATGGGTCTCCCGGGTCAGCGCCTCGAGACAGCCGCCGCAACCGAGTCGTTGACCGAGATCGTGGGCCAGCGCTCGAACATAGAATCCGCTCGAACTGCGGATTCGACACTTGATCTTCCAGGCGTCGACTGAGAGCAGGCTCAGCTCGTCGACACGCACCGGGACCGGCTTCAAGTCCACCGGCTGTTGTCGGCGAGCTAGCCGATACGCTCGGACGCCGTCGACCTTCTTCGCCGAGACCGGCGGGGGCAGCTGCTCGGTTTCGCCCAAGAATCCGTCGAGCGCGTCGGCGATCGCGTCGGCGGATGGGGCGAGAGCGCGGGGGTTGAGCGTCAATGCTCCCCCCACCTCGGCGCCGGTGATGTCGTAGCTGTCTGTGACCCGGCCGAGCGTGATGACGGCTCGGTACTGCTTCGGCGCACTGGTCAGCCAGGGGGCGAGGCGAGTGGCACGCCCGATAGCGACGGGGAGCACACCGGTAGCCATTGGGTCGAGCGTACCGAGATGGCCCACCTTCCGGATCCCGGTTGCCCGACGTACACAGGCGACGACGTCGTGCGACGTCGGTCCCTGGGGCTTATCGACCACGAGGACCCCTTCAAGGGGCGCGTCTGAAGCCATCAGTCGGCTGTGGATGGGCCGTCGGCCTTTGCGATCGCGGCGGCCACGCGGCCAAGCAGCGCAGCCCGGGCCTCGGCCGCGACGTCGGTCAGAGTGAGGCCTGCCGCATTCCGATGGCCACCGCCGCCATACTCGACCGCGACTGCCCTGACGTCAATGGCGTCCTTTGACCGGAGGCTAACCCGGAGTCCGTCACCGGTGTGTTTGAGGAAGACGACCGCTTGTACGTCTCGGACGGCCAGCGGCAGGTTCACGATGCCTTCGAGATCGTCCGGCGCGCAGCCGGAGGCGTTCAGCATCTCTCCGGTCAGCGTCAGCACGGCGATCCGGTGGTCGTCGTCGAACTCCATGCGGTCGAGCAGCATGCCGGTCAGGCGGAGACGGCCCAGGCTCCCGTTGTTGTAGACCTGAGCCGCGATTGCTGCCGGTTCCACCCCGGTGGCCGCGATGCGACGGCAGATTTCGAAGGTGCGATCCGTGATGTTGGCATGCCGGAACGAGCCGGTGTCGGTCAGGATCGCGACATAGAGCTGCGTGGCCATCGCCGGCGTCAGCTGGACACCGAGGGCGTCAATTAGCTCGAAGACCAGCTCGGCGCAGGCGCACGCCGAGGCGTCGTGCCAGTTGATGGCGCCAAACATCGCGTTGCCCGCATGGTGATCGATGTTGACGACCCGGTAGCGGGCAAGCCCCTCGACGCCGGTGCGGGCCAGGGTGCCGCACTCCAGCACGACGAGGGCATCGACCTTGGTCGGATCGAGCGACGTGCTCACCTCGATTCGTGAGACGTCCGGGAGGAAGCCGTACAGGTCCGGCGCCGGGTCGGCGTTGACGATCCGCACCCCTTTGCCAAGTTGATCCAAGGCTGCTCCGAGAGCGAGTTGGCTGCCGAGAGAGTCTCCGTCTGGGCGCGCGTGCGAGCTGAGAAGAAAGCGCTGTCCGGTGCTGATCAGATCGCAGATTTGGGCAACCTCTTGTGCAAGTTCAGGCATCGTCTGTGTCGGGTGTCGTGTCTGCAGGCGACCCGTCTTCTGGCGCCGCGGTTTCATCTCGTAGTGACTCCAGCATTTCGGCTACCCGTTGCTCGCGTTCGAGCGACTCGTCGTACTCGAAGGTAAGCCCTGGCACGTGGCGGAGGCGAATCCGCTGCGCCAGCTGGCCGCGCAGATACGGAGCGGCACGGCGGAGTCCTTGCGCCGTCTGCCGTGGGTCGGCGTTGTCGTTCAGGCTCGTGTAGAACACCCGGGCGCTCTGGAGGTCTCGGGTCAGCCTGACATGGGTGATCGTGATCAACCGTAGCGCTGGGTCCCGCGCCGAGCGTTGCAGGATCAGAGCGAGTTCGGCCCGGATCTGGTCTCCCAGTCGTGCTCCGCGTGACGGTTTCGGTTTCTCCACGTCGGTTCGCTCAGGTGAGCCACTCGCTCTCGCTCCGCACAAGGAGGCCAGGTTCCAGGCGTTCGACCTCGTTGATCACCGTATCGAGGGTCCGCTCCGCGATCTCCTGGTCGACCCCGACCGTCACTAGAGCCAGCTCGGCCCGCTGGCGTAGATCGTGATGGTCGACTTCGGCCACGGCGACGTTTAGACGGCTGAGTCGATCCTTGAGTCGGCGCAGGACTGCGCGCTTGTCCTTCAGGGACCGTGCGCCTCTGATGTGGAGCTCGACGGAAAGCAGCCCGACGATCATGTCGACCCCGCTCGCCAGTGGCCTCGGGTGTGAGTCAGCGGTGAGGTCAGACCGTGGCCGCGATCTTCTCGGTGCTGAAGATCTCGATCACGTCGCCCACCTTGATGTCGGCATACCGCTCGAATGCGATGCCGCACTCCAGACCGTTCTTTACCTCACTGACATCGTCCTTGAACCGTCGCAGCGAGCCGATCCGGCCCTCGTGGATCACGACGTTATCTCGCAGGAGACGAGCCTGGGTCTCACCGGTGCGCGTGATCTTGCCCTCGATGACAAGACAGCCGGCCGCAGCGCCGAACTTGGGTACCTTGAAGACGTCCCGCACCTCGGCCTGGCCGACCTGGATTTCCTTTACCGTCGGGTCCAGCAGCCCGGCCATGGCCTGCTTGATCTCTTCAGTCACGTCGTAGATGACCCGGTGCAGCCTAATGTCGATCTGCTCACGCTCGGCCATAGCCGCGGCGTTCCGGTCCGGTCTGACGTTGAACCCGATGATCACGGCATTCGAGGCTGCGGCAAAGACCACATCGCCTTCGTTGACGGCGCCGGCGCCGCTGCTGAGGAGGCGAACCTTGACGCGCTCGTCGCCCAGCTTGCTCAGAGCATCGGCCAGTACCTCGGCCGAACCCTGCACGTCGGCCTTCACGATGATCGGCAGCTCCTTGGTGCCGCCTTCTGCGACCTGCTCCTGGAGTGACTCGAGTGTCAGGCGGCCGCCCTTCTCGCCGAGGGTCTTCTCCTTTACCTGCTGTTGGCGCAGCATCGAGATCTGGCGTGCCTTCGCGGCGTCCTCCACCCCCTGGAACGTGTCTCCGGGCTGTGGAAGCCCGGTCAGGCCCAGGACCTTAATTGGGCTCGATGGACCGGCTTCGGTCTGCTGTTGACCCCGGTCGTCGTAGAGGGCACGGACTTTCCCGACAATAGGGCCGGCAATGAAATTGTCGCCCACTCGGAGGGTGCCGTCCTTGACGAGGATGGTGGCGACTGGACCACGCCCGCGGTCCACCTGCGCTTCAAGCACCGTTCCGGCCGCGCTGCGCTTAGGGTTGGCCTTGAGCTCACCTAGTTCGGTGACGAGCAGGATCATCTCCAGAAGTAGGTCGAGGTTCTTCTGCTGTTTGGCCGACACTTCGACAGTGACGGTCTGGCCGCCCCAGTCCTCGGCGGTAAGGCCCAACTCGGAGAGTTCCGTCTTTACCCGCTCCGGATTGGCGTTAGCTTTGTCAATCTTGTTGATAGCCACGATGAGGGGGACATCGGCGGCCTTCGCGTGATCGATCGCCTCTCGAGTCTGCGGCATAACGCCGTCGTCGGCCGCTACCACCAGTACTACCACGTCGGTGACACGCGCACCTCTGGCTCGCATCAGCGTGAATGCTTCGTGGCCCGGAGTGTCGAGGAAGACGATTCGCTTCTTCTTGATCTCGACTGCGTAGGCGCCGATGTGCTGCGTGATGCCGCCGGCTTCGCCTTCGGCAACGCGAGAATCTCGGATGGCGTCCAGCAGGGTGGTCTTCCCGTGGTCGACGTGACCCATGACGGTCACGACCGGGGCGCGGGAGACCAGGTCTTCATCTTGCGCCGCGGTCGTCTCGACCTCGAGTATCTCCTCCTCGAAGGAGTGCATCTCGACATCAGCGCCGAATTCGCGCGCCACCATGGTGGCGGTCTCGGTGTCGAGCGTCGTGTTGATGGTCATCATCATCCGACGTTCGATCAGCTTCTTCAGGACGTCCTTCGCCTTCAGTTCAAGTTTGTCCGCCAGATCCTTCACCGTCATCCCTTCGGCCAGGGAGATGGTGCGCGTAATCGGCGGCGGCGGCGCGGGTATGTGAGGTGTCGTCGGCTTCGGTGGACGCCGCTTCCCACGCGGTGGCCTTGGCGGAGGCCGGAACGAGGGGCGGTATCCGACGGCAGGCGGACGGGCTCCGACGGGGCCACGCGCTGGCTGCCCAGGCAGCGGTCGCGTGGCGCCCGGAGGTGTGGCCGGTCTGGTCGGCGCTGCTCCGATCGGGCGTGCGCCGGGCCGTGGCCGTGCCGGCCCCGCCGGCTTGAGCGTCGGACGCATCTTGGTGACCGGTTCGAGTGGTCTAAGCGACGGGGCTTCCTGCTCGACCTGCAGCTTGAATTTCGATGGCGCGACGCGCCCGGTTGGTGTGACCGGCTGCGCCGGAGGGACCGAGGCCGTGGGCGGTGTCTCGGTCGCCGCCGGCGCGGCAGCCTGCGGCGGCGCTTCGGGCGGCGGCGCTTCTTCCCTGGGCGTCGGTGGCGCCGGTTCGACCGGTGGAGCTGGTCTTGGCTTTACCACCCTAGCGGTCGGCGACGGAGGCGTGAGCGGTGGGGCGTCTCCAGGCTCCTCGACGCGCACGGTACGCCGCGGCTTGATTGCGCGGGCTGGGCGGGCCGGTTCTGGCGCTGGCGCCGGTTCTGGCTCTATCGCCGTGACCGGTTCGGGCAGCGTTGGTTCCGGCTCCGTGACGACTGACTCCTCCGTGACCTCGTCCTCGGCCTCAGGCGGCGGTGTTGGCTTCGGTGCCTTGACCAGCCGCGGCGGGCCCAGACGCGGCCGCATCAGAGGTTCAGAGCTCTTGGCGGTCTTAGTGCCTTTCGTCTTGCTCTTGGCGGCAGGCTTGGTCGCAAATAGCTGGCCGGCCGGCAGGCTCAGGTTGCGCTCGCGGGCCGTCCGCTCGACGAACTGCCGCGCGACAATCTCCTCGATCGTGCTGGAGGCGCTCTTCACCTCGATGCCGTGCTCCCGTTTGAGCAGGTCGATGACATCGTGGCTCGGAATTCCGAGCACCTCGGCGACCTTGTAGATCCGGATCGTGGACAACGTTTACCCTCTGCGTTCCCGTATACGTCCGTTGTGCGTTCGCGTATGCGCGTGCCGACGCCGACAGCCGTCGTCAGACCGGCTTGTCGGTGTCTTCCTCTCCTGGCGACTCGGCGTCGTCTGTTGGCTCCGCATCGTTCTCGGCCGGCGCGGCCGCGTCTTCCGGCCCGTCGGTGCCTGGCGAAGCGACTGTTTCTAGCTCGTCCTGGACTGACTCGTCCTCTTCGGCAGCCTCAGACGCCGTCTCGTTAGCCGGTTCGCTCGCCGTGGCCTGGAGCGGCGGGGTCAGCGGCTCCACACCCTCTTGCGGAATCGCCTCTGTCATGCCGCTGCCTACGGCGCCACCAGCCGCCATCGTTGCGGCTTCCGCACCCTGACGCAGCGCCTCGGCGGCGCCCTCGGAGATTTCGAGCACGGCGCTGAGTTCGGAGGCGCTGGCCGAGATCATCCGCTCGACGGTCTCGATGCCGGCGGCATTGAGCTTGTCCACCATCGCCTCGTCGAGACCGGGGATCGAAAGCGGCGCCGGCTCGGCCTCTAAGCCGTCGAGTTGTGCCTCGACCTCGCGCCGCTTCTCTTCCTCGCTCTTAATGTCGATCTTCCAACCGGTCAGCTTCGCCGCGAGACGGACGTTCTGACCCTTCTTGCCAATCGCGAGCGACAGCTGCCGGTCTTCGACCACGACCTCGACCACCCGCTCGGCGTCGTCGACCACCGACACTCGTTGCACGCGCGCGGGGCTGATCGCGTTGGTCACGAACATCGAGGCGTCATCCGACCACTCGACTATGTCGATCTTTTCCCCACGAAGTTCACGAATGATCGCTTGTACCCGCGTCCCCTTCATGCCGACACAGGCGCCCACTGGGTCCACTTCCCGTTCTTTGGACGCCACCGCCACCTTTGCCCGATCGCCCGCTTCGCGGACCGCGCCGCGGATGACGACCGTCCCGTCGTAGATCTCCGGCACCTCCTGCTCGAAAAGCTTGATGAGCAAGACCGCGTCCGTGCGAGAGAGGATAATCTGGGGACCTTTGGTGTTTTTGTTGACGTCCTTGATGACAGCGCGGACCCGGTCGCCAGTCGAGTAGTTTTCGGCGCGCGACTGCTCGCGGCGAGGCAGCAGCGCCTCGACCCGGCCGACTTCCACCACGATGTCGCCGCTCTCAAAACGCTTCACGAGACCGTTCACGACCTCGCCGAGACGGCCGCCGTACTCGTCGAAGACGTTATCGCGCTCCGCCTCCCTGACCTTCTGGAAGATGACCTGCTTTGCGGTCTGGGCGGCGATTCTCCCCAGGACATCGGTGGGCTTAGGAAACTCGATCTCCATGCCCACCTCGGCTTCGTCCCCATAGAGTTCCCGGGCCTCGCTCAGCGCGATCTCGGTTTCCGGGCTCGTGGCTTCATCGACGATCGTTCGCACCGCGAAGAGCTCGACCTGTCCGGTTTCAGGATTGAACTTGGTGCGCAGGTTCTCGTCGCCCTTGTAGTACTTGCGCGAGGCCGTCAGTACGGCATCCTCGATGGCCGTGATGATGACGTCGGCCTCGATGCCCTTCTCCTTGGCCAGCGTTTCGATCGTCTGCTGCAACGCGTTGTTCATTGTCTTCCTGTCCTGCCCCCGTCCGGCGCCGTCAGCGCCAGAGCGGCGTCAGATCTCGACCTCGAGCTTTGCCCGTGCGACCGACGTTTCCGGAACCCGTCTGGTCGTCTTCCCGTCCTCAATCACGATGGTCCGATTGTCGACCGCCGTGATCCGACCCGCGACGAAGTTAAGCCCTTCGACGGGGGCGGAGGTCACGATTTTCACGCGACGTCCCACGAACCGCACGAAGTCGTCGAGCCCGCGCAACGGCCGGTCCAGACCCGGCGAAGACACCTCAAGGGTGTAGGCGTGCTCGAACGTGACCTCGACATCGAAGATCGCGCTCACGTCAACGCTCACAGCCGCGCAGTCGGCGACGGTCACGCTCTCCTCAGTGCGACCCTCCGCGTCAGTGGCGCCCGGTCCTACCCGGTCGACAACAATCCGCAAGACCCACCCGATCGCTTCGCGGCGAAACTGTAGGTCGAACAGTTCGAGACCGTGGCTGCGAGCCACTCGGTCCGCGATAGTCCTGACCGTGTCGAGCGTGCTCGTGCGTGACGCGGTCACCTGAGTGGCCCCGAAAAAAAAGAGTGGGCCAAGACGCCCACTCTCACCGTTCTCCGCGAACGTAACCGTGGAACTATATCACGGGCTGGGAAGGCTCCAAAGTGGTCGTCACTGCCGCCAGCGGGTCTCGCTACGGGGTCAATCGATAGAGCATTCGTGGAAACGGGATGGTCTCCCGCACATGGTCGAGACCGCAGATCCACGCCACGACCCGCTCGATACCCATCCCGAAGCCGGCGTGCGGAACGTTGCCGTAGCGACGGAGGTCGAGATACCACTCGAATGCGTCCTTGGGAAGATCATGCTCCGCGATCCGCTGCTCAAGCAGGGCGAGGTCGTCTAGGCGTTGGCCACCGCCGACGATCTCGCCGTAGCCCTCAGGGGCAAGAATGTCGACTGATAGCGAGAGCTCCGGTCGCTCCGGGTCCGGCTGCATGTAGAACGCCTTGGCGGCCGCCGGATAGCGGTGGATGGCGACCGGGCGGTCGAAGCGCTTGGCGAGGATGGTCTCGTCAGTGCCGCCAAAGTCGTCACCGTACGCGATCGGTCGGCCGGCCTCACGCAGGATGTCCACCGCCTCGTCATAGGTCATTCGGGGGAAGGGTGCGACGACGCCGGCGAGCGGGCCGCGGTCGCGCTCCAGCACGTCAAGCTCTCGTCCGCGCTCTTCCAGCACTCTGCCCACAACCGAAGAGATCAGTCCCTCTGCCAGCGCGATGACATCGTCTAGGGTGCCGTAGGCCATTTCCGGCTCGACCATCCAGAACTCGGTCAGGTGCCGACGCGTCTTGGACTTCTCGGCACGAAACGTCGGTCCAAAGCAATAGACCCGTCCCAGGGCCATCGCGTTGGCTTCGTTGTAGAGCTGGCCGGACTGGGTGAGATACGCCGTGCCCAGATCGAAGTAGGGCACTGGGAAGAGCGTTGTGGTGCCCTCGCAGGCCGCCGGCGTAAAGACCGGCGTGTCGGCAAGGATGAACCCCTCCGTGTTGAGGTAGTCGCGGACAGCGTTGACTACGCTGTGGCGCACGCGGAGCACTGCGTGCTGGCGCTCGGCTCTCACCCAGAGGTGGCGGTGATCCAGCAGGAAGTCTACGCCGTGTTCTTTGGGGGTGACCGGGTACTCGTGGGTTTCGCCGACCACGCTGATGCCGGTCGCGTCGAGTTCATACCCGCCGGGCGCCCGGGTGTCGGCGCGGACCACCCCGTCGAGAGTCAGTGCAGTCTCCTGGCCGAGGTGCTTGACCTGCAGAAACGTCTGATCGCCCACCGCCGTCTTGGACATGACCGCTTGGATGAAACCGGTGCCGTCACGGAGCGTCAGGAAGTGGAGCTTGCCGCTCGATCGGCGGTTGTGGAGCCAGCCCTGCAGGGTGACCGACTCGCCTTCGAACTCGGAGATGTTCTCGATGTGTGCCATGGCTGGTCGTAGGATACCGCCGCCGAGCGTTCAACGGAGTTCGGGGAGGACGGACGCCAAGACTTCGAGTAGCCGACCGTAGCTGGAATCCCCATGGAGGGTCCGTCGTAGATAGCCCAGCGTGCGGGGAATCGCCTCGTTGAACGATCTGCGTCCCCTGACGGCGACCTGGTGGCCGAACGTCCCCAAGGCCTTCAGGTGACGCTGAATCGACATCCGGTCGAAACGGAGCCGAAAGTCTGCGCCGGCCTGGTTGGGCGCGAGGGTTAGATAGCGGTGTAGTAGACGCTCGCTCAGCGTATCCGGGAGCTCCACATAGCAGTCCCGCAGGAGCGACACTAGATCGTAGGTAGCCGGTCCCAGTCGAGCATCCTGGAAGTCGATGACTACCAGATTGCCGTCTCGGACCATTAGATTCCTGGAGTGGTAGTCGCGGTGGCAAAGCACCCGAGGCTCAGCGGCCAGCTGGCTGGCCAGGCACTCGAACTCCTCGGTCAAGACACCACTTTGCGCCGAGTCGAGGTGTATCTGTCGGTGTGCTTCCAGAAACTCGGAGCGGAAGAAATTGAGCTCCCACGTTAGCTTCGGAACGTCGAACGCCAGGTTGAACGGGGGGCCCTGGCTCGCGGTCGTCGCCTGGGCGCTCTGTAGACGTGCAATCAGATTTACTGCTTGTGAGTACAGCGGTTCGGGGTCGTGCCCCTCGGCCAGCCAAGTGTGCAGGGTAGCGTCGCCGACATCCTCCACGACCAGCACGCCGAGCTTGCCGGCGGCATCGAGCACGTTCGGGATGGGGATGTCGAGCCGTGCCAGCAGGCGGCCAACCACGATCTGTGGCAGGGCTTCGGGTGTGAACGGGGTCGGGTGGAGCACGATGAGCCGGGACAAATGGCCGCCGCGGCTTGCCCGGAAATACACACGGCTGGACGCGTCACCGGCAAGGCGCGAGAGATCCACCTCGGCCGGGTTGACACCCGTCTCGCGCAGGTAGCGCTCGATCCGAGGACGCAGGCTATCTTCGGTGGCGTCGGGCCTGTCACTCATCGTCGCGTCGTGTTTTAGTCCAGATCGACCAGACACAGATTCCCATCGCGCCGTTCGCGGCCACTGCCAGCGGCCTCGGGCGTCCACGGCACCACGGCCTGACGCGCGAGCCGGGTGCCGTCAGGCACTTGGACATCGTTCCCCAGGATGCAGTCCGTGAGCCGGCACCCAGCGCCAACCTGCACTCGGTCCCAGAGCAGACAACCCCGGAGATCCGCGGTGGGGTCGACTAGGCATCCGTCGCCCCGCAGTGGGGTGGACCGGTTCTCTCGAGCCGCGATGGCTCTGGTGGTCTTCAAGTAGTCGAGCGGGGTGCCGATGTCATGGAACGGTCCCTCGACCCGAAAGAGCCCGATCTGTCCAGAGCGTGCCCACAGACGGTCGTAGAGCCCGCCAATGGTGGCGGCGGGTTTCCCGTCTTCGAGCGCAGTGAACGGCGCGGCTTCCACCAGCTGTACCCCGACGAAGTGCCAGCCTTCGGCGCCGGGGGCGCCGGCAGGTCGTACTCCGTCGATCCAAGTTCCGTCCTGGCTCAGGAGGGTGCCATAGCGGTCCGGCGCCGGGTTGGGGGTCGTGGCCAGTGTCACTGTCGCGTGCCGCTCCCGATGGGTTCGGGCGAGCGCGTGCAGATCGACGTCGCACAGCGTGTCTCCGTTTAAAAGGAAGAAGCGTTCGCCAAGCAGCGGAAGGGCGCGTCTAGGCCCCCCGGCAGAGCCGAGGATCCGAGGCTCCCAGGAATAGCGCACCTCACATCCGAGATCGCTTCCGTCACCGACCACAGCCGAGATAGTTTCGGGACGGTGATGCAGGTTGATCACCACCTGTCGAACGCCCTGCGTGGCCAGCGAGGTGAGCACCCGGCGGATGAACGGCTGGCCCGCCACCGGGAGCGCCGGCTTGGCCCGCTGGGCTGTCAGAGGGTGGAGTCTTGTGCCGAGGCCGGCGGCGAGGATGAGAGCCGGAGGAAGGGCAGTCATGTCAGGTCGTCGAACCGCATGTGAGAGGCGGTGGATCCAGACTCTGCCTGAAACACTAGGAAGAGCTCCCGGTAGGAGGCTAGGATGAAGTCGGCCGGCGACCGCCCGAGACGCTTCGCTGTTTCGATCACGTCGTGTTCTTCGCCTTCGAGTTCGACGAACGTGCCGATGGGCGTTTCGTCGACCGTGACGACGAGCGCGCCACAGTCGAACTCTTCACGATACTTCTCGTACCGGAACCGCATTTCGAAGCCAAGACGTGCAAGGAGTTGCAGGAGGCGGTCGGCGTCCTCTACTTCCGTCTCCAGTTCTTCCCGCGCCTTGGTGGGACCGGGCAGTGGGGCCCCCTTGAAGGTGAGCCAGGCCCGGTCGCCGTCCCGTCGCACACGGAGGGTCTGCCTGCGATCGACCAGGGGGTCCGTGCCGCGGTCGAGGAGGCTGTCCTGCTGAAGCCTTCGTTGGCGGCGCGGGATCACTCCGAGCGCCATCACCGCGCGTCTGGCTTCATCTGGTGACGCGTAGGCGAGCTTGATCTCCCGCTCGATTGGGCCGGTCATGGTGATGGCTTGCCCTGGACACTTGGACTAAGAGACAGACCCGCAAGGGTCGGAGTCCCAACGCCGCGTCCGAAGAACATGACCTGGTGCGTGCTGCCCAGCCCGCCGGGCACCAGCAGCGTCTTGAGCGCCAGCCGATGCCGCAACTGCGCTCGAGGGTCGTGGTCCATCGCTGGCTCGTCCACTGCGCCAAGTCCAAGAAGGAACCGGCTCTGGTCCACGACGCCGAGGAGATCCAGCCCGGCCTTGCGGGCGGAGTCGCACACAGACGTGATGTCCACGTGCGCCGTTATGTCGCGGTCGCCAGGCTCGCTAAGCCAGGCGGGCCCACGGGGCCCCTCGCCGGACTGCGAGGCGGCGTCGACGAGATGGCTGGTGAAGGTCGTCAGGGTGCCGCGTACATGATGCCCCTCATAGAGCCGGTCGGCGGTGTGACCGTAGTCGACGAGAAGCATGAAGCCCCGGTTTAGCCGGTTCGCCGCGGTCCGGACCCACTCCATTGCGCTCAGGCAGATCTCCCCCCGCCAGCCGGGCGCGAGTTCCAGGTCGAGCCGCTCTAGATATGACGCCAGCGCCGGCGTTGACGGCGGTCCGAGACATTCGACCAGGCGGTCGCCGTCAAGCGCGACGTAGATCTCGGCGAGTCCCGTCTCGGTCATGGTCACGGCATGGGTGGGCAGCGCGTCAAGGAGTTCGTTGGCGAAGATGACCCCGGTGACGGTGTTGGGTAGCGCCGCGGTCGACGCTTCGAGCTTGGCCTTATGCGGAGCCAGCGTGTCGGCATGAACCTGCCGTGCCGCCGGACTGGTCTCGACGAGATTGACCCGGAGTGATTCGTAGAGCTCAGGATAACGCGCGGCGGACGCATCGAGGATATCCCGGCTGAGCTGCCCGTTGCCGGCCGCGACCTCGACCAAGTCGAAGGATGGGGAAGCGAGCTGGCGTCGCATTTCATCGAGCTGCGCCGCCAGCAGGGCACCGAACTGCGGGCCGACGTCGACGCTCGTGTAGAAGTCACCCGCGCGCCCGGTGCGTTTGGACGCGCGGGTGTAATAGCCGAGTGTGGGGTGATAGAGGGCCAGCTCCATGAACGCGGCCGCCGTGAGCGGTCCGGCGTTCCGGATCCGCTCGGCGATCAGCGCGTCCAACCGTATCGACATTCGGGGGCGGCAGCTACTCCTTGCGCACCCGCAGGAACACCTGACCGTCTCGTCGCTGGATAAGCAGGAACGCGGTGCGGCCAGACTCGATCCGATTTAGCTCGCGTACCGCCTCGGCCGCGCTGCCGACCTCCTGCTGGTTGATCGCGGTGATCACGTCGCCGGGTACGACTCCGCCGCGCTGGGCGGCCCCACCGTTGTCGATCCCGCTGACGACGGCGCCAGAGACCCCGCCGCCGAGTTCTAGCTCGCGCGCGTTCTCGGCGGTCAGGTCCTGTAGGTTCATGCCGAACCCACTGTTTAGATCCTCGACTTCTCGCCGGGCCTGGCGCCCCTGGTTCTCGAGATCCAGCTCACCGATGGTGATCTCGACCGTCCCCGGCGCGCCGCCCCTGTAGACGCCGAGGTTCACCACGGTTCCGGGCGGCGTCGCCGTCACCTTGGACTGCAGATCCTCGATGTTTCGCACTGGCTCGCCGTCATAGGCGACGATGACGTCTCCCGGCTCCAACTCTGAGTTGTCAGCCGGCATTCCCGGTTCGATGCGGGAGATGATCGCACCCCGTGCCTCGTCGAGTCCTAGCTCTTCGTAGTCGTCGTTGGTGACCGGGATGATCGACACGCCGATGACGCCTCTGGTGACCCTGCCGGTCCGGAGTTGCGGCAGCAGCTCGCGTACCGTGTTAATCGGCATGGCGTAGCCAATGCCGAGATTGCTCGGCCGATCACTCACGATGGCGGTGTTGATCCCAATTACCTCACCGCGGACATTCAGCAGCGGGCCGCCGGAGTTACCTGGATTGATGGCGGCGTCGGTCTGGATGACATTCTGCGCACGTCCCCGGACCTGTTCGAACGGCCGGCCGACGGCGCTCACCACGCCCACCGTTACGGTGTGACCGAGACCGAACGGGTTGCCGATGGCCATGACCCAGTCGCCCGCCTGCATCTGACTCGAGTCACCAAAGGTCGCGACCGCCAACGGGCTGTCGGGCCGCTCGATCAGCTGGAGGAGCGCGCTATCAGTCAGGCGATCCTGTCCAACCACCTCCGCCTCGTAGGCGGTATCGTCGTCGAGGAACGTCACCTCGATCTTGGTGGCGTCTTCGACGACGTGGTTGTTGGTCACGATGTAGCCCGCTTCGTCGATGACGAAGCCGGTGCCCGCCGCCACCGTGGTCTCCTCGCGTGGTTCCTGGTCTCCCTCGGGAGGGTCTCCGAAGAACCGTCGGAATAGCTCGTCGCCGCCGTTGCCGCCGAACAGCTCGCTCAGGTCGCGGCCTTGTCGTGTCGCCTCGGTTCTGATGTTGACCACCATCGGGCTTTGCGCCGACGCGATGTCACGGAACGTGGTCGCGGTCAGCTGGCCCTCGATGGGGGTGCTATTCATCGGCGGGAGGGTCGACGCGATGAACGTCTGGGCCGACGAGCCCGACGTGAGGTCGAGCCGTGCGGCGAGCACTAAGCCGATCGCCATCGATGTGACAGCGATCAGGACCCCCGAAAACAGCCGATTCCTACCTGTAGGCATCCTGTCCTCCACCTATGTTCCCCTACCTTACCTCAGCGGCCGGATTTCGGTTTGGCGCGGCCCGGTCACCCGTGCTCCATCGGTCTCGACGAACAGGTTGATCTCCGTTCGCAGACCAAAATCCTCGAAATAGACTCCCGGTTCGACCGTGACGCCGGAACCGGTCAGCAACCGGCGGTCGTCATGAGTCTCGAAGTCGTCCAAATGCACCCCATTGCCGTGGACCTCCTCTCCCAGGCTGTGACCCGTGCGATGGACGAAGTAGGCGGCGAGGCCGGCCGCTGCCACTCGTTCACGTGCAGCTCGGTCCACTTCCCACCCTCGCAGCGGTTGGCCCTCACGTATGCGACCGTCGACGAGGTCGATTGCCGTGTCGCGAGCATCACGGATCACGTTGAAGGCCCTGGCATAGCGCGTCGGAATCTCGGCGCCGGTGTAACCCATCCAGGTGATATCGGCGAACACGGCGCCGGGGCGGTCCAGTTTGCCCCAGAGATCGAGCAGTAGAATCTCGTTCTCCCCCAGGCCGCGATGGCGGGCGGGGGTTGGCAGGTAGTGTGGGTCTCCGGCGTTCTCCTGGGCCGCCACCACCGGGCGGGAGTCGCTCACGAGTCCGAATTCTTCGAACCATGCGGCCATGGCGTCCTGGATCTCGAGCTCGGTGACCGGGGTCGCGCTGTCAAAACGCTGCCGGACCAAATCGAAGGCGTTGTCCTTGATGTCGTAGAGCGCCTTGGAGGCCGCGAGATGGGTCTCGAGTGCTGCGGCGTTCCACACCGCTTCGAAGCGCTGAATGAGGTCGCCTGACGAGCGGACCTCGATGTCGTGGGCCCGGATGGTGTCTATCGTGCCGGCGTCCACGCGCGAGACATACGGAATCGCGCAGCGCGGCGAGTACTCCATGGCGACGGTGCGGCACCCAGACAGCAGCTGCTCTAGACCAGCCGCCAATGCCCCATGGCCGGCGTAGGTCACGGTCTCTCCTGGCAGATGATCCAGTCGGTCCCGCTCGATCGCATGGACGAGTCCCCGGGGGGTGCCGGACGCTGGGATCAGGTAGTACCACCGGCGGGTGGTCAACGCCCCCGAGGCGGCAAGTCCTACGAGACCGCGTGCGATCGGATTTGACCCGTGGAAGTCGCACAGGAGCCACCCGTCGAGTTCGTCGTCGCACAACGCCTGCTGGATCGCGGCGATGTCGAGTCCCATGGCGGGGAGTATAGCAGCGGCCGTTTCTTGGGCTCTCTGACTCCCGATTCTCACATCAAGTAGGACGTGCGAGCGCCGAGGATGGTCTGGTGGGCGGTCGTGCGTACACAAAAAGACCGCCCTGGACCATCGGTCCGGACGGTCTCTTCGGCTGTATGGCTTCTGCCGAGATCAGGCAGCCGGGTCCGCTTCTTCTTCAGCTTCAGGCTCGACTTCGGTCACTTCGTCGCCGTCGATGAGCAGAGTCGGCTCCTCGACCTCGTCGAACAGATTGGCTTCGATCACGCCGCCCTGGTGCGAGAATTCCCAGTTGCTTCGGCTGGCGTTCGGGCTGCGAGGCGTATGCAACGT
>DEAA01000035.1:65168-70838 GCA_002346545.1 Acidobacteria bacterium UBA2994
GCGTCGTTATACCAGAATTCGTCGATCTTGAATCCTGCCAGGTGTCCCAGAGACACGTTCTTGATCACGAAGGTTGTAACCACTTCACTTCCTTCGCGGCGGGGTTGTGGCTGAAGGTAGCCGATCTGGCCTGGGCCGCGCACGGTCGCGACCAGCTGCACAGCGTCGTCACCCTCCATTGCCTCGAGGAGCGGTCGCAGCTGCACGTCGGGGAGCGACATATCGATCATCGCGCCCTCAGGCACTTCTACTTCTTCTTCTCCGCCGCAACCGGTCGCCGCCACGCTGACGACCATTACTCCGAGCAGCGCCGCTAGCTTCGCGCGTCTCATGTGCACCACCTCCGGGATTGTACCCAGTAGAACGAACCGGCGGATTATATGGCGCTCCGCCGACAAACTTCAACTAGCGATCAGGATCTTCCTACATCTCGCCGTTCCAGTCTTCTGGCTCGGCGTGGTTGGTTCGGAAGATCTCCAGATGCCACTTGCCACCGCCCCACGGTTCGATGACCTCTGCCGCGACCACATCGACCAGGATCTCGGCGAACGAACGACCCTCAGGGTCGCCTTCTAGATGATACGCCGGTTCGTCCCAGCCGAACGTCTGGTATAGCACCAGCGTCAGGAAGAGGTCGTATCCGTCATCGACCACGATGAGCTGACCACAGGGCCGTTTCAGCGTCGAGTGGTAGACGAGATACTTCTCGGCGCTGTGCGCCCTGATGTAGCGTTTGAGCGCCAGCTCCCGGGCCACGATGTCCTCGACAGCGATCTTTTTGTCCCAGCAGTCGTGGCAATACTTCGCTTCGCCGCGAGGTTCGGACACCTCCTTCGCGCCGCAGAGCGTGCATTTGGACTGCGTCGCCGATCGTGGGACCATCCCGCGATCTTACCCCGAGACGAGGGGGATGAGCTTACGGGTGGGCCTCGAAAGCAATCGGCACGATGCTGATCGGGGGGTGGTGGATGATCTGGACGATGTTTCCGTCCGGATCTCGGACGTAGAGGGAACGCGCGCCGTCCCGGTGGGTGCGAGGCGCGGCGTGGAGCGCGATGCCGTGCTCACCGAGGTAGGTGGCCCAGCGGTCGACGTCGTCGGCCGTGGGCACGATCAGCCCGATATGATCGAGCGGGCCGCCGTCCAGGACTCGGTCGCCCGCGGCGCGGTGTAGCGCGAGGTTGTCTGAGCCGGAGGAGAGGTAGACGTTGTCGCCGTTCGGTTCCCACTCGATCGCGAACCCGAGGCGCTCGATGTAGAAGTGCTTCATCTGGTCGTAGGCGGTCGCATAGAGCGCGACGTGACGCAGGCCGAGATGTGAAGGACGCTCGATCATCGGTTCAGTGTATCGCCGCTCTTTTCGATGGCCGGTGTATATATCGTCTCGACGTACTCCTGGACCACGCCGCGGGTGGTGAAGCTCGGCACCACGACTTGATCCGAGCCTGCGGCGGTTTAAGTTCCTCGAGCCCCATCGTGGTCATAGCGTAGTGTCTCCAGGTGCTGCGGGCGTCTCGCCCTGCAAGATCGTCGCGAACACGGTCGGGGCGATGTTGCCGCCCGAGACAATGGCGGCGATCGGTCCCGGGCCGGCACGCCCGGTGAGCGCGGCGGCAACGGCGCATCCAGCGGCGCCCTCGCTGATGACGTGCGCCCCCGCGGCAGTGGCTCGCATGGCGTCCGCGATCTCGTCGAGCGAGACCACGATGGTGTCGTCGACGAGGTCCCGTAGCAGCGGCCACATCGAAGGGGTGACGGACTGCCCGCCGCAGCCGTCCACGAACGACGCCCGCCAACTGGGCGCGACGCTGGCTCGGCCCTTGGCTATTGATGCGGAGAGCGGCGCGGCGGTTTCAGGCTCGGCCGCGTAGACCCGCACCCCAGGCTTCAGCGCCTTGACCGCGGTAGCCACGCCGGAGATCAGGCCCCCGCCACCGACCGAGACCACGACCGCGGCAATGTCCGGCAGCTCCGCCATCAGTTCCAGGCCCACAGTCCCATTGCCGCAGATGAAGTCATCGTCGTCGAAGGGATGAATGAAGTGTCCAGGAAGCCGGTCAGCGACGCGTGCCTCCACGACGTGCCAGGCATCGTCGTAGGTGGTGGTGACGATACGCGCCCCCAGTCGCTCGATCGCGTCGATCTTGGCCGCTGGGGCGGTCTCGATCACGAGGGCCGAGCAGGAAAGTCCAGCTTCGCGTGCCGCGAGCGCCACGCCCTGCGCTGCGTTGCCCGCGCTCACGGTCCAGACGCCAGACGCCCCGGCGTTCGTGCCCAGTCGGGCAACGGCATTGGCAGCCCCGCGGACCTTGAAGGCGCCGATCGGTTGCAGGTTCTCGAGCTTCAGATACAGGCGGTCCCCGGGATCGGTGGCGCGGCGGGCTCGTTCCCGGACCGGTGTGAGGGGACGAAACGGTACCAGTGGCGTGCGCCGAGCGACTCGATAGACCGCGGGTGCCGCGGCCATGATGCGCTCCAGCGTGACGTCATGTGACATCGGCACCCTGCCAGTGTCCGCTCGCCGGACCCGGCTCAGCGCTCGGCCCAGCGAAGCTTCTCACGCAGCACCGCGAAGTAGGGACGCGCGGCCGCACGGATGACCCGCAGTGGCCGTTCGGCCGCGTCGATGGTGACCACGTCGCCGCACTCGAGCCGATGGCCCGCCTGACCGTCGAAGCTGACGAACGCTTCGGTCGAACGTAGATCGAGTTCGGGGTGGATCTGGATGGCCGGGTTTTCCGGCAACACGATGGGCCGATTAGTCAAGGTATGCGGCGCAATGGGCGTCAGCACGACGGACTCGACCAGCGGGTGCACGATGGGGCCGCCCGCCGACAGGTTGTAGGCGGTGGATCCGGTGGGGGTGGCGACGATGAGCCCGTCGGCGCGGAACCGGGCCACGAACTGATCGCCCACCGTTACCGAGAGGTCTAGGATGCCGGACAGCGCGCTCTTGGTGATTACCACGTCGTTGAGGACGATCTCCTCCGCCAGCACCTCATCCTCGCGCACGACGCGCGACCGGAGCATCCGTCGGCGGTCGACCCGGGCGGCGCCGTCCACCACTAAGGCTAGCGCGTCGGAGAGCTCCGGAAGGGTGGTCTCGGTGAGGAAGCCCAGACTGCCGAAGTTAATGGCCAGAATCGGGGGATCGGAGTCCGACCGTGCGATCAGACGCGCCATGCCGAGGAGGGTGCCGTCACCCCCGAGGACAAGGATGAGGTCCGTGGTGTCCGGGAGGTCGGCGGCGTCGCAGGTGTTGATGCCGGCCAGCCCGGTCATATCGGCGGTGGCACGCTCCACGACTGGCTCGATCTGCCGGCTTTCCAGCCATGCCACCACGTCGGTCACGACTTGCGCCGCCGCTTCAAGTCCGGCCTTGGCGACGATCCCGACACGCGCGATTGTGGGGAGGGACGACTCGGACACTGGTGCACTAGCCCCCGGCGCCCGGCGCTAGGCGGAGATGGAGGAAGAACTCTCGATTCCCTTCGGCGCCCCGAATGGGCGACGGGGTCGTGGCCACAGATGTCAATCCTACCTCAGCAGCTCGGGCCGCGACATCGTGAACGACCCGCTCGTGGATCGAGGGATCACGCACCACACCTCCCCGTCCTACCTCGATGCGCCCAGCCTCGAACTGCGGTTTGACGAGCGCGACGAGATCGCCGTCTGGCGCTAGCAGGGCCGGAAGCCGGTCGAGAAAGTAGCGGACTGAGATGAAGGACACATCCACCGTGATCACGCCAAACGGCTGCAGTTCCGGTGGCAGGGTCTCGGGCGTCACCGAGCCGATGTGCTGGCGCTCGCGAACCACTACCCGCTCGTCGCGGCGGAGCTTCCAGGCGAGCTGGCCGTGACCCACGTCGAGAGCCACTACCGTGCGTGCGCCGCGAGCGAGGAGGACATCGGTGAAACCTCCGGTCGAGGCGCCGACGTCCAGCCCGGTGCGTCCCGAGGGGTCGACCGCAAAGATGTCGAGCGCGTGTGACAGCTTGAGCCCGCCCCGCCCCACCCAGGGGTGGTCGGGGCGCTCCAGCGACAGTTCTGCCTGGGCGTCGACCATCGAGCCCGCCTTGGTCACGGTCTGTCCGTCGACGCGAACTTGCCCGGCCAGGATCAGGGCCTGACCGCGACTGCGTGACTCGACAAGACCTCGCTCATGGAGGAGCGTATCCAGTCTGATTCGAGCCGGCATCGCTGACTAGTGGGTCCGCCCGACAACCCACGCCGCGATGGCGTCCAGCCGTTTCCCGCCAAGCCCGGCGGTGGCGAGCGCCGCTCGAGCCGCCTCGACAGCTTCGGACGCCAGGGTTCTGGAGCGATCCAGGCCGTAGAGGGCGGGATAGGTCGGCTTTCCCGCGGCGGCATCCTTGCCGGCCGTCTTGCCGAGGTTGGCCGCGTCGCCTTCGACATCGAGAATGTCGTCGACGATCTGGAAGGCTAGGCCGAGCTGCGCCGCGTAGGTGTCCACAGCATGGGTAGCCGGAGTATCCGCTCCGCCCAGGATGGCGCCGCTGACCGCCGCGGCACGAATCAAGGCGCCGGTCTTGCGCGCATGTATCTCACGGAGCGCCTGTCGCGCCTCCTCGCTCGAGGCACCGTCGGTGGCTTCCCCGGTCGCGGCGAGATCGAGCGCCTGTCCACCGACCATCCCGATCGCGCCTGCGGCCTCAGCAAGACAGGCGGAGGCTCTGAGGTGGCGAGCCACGAGCGTAGGCGACGCATCGGGGGTGTGCTGCCCGAGTACGACGAACGCTTGTGTCAGGAGGGCGTCGCCCACGAGAATCGCCAGTCCTTCACCGAACGCGATGTGGGCGGTCGGACGGCCACGGCGAAGATCGTCATCGTCCATTGCCGGCAGGTCATCGTGCACGAGGGAGTAGGTGTGGATTAGCTCGATAGCACACGCGGCCGGCATCGCCTCCGCGCGAGCGGCGGCCTCGCCGACTGCCTCGGCGGCGGCCAGAGCCAAGATCGGCCGCAACCGTTTGCCCCCGGCCATTAGGCTGTAGCGCATCGCTTCGGCCAGCCGTGTCGGGCAGGCGGGGGGGCGGGGGAGCGCAGCCTCAAGCGCAGCCTCAATCTCAAGGCGTCGCGCTTCGAGATAGCTCGCGAAGTCCGGTGCCTGACTCACGCGTTCTCGCCTCCGAGTCCGTCTGACACGGACGGAGGCGCCGGCTTTACCTCGCCGCGCTCATCAAGGATCTCGATGCGTCGTTCGGCATCTTCCAGCCTGGTGTGGCAGAAACGAGAGAGTTGAACCCCGCGCTCGTACAAACGAAGTGACTCCTCCAGCGTCAGCTTGCCCGACTCTAGGGTTTGCACGACGCCCTCAAGCTCTCCGATTGCCGACTCGAAGTCCTGGATCTTTTCTTTCTCGTCCATTTAGTCCCTTCCCGTGGTCTTGGCTCGGAGCCGACCTCGTTGCAAGGTGATCGAGATCTCGTCGCCGACCGCGACGGCGTCAGCATCACGGATGACCGCCGTTCGGTCTGTGTTCCAGCAGACGGCATAACCGCGCGCTAGCACGCCCAGCGGGCTCAGCGCGTCGAGCCGACCCGCGAGGGTCGCGATCCGGCCGGTCGTGAGGCGAACTAGTTCTCGTGAGGCGCTCTCCAGCCGCGTGCTCGCCTCGACCAGCCGGGTGCGGCTTGCGGCAAGTCGCCG
>DEAA01000035.1:71160-90358 GCA_002346545.1 Acidobacteria bacterium UBA2994
GACCCGGTTCGCGAGCCTCGAGCGCCAGCCGCGCGTTCTGGAGCCGTCGGCCGTCGCGGCCGACCGGCGTCCGTACGCTCGCTCTGAGCGCATGCGTGAGCTCGGCTGCGTGGCGCCCCCGGCCGGCCAGCCAGGCGCGCCACCCTGCGAGCCCAGGCCGTCGATCGAGTTGCTGGAGTGCCGCGCGTCCGTGGCGGAGTCGGTCGCCCAGGCCAGCGCGGAGGCGCGCCAGGAACCGATCGACGCGGTCTCGTAGTTCGTCGCGTCCCGCCACGACCAGTTCGGCAGCCGCCGACGGGGTCGGGGCCCGGACGTCGGCGACGAGATCGCTGATCGTGACGTCCGTCTCATGACCAACTGCCGAGATGACCGGGACGCGGCACCCCGCGATCGCGCGAGCCACCTCCGCTTCGTTGAAGGCCCACAGGTCCTCGAGCGAGCCTCCCCCGCGACCGACGATCACCACGTCAACGCCCGCTTCGTCGGCGACCCGGTCCAGCGCTCGAGCGATCGCGCCGGCGGCGCCCTCTCCCTGGACCCGCGTCGCGCTGATCAGCACCTGCACCGTTGGGTGCCGTCGCGTCAGCACATGCAGAATGTCACGGATGGCCGCGCCATCGAGGGACGTCACGACTCCGATCCGCCGAGGCAGGACGGGCAGCGTGCGCTTTCTGGCGGCATCGAGCAGGCCTTCTTCTTCAAGCGTGCGTTTCAGCTGCTCGAAGGCTAGCTGCAGCGCCCCTTGTCCTTGTGGCTGGAGATGCTCGCAGACCAGCTGATACTCGCCTTTGGGTTCGTAGACACTTATCCGGCCTCGCGCTACCACCCGGAGGCCGTCCTCCGGCGTGAAGCGCTGGTGCCGCACCGCCGATCGATACATCACCCCCTTAAGCTGGGCGCGATCGTCGCGAAGAGTGAAGTACAGGTGGCCCGTCTTCCACAGCCGGCAGTTGGCGAGCTCGCCCTCGACCCAGACTTCTCCATGGTTGGACTCGAGCAGAGTCCGGATGCGAGCGGTCAGGGCGGTGACCGTCACAACGAGGCGTCGCGTGGGCGCTGCCCGTTCTGGGCCGTCGAAGGGCAGCGACGGGCGTTCGGTCACGAGTCCGCCACCGCCGACCGCAGGGCGTCGACGTCGGCTTGGGTCAGGCTCAGTCGTTCGATACCGGTCGCCAGGCCTGTTTCTGGATCGGTCGTCACGATCACGCCATGGATCCGGGGGTCACCTCGAGCCGTATCGAACCGGCCTGGCAGTCCCGTCTTGAATCGTTTCAGGACTACCTGTTTGTCCACACCGATGACCGAGTCGTGCGGCCCGCTCATTCCGACATCTGTGATGTAAGCCGTGCCGCCCGGCAGTACCCGTTCGTCCGCGGCCTGTACATGGGTGTGCGTGCCCACGACGGCGGTGACGCGCCCGTCGAGGTGCCATCCCATCGCGATCTTCTCCGAGGTAGCTTCGGCGTGGAAGTCCACCAGGATGACGCGCGCCTGCCCGGCGAGCTTGACCAGCATGGCGTCAATGGTCGTGAAGGGATTGTCCAGCGGGGCCATGAAGACCCGGCCCATCAGATTGAGCACGGCCACCGTATCTCCGGTGGCGGCCTGCGCGAGCACATGGCCGAGCCCTGGGGCGTCTGGATAGTTGCCGGGGCGGATCAATCGGGGTTCGAGTTCGATGTAGTCGAGTGCCTCGCGCTTGTCCCAGATGTGATTCCCCGACGTCATGACGTCGATGCCGCAGTCCCGCAAGCTTTCACCGATCTCGCGGGTGATGCCGTTGCCGCCCGCGGCGTTCTCGACGTTCGCGACGACGAGGTCGATGCCGTAGTGGGACACCAGTGGCCGTACTGCGCTCTGCACGAGCGTCCGACCCGGTTTCCCGACGATGTCTCCGATGAACAGAATTCGCACGTCAACCCAATGATCGCACAGCCGAGGTGCCAGAGCTACGTATCTTCCTCCACGCGACGCGGAAAGCCATGGCGGGGAAAGATATTTATATGATTATGCAATACTCATATTTAATTATTGACTAGCACTCATAAATTGACTATCATTGCTTTCAGCGTCCCGGAGTTGGGGCGAAAAAGTCACTTGAACGGTCAACTCAAGGAGGCATCTCATGTCACTTGTTCGATGGAATCCGATTCGTGAGCTCAGTCTGTTAGACAGCGCGTTCGATCCCTTCTTCCGTCCCGCAAATCTGGGTGCGGGATCGGCAGAGTGCGGTCGCGGGAACAGGCTGCCGGCGGTGGACGTGTACGAGACCGACGATCACGCGCTCGTGATCAGCGCCGAGCTGCCTGGGATCGAACGCGATGCGGTGAATGTCACCCTCGAGAACGGGGTGCTGACCATCGCGGGAGAGCGCAAGCCGGACGGCGAAGTGGAAGACGGTCGGCTATATCGGTCGGAGCGAGCCTATGGAGCGTTCCGGAGGTCGTTCACGCTGCCTCGTTCCGTCGATGCGGGCGCGGTAACGGCGGAGCACAAGAACGGTGCCCTGCGGATCAGGTTGCCACTCAAGGAGGCCGCTAAGCCCCATCGGATCGATATCAAGGCCGCCTAAGGTTATTAGATGCCGCTGCCCCGGGGGCCTGTCGCCCCGGGGACAGCACCAACATTCGCCCTGACTGGACACTCCCTAGGAGATCGACAGTGACCCGACCACCGACCCTCGATGAGCTGGCTTTGACTGGGGCGATCGACGCGCGTCTTGTCGTGCCGGTAACCGACGAGCACGGCGGGGTCACGATCTACTACGGTAGTCGGCCGACGCAATACCTGATGGATGGGGAGTGGTTCGTCGCTCGACCGGCGCCGACCGTGACCGAAGCGTTCGACGACGTTGCGCCACGGTCGGCGCTGTTTCCCTGTCAGGCGGTCGACTCATGAGGCGTTTTCGACTACGATCGACCGGATATGCCGGATATGAACGACGAGTACGATCCGCTTCTTGACACTGACACCGAGTTCGCGGTGCCGCGGCCGATCCTGATGCCTCGGGTTCCTGACGAGCGGATGCCGGAGATCACGAACCGCTTCCTGTTTGTCGACGTGGCCGCGCAGCGGGCGAAGCAGCTCCGCCGCGGCGCCCTGCCCCGTCTCGAGCGGCTGCGCCCGAATCCGGAGACTGGTGAACGGCCAGACGTGAAGTCGCGACTCGAGCGGGTTGCGATGGACGAGGTCGGGGAAGGCTTGGTCGTCTACGAGTTGCCCGAAGACAGGAGCTCGGAGGAGACGTCGTGAGCCCTGGCGAGGTCCAGACGATCGTGTTCGGACTCCTCCGAGGTCTCCTGTCGTCCAGCCTCTTCCTGCTGGCGCTCTTTCTCGGCTTCTGTGTAATCTTTAATTTCACTAAGCTGCGCGCGATCAACAAGAACAGCCGGATCGTCCGCAGTCTCGATGACCGTTTGTCCGGGGCTCGCTACCTTTCCCCAAACGTGCCCCGCGGTCCCGCCGATCAGCTCAAGACTCCGGAACTTCAGGAACATACCGGTCGTTAGGTTTCTTGACGACGAAGATAGACCGCCCACCAGGGTCCGGTCGTGCAGGAAGTCAGGCACGTTCCACCTGCTGCTGGGCGCGCTCTCGCCTGGCTGGTATTCTCAGCTATGCGGAGAGGCCAGCCCCCACTGTTCTGCCCCTTCACCTTAACGGCGTCTTAGGCGCTTGGGTCTAGACCGGGCGGCCGGCCGATCGGCTCAGAGCGCTCGCGTTCAAACCGCGCCGCCAGATCGAGGATCGTGACTTCGTCGAAGGCCCGTCCCACCAACTGCAGGCCGATCGGAAGTCCGCTACTGTCGTTTCCGGACGGTACGCTCAGCGCGGGGAGCCCGGTCAGGTTGGCGCTGGCGGTAAAGATGTCGCCCACATACAGCTGCAACGGATCGTCGGCGTGCTGGCCGAGCGGGAACGCGGTGGTCGGAGTGGTTGGGAGGGCTACCGCGTCGACGGTCGAGAACACGGTGTCGTAGTCCCGCCGGATCAGGGTCCGGATCTGCTGAGCCCGCAGATAGTAGGCATCGTAGTAGCCGGCACTGAGGGCGTAGGTGCCCAGCATGATCCGTCGTTTAACCTCATCGCTAAAGCCGCTTTCGCGAGTGCGGTCGTACATGGCGGTGAGGTCCGCGGTTTCGGCGAGCGGGGCTCGGACGCCATACCGGACACCGTCATAGCGGGCTAGGTTTGAACTGGCCTCGGCTGGCGCGACCACGTAGTAGGTCGGGACGGCGTAGGTTGCGTGAGGAAGCTCGATGTCCACGAGCGTCGCTCCGGACGAGCGAAGGGTGTCGAGCGCGGTCCGGAATGAAGCAAGTACGTCGTCGTCGATGCCGTCGTTCAACAAGGTCCACGGGACCCCAATCGCCGGAGTTTCGTTCGCCGTGCCAGATGGCCACTCGGGTACGGCCTCGGCCGCGGACGTGGCATCGGCAGGATCGTGGCCTGCGATCACTCGAAAGACGGCTGCCACGTCAGCCACCGTCAACCCGAGGGGTCCGATCTGATCGAGTGACGATGCGAAGGCTAGGAGGCCGTAGCGTGAGACCCGACCGTAGGTTGGTTTCAGACCGACGAGCCCGCAGAACGCAGCCGGTTGTCGGATCGAGCCTCCGGTATCCGAACCAAGCGCGACTGGCGCCAGCCGTGCCGCGACCGCCGCGGCCGAGCCTCCGCTTGACCCGCCAGGCACGCGATCGTGATCCCAGGGGTTACGCGTGATCCCGTAGCACGAATGCTCGGTCGTTGACCCCATCGCGAATTCATCGCAGTTCGTTTTACCGAGGATGACGGCGCCGGCGGCGCGGAGACGCTCGACGACGGTGGCGTCGTAGGGGGGCCGGTAGTCTGTCAGGATGCGCGAGGCGGCCGTGGTCGGCAGGCCGCGGGTGCAGATGTTGTCCTTGATCGCGATCGGCACGCCTGCCAGCGGCTGGCTTGGATCGTCGGCGCCCCTGGCGTCGACCGTCGCAGCCTCCTCCAGGGCAGTGTCGGACGCGACATGCGTGAACGCGCCCAGTGCGGCGTCTCGCTCCTGGATCCGCTCAAGGAAGATAGTGCAGACATCGACTGCCGACCCGACGCCTGCGAGCGCCGCGCGAACGTCTGCTATGGTCTCGATCGCGGAGGCGTCCGTCATCCGATGACCTTCGGGACCCGGAAGAGCCCGTCGGCGGCATCTGGTGCCCCCGCGACCGCCTCGTCGCGCGGGAGCGACTCGCGGCTCTGGTCGTCGCGCATGCGGGGCCCGGCCGAGACCGGGTGGGTGGTGGCTTCGACGCCCGACGTATCGACTTCGCGCAGGCGTTCGAAGTAGGTGAGGATGTCACCCAGCTGGCGGGTCAGGCGGTCAGCCTCCGCATCGTCGAGTTCGAGATGGGCCAGGCGGGCGATTCGCTCGACCTCGGTGCGGGTGAGTCGCTCGGTCACGGCGCCAAAATCCTACCATGTGGCGATCCGGGTGCCTTTGCCTTGCGCGATCGGGTCCGTCATGATGTGAGCCATGTGCGAGCCGGCCCAGGGTGTCGAGGGCGGGAAGCAAACCAGCCGGGAGCTGACTGGGTCGCTTTTCGGGCGCCCTAGGGCCGAGGTCGACGCGGCGCTCCCAGATAGAGAATCTGCTGTTTGCCCCATTTGTCGGGTGGATCCGCACCCGTTCGCTTTGGATTTTCAGGGGTTTTCCCTCGCGCGTTGCCCAACGTGCCGTCTGGAACTGCACAGCCCTCGTCCGACCCTTGAGCAGATGGCGACCGCTGTGTATGGCGCGCATTACCACCGTGCGGACGAGGCCAACGCCGATGCCCGCCATCGTCGCCAGTATGGCCGTCAGTGTGACCGGCTCGAGTGGTTGCAGCCGGGCGGGCGGCGCCTGCTGGATGTCGGCTGCGGTGCCGGGGCGTTTCTCCGCTTCGGCCGCGAGCGTGGCTGGGACGTGGAAGGCACCGACTACGTCGTGACCTCCTGGGCCCGCGATAGCGGTGCGCGGGTGTGGGAGGGAGAGCTTCCGGCGATTGAGTTCGGCGGCGCGCGGTTCGACGTTGTGCGGTTTAACCATGTGCTCGAGCACACGCGCGATCCACTTACGGAGCTGCGGGCCGCCCGCTCCGTCCTTGCACCTGGCGGCGTGTTGCTCATCGGCGTGCCCAATCTGGCAGGTGCGAGCCTGAGGGCGAAGAGCTGGCAGAGCCGGCTGGGTCTGAAGGGCAAACGGTGGCGGCACTATGCGGCGTTGCATCACTTGTGGTTCTTCACCCCGGCCACGCTCTCGCGATTGGTTGAGACGGCTGGGTTCGAGGTTTTGCACTGGGAGACCCCTGTCCTGGCGCTCTCTCGCGGTCTGCGTCTCACCTATCACCGTCTAGTTGAGTGGCTGCGGACCGGCGGCATCCTGGACCTCTACGCGCGAGAGCGTTGAGGCGCTCCTTCAGTTCTCGCGTCACCGACCGAGACAATCTAGCAGTAAGGAGAGCCGTGATGAACAGCCATGGTTAGTGCACCTGTTCATCATCGGTGGGCGGGAGTAGGGACAGACCGGGCAGTCCCTCGTCCAGCGTGACCGCCTTCGGGCGAGCCAACTCCGCGCCACGCCGAGGGCTAGTGGGCACCCGGCCCAAGGTAGTTCTTCTCACCTGCCTCGATCCTCATGTCGAGACGGTTGTCTGGGGGCGGAAGCGGGCACGTCGTGTGAGGGTTGAACGCGCACGGCGGGTTGTAGGCTTTGTTGAAGTCGACCGTCGTCCAGCCATCGTCGTCCGGGACATCGGCGTACAGGAAGCGCGCGGCCCCGTAAGTCTCTTCTCCGCTCGTAAGGTCTCGCATGATGAACCAGAGGCGCTGGCCTGAGTTGACCGGAAGCATGCGGACCTCACGGCCTTCCACCGACAGGGTCACGTAGCCGCTGCTGGTGTAGGTCTCGACGTCGCCCAGGATGTTCATCGTCTTCACGGTGATCGGTTCGCTGTGCGGCGTGAACCGGCCGCGCACACGGTAGCGGTCGTCGACAGGAAACCACTCCAGCCCGGTGAATTCTTTCCTCAGCTCTGCGTCAGTGTCGCGCACCCGGATGGCCAGGCGGGCTCCACTTAGGTGGACCCAGAATGAGACCGGTCCGGAGCGCACCGCGACCCGTTTTTCTGATGGGTACAGTTGTGCCCCTTCGGACTCTTGGTCGTCGATGGTCAGAGTGTCGCCCGCATGGGCCCGGACGGTCACGCGACCGTCTTCGAGCGTCAGGACGCCGGCGTCCGCCGGGAGGCCGGGGACGACCAGGTCGTTGCGCGGGCTCGAGCCGAACGTGGTCTCTCCATCTCGCAGGAAGAAGAGTGCCGACACGGTGAGCCACCCGTCGTCGGCGGCGAGTCCGGCTTCTCGTTCAACCCGCCAGGCCTCGATCTCGGTCACGTAGTCGTTGGCGAGGATCGCCGTGGTTCCGAGCGTGCCGAGCAGGACGACCATCGGCGCGTGGCGCATCAGGTTCCGCATGGGGCTATCGAACCACACCACCCCGAGTCGGTCAACGACCGTGTGCCGACTGTGCCACAATCGAGCAACCGCCAATGACTGACCAGCGTCCGGTGTTTCAACATCCGCCGTGGATGGTAGGCATCATGCTCATCCTGGGGGTGCTGTCGCTCGTGGTCGGGCTCGCGCTCGACCCGTTCTGGCTCGTCATGGGCAGCCCGGCCATCCTCACCCTACTCGTCTTCATAGGCGTGCGGCTCGTGCTGCTTCGACAAGCTATCGCAACCCCGCCTGGCTTGGAGTCGGATGAATCTCCGCTCGACGAGACCGAACCTCAGGTCGAGGACAGACCGTGAGCGTCGGCGGTGTCCGGCCGGTTGCGGTCGTCGGTCAGTGGTATCCCGGAGATGCCGAGGCGCTCATCGAGGCTGTGAAGGGGTACCTGCATGATGCCGCCGCGACCCGGTACCGGTTCGAGGCGTTTGTCTTCGTTGAACGAGGTCCAGCTTAGCGGTCCGCCAGTAGTTGACGGAGAGTTCGGAGATTCTCGAGGTCCATTTCGTCAGCTTCCACCCCGCCGGCACGTCGGTTTCCCGCCTTCGGGGTTTCGAGCACCATCGGGTGGTCGGCGAATCTCGGGTCGGTCAGCACGTGCCGGAATCCGTCCAGTCCCACGTGTCCGGCCCCGATGTGGGTGTGGCGGTCGACCCGACTGCCGCGCGGGGTTTTGGAGTCATTTAGATGCCACAGGCTGACCCGTTCGAGTCCGATCCTGGTGTCCAACTCGCCCAGGGTGTCGTCGTAGCCGGCCTGCTCGCTAAGCTCGTAGCCAGCGGCTACCAGATGGCAGGTGTCCAAGCAGAGACCGAGGACGGGTGCACCTGCCCCTTCGGCCTCTTTGATGATCACCTCGAGCTGTTCGAACGTGTGACCCAGATTCGTGCCCTGGCCCGCGGTGTGCTCGAGCAGGAGCCGGGTGTCGAAGGTTGCCCGAGGGCGGAGGACGGAGACGGTCGCGTCAGCGATCCGGCGCAAGCCTTGCTCCGGGGTCGCGGTCGTGAACGACCCTGGGTGCAGCACGACACCGGCCAGCCCCAGCGCCTCGGCCCGGTCCATCTCCTCGCCCAGCGCGGCCATCGAGCGGTCACGGAGGGTGTCGTCCGGCGAGGCGAGGTTGATCAAGTAGCTCGCGTGGGCGAAGACGGGCCGAACGTCCGTGACGTCCATCCCTTCGCGGAATGCCGAGATCTCGGCCGGTGGCAGCGGGCGTGCCCGCCATTGGCCAGACGATTTGGTGAAGATCTGCAGGCACTCACACCCGGCCGCGTTGGCGCGTTCGATCGCGAGAGGCAGGCCGCCCGTGATCGACATGTGGGCTCCGAGGCGTGGCATAGGGGGCTAATTGTGTCAGAGGCGCTGCGCGTGCCGGGTTGCGTGACCTCTCGCGGCTGACGGACAATGGGTGGTTCCAGGGTCGCCCTGACCCCCAACGTCTCGCTGAGAACACGGGTATTCCATGAGCACGCAGAACAGCTTCGGTACTCTTGCCACCCTCCTGGTCGACGGCGCGACAGTCTCGTATCACAGTCTGGCGACCCTGGCGGCGCGGTTTCCCTCCGTGTCGCGACTCCCGTATTCGCTCAAGGTACTGCTCGAGAACCTGCTTCGCCGCGAAGACGGCTCGCGGGTGACAGCCGACGACATCCAGGCCCTGGCGAATTGGGATCCGCAGGCGGGAGTGACCAAGGAGATCGCCTTTATGCCGGCCCGCGTGCTCTTGCAGGATTTCACCGGCGTGCCCGCGGTGGTCGATCTGGCCGCGATGCGGGACGGCGTGGTACGGCTCGGCGGTGATCCGGATCGCATCAACCCGCTGCAGCCGGCCGAACTCGTCATTGACCACTCGGTGCAGGTCGATCACTTCCGCGAGGCGAACGCCTTCGACCTCAACGCTCAACTCGAATTCTCGCGTAACAAGGAGCGCTACGCGTTCCTGAAATGGGGTCAGCAGGCCTTCGATAACTTCAGGGTGGTGCCGCCTGATACCGGCATCGTGCACCAGGTGAACCTCGAGTATTTGGCGCGCGTCGTCTGCACCGAGCCACATCGGGACGGTTTGATCGCCTATCCCGACACGCTGGTGGGCACCGACTCGCACACCACCATGGTCAACGGGCTCGGCGTTGTGGGTTGGGGTGTCGGTGGGATTGAGGCCGAGGCGGCCATGCTCGGCCAGCCGGTGTCGATGCTGATTCCCGATGTCGTCGGTTTCAAGCTCACCGGACGACTACCGGAAGGCACGACGGCAACTGATCTCGTGCTGACCATCACCGAGCGTCTGCGGCAGCACGGTGTGGTGGGCAAGTTCGTTGAGTTCTTCGGTCCTGGGTTGGCCTCGTTGACCCTGGCCGACCGCGCCACGCTGGGCAACATGTCGCCCGAATACGGTTCGACGGTGGCGATCTGCCCGATCGACCAGATGACGATTGACTATCTGGTGTTGACCGGCCGTGACAAGAGCCAGGTGGCGTTGGTCGACGCCTACGCCCGGGCCCAGGGTGTGTTTGGCGGCGATGCGGATGAGCCGGTGTATGCCGCCGTGGTGGAATTCGATCTTGCCGAGGTCGAGCCGAGCATCGCGGGCCCGAAGCGCCCCCAGGACCGGGTGGCGCTCGCCAGCGCCAAGACGGCGTTTGGCGATGTCCTGAGCGACTTGGCCGGCGACGCCGCGGCCGGGAACGGCGGCAGCGAGACCCTCGACCATGGCGCGGTCGTAATCGCTGCGATCACGAGCTGTACCAACACGTCAAACCCCAGCGTCATGATTGCGGCCGGCTTGTTGGCGAAGAAGGCGGCCGAGCGCGGGCTCAGACCGAAGCCGTGGGTGAAGACCAGTCTGGCGCCCGGTTCCCTCGTGGTGACCGAGTATCTCGAGGCGGCGGGGTTGATGGCGCCGCTGGCCGAGCTGGGCTTTGGTCTGGTCGGCTACGGGTGTACGACCTGCATCGGCAACAGTGGTCCGCTCCCCGAAGACGTGTCCGCCGAGGTGAGAGAGCGCAACCTGGTGGTGACCTCCGTGCTCAGCGGCAACCGAAACTTCGAGGGCCGTGTGCAGCAGCAGGTGCGTGCTAACTATCTGGCCTCGCCGCCGCTGGTCGTTGCCTACGCGCTGGCCGGGTGGATGAGTACCGATCTGACCACCGAGGCGCTAGGGCAGGACGCCGAGGGCAGGGACGTATTCCTGTCCGACATCTGGCCGACTGCGGCCGAGATCCAGTCGGCCATGGCCAGCGCCGTGCGGACCGAACAGTTCACCTCCAAGTATGCCGGCGTGTTCGACGGCGACGATCGATGGCAGGGCCTGCCGGCCCCCACGGGGCAGCGGTTCGCCTGGGACGACGACTCGACCTACGTGCGCAATCCGCCGTTCTTCGAGGCGCTCTCGCCAGAGCCGTCGCCCCCGGGGGAGATTATCGACGCTCGGGTGCTGGCGCTGCTGGGCGATAGCGTGACCACCGACCACATCTCTCCGGCCGGAACGATCCCCGCCGATGGCCCGGCGGGCCGCTATCTGGTCTCGTGTGGGGTCGCCCCGGGCGACTTCAACTCGTTTGGCAGCCGGCGCGGCAACCACGAGGTCATGATGAGGGGGACGTTCGCCAACATCCGCCTGCGCAACCAGCTCGCGCCGGGCACCGAGGGCGGATGGACACGCTATCAGCCCGACGGCGAAGAGATGAGCATCTACGACGCCGCGATGCGGTATCGCGAGGCTGGCGTCGGCCTGCTCGTCCTGGCCGGCAAGGAGTACGGCTCGGGGTCGTCACGGGACTGGGCCGCCAAGGGCACGATGTTGCTCGGGGTTCTGGCGGTGATCGCAGAGAGCTTTGAACGGATCCACCGGAGCAACCTCGTCTTCATGGGCGTCTTGCCGCTCCAGTTCCGGGACAGCGAGACGGTGGCGTCGCTGGGGCTGACCGGGCAGGAAGCGTTCCAGGTGACCGGGATCGGCAGCGGGCTAGTTCCCCGGAGCCAGGCGACAGTCGAAGCCGTGGCCGCCGACGGTAACCGCCGGTCGTTTGCGGTCGACGTGCGTATCGATACCCCCGACGAGCTGAGCTATTACCGGCACGGCGGGATCCTGCCTTACGTGCTGCGTCAGCTGGTCAACCCTCAGAGTTGACCGAGTTCGGGCAAATGGCGACGCCGTTCGGTTTTCGGCGGAGGATCGTCTCAGGAGGAGCCAGCATGAGATGGCCACGCGGTGTCTGCCCCGCGCTCGGCGGGGCACTGACGATGGTGACGACGATGATGATGACGACAGCGGTCGCGGAAGCCCAGGAGACGCCCCTCGAACAGATCGTCTGGGATCTGAGCGAGATCTACCCGAGTTTCGACGCATGGGACGCGGCGAAGGCCCGCCTCGAGACCCGCGTCGATGGGCTGGCCGCCTTCCGTGGCCGATTGGGCGAGAGCGCCGCCGTGCTGCGCGAGGCGTACGACGAGATCTCCGACACAGAGAAGGAGCTGGCCCGACTCTACGTTTTTGCGTTCCTGAAGGCTGACGAAGACCGTCGCGTGTCTGCAGACCAGGAGCGGCGGGGACTCGCCGCCGCGCTGTTGTCCGAGTTCGGCGAAGCCGTGTCGTGGGTGTCACCGGAGCTGCTGCGTGTCGGTTCGGCCACCATCGAGCGGTATCTGGGCGAGGACCCCGGCCTCGAGAAGCACGCGTTCAACATTCAGAACACCCTGCGGCAGGAGCCGCACACCCTCTCCGACGAGGCCGAGCAGATCCTCGCGGCCACCGGTCCGGTCGTCCAGGGCCCCGAGCGGATCTATGCGCTGCTGACCAGCTCGGACATCACATGGCCGGTCCTCACGCTGTCGACGGGCGACGAGGTCACCCTCGACCAGGCTGGCTACTCGCTGCACCGGGCCTCTCAGAATCGAGACGACCGCAAGAAGGTGTTCGACGCGTTCTGGGGGACCTGGAACGCGTACCAGAACTCGATCGGGCAGACCCTCGACACGCACGTGAAGTCGCACGTGTTCCAGGCCAAGACCCGCAAGTACGAGAACGCGCTCGACGCGGCCTTGTCCGGGCCCAACATCCCGACGGCCGTGTATCGCAAGCTCATCGAGGCGACCCATCGGCATCTGCCCTCGCTCTATCGATATTTCCGTTTGCGACAGCGGATGCTCGGGCTCGACGACCTGCACTACTACGACATCTATCCGCCGCTGGTGGCGTCGGATCGGTCCTTCGACATCGAAGAGTCGAAGGCGCTGACGCTGGCCTCGGCGGCGCCTCTGGGCGGCCACTACCTGTCGCTGCTCGAACGCGGGTTCGCCGGCGACTGGATGCACGTCTATCCGCAAGCGGGCAAGGCACCCGGCGCCTACATGTACGGCAGCGTCTACGACGTGCACCCGTATCTGCTGCTGAACCACAACGGCCAGTTCAACGACGTGTCGACGTTCACCCACGAGTGGGGACACGCCGTGCACACGCTGCTGTCGACCGAGCACAATCCCTACGAGACCTCGAGCTACGCGACGTTCACGGCCGAGATCGCGTCGACCACCAATGAGGTGCTGCTCCAGGAGCACATGCTCGGCCAGGACATCTCGGACGAGGAGCGGCTGTTTTATCTGGGCACGGCGCTCGAGGCCGCTCGTGGTACCTTCTTCCGCCAGACCATGTTCGCCGAGTTCGAGCTGCGCATCCACGAGATGGTGGAAGCGGGCGAAGCGCTCTCGGGCGAGAAGATGACCTCGGTCTACGAGCAGCTCCTCCGTCAGTATCACGGCGCCGATGAAGGGGTGATGAACATCGATCCGGCCTACGCCGTGGAGTGGGCCTTCATCCCGCACTTTTACCGGAACTTCTACGTGTTCCAGTACGCCACCTCGATCGCCGGCGGCACGATGTTCGCCGAGCGCTTTCTCAACGGTGACGAGCAGGCGCGCGACGACTATCTCGCCGTCCTCTCCGCCGGCGGCTCACGCTACGCCTACGAGCTGCTCCAGGAATACGGCATCGACCTGGCCATCGACGCTCCCTACGACGCCCTCATCGCCCGCATGGACAGGGTCATGGACCGGATCGAGGAGATCTTGGATCGGCAGGGGAACTAGGCTAGACCGCTCGAGGGGGGACCCTCGTGGCGAGGTAATCTCCAAACGACGAGAGCGCGGCAAACCCAGCAGTCACTTTCAATCGCTTTGCCAGAGGCGTCGATCGTATGAATCTGTATGACGCCGACGATCCTGCGGTACGAGCGCTGGCCAACGCCGGTCGAACAACCGTCATCTCGTTCGCGCGGAGCGGTGACCCCACTGGCGACGAAGACACGCTTCCAGTCTGTTGATGGCGAGGGCCAAAGCGGGCACGAGGAGCCTCGGTCCGCTGTCAGTCGCCGCGCCACGTCAGCAGGGCGACCGTCACACGGTGACGCCCCCGCCTCCGAACAACCCCCACCGACCGGGGGGCTCCGAGAACTGCTATCGTCTTCGAGGCGTCGTGGCAGCGGCTCACAGCCGTACGGCCGCCATGCTCCATCTGCGTGTGGATGTGGTGCGGCGACTGAGCCGCGCAGTGCTCGGCCAAGAAGGAGAGTGATGTGGCTGCAGAGTCTCAACTCGCGAGGGGCACACGGCTTGGCGCGCGACTGACGCGGGGGATTGCGGTCTGCCTGGCCTTGCTGGTCTGTGGTGGCCTCTTCAGCCGAGGAGTAGCCAGCGGCAGCGGAAGCGAGACTGCCAGGGAGGTGACCATCCAACTCCCCGAGCGGGACCCGAACGTCTGTCGCAGCGACCCGGCGATGGGCCCGGAGATGGTCGTCATCGAGGGCGGTCATTTCAGGATGGGCTCGCTCGACGGTGACAGTAACGAGAAGCCAGTGCACACGGTTACGGTGAAGTCGTTTGCCCTCGGTCGCTGCGAAGTCACCGTGGCGGAGTTCTCGGTCTTCGTGGAGGACTCGGGGTATGTCGCGACGGCCGACAGCGGGAACTGTCGCGCGTTGAACGACGCTGGCATCACCTTTGTCGACGGCGTGGACGCGTCCTGGCGGGATCCACGCTACCTGGACGTTGCCCAGGTCGCCTCGATGCCAGTCGTGTGCGTGTCCTTCGACGATGCGCTGGCCTACACCGAGTGGCTCGCCGCGCGCACGGGTCAGCACTACCGGTTACCCACGGAAGCCGAGTGGGAGTACGCCGCGCGCGCTCGCACGACCACCGCACGCCATTGGGAGGTCGAGGGGTCCGCAAGCCCGTGCGATTTCGCCAATGGCGCCGACGAGGACGCCCAGCCGCGGCTCAGGGAGCGGTCGACCGTAGATTGTGCTGACGGCCATGTGGTCTCGGCCCCGGTGGCGAGCTATCGACCGAACGCGTTCGGCCTGTACGACATGCTGGGCAATGTCTGGGAGTGGACGGCAGATTGCTGGCACGAGTCCTATGCTGACGCCCCGATCGGCGGCGACGTCTGGCGGGACGCGGGCGACTGTTCGAGGCGTGTGGTTCGCGGCGGCTCCTGGTTCTACGGACCCATGGGCGTGCGGTCTGCCAAGCGGAGCAACGACGACACCACGAGAACGTACAACAGCGTAGGATTTCGCGTGGCCAGGACGCCCTGACTCTATGGCCGCTTCGCTCCCTCCCTCTTCATTGCCGCTGTACTCGGCGTTTCGCCGTACGGGCGGCCCGTGGCGCTGGCTGGCGGCAGCACTGCTCATCGTGCCCCTGGCCGCCGTCGCCTGTGCTGCCCCTTCCACGGACCGAGATGGTGGTGAAGAGCCCGGGAGAGGGACTGGCACGTACACCAGGAACCGGGATGTGGAGGGCGAGCGCTTCATGCTCGAAGCTGGCGCGGAGTTGTTCAGCGAGCACTGCGCCGTCTGCCACGGCGAGCGCATGGAGGGGGCGGCCCAGGGCACGCCGCTCGTCGGGGCCGCGCTCGCCGGCGGCGCGTCTGTCGACGAACTGGTGGCGAGCATCAGCAACGGCGTCCCGGAACGCGACATGCCGGCCTGGTCCGCTATCATGAGCGCCGACCAGATCAAGACCCTGGCGCTCTGGATAGCCGAGGTTCGGGACGGGTTGGTCTACTCGCAGTTCAACTATATGGACGAGCTCACCATCCCGGAGGGCGAGATCCGAACCCAGGCGTACGACCTCGAGATCGACGTGCTGATCGCGGGGCTCGACCCACTTCCATACTCCCTCGCGGTGCTGCCCGATGGATATGTGTTGGTCACCGAGAAGAAGCGCGGCCTTCGGCTCGTCACGCCGGAGGGAGAACGCTCGACGCTTATCGAAGGTACGCCGGCGGTCTACGACGACAGCCAGCTCGGTCTGGGTGGTGTCGAGGAGGGCATCGGCTGGCTCCTGGACGTTGCTCTGCATCCGCGCTATCCGGAGAATGGTTGGATCTACCTGGCCTACACCGACCGCTGTGGAGGCTGCAACGAGGCCAGTCGAGTCTCAGAGCGTCCGGTGTCCATGGTCAAGCTCGTCCGTGGTCGCATTGAAGACGGCCGCTGGACAGACGAGCAAGTGATCTGGCAGCCGCCGCTCGAATCCTACTCGCCCTCGAGCGACTCGGTGGCCGGTGGTCGAATCGCGTTCGACCCGGACGGGTACGTGTTTCTGAGCGTGGGCTACAAGAGCGACGACGGGATTCAGGACCTCGCCTCGCCGCACGGCAAGATCCACCGGATCCACGACGATGGCCGAGTCCCGGCTGATAATCCCTTCGTCGATCTGCCCGGCGCGGTGCCGAGCATCTGGAGTTATGGCCACAGGTCCCCGCAGGGCCTCGAGTTCGATGCCCGCACCGATCGCCTGTGGGGAACCGAGCACGGACCCCGGGGCGGCGACGAGCTGAATCTACTGCTGCCTGGACGCAACTACGGCTGGCCGCTCTTCTCGAACGGACAGAACTACGATGGGACAGAGGTCAACTGGGACGGGCGCCACGGTACCGAGGTGTCGCTCGAGGATGTTGCCCAACCTGTCGTGGATTTCACCCCGTCGGTGGCCGTGTCGTCATTCGTGGTCTATGAGGGTGACGCTCTTGCCGCCTGGCGCGGGGATCTGCTGGTCGGCTCGCTCAAGGCAGCAGACCTCATCCGGCTGCGAATCGAGGATGGTCAGCTGCTCGAGCGGGAGATCCTGATCGAGAACGTGGCACGGATCAGAGACGTCGAGATCGGCCCGACTGGCGAGCTCTACCTGCTGCTCGAGCACGCCTCCGGCGGTCAGGTCGTTCGGGTCACGCCCACTCAATCAAGGCGCTGAGCGATTCGCTGCGCTGATGCTTCTACGTATCCCATTTTCGCGCGACGACCACGATGCCGAGCGCCCACCGAGGTAGCCAGCGGCCCAACGGATACAAGCGCCGCATGAGCGACAGGTGCTCTTTCGTGTTGCCGCCCCGTTGCAGGTGGTCGTGGACCGGTTCGGCGCTGAACAGGTTCTTGAGCCACAGCTCGAGATAGAGCCCCGACTGCTCCACGACCCGGAAACCGCTCGCAGGGAGCAGCTCGCCCGTCAGTTCCCGATACGACAGTTCTCGGAGGTGGTCCCGGCTGTAGGGGCGCTCCATTCCGCCCACCACCGAGACCAGACGGTCGCGGTTCGGAGTGGTGATGATGGCGACTCCTCCGGGCTTCAACACCCGGCCCCATTCGCGGAGTGTGGCTTCGACGTCGGTGAGGTGCTCGATCACTTCACCGGCGAAGAGCGCGTCGACGCTGGCGTCGGCGAGCGGCACGGCTGCCGCGTCGAACACGCTCCACCGTTGAGACGGCACTTCGAGCGCCCGGGTGTGCACCGAGTCGTAGTTCAGGTCGCCAGCAAACACCGTGAAGGGAAAGGTCGTATCGATGTCCGAGAACAGCGACCGTCCACAGCCAACGTCGACGACCCACCCTCCCACGGGGATGTGTTTCGTGAACAGGCGTTCGAGCCGGTCCAGCTTGTAGGCGTGGAGGTTCGGCAGAAACGGGGCTTCTTCCGCCGAGGTATACCCGTCGGTCGCGAAGTGTCGCGCGTAGAACCGCCGCAGCCCGTCACGGTCGCTAAATTTAAGCAGCGTCGGTTCGATCCGCTGCACCTCGCCCTGGGCATTCCGGAACACCAGTTCGAGATCGGCGAGCGGGTCGAACGGATAGTCTGGGTTCTGCCATCCATCGAGGGCCTGATAGCTTGTGCCGTCGACTTGGAGCGTGACCGACGCCATGCTGATCTGGTCGAAGTCGAGTGCGAGCTCTGCCTGCCGGTCCCCAGATGGGAGCTCGAACCGCCACCAGCCGAGGTGCTGGTCCGGGTCCCGCTTGTCCAGGTAGGCCCAGATGTCGACGGTGAAGATGTAGTCGTCACCGGTCCCAACCGCATAGCGGAACGGCAGCGTGCCCCGCCGGCCGTCCATGTGCAGGCTGCGACGGTCTGGGATGGCCCGGGGCCTGAAGCGTGAGAAACCGAGCACGGACTCCTAGAGCATCGGTGGGATGAGGAACATGGCGATCACCGTTACCGCGAACAGCGCGAGCGCAACCAGGCCGGTGTAGCCGAGCACGTCCCCGAACTTCATCCGGGTGACGGTCAGGATCGGGATCGCCCAGAACGGCTGGATGAGGTTACTCGTCGAGTCGCCGTAGGCATAGGCCAGCACGGTGGTGGTCGGCGACACCGCCAACTCCCGCGCAGCCGGCAGCAGATAGGGCGCCTCGATCAGCCACTTCGATCCGCCTGACGGCACGAACACGTTCACGATGCCTGAGTAGACATAGACGATCAGCGGGTAAGTCTCGGTGGTGGCGATAGTGACGAAGATGTCGCCCAGCCAGTCGCCCAGTCCCGTGCCGTTGATGACCCCGAAGATCCCGGCATAGAACGGGAACTGCAAGATGACCCCGGAGGCGGTCCGGGCGCCGTTGGCGAAGGCGCGGACTAGATTTGCCGGGCTGCCCTGGAGCAGCAGGGCGCCGATCAGGAACACCGCGTTGTAGGCGTTGATGGTCCAACTGGCGCCGAAGCCCTGGGTCACGATGGAGTGGCCGAGTGGGTATCCGATCAGTACCACGGCCAGCAGGGTCCAGCCCCGGAACGCCTCCATCGACGCCGCGGGGGTCGTCGGTTCCTCCTCAGTCGGCATGACTGGCATCATCCGGTCGATCTCTTCGGGGGTCAGGGTCCGTGCGTTTTGGCGTGGATGCAGGATGGCGACCATGCCAAGGCCGACGGCTGCGACGATGACCAGATAGGTGAGGTTGAAGGCGTTGAACAGCGTCTCGGTAACTGGATACAGTCGGTCGACGAGCGCCGGGTTACCGCCGGTGGCCGTTGTGATCGGGTTGCCGGAGGTGGCCATGATGAGCGGCGCCGATCCAGATAGTCCACCGTGCCACACCGTGCCCATGCCCAGATAGGCCGCGGCGATCAGCAGGCGGATGTCGGCTTTCGGATTTCGCCGCGCTATGAAGGGGACAAAGAGCGCCGATGCGACGACACTGGCCGCCCAGTTGAAGTAGGCGATGATGATCGAGTAGAGCCCGAGCAGTACCACGGCCTGAACGGGTCGCTCCACGTCTGGGCGGCTGGCCAGCCAGTCGAGAAAGCGGAAGGCCGGCCCGGATGACACGCAGGCGTGCGCCGCGATCATAGCGATGGTGAACTGCATCGCCAGGGTGAGCAGGGACCACATGCCGCCGCCCCAGGCGAGCAC
>DEAA01000035.1:90735-132757 GCA_002346545.1 Acidobacteria bacterium UBA2994
CATCATGCAGACGACCCACGAGTCTGGAATCCAGCGCTGGGTGAAGCGCGACAGAGAGTCACCGAGGTTGCCGACGAGACGAATGATTGAAGACATGGTTTCCGAGACTCGAAGCGCCTAAGCGGCGCGGGCTGGGCTCTTTGCCTTGTAGAGGCAGCCTAGTGACATGATGGACAGTACCGCCGCGCCGAAGAACGCGTACTGATAGTTGCCGAAAGTGTCGAAGACGAAGCCTGCGAGCTGCGAACCGGCCACCGCCGCGATGCCCCAGGCGAGGAACAACAGGCCGTAGTTTACGCCGAAGTGCTTGGTGCCGTAGAAGTCGGCCGATGTTGCCGCGAAGACGGCGAGCAGGGTGCCGTAGCAGTAGTAGACCGCGAAGACGCCGACCACGAAGAACAGCACGTTGGACCCGAGGAGATAGAGGAGCGGCATGGCCACCGCCGAGACGACGACCATGAGGCGAAGGACGTTCAGACGGCCTATGTTGTCGGACATGGCGCCCGATAGCACCCGTCCAGTGGTGTTGCCGATCGCGCCCACCACCAGGCCAATCAGGGCCACGCTCCCGATGCCTACCGAGGTGCCGAACGGCACCAGTTGACTGATGAGACCCAGTCCGGCGATCGCTCCGAAGAAATAGGCCAGGAACAGGAAGTAGAAGCTGTTGCCGCGGAGCATCTCGCCGGGCGTGATGTCGCGACCGACCGGGGTGACGGCCGCCTTCAGCTGGCTCGGGTCCCAGCCCTCCGGGGCATACCCATCTGGCGCAGGTTTCAGCATCCAGGCGGCTACCAGCGCGATCGCCAGGAACACCACGCCGTAGATCCGGAAGGTGGTCTCCCATCCCATCCGTGGGATCAGGATCTCGTCGGCGATCGGCCCGAAGACGCCAGACCCAGCGCCGTAGCCGCCGACCGCGATCCCAATGGCCAGGCCTCTCTTGTCGGGGAACCACTTGGTCACGACCGGGGTCGCAATCGAATAGCCGATGCCGTTGCCAGCTCCCGCGATCAGGCCATAGGCGACATAGAGCACGGTCAGCGACGACGTGAAGCTGGCCAGGAAGAATCCGATGCTAAATAGGATGCCTCCGATCGCCGCTAGCGGACGGAAACCGACCGTCGCGTGCAGTCGCCCGGCGAAGACGAAGGTCACCGCCATCGTGAGGATGCCGATGCTGAAAGTCAGCGATGTCTCGGACCGAGCCCATCCGAATTCTTGCTCGAGAGGCAGGACGAACACGCTCCAAGCGTAGAACGACCCGAGCACCAGGTTGAGCAGGGTGCCACCGATCAGAGGTCTCCAGCGATTGCCGGCGGGGGTATCAGCCATTTTGTCCTACTTCATGGTCGGCATGGTCAGGCTGACCCCGTCCTGATGGACGGGCCAGCGAGTCGTGACCACCTTGGTCCTGGTGTAGAACTTTACGCCCTCCGGACCGTGCACGTGGAGGTCGCCGAAGAGCGAGCTCTTCCAGCCGCCGAACGAGAAGAACGCCATCGGTACCGGGATCGGAACATTAACGCCCACCATGCCTACCTGGATCTCATTGGCGAACCGCCGCGCGGCGGCGCCCGACCGGGTAAAGACTGCGGTGCCGTTCCCGTAGGGGTTCCGGTTGATCAGGTCGATCGCCTCGCCGAGGGTCTCGGTCCGCAGCACGACCAGCACCGGACCGAAGATCTCGTCCCGGTAGATCGTCATCTCGTCGGTCACCTGGTCGAACAGGGTGGGGCCGACGAAGTGTCCCTTTTCATGGCCGGCCACGACCAGACCGCGCCCGTCTACAATCACCTTGGCGCCTTCGTCAGCGCCGGTGTCGATGTAGCCCGTGACCCGGGCTGCGTGTTCGGCGGTGATGAGCGGGCCCATCTGCACGCCTTCTCGGTCGCCAGGGCCGACCGAGAGCGCCTGGGCACGCTCGGACAGCTTCGACACAAGTGCGTCGCCCGCTTCGCCGACCGCCACGATGGCCGAGATCGCCATGCAGCGCTCGCCGGCCGAACCGTACCCGGCCCCGATCAGCGCATCTGCTGCTCCGTCGAGGTCGGCGTCTGGGAGTACTACTGCATGGTTCTTGGCGCCGCCGAGCGCCTGCACGCGCTTGCCCGCGGCCGTTCCGGTTTCGTAGACGTGGCGGGCGATCGGGGTCGAGCCAACAAAGGAGACTGCGGCGATGCCGGGATGCTGGAGCAGCGCGTTCACGGCCTCCTTGTCACCCTGAACCACATTTAGCACGCCGTCTGGTAGTCCAGCCTCCTTTAACAGGTGCGCGAGCATCACACTGGCCGACGGGTCTTTCTCAGACGGCTTGAGGATGAACGTGTTTCCGCAGGCCAGCGCAACCGGAATCATCCAGAGTGGGCACATTACCGGGAAGTTAAATGGCGTGATGCCGGCGCACACCCCGAGAGGCTGTCGCACGGTGTGCGAGTCGATCCCGGCGCCCACGTCCTCCGAGTGCTCGCCCTTGAGGAGGTGCGGGATGCCGGTGGCGAACTCGACCACCTCGAGACCGCGCTGCACTGAGCCTTCGGCGTCCTCGAGGGTCTTGCCGTGTTCCTCGGTCACGACCGCGGCTATCTGGCTCTTGTGCTGTACTAGGAGGTCCCGGAACCGCATGAGGATGCGCGCTCGCCGTAACGGAGGCGTGGCGCGCCAGCCGGCGAAGGCCGCCTTTGCGCTTTCCACCGCCAGGTCGATGTCGGTGGCGTCTGCGCAGGGGACCTTACGGACCACCTCGCCGGTTGCCGAGTCGGTGACCGGAAGTCGCCGGGCGTCTTTGGGGGTCGCCTGACGGCCGTTGATCCAGTAGGGAACGTTCGCAACAGTCGTTTCTGTCGTCATTGGGGCGCGTAGGATCGTTCGGATTCGGGTCGGCGTCAAGCGCCGTGGCGTCGCGGGTTCGACGTCCGCCCCCTGGGGTGGACGAGTAGCTCTCGCCAGCGTCCGCCAAACTACGGCTAATCTATTGAGCGACAGAGGCTTGCCTTCTTGACCCTCAACAGGGTGACGCATAGAATGACCGTTTTCGTTGTCAAAGTGGAGGAGTGACAATGGTCCAACGTCTGGCGATGGTCGTCTTGGCGGCCACCGCGGTGCTTGGTGCACCGTTGTTGGGTCAGGGTGGTCTCACCGGTGAGTGGGAGATGACCTTGCGGACCCAGACGGGTGAGACCACTTGGCAGGCGCGGTTCGAGCAGAACGGCACCGGTATCGGCGGAGAGATCGACATCGGTGATCGAGAGATCCTTTCGGTGGACGGGACCCTCGACGGTTCGGCACTAACCTTCACTGTGGTCGTACCGGACCTTGACGGCGATCAGCCGATCAGTTTCGAGGGCGAAGTGAGCGGAGGCTTCATCCAGGGCGCGAGCGGAAGCTTCTCCTGGTATGGCACCGGAGACTGGATCGCCTCACGCAAGTAGAGGCACGGAACCTAGGACGCTTGGGGGTAGGGACGAGGGAGTTCGCCATGACGAAAACGAATCGTATCGCTGGAGCGCTGGCGACGTCGGCGCTCGTCGGTCTCTCGTTGGTGTGGGCTAGCGTACCCGGTCGGGCGGCGGAAGGGGACATCGCCGGTACGGTGACCAGTTCCCTGGGGCCCGAAGCGGGCGTCTGGGTCATCGCCGAGACCACCGACCTCCCCACGAAGCTCATCAAGAGCGTGGTGACCACCGACGGTGGTCGTTTCCTGATCCCCGAGCTTCCGGCGGCCAGCTACAAGGTGTGGGTCCGTGGCTACGGGCTACTCGATTCGGCGGGCGTCACTGCATCGCCCGGGGACAGCATTGAGCTTGAGGTCACGGTCGCTACCGATCCGGTCGATGCTGCCCGCGTTTACCCGGCCAACTACTGGTATTCGCTGATCCAGCCGCCGTTGGCGAGAGAGTTTCCCGGTACAGGCGACGACGGGAACGGCATCGCTGCCACGCTCGAGCACCAGGAGCAGTGGGTCGACATCCAGAAGCAGGGCTGCATGCTCTGTCACCAGCTGGGGAACCGCATCATCCGCGAGATCGACAACCTCGACCAGTTCGACTCCACCTTGGCCGCCTGGGACCACCGGGTGCAGATGGGGCAGCGCGGCTCGCAGATGACCAACGCCATGAATCGCTTCGGTCGTCAGCGCGGGCTGCAGATGTTCGCCGACTGGAGCGAGCGTATCGCGTCAGGTGCGGTTCCGAGCGCACCGCCGCGTCCCCAGGGAATCGAACGCAACGTCGTTATCTCGATGTGGGAGTGGGGTACTGAGATCGACTACGTCCACGACGAGATCGCCACCGACAAGCGGAATCCGCAGGTCAACGCCAATGGGCCGATCTACGGCGTCAACATCTCGAACGATGAGCTGACCATGCTCGACCCGACCACGCACCTAGCCACGAATCTGAAGGTGCCGTTGCGGGTCGATCCGGCCACGGTGCCCGGCATGATCGCCCAGTCGATGCCCGTGCCATCGCGCTTCTTTGGCGATGAACTCATCTGGAACGACCCAGCCAACCCACACAATCCGATGATGGACCAGAAGGGGCGGGTCTGGATGACCTCGGCGATCCGAAATCGCGCGAATCCGGACTATTGCCGCGAGGGGTCGGACAACGCGTTCGCCCAGTACTTCCCGCTCGACAACGGGTTCCGCTCAGCCGTGTACTACGACCCGCCGACTCAGAAGTTCGTCATGGTGGACACCTGCTTCGGGACCCACCATCTTCAGTTTGCCGAGGACGAGAACGACACGCTGTATTTCAGCGGCGGCGGTCAGGTCGTCGGCTGGATTGACACCAAGCTCTACGATGAGACGGGTGACGAGCGCGCGTCGCAGGGTTGGTGCCCCACGGTCATCGACACCAATGGCGATGGCCGTATCACCAAGCCGTGGAATGAGCCGGCGCGACGCGGCCAGGAGGCCACGCCCGACCTGAGCCTCGATACCCGCGTGATCGTGGGGAGCTACGGGGTCATCGGCGATCCGACCGACGATCGGGTGGTGTGGATTAGCGCCAATCGGTTCCCCGGTACGCTGGCGCGTCTCGACATCGGCGACAATCCGCCGGAGACGTGCGCGACTGAGATCTTCGAGGTGCCTTCGGTATTCGACTCGAGCGTGCCGCCCGAGAAGCGGGGCTTCGGGGCGCGGGGTGTCGACATAGACCGCGATGGCGTGATCTGGACGGCGTTGTCCGGAAGTAGCCATCTGGCCAGCTTCGACCGCACGAAGTGCGAGGTGCACAACGGGCCAGAGACGTCCCAGGGGAGGCACTGTGTCGAAGGATGGACCCTCTATGAAACGCCGGGCCCGATCATTGCGGGCACCGACCCACCGGTGCGAGCTGACTTCCACTACTACAACTGGGTGGACCAGTGGAATGTCCTTGGCCTGGGTGCCGACGTGCCGATTGCGACCGGCTCCAACTCCGACTCGTTGCTGGCTCTTGATCCTGACTCCGGTGAGTGGACTGTCCTCCGGGTGCCGTACCCGCAAGGGTTCTTCACTCGTGGGCTCGATGGTCGGATTGATGATCCAGACGCCGGCTGGAAGGGACGTGGCTTGTGGGCCACCTACGGCGAAGCGGCAACCTGGCATATCGAGGGTGGCCAGGGCGTGAAGCCGGGCATCGTGAAGTTCCAGATGCGTCCCGACCCGCTGGCGAACTGACCGGTCTGCTGGTAGGTAGTTGAGTTGCTCGGAAGAGTACGACACAAGGGGCTTCGAGGAGTGCTTCGATCAAGGCCCGTGTTCCGTCGGTGTTTGTTTTTCGAGGATGCCGTCGGTGCATGCGTGTATCGAAAATAATTTGGGGGGGGGGATTCGTGAAAATGAGTACCGTTTGGCACTTGTTGAAGTTGGGGGCATGGGTGGCCATGCTGCTGGTTGTTGTGTTGGTCTCAGAGGTAGCTGCGCAGTCAGGACGAATCGAAGGAGTCACGCGTGACGAGAGCGGCGCCGTGCTGCCCGGGGTCACCGTGACGGCGACCGCGACCTCGACTGGATCGGTCCACTTGGGTGTGAGCGACGGTCTTGGCCGCTACGAGATCCTGAATCTGCCGGCCGGTACCTATGCCGTGCGGGGCGTGCTGCCTGGGTTCGGGAGCGAAGAGCAGCCCACGACCGTGGCAAACGTGGCCGTGACGGTCGATATGACCCTCGGGCTGGCGCCGCTTGATGAGACGGTCATTGTTACCCGGACCGACCAGGATCTCTCAGGCGTCCCGAATTCAGTTGCCGTCGTGTCCAGGGACCAGATCGAGTTTGCTCAGCGCCGATCGTCGCTCGACGAGGCGCTCCGCGGTATTCCCGGGCTCTACGTGCAGAACCGTCGCAACTACGGGTTGTCTGGGGGCATTGGACTCAGCATCCGCGCTCCGCAGCCTCGCTTCGGCCTACGCGGGGTGGCGATCATCCAGGACGGCATTCCGATCACGACCGCGGACGGGACGACTGAGCCGGGCAACGTGGACCTCGGGTCGGTGGGCCGGATCGACGTCATCCGTGGGCCGAGCTCGGTACTCTATGGCAACGCGGCGGGCGGCGTGATCAATCTACAGACCACGTTTGACGAGTCGAGGGCCCTGACCATTCGCCCCGACGTACAGTTCGGTAGCTATGGCTACAACCGCCAGCAACTGCGGGTCGACGGCGGCAGCGCGAGTACGCAGTTCATGTTGAGTGCCAGCCGTTTTGGAACTGACGGTTTTCGGGACAATGGCGCGGCCGAGATTACACAGGCCAATTTCGTCATGCGGCATGAACTAGGCGCCGACACCGAAATCCGGGGCATCTTCAACCTCTACGATTCGCCTTTTGCCGAGAGTCCGAGTTTCCTTAACGAGTCTGATGCGCGCGGGGATCCGGTCCGCGGTAGCGACGGAAACTGCCTGTCTGGCGCGTGTTTGGCCCGAGGCGTCGCCGCGTCTCGGAACTGGGGCGAGGCCGCGACCCAGGGACAAGGCGGCATCACCCTCGAGCACCGGCTGAGCGGAACCCAGGTGTTTCGTGCCACTGGTTGGGGCATGTGGCGGGATCTGGGCGCCGTCGGTGCGTTTCGGAACGTCGACCTCGGTCGGAACGGATTCGGGTTCCGTTCCGAGTACATCGGCAGCACGCAACGCGGCGGCACCGGCATCGATTGGGCTGCCGGCCTCGACGTGGCCTCACAGAACGACGACCGAATGGAGTTTAGGCAGGTCGCGCCGACTACAGCCGGGGGGCGAGCTACCAGCGGCAGTCTGCTCGTGGACCAGACCGAGGAAGTAATGTCGGCCGGTCCGTTCGCCCAGATCGGCATCTCGCCGACAGACCGGGTCCGCCTCAGTGCCGGCGTGCGCTGGGACTACTACGATTTCCAGGCCGGAGACCGGAAGCTGGACGATGGCGACCAGTCTGGCGAGCGCACCATGAATGCGGTGAGCCCCTCGGTGGGCATTACGTTCGCTGCTGCGCCCGGGGTGAACTTGTTCGGGAACTTCTCGACCGCCTACGAGACGCCGACCACCGTCGAGCTGTCGAACACCGAGGACGGCTCGGGGGGATTCAACCAGAATCTGGAGCCGCAGGATCTCCAGAGCTTCGAGGTGGGTGTCCGCGGTCTCGCCGAGGCGGCTCGGCTTCGCTACGAGGTGGCCGTTTATTTCTCGACCGTCGATAGTGCCCTGGTGCCGTTCCAGAGCCCGATCACCGAAGAAACGTTTTTCCGCAACGCCGGAGAGACCTCGCGCGACGGGTTCGAACTGGCGCTTGACTGGGTGCCGACCTCTAGCTTCGACGTTCGCGTCGCCTACACCTATCAGGACTTCGTGTTCGAGAACTTCACGCCCGAGGGGAACGACTTCTCCGGCATGCTCGAGCCGGGTGCGGTGCCCCACCGTTTATTCGCAGGGTTCAACTACACCGCGCCCTTCGGTTTGCGCTCTGGCGCGACCGTGCGCTGGAACGACGACTACGCTCTGAACAACGCCAACACGGTGTTCAACTGGGCCTATACGGTAGTCGACCTCCGCTTCGGCTGGGACGCGCAGATCGGTGACGTCGATGTGCGGCCGTTCGTCGGCTTCGACAACATCTTCGATGAGCGCTACAACTCTTCGGGGATTACCAACGCATGGGGTGGCCGCTACTTCGAGCCGTCGCCGGGGCGTGAGTTCTATGTCGGCTTCACCGTGGGTGGGGGCCCCCGCTAGGCACCCGGTGTCGGACACCCAATACCTATCTTGACGGTGTGGTCGCACGCGGCCACACTTACCGCCGGCAGGGGCCGGTCGTGCGAGCGGCCGCCTGCCATGTTCGAGGCGCCCGGAGCGCGAGAGGATTACATGGCCGTTCAACCGACACGCACTATCGACTTCGACCGCGCCAATGAAGTGGTCCAGCGGTTCCAGAAGGAGTCGACCAAGTGGCTCTATGGTCTCGACGATGCCGCGCGCATCCTGTCCTGGGCGTTCTTTACGCTGCTCCCCTACACGGACAAGCTTAGCCAGAGCAAGCTGCTCAGGCAGCCGCACGTCATGTTCAGGGGGCCGACCGGCACCGGGAAGACCGACCTGGTTAGCGCCTGCGCCATGGCGATCGACGCGAAGTTCGAACGGATCCAGGGGCTGCCGACCTACATGCCCGAGGACATCCTCGGCTACGAGACGATCGTCGAGGAGACCGACGGCAGCCGCAAGCTCGTCTTCAAACCGGGCAAGCTGATGGCCCACATCGTCCTCATTGACGAGGACAACCGGTTGTCAGGCAAAACCAAGGCGGCCGTGCTCGAGGGCATGGAGGAGAGCTCGGCCACTCTTAGCTCGGACTACGGGAACCTGGCCGAGGGTAAGGTCTTGCCCCTCTTCCCGCTGTCCTGTGACTTCAGTGACATCACGGGACCCCGGTTCTTCATGGTCATTTGCACCGAGAATATCTTCGGCGAGGAAGAAGGCACCTTCGCCAACCCTGTCGCGCAGCTCGACCGCACCACCATCTCCATCAATATGATGGACCCGGAGAGGGAAGAGGACGAGTACAACATCACCGCCGGCAACGTCGTGGGACGGAAGGTCGAGAAGCTGACCGATCTTTACGAGGTGCTCGATATTGCCCGTTATATCTACGACAACGTCACGATGTCTGAATACGGGGCGCAGTACAAGGTCCGGCTCATCCGGAACACGCGTCCCCATCGGGTCCAGGGACGGGCCGCCCGGGCGGTGAAGGAGTATATCCGCGTCGGGATCTCGCCTCGTGTCCATTTTCACCTTGAGGCCGTGGCGCGGACGTTCGCCTTCTTCAACGGCGACCTGCAGGTCACGCCGGATCACATTAAGGAGGTCGCGGGGCCGGTGCTCGCCCACCGGCTGGTCCTGCGCGAAGGTATGGAGTTCTCCGTCGACAAGGACGAACTCTTGCAACAGATCGTCCGCGACATGGAGGTTCCTCCTTGGAAGTAGAGGAGGTCTACGCCAGGTTTCGTGACATCAAGCACGGGATCCGAGCGCGCAAGCCCTCCACGAGCATCCACTTCGGCGAGCACAAGAGCGGGTTCAAGGGGGCCGGCTACGACATCGTCGGCGTCGATCAGTGGCGGCCGGGCCAGCCACTCAAGGACGTGGCCTGGAACCTGAGCATGCGCACGTATCCGGAGAAGCTGTTCCGGATCGAGCGGATGGAGCCCAAGGAGATGCGGACGCTCATCATCTGCGACCTCTCCTACTCGACGCTGTTTCAGGTATCCCAACGGTCCAACAAGGCACTGTTGATGTTGGATCTGCTGGGCAACATCGGGTTGACCCGGTCCAACGTGCGTGACCCGGTCGGGTTGCTCGGCTACTCGGATCGGATCGAGCTCTACATGAAGCCCAAGATGGGCAGCTCGCAGGTCTTTTACATGGCGCATCAGATCTTCGAGAAGCTGAAGCTCGAGCGGGAGTTCCCGTCGCGGCGTCCGGCGAATCTCAAGGTGGCCATCGATTTCATGCTGGCTAGACTGAAGATGCGGCACTCGGTCGTGGTGCTCACCGACCTGGTCGATCTCGTCAACGACCACGACGCAATCGACTTCAAGCTCCTCAGCACCGTGGCGGCGAAGCACGATATGATCGTGCTCATTCTGGACGACCCCGAGGAGTTCTCGGTCAAGAGCCGCCTGGGTTACATCCGGATCTCGGATATGGAGACCGGCAAACAGACGGTGATCTCTGCCAGGAAGGCTGGAGCGATCCGTCGTCGGATCGAGGAGTCACGCGAAACGCTGCAATACAAGTTGAAGTATTGGGCGGGGATCGACTCGGTCGTGCTGACGCCAGAGAACCACATCGAGGAGTTGCCCAAGTTCCTGATTTCTCGCACGGCTCGCTAGATCGGACATCGATGACCAGGGATGGACAACCGGTGAACATGACACGCACGTCGGCGTTCGCACTTGCCTTCGCTCTGTTGCTTCCGACCAGCCTGCTGGCCCAGCCGCCTGACGCGATCGATGCGCCCATGGGCCCGGTGCGGGTCGAGACGCTCGAGCTGGAACCGACGGTGGTGAAGACCGGCGACCTCATCACCCAGCGGTATCGGGTGCGGTTCCCCGACCTGATCGACGATGGGCAGGAGATCATCGTGCTGGAGGATCGGGTGGCACCAGAGACCCTGCCGGTGCATCCCTTCGAGGGCGTTTCGCTGACGGTGGAGAAGACCCGCGTCGAGGACGAGCACATCTGGGACTTCATCTACGGGTTCAGGCTGGTTGACCCGAACAAGATGACCTACGTGCTCCCGAACTTCAGCTTCTACTACCTGGTGCGCGACCTCGGTGAAGATATCGAGGACGCCGAGGTGCAGCAGGTGGACGGTGGACAGGGGCTAGTGCGGTATGTCACCTCGGTGACCGACGAGCCACTGCTCGACATCCGCGACACGATCGAGCTGGGCAGCTTCGCCAATCAAGCGACCTTCTTCCGGACAATGGCCTGGACCGTCGCGCCGCTGCCGCTGGTGCTCTGGCTCGTCATGCTGGTTCGCTTGGCCCGCAAGCCGAAGGGTTTGTCGGTCGAGAAGCAGCAGGAAGAGGACGAGCTTGCCCAGATCGAGGCGCAGATTCCGATCCAGCCATCGATCTGGGAGGCGCGGCGGGCCGTGGGCCGGGCGCTGGGGGGGTTGCAGGATCTGCCGTCCGGCGCCGAAGGGGACCGAGTCCGCGAGGTCCAGCGAGGGTTGGTGTTGGCGCTTCGCGACTACCTGCAGGCCGACCTGTCGGACCTCAATTCGGGGGACACGGCGCTCGGCATCCAGCGGTTCGTGGCCGGTCTCGATGATGGCCACCGTAAGGAGGCACTGGCCGTGCTCACCGACTTCCTGGTGACGTACCAGCGAGGATTGGAGTTAGGCGCGCCGTCGGTCGACAACCCGTCGGCCGACGCGGACGCAATCTCGGGAGCCCTCGCCGACCTGCGGCCGCACGTCCGGCTGCTCAACTCGGTGAAGGGCATGTTCGGCGGCTAGACCTGCGAGCGATCTCATGTTGATGCCATGGAACGAGCTGGTCGCCTTCCTCGATAGCGGCTTTCGCGAGCTGCTCGAGACCGACTATGCCCAAGTGCGGTACGGCGATGTCGGTATGGCCGTGGCGCTGGCGGTGGCGGTCGGTGTGGTTCTCGCTCTGACGCTGGTGCGGCTAGCCTCGACCCGCAAGCGGCATGCGCGACAGCACTCTGGCCATCTCATCGAGGCGAGGCACCGGAAACGGCTTTGGGTCCGCGTGCTGCACACGGCGCCGAAGGTCTTGCTCGCAGCTGCGCTCGTCATGCTCGTCGTCTCGGTGGCCGATCCGTTTCTTACTGCGACTGAGGAAGTGAGTGGGTCGGTCGAGTCGCGTGTGCGGATCGATCTCGTCGACACGTCGGGTTCGATGGCATGGGAGTTCCCTGATACGAACAAGTCGAAGGCCGAGGTGGCTCGAGACGCGCACCTCGAGTTTCTCGAGATGCGTCGTGAGAAGAACGACCGTGTGTCGCTCTGGTTGTTCTCGACCTATCCCTACATGGTGGATGACTTCGTCATGGACGACGAGCTCTACTACTACCAGGTCTGGGATGCGCCGTATGTGATGACCCAGCGGCTCGATAAGGCGATGGTGGTGCCGCGGGACAAGGTGCGGATTATTCCCGCCGAAGGGGACACCAACATCATCCGGCCGCTGCAGGACATCGTGAAGCACTTTGACCGGGACGAAGCGGTTCAAGGGCGCGGACGGAATCAGAATCGTGCCGTGCTCATCATCACCGATGCCGCGGTCGACGAGTTCCCGGATGCGGAGTTCGAAGAGCTTAGCAAGCGCAACATCGTCCCGTATTTGATCTACATCAACACGAGTGATGCCCGTACCGCGAGCTTCCTGAATCCGAGTGTGCCGCAGCTGGTGGCCCAGATTCAGGAGTATGGCGGCGACTACTTCGACGTCACCAGCGAGGACAGCCTGCTGCGCGCTTACCAGGCGATCGACGAGCGTGAAGCGGTGCGGGTCGAACTGAAGCACCGTGCTCTGAGAGTGCCCATCTATTCCAGATTCCTACTCGTGGCTATGGGACTACTGGTAGTCGGGATACCGCTCGGATTCGTTTCGGAGCTGCTCTGGGGGACGACCCCCTAGAATCGAGGAGTCAGGCCGGCTCAGCGGCCGGTCCTGAACAGACGACATGCGACTGACAGACCTGCTCGACAAGGAACATTCCTTCCGTTATCTCATCGGCCTCGTGCTGGCGGTGGCGTTCTTCGTCGCCGTGTGGGTGCCGTCCCGCAGCCTGGCTGTGTTCTACGACAACCTGGAGGGGCTCAGCGATAGCGTGCAGCGCGCCGACTACGAGACCGCCGAGCAGCAACTCGCCGAGGTGTCAGCGTTCTACGAAGGGAGCCGCGCCTGGGGTGTCCAGCAGCTGGTTGACTCCTATCTCTTTCAGGATGCTTTCTTGCAGCAGGCGTCTTACAGCTATCTGACTGGCGACCTCCAGACGGTCGTGGACGATCTGTCTGATGAAGTGGACGATGCGCGGGCGTCGCATCTGCTCGCGAACGCGAAGTTCCTGCTGGCACGGGAGCGCTATCGCGCCATCGACGGTGAAGACCCGGATGCCGCGCGTCTCAAGGAAGCCATCATCGTGGAGGTGATGGAGACCATCAACCCGGACTACGAGCGGGCGCTCCGGAGCGACCTCACCGACCGGTTCGACTACAAGTGGAACTACGACTTGACCAGCAACCCCGAGGCGGTGCGTCGGGCCCTTGAGGCGCCCCGCGAGATCGAGCCGCCCGAGCTCGAGCAGATGAAGGGCGAGGGCACCCCGGTCCGCCGCCGCCGCGGCTGACCTTGAGACGGACTGCAGTCTGAGGAAGCCGAGCGGTGGACGCCATCACCAGCCTGTTCCGGGACAGTGTCGAGTTCGCCAACCCGGAGTATCTGGCTATCGTGCCGATCGCTGGGCTGCTGCTGGCCTTCGGACTGGTCGTCTTTGCGCTCCGCTTGCAATTGAGACCGGCCCGCAGCGAAGGGTCGAACTACCCCCTGTTCGGTCACATTAAGTTCTGGTTCTTCGCGATTGCAGCACTCACGCTCGTGGCGGTGGCCGCCGCGAGGCCGTTCTGGGTCTACGGTGCGTCGAGCTTCAAGCGGGGCGACGTGGACGTCATCGTGGCGGTCGACGCCTCGGCCTCCATGTGGGTCAAGGACCTTGGTCCATCGCGACTCGACCTCGCCGTGCGGGAGGCGCTGAGTCTGTACACGCAAGACCTGCTGACGCCGGGCGACCGTACCGCCGTGTTCGTTTGGGGCACCACGGCACTACGTCGGGTCCACCTGTCGTCCAACGCTGAACGGTTCGTGGAAGAGGTGGGGCGGATCGGTCCGCCGTTGACACTGTCTGGCGATGCGTTTCCCTGGGACAGCGACATCGCGACCGCGTTCGAGTCGATCTATCTGTCGCTCGACAATCAGGATCGGTTCGAGTCGGGTGAGGACGACTGGCAGCCCGAGGAGCGGAGCGACCGTCTGGTCCTGCTGTTCACCGACGGAGACTTTCTGATCGACGCCGAACAGCGGAGCCGTCTGGATATCGCTCTCGGTGAGTTCAACCGCCGGGGGCTCGCGATCTACCCGATCGGGATCGGGAGCCGGACTGGGGTCAACGTGGACACCGTGCTGCTCGACTACATTCGTGGTGTCGACTATGACGAGACGTTGGAGGCCGACCTCGACGGGCAGCGGACCCGGCTGGAGCAGGATGGCATCAACATGGTGGTGCAGCGCACTGGCGGGCGCACCTTTTCTATGGACAGCCAGCAGCTCGAATCAGCCAACTTCCTCCGCAACGTGGTCGACAGCCACCGCAGTATCTCGTTCCAGCTCATCCCGTCCGACGATAAGCAGGAGGTCTGGCAGTGGGTGGTGATGCTGGCCATCCTGATGTTTGTCGTCGCCATGCTCCTGTATTGATCCCCTCCGTTCGCGTCTCGGGCCAGCTTGCCCGCGATACACTTCCGGCGTGAGTCTGAAGCGCATCGTCGAGGATACCGATACCTTCGCCGGTCGTCTCTTCGACGCCGTCGTGGTGGGGGTCATCCTTCTCACCATTGCCGCGTTCTCGATCGAGACCCTGCCGGATCTGTCACCGGAGACCCTAGAACTCCTTCGCCGCCTGGAAGTGTTCTCGGTGGTCGTGTTTACCATTGAATATCTGCTCCGGTTACTGGTGGCGGACCGGAAGCTCACGTTCGTCTTCAGCTTCTTCGGCGTGGTCGACTTGCTGGCGATCTTGCCGTTCTATGTGGCGCTGGGGGTCGACTTGCGTTCGATCCGCGCGCTGCGGCTGTTCCGTCTGGCCCGCATCCTCAAACTGGCCCGCTACGGCGACGCGATGGCTAGGTTCCGACGGGCTGCCGTCCTCGTGCGCGAGGAACTGATCGCCTTTCTGGGCACCGCCATGGTGCTCATCTATCTGTCCGCGGTGGGCATCCATTACTTCGAGAACGCCGCTCAGCCGGAGACATTTGCGTCGGTCTTCGACAGTCTCTGGTGGGCGGTGGTCACCCTAACTACAGTCGGCTACGGAGACGCCTTCCCCGTGACGGCGGGCGGGCGTATGTTCACGTTCCTGGTTCTGATGGCGGGGCTGGGGGTGGTGGCGGTGCCGACCGGGCTCATCGCGTCCGCGCTCACGCGCGTGCGTGAGGAGGAGCAGGCAGAGAAGCGGGCTCTGGCAGCCGAGGAGAAGGTAGTTGCGGTGACCGAGACGGCGCTTTACGTCGCCGATCTCGGTCGGTCGGTTGAGTTCTATCAGCGCGTGCTGGGCTTCACCCGCGCGATGGAGCCGATGGAGCGGATGGCGGCCCTCGACGTGGCCGAGAATCAAGTGCTGCTGTTATTCAAGCAGGGCGCGTCGGTCGAACCGACGGTGACGCCACATGGAACGATTCCGTCCTCGGACGGTCGCGGGCAGCAGCATCTAGCGTTCGGTATCCGCCCGGCCGATCTGGACCGCTGGCGGTCGCGTCTTCACGACGCGGGTATCGAGATCGAGAGCGTAGTCGACTGGCCGGAGGGAGGTCGCAGTCTCTATTTGCGTGATCCCGATCGCCACGTGCTGGAGCTGAAGACGAGCACCTGGCGTGGTCGTCCCCTCGACTTCGGTGTGTCTCAATAACGCGGCGTGTACAGCCAGGTGTCGGCGCGCGCCCAGCTCTGTTCGAGGTCGGCATCCACGTCGGCGTCGGTGCGACCCTGGGCTTCGATCGCCGTCTTCAGGCCGAACAGGGACCACCCGTTGTGGGGGTGGTCATCGAGCTCAGCTCTGAACACCTGCTCCGCCTCGGCCCATCGTTCCCGTTCGAGGAGGAGCGCCCCCAGCCAGTGTCTGGCGGCAAAGGGCAGCGGCTCAGGTTCGTCGTAGGCCAGGCTGTCCTCAAGCTCAACGGCTTGCTCAAACGCGGATTCGGCGGCGTTCAGGTCGCTTGCCTCACGATGGAGCTCGCCCTCGAGGATGCCTGCGGCTACGCCGAGCAGGGTCTCTGCCGGGTGGAACCGCATCTGCGCCTCAGAGGTCGCCGCTAGCTCCTTCACCCGATTCAGATAGACCTCCGCGAAGTCGACGTCGCCCTCACGCAGGTGCGCGTAGCCCTGCGCGAAGTCCCACAGCCCGCCGGCCACCTCACTGTCAGGGCGCTCGGTAACCTTGAGGACTTCGTCGAATCTTCCGAAGCGGATTAGGGTTAGGGCATGATGCACGCTGTTGCCGGTCAGCTTGTGGAAATCCTTGCCTGCCTGGATGGCGATCGCGCCTTGCCCGTCCATCGACGCGGCGAAGAGCAGCATGTGCAGGTTGTGGGTTGGGTAAATGGCGATCCCGGTTCCGAACTCGGACATCTGGTCCGAGTGCCAGGCGCGCAGGTTCGAGCGGACGCCATCACCCCAACGGCCCACCTCGTTCCAGGTGTGCGACGGCATGTGGTTGATATGGCTTGCTCCGGGGATGGCCAGCCCAAGATGCTCCGCACAGGCCTCGGCCTTGTCCGGTCGTGAGGTCGACTCGGTGGCGTGGATATAGAGGTGACAGGCGCCGGGATGTTTGATGTCCCGTTCGAGCACGCTCTCGAGCACCGCATGCAGTCGCTGAACCCTGGGGTCGTTGAGGTCGCGGGTGCCACGCCTGGGCTCCAGCAGAAAGAGCGCATCGCCATAGAGCGTGGTCGCGTCGAGGTCGTCCGGGAACCGGTCCACCAGTAGTCGCATCGCTTCGGCGTAGGCCTCGTCCTGATCGCGCCGTTTGTCGACTTCGAAGTTCTCGACATAGCGCACCGACAGCGCATCGATGTAGGCCCGCTCTTTCGCGTTGGCGTGCACTTCTGACAGCCGTCTAGCCTGCTGTGCGGCGGAGTAGGCGTGCGGTGCCTCGGGCGGTCGCATTGGCCCGTTCAGATACGAGCCCCAGGCCCACGCCTCGCCCCAGTAGCAGATGGCGCAGTTTGGATCCCGCTTCCACGCCTCACGGAACGACCGTACCGCGTCCGCCTTGGCAAAGGCGAACATCAGTTGCATCCCCTGGTTGAAGAAGTCTTGCGCCTCGGCGGACTCCGAGGAGATCTCGAAGGCGTAGGTGCCGAGCACTTCGGCCATCAGGTCGATCGGATCGCGATACTGCTCCGGTAACTCGGGCGGATCCTGTGCGATGGCAATCGGTGCGCTCAGTAGCAGCGTGACAAGGGCGGCGCAGCAGGTGCACTGGCTCAGGGTCGGCATAGGGCTCTGGCCTCCGGTGAAATCTTCTCAGCGTAACGAAGCATTAATGATACGACGACGCCCCTCAACGCGTTGCGTATCCCGGTCGGCATTCGACCAGTATTTTCCCAGTAAGCAAATTAGCAGGACATGAGCCGAGACGCATTCAAGGCGTTCTCAGGTCCGAGGCGCCGGCGGGTGTTGTAGCTCCTTCGCGACCGACCGCTGTTAGCCGGAGACTTGGCCGACAAGTTCCAGTTGTCGAAGGCAATTATGTTGGGATATTTAACGTCCCGCTCGAGGCCGGTCTCGCCGAGACCGGCCAACAGGGCGCCACCGTGATTTGGCGCCTCAAGATGACCATGCAGGAAGACACCCTACTGGGATTCGCCGAGTCGTTCGGGCTGTGGGGTACGAAGCTGCACCCGGCGGCCAAAATCGTCAATCAGAGAACCCGCATCGCTATTGCGGTTCGGTGCGGCAGATCGGCCGCACCGACGGAAGCCTAGCCGTGCTACAACACCGATACCACTAGACGCTAATCTCTGGGATGTCTCCGTGTGTGAGGAGTGCGGGTTCGGTTGCGGCGCGTATTTCGTCAACCTCGACGCCAGGCGCACGTTCCAGCAGCCTGAGGCCGTCGCTGGTTACCCCGATCACGGCCAGGGACGTGATCACTTTATTGACCACTTGCTTGCCGGTCAGCGGCAGGCTGCATTCATTGAGGATCTTCTTGTCGCCGCGCTTCGACAGGTGATCCATGACGATCAGCACCTGCTTGGCACCGCTCACCAGATCCATGGCCCCTCCGGGGCCTTTAACGACCGCGCCCGGAATCATCCAGTTGGCCAGATCTCCCGTGCGCGACACCTGCATCGCGCCGAGGATCGCCAGGTCGATGTGGCCTCCCCGGATCATGGCAAAGCTCTGCGCGCTGCTGAAGAAGCTCGCCCCGGGTACCGTGGTCACCGTTTCCTTGCCGGCGTTGATGAGATCCGCGTCAATCTCCGCCTCGGTGGGGTAGGGGCCGATCCCCAGCAGGCCGTTCTCACTCTGCAACTTTACATCGACGCCGTCCTGAATGTAGTTCGCGCACAGCGTGGGGATGCCGATGCCGAGGTTGACGTAGAAGCCGTCCTTGATCTCCTGGGCGGCGCGGGCCGCCATCTCCTCACGGGTCAGGGCCATGCTGCTATCCTTCGCGCGTCGTGCGACGCTCGATGCTCTTCTCGGTGTACTCGCCTACCACGATCCGGTCGACGTAGATTCCTGGGGTGTGCACGTGGTGCGGGTCGATCTCGCCTACGGGTACGATTTCTTCGACTTCCGCCACCGTCACCGCACCGGCTTCGGCCATCGGTGGGTTGAAGTTCCGCGCGGTCATCCGGTAGACCAGGTTGCCCTCCTCGTCTGCCTGCCAGGCCTTCACCAGCGAGACGTCGGCATGGAGCGCGGTTTCCAGCACGTAGGGCTTCCCGTCGAACTTCCGGGCCTCCTTGCCCTCGGTCAGTGGCGTGCCATAGCCGGTCGGGGTGAAGAACGCCGCGATACCAGCGCCACCGGCCCGTATTCGCTCGGCGAGCGTGCCTTGCGGATTCAGCTCGACCTCGAGAATACCGTCGAGGAACTGCTTTTCGAACAGCTTGTTTTCGCCGACGTAGCTGGCAATCATCTTGTCGATCTGTCTGGTTTCAAGCAGCAGCCCGAGACCATCGCCGTCGATGCCCGCGTTGTTACTGATGCAGGTGAGCGCCCTGACGCCCGAATCTCTAAGCGCCCGGACGAGGCTCTGCGGCACCCCGCAGAGTCCGAATCCTCCGACCATCAGGGTCAGGCCGTCATTGAGCAACCCGTCGAGGGCGGCGGCGGAGCTTGGATATACCTTCCTACGCATGTCGTTGTCCGTGCTACGAGTCGCCGGCAGAGAGCGGGCCGTCCGGTACGCCGGCGCCGCGTCGAATGAATCTGGCCAGGTTGGACATATCTTCGTCACCGAGTCCCTGAGCAATCAGACCGTCCTCGATGGTGGCGACCAGGCTAGCGACGGGCACCGGCACCTCGAATGTGCGCGCCGTATCGAGGGCGATGCCGAGATCCTTGCGATGGAGCCTGGTACGGAAGCCGAGCGGATAGGTGTCGTTGAGGACGTTGCTTGACCGGTTCTGCATGATCCACGAGCCGGCCACTCCACCACCGATCGCTTCGACGACCTTCTGCGGATCCGCGCCCGCTTTGGCGGCGAGCGTCAGTGCTTCACCGAGGGCCAGATAGGTGCCGGCAATAACGATTTGGTTGGCGACTTTGGCGACCTGGCCAGCGCCGACGTCGCCGATGTGGGTAACCTTCGAGCCCAGTACCTCGAGCAGCGGGGTGGCGCGTGCGAAGTTGTCCACGGTGCCGCCGCACATAATGGCCAGGGTGCCCTTGATCGCGCCTTCGGAACCGCCGGATACGGGGGCGTCGACAAAGCCGATGCCCTTGTCGGCGAACGTCGCCGCAATTTCGCGGGTGGCGGCGGGTGCGATCGATGAGCAGTCAATGATGAGCGAGCCGCTGGTCAGACCATTGATTACGCCGATCTTTGGGTCGAGCAGCACCCGCTGCACATCGGGCGTATCGGAAACACAGGTTAGGACGACTTCGACGCCGGAGGCCGCAGCGGCCGGCGTGTCTGCCCGGGACGCGCCGTCAGCCACCAGCGGTTCCTCGCGCTCGCGGGTGCGGTTGTGCACCACCACGCTGTGGCCTGCCTTCAACAGATTCCGTGCCATCGGGGCGCCCATGGTCCCCATCCCGATCACCGCAATGTTCATGTCGTCCTCTCTTTCATCCCGCCTGGTCGCAGGGGGGGTGCGTATAAATCGTCAGCCGGCGAAGCCCACCGGTTTCCTGCTGACACCTGTTTCCTTGGAGTGCAGTTCTAGGGTCTCGCATGCACGATGCCACGTCCCGACTGCGGTCGCATCGTTACGAGCGCCATCAGCTTCTTCCAGTAGCGAAACGATGGCCGGTAGCGGATATCCACTTCATTGAATCCGGAGAAGCGGAGCATCTCGGTTAACGCGGTCATTGTCGGGATGCCGCAAAGATCGTAGGTCTGTTCGTCCGTCCGCTCGTCGCCCGGAAAAAACGGGACCAGAGGATAGCGTTCGTGGATGAACGGCAGCAGCACGTGAGTCTCGCAGATGAGCAAGCGACGGGTCAGTCGAGCCATCCGCTCCAGCGCCGCCACCGGGTTGCGCAGATGGTAGAACACTCCGAGCACTAGCACCAAATCGAACTTCCCGATCTGGTCCACGTCGAGCTCGTGGGCATCCAGGTGCTGGTATTCGACCCGCGACTGATAGCGCTCGTGTGCCGCCAGGAACTCGTCCATCCCGAACTTGTCCCATGCGAACCGATCGACGGCGAGGACCCGGTCGGCACCACGGCGTTCACATTCGAACGAGAAGTAGCCGTGCCAGGCTCCGACATCCAGGACGCTCCAGCCAGTCAGATCCTCCGGAATACCGAGGAGACGCAGGCGCCGGTCAAAACGGCGCCGGACCCGCCACTCTTTCGTGAACGGAGCGGAACCCGAATCGGGCCCCGTGATGAACTCGTGAGTGCGAGCCATCGAGGATCCCCGTCAATGGTGAGCGTTGGGATGTGCGGAGGCTGGTTCCAATCGGGGATCGGCCACCGGGATTACCGGGAACGTCTGCAGGAAGGTCAGGTAGCACCAGGCGAACAACCCGCCGACGCCAACCGTGACCAGCAACTCGACCAGACCGAGGGGAACGCCGTCACCCTGCCAGAGAGACGGTGACACCAGAATGAACCGCTCGAGCCACATCCCGACGAAGGCCACGAGCGCGATGATGGTCAGGCCACGGGCATTCGTCTTGACCGCCCGGCTCAGGAGCACCACGAACGGGATGACGAACGCCATCGCGAACACGATCCAGGCGACCGGCGCCCAGGCGCCGTGCATGCGGTGATAGATGAACTCGGTCTCTTCGGCCAGGTCGCCGTACCAGATGACGAGATACTGCGACCAGAACATGTATGCCCACAGAATACAGAAGCCGAACAGGAGCTTCCCGATGTCGTGGAGCTGATGCGAGCCGATGTAGTGGGCCAGCTGTAGCTTGTCGCGCGACCACACGGCGATCACGCTGAGGAACGCGATCCCGATGAAGAGATTGCCGATGAAGTAGTAGCCGCCAGCCAGAGTGGAGAACCAGTGCGGTTCGAGCGACATGAAGAAGTCGAAACCCACTAGGGTGAAGATCCACCCGTAGGCGATCAGGATCGCGGGGGCCAGCCGGCTCTGGGACCGTTGTGAGGCGTCGCGCTCGGCGTCGGTTCCCTGCCACCCCTCGATCAGGCGTCGGCTGATGCCGGTGGCCTTCACCTCGGCCGACTCATCGAGCTGACCGATGTCCGCCCGGAGCGACCGGTAGACATAGAGGGCGCTCAGTCCGGAGAGCAGGAAGAATCCGACGAGTTGCCGGCTCACGAAGAACGGGATGTTGAGCCACGGCGTCTTCGCTTCGACCGGATGGTGCACCCAGGGCATCCACGCGCTCGTGCCGAGCAGGAGCACGACGAGCAGCACGAACGAGATGGGGAAGAACGCGGAGGTGGCTTCCGCCGTGCGCTTGAGACCACGCCCCCAACGAGAGGAGGTGACCTGCATGATCGCCGAGAGGACCACGCCTGCCTGCGCCAATCCGCCGAAGAACAGGAAATTCACCAGCAGCGACTGCCAGGCCCGGATGCTGTCGCCGATGAACAGTCCTGCCACGAACGACAAGGCGCCGACCAGGCCGGCGCCCAGACAGAGACGGCGTGTGCCGTCGGGCACGATGGGGGTTCCGACCGCGATCATTGGCGTCTCTGGGGCCGGACGGTCTCGAACGACTTCACGTAGAGCACGACCGCCCACCGTTCCTCGGGGCTGAGCTGTGAGGCGAGCGGAGGCATGTTGAAGCCACCCTCGCGGATGATGGCGTAGATCCAGCCGTCGGTGTAGTTCTCTTGGATGTGCGGCAGCCGCAGGTCGGGCATCCGACGAAAATGGCTGGCGATCTGGCCATCGCCCTGGCCGGCCTGGCCGTGGCACACCGCGCAATAGGTGCCGTAGAGTTGCTCTCCGTCCGCCAGCACGTCAGGAGTGGGCTCGAGCGGATTCGGAAGATCTTGCGATTCGATCCGGTCGCGGAGACGGACCCCGTCCACGGCAATGGTGTCCTCAACCGGGGCGCGCGGGTCTGTCCCGGGCAGCACGACCGGGCCTTCCCACATGTTTCGCATGATGGCCGGCTGCGCCGAGGCCATGGCGGTCGCCAGGACGACGAGCATTCCCGCGCGGAGTCCGTGACCGACGAGCGCTCTCATTCCAGTCATGCCTACTCCCGGATCTCGGTAGCCCCATACTGCTCGAGCTGCTCACGCACCGCGGCCGCCTGCCCGGCGTCGCAGACCACGCTCAACCCGAACTTGTCGTTCGTGAAGCTAGGGTCTGGCGCCGGTTGGCCAGTCAACCGGGGCAGCCCCGCCATGCCCAGGAACGACAGCATGCCGCTGATGGCGCCGATCAGGATGGTCAGCTCGAAGGCGATCACCACGAAGGCGGGGATCGAGATGAGCGGTTTGCCGCCCGTGATCATCGGCCAGTCGAGGACGGTGTAGATCGGGAACGCGAAACCCAGAAAACAGCCGACGAGGCCGCCGACCAGGACGAATGTCCGGACCGGGCTGACCGAGTCGTGCATCGCGTGCTCCACGTTGTGGTCGGGCACGGGTGAATAGGCCGTGATCTGTCCGAGCCCAGCCTCACGCAGCGCCTTGGCCGCATTCGCGGCCGGCCTGCCGTCGTCGAAGATGCCGAGCACCGTTGCCTCAGTCGCCATGGTCACTCGTCAGGCCGAGGTGGCCTCGTGCGGTCGGTCCAGCGTTTCCGCTTCCTTCATCTCGGTGATGGAGACCGCCGGGAAGTTCTTCACGAACAGCAGGAACAGGGTGAAGAACATGCCGAAGGACCCGATCGTGATCGCGCCCTCGATCCAGGTCGGCTGATAGACGCCGGCCCAGTTGGCCGGGTCGAAGTCGTGTGACAGCGAGGTCACGATGATGACGTAGCGTTCGAGCCACATGCCGATGTTCACGAAGATCGACACGATGAACAGGGGCGCCAGATTGCCGCGGACCGCCTTGAAGAACAGGCTCAGCGGCAGGATGACGTTACAGAAGAACATCATCCAGCTGTAGGCCCAGTACTGGCCGAACATCCGGTCGTAGAAGGTGCCCTGCTCGAACCGGCTGCCGCTGTACCACGCGACGAAGAACTCGACCATGTAGGCATAGCCGACGATGAGCGAGGTGGTCAGCATCAGCTTCGCGAGGTTCTCGAAGTGATGGACGGTGATGTAGCTCTCGAGCTTGAAGATCTTGCGCATGGGGACAAGCAGGGTGATCACCATGGCGAGACCGGAGAAGATGGCGCCGGCCACGAAGTAGGGCGCGAAGATGGTGCTATGCCAGCCCGGCAGGATCGACACCGCGAAGTCCCACGAGACGACGCTGTGGACCGAGATGACGAGCGGCGTCGCCAGCGCGGCGAAGAACCCGTAGAGCGCTGTGTAATGGCGCCACTGCTTGCTCGTGCCGAGCCAGCCGAACGACAGCAGCTTGTAGATCGGTCGACGCCAGTCCTTGATCTTGTCTCGGGCCGCCGCGATGTCCGGCATCAGGCCCAGATACAGGAACATCGCGCTGACGGTCAGATACGTCGTGATGGCGAAGACGTCCCACACCAGCGGCGACCGGAAGTTGACCCAGAGCTGACGTTCGTTCGGATACGGGATGAGCCAGTAGAAGAACCACGGGCGACCGATGTGGATGATCGGGAAGAGCCCCGCGGTGCACACCGCGAAGACGGTCATCGCCTCCGATGCGCGCGCCACCGCGGTTCGCCATCTGGCCCGGAACAGGAACAGCACCGCCGAGATCAGCGTGCCCGAATGTGCGATCCCGACCCAGAAGACGAAGTCGGTGATGTAGATGCCCCAGAGGATCGGGTGCTCGTAACCGGCGACTCCCAGGCCGGTCGTGGCCTGGATCATGAACGCGTAGGCGCCGAACGACAGGGCGGAGAGCGCCGCGAGGAGCCCGACATACCACCACCGCCCTGGCGCGTGCAGCGTCCGCAGGATGTCGTCGTTGATCTTCGAGAAGCTCATGCGTCCCGGGTCACCTTCTTCAGGTACGTCACCGCTGGTCGGGTGTTGAACTCGGCCAGGGCGTGATACGCGCGATTGTCATTGCCGAGCTCGGTCACCCGGCTGGACGGGTCGTTCATGTCGCCGAACACGATCGCCTCGGCCGGGCAACTCTGCGCACAGGCGGGCGAGATGTCGCCGTCCCGGACCGGCCGTTCTTCGTCCTTGGCGGCTTCCTTCCCGTCGGCGATCCGCTGCACGCAGAACGTGCACTTCTCCATGACGCCGTCGCTGCGGCCGGTCACGTCCGGGTTGAGCTGGAGGTTGAGCGGCGACTCGAATTCCGGCATGAACCAGTTGAACCGGCGCACCTTGTAGGGGCAGTTGTTCGCGCAGTACCGGGTGCCGACGCAGCGGTTGTAGACCTGCGCGTTCAAGCCTTCGTCGGTGTGGTAGGTGGCATACACCGGGCAGACCGTTTCGCACGGCGCGTGGTCGCACTGCTGACAGAGCATCGGGAGAAACCGGTTGTCCGGCCCCGACGATCCTTCCAGGGGCGGTTCCTCGAAGCGTTCGATCCGAAGCCACGACATGGTCCGGCCGCGGCGCATCCGATCGGCGCCCATGACCGGGATGTTGTTCTCGGAGTAGCAGGCGGCAACGCAGGCGTTGCAGCCGTTGCAGGCATCGAGGTCGATCGCCATGCCCCAGTGATGCACGGGATGCTCGTGCTCGGGGTACAGGCTAAAATGGTGCTCTTCCGGGTGGACCTCGCCGGCGTCGAGCGCCGTCTGCGAGGCCGATTGCGCCAGCTCGCGGTGTTCCTGGTCGAAGGTGCGCTGCAGCCGCGGGATCGGCCTGACGACGTCTCGCGTCGCGACGTCGACGCCCGTTCCGGTCCAGCGCGGTCCGCCGCCGGGCGCCGGAGCGGCGGCGAGAATCGTCATCGGACTGACGCCACGGTCGGTGGCGTAGCGGCCGAAGTTGGTGTGGCCCTGGCCGATGGCCATGGCGACCACGCCGTCGGCGAGATGCGGATTGAGGATGACGCTCGCATCGACCTGACCGTGGTCGGACTCGACCGACACCAGCTGGCCCTCGTCGGCGCCGAGGCCTTCGGCGGTGGCCGGGGTCATCTCGAGCCCGGTGCCCCAGGTGGTCTTGAGCAGCGGTTCAGGGATCTCCTGTAGCCAGGGCCTGTTGGCGCCACGTCCGTCAAAGAAGTGGAGGGACGGGTACGCCACCAGACGCAAGGCGCGAGAGGTGGACTCGGGAGACAGGCCCGAAAGTGGCGTCTCGAAGAGGGTCGGGTCGAGCTCGACCGGGTTCGAGGCGACCGGCGTCGTAACGCCGCCGCGACGGAGCGCCGCTTCCCAGTATTCCTCGAAGTCGGGCGCCTCTGCCTCGGCTTCTTCGTCGTCGGGGTCCGACTCCGGTACCGGCATACGGGCTTCCCACGCGTCCCGCAGATACCGGTAGAAGTCGCCCCGTGCCGGCAACGCCGGCGCGTTTTCGTCCTCGGCGTCGAGCGGACCGAGCGCTCGACCCACGTCGAGCAGCAGATCGCCAAGCGGCCGGGTGTCGAACACCGGTTGCATCACCGGCTGCATCAGTCCCCAGACGCCCTGGCGTGGGTGGCTGTCGCCCCAGGACTCCAGCGAGCTATGGGTCGGCAGCAGTAGATCCGCGAGCGCCGACGTTTCGTCGGGCAGCGTCGACAGGCTGACCACGTAGGGCACCGCCGCCAGGGCGCCGCCGAAGTCGGCTGCGGCCGGCATCGCGAACACGGGGTTGGTGTTGACGACGATGGCCAGCTCGATGTCGCCCGATCGCATCGCGTCGCCCAGCTCGACCATGTCGGCGTAGGTCGACGAACCCAGCGTGGAGGCGCGGTCGAAGTCGACCGTTTCCCCGATGTTGCCCGCCACGTAGTTCAGCAAGGTGATGGCCAGTTGTCCGTCCGCACCGGTCTCGCCCGAGGCGCCGACGCCGCCGCCAACCGCGAGGCTGCGTCCGGCGCCGGTGGCCGAATCCGAGAACTCGCGCGCGAGCTCGCGAATGGTGTCGGCCGACAGACCGCTGGCGGCGGCCGCGCTTTCCGGCGTGGTCTCGGCGACGAGATCGCCGATCTGCGTCAGTGCCTCTGGGGCGATGCCCTGGGCGCGGTCTTCGGCCAGTATCGTCTGCACCATCGCGGCGGCGATCAGCCCCTCGGTGCCGGGCGTGACCGCATGCCAGGCGTCGGCGTTCGAGCCGGTCATCGAGAACCGCGACTCGATCTGGACGAACCGCGCCGCGTCGCCGCCGTCGAGCCGGCGGCGGTTGGCGTGCGCCTTGGCGTAGCCCACCGGCGAACCGAAGGTCTCCAGGAAATCAGTGCCGAAGGAGATGACCAGGTCCGGACGGCTGAAATCGTAGTGGGGGAGTTCCGCACGACCGAACAGCCGCTGATGCGCGTCGCGGACCGCCTCGTAGCCGAACGGTTCGTACTGCACCCAGCGGACGCCGCCAGCCACCGAGGCCCAGGTGTCGAGCAGCGAGGCCATCGTGCCGGTGAGGGGTGGGGTGATGAGCGCCACCCGATCTCCCTGACCGGCGTCCCGGAGCGCCTGCAGACGATCGACGAGCGCCTGCTGCCCCTCTTCCCAGGTTGTCGGCTCCAGGACGCTCTGACCCGCCGCCTCGTTGGTCACCCGGCGCGCCTGCGGTCCCGCAATCCGGTCGGGGTTGTAGTGTCCTTGCAGCGACGACTGGCCCCGGATGCACAGACCACCCTGATTGACGGGGTGCTCGGGGTTGCCCTCGATCTTGACCGCGCGACCCTCCCGGGTCCGCACCTGGATCCCGCACCCCGACGGGCACTCGCCGCAGACCGAGGCGTACCAGGTCGCGATCCCGGGGATGACGTCCTCGGGCGGCACCACCATGGGGATGATCTTTTCGGGCGGGACCGGCGAGCAGGCCGCTACCGCCGCGGCTGGTCCGGCACTGCCAAGGACCTTTAGGAACGTCCGCCGTTCGACGACCTCGATCAGACTGTCGTTGCCCTTGTTCAAGGGGTCCTTCCCCGCGCGGCCCATCCGCGCATCCTGATGTCGTGCACCCAACCGGTCGGTCGACAGGTCAGTAGTGGCACACCAGGCAATCCTTGTTGGCGTCTTGCTCTTCGTGACAGGTGACGCACCAGCCCATACTGAGCGATTCGACCTGCACCGCCGCCTCCATCGACCCCACGTCGCCATGGCAGTCGGCGCAGTTCACGCCGGCGCGGATATGGGGTTTGTGTGAGAACCGCACATAGTCCGGGAGGTTGTGTACCCGCACCCAAGGGATCGGTTCCTCGTTCTCCCAGTAGTCGAGGACCTTGAGGATCTCTGGTTCTTCGTTCAGCACAACCTCGTGACAGCCAGCGCACGTCTGCACCGGCGGGATCCCGGCGACCGGTCCTCGCCGTGCGTAGGCGTGACAGAACTGGCACTCGATGCCTATCTCGGTGACGTGGTGCTCGTGACTGAAGGCGATCGGTTGCTCGGTGGCATCGGCCACCGTTTCGGTCTCGGCGCTGGGCGGCTCCTCCGGTGCTTCCGGCTGCGCCCCGAGCATTACATAGGCGCCGCCGCCCAGCCAGATGGCAAGGGCGGACAGTAGGGCCATGAGGGCCGGTCGTGTACTCCTGGACTGCGGGTTCATGACGGAAATTCGTCGTTCCTACAGGGCGGCGTCAGTGCTGTGCCGTGGACAAAGGCGGGCATCAAGAGTGCAAACAAGCCCAAGATCATACAGGTCAGAATCCGCCGCGCCAAGCACTAGAACGATGCTCCGGGGCGTTGACCCCCCTCCCGAGCCTCAGGTACAGTGTACGCGGGTACCGCATCCATAGACCGGGTCAAGTGCGTCCCGGAGGAGAGGATATAAGGAATATGCGCACCGCAATCCGCCAGCGTTATTCGCTCGTGCCGATGCTCGTGCTGGTGCTCGGTGTCGCCATTTGGACCGCAACCGCGTCCGCTCGTCAGGGCGCGTCGATGTCCGATGGCGTAATCGCCGGGGCCGTGGCCAGCGACAACGGGCCTGAGGCTGGGGTCTGGGTCATCGCCGAGACCGAAGAGCTCGAGACTAAGTTCGTCAAGATCGTCGTGACCGACGACCGGGGACGATTCGTGTTGCCCGAGATGCCGGAGGCCACCTACGACGTGTGGGTGCGTGGCTACGGGCTCGTCGACTCCGAGAAGGTCCAGCTGACTACCGGGGCCGAAGGGGTCGAGCTGACCGCCGTCATCGCGCCTGACGCGCGGGCGGCGGCACAGGTCTATCCGGGCAACTACTGGTATTCGCTGCTCGAGCCGCCGCCGGCCTCCGAGTTCCCGGGTACCGGTAACGGTGGCAACGGCATCAACCCTGCCATGAGCAGGCAGTCGCACTTCGTGGACAACATGAAGCAGGGGTGCCAGCTGTGTCATCAGCTCGGGAACGAGGCGACCCGTGTCGTGCAGGAGCGCGACCAGTTCGACTCGACCGTAGCCGCCTGGGACCACCGCGTCCAGACCGGGCAGCGCGGTAATCAGATGAGTAACGCTATGAATCGGTTCGGGCGTGAGCCTGCGCTCGAGATGTTCGCGGACTGGACCGACCGTATCGCCGCGGGTGAGGTTCCGGAGGCGCCGCCTCGGCCGGCAGGCGCAGAGCGGAACGTTGTGGTGACGTTGTGGGACTGGGGCCAGGACACGTCCTTCATCCACGATGAGATCGTCACCGACAAGCGCGACCCGCGGCTCAATGGGGACGGGCCGGTCTACGGCGTCTCGGCGGGGCACGGCACCATCACGATGGTGGACCCGGTGGCCAATACGGCGACCGAACTTACCATTCCGGTGCGTCCCGACCCCGAGGTCATGCCCACCCGTTTCCCGGACGTGATCACGCCGTCGTACTACTGGGGCGATCAGGAGCTCTGGGGTGTGGGTGCGAATGAGCGTTCTGATCCGCACAATCCGATGATGGACCACCAGGGCCGTCTCTGGATGACCTCGACGATCCGTCCCTTCCAGAACGACGACTGGTGCCGCGAGGGGTCAGACAATCCGTACGCCCAGTACTACTCCGTCGGTCGTTCCGGCCGTCACGCATCCTATTACGACCCGGAGCGCGAGCGGTTCGTGCTGGTGGACACTTGCTACGGAACACACCACCTGCAGTTCGGTGAGGACGAGGAGCACACCCTCTGGTTCAGCGGCGACGGCAACGTCGTGGGCTGGCTGAACACGGAGCTGTACGATGAGACTGGCGACGAGCGATTCTCTCAGGGCTGGTGCCCGACCGTGCTCGACACCAACGGGGACGGTGTGATCACCAAGCCGTGGAACGAGCCGCGGGAAGAGAACCCAGACCCGTCACTGGATAGTCGGGTGGCCGGATTCGGCTACGGCATCATCGCGCACCCGACTGACCACGCCGCGTGGATCAGTAGGACTGGACCGTTCCCAGGGGCGATTGTCAGGCTTGACCGAGGGGATAGTCCGCCCGAGACCTGTATCGCCGAGATGTATCAGCCGCCATCCATCGAGAACGGGGACCTCGGGTCGATGGAGACCGGGTTCTCGCCTCGCGGCATCGACGTGGATCGCGACGGCATCATCTGGGCCGCTCTTTCAGGCAGCAGCCACATGGCCAGCTTCGACCGCAGCAAGTGCGCGGTGACGAACGGGCCGACCGCAACCGGTCAGCACTGCCCAGAGGGATGGACTCTCTACCCGATGCCGGGTCCGAAGATGCGTGGCGTGGAAGGCAATGTCGGTGCCGATTTCCACTACTACAGCTGGGTTGATCAGTACAACACTCTTGGGATGGGCGAGAACATCCCGATTGCCAACGGGTCGACGTCGGACTCGCTGCTGGCTCTCGACCCAGACACCGGCGAGTGGCTGGTCCTGCGGGTGCCGTATCCGATGGCGTTCTACTCCCGCGGTCTCGACGGTCGTATCGACGACCCAGACGCTGGATGGAAGGGCCGTGGGCTCTGGGCCAACTACGGTTCGAACTATATCTGGCACACCGAAGGCGGCAAGGGCACGAAGAGCAAGATCGTGCACTTCCAGCTCCGGCCAGATCCGCTGGCCCGCTAGGCCAACCGAACCACCGGTCCATCCCCCGTGGATGGACAAAGTCTTGGGCGTCGGGGACTTGGTCTCCGGCGCCCATTCCTTTTAGGGAATGAGGTGGATCAGGCGGGTGCGGCCGGCCGGTACTTCGACCGCCTCGCGGGTTAGTTCCCGCGCGCCGTGGCGCGCTCTCAGGTCATAGTGTCCGGCGGGCAGAATGAAAAGGCGCAGATCTTCGGACTCGACCGGTTCGAATCCGGATCGTCCTTCGCCTTCGGTCAGGAAGGCGCCGACATGCCAGGGCCGTCCGTTATCCAGCCATTCCGCCGGTGGACGGACCAGCAGTGCGCCGAAAACCGCTTGGAGGTTCAGCACCTCCAGGTGCCCGGCTAACTCATCCGGATAGTGCTGAATCCAGAGATGCTTGTACCATTTGACGCTGGCTGTGTCGTCGATCCCGTCCATGGTGATCTGCAGGTCGTATATGCCCGGCTGCAGTTCGAGCGAGTGGGATTCACTCGCGAAGGTGGCCACCAGCGCCGACGTACGGTCGTCAGTGACGTAGGCGGTGACCTCGCTGTCGGCGGTGACCTCGTCGACGCCGTCGAATACCCGTACCTGCAGGGTCACCGCCGGGGGCTGGGCGCGCGTCGAGGCGACAGAGAGCAGCGCCAGCGTCGCTAGGGCACAGAGGCACATACAGGAGCGTTTGGCCAGCTGGGGCATCGGTAGATCGGCATGGTATCGGAGGGGCGTCAGGCTGACCACCCGGTAATGGGGATTTTCCCGGCGGAGCCATCGTCAAGTACGGGGAGCCATCGCTAAGTACTAAGGAGAGGCTGGATAGCCGATCATGGACGTCTTTCTGGTGCCGGGCGGAGAAGGCCGCTACGAGCTCTACTGCGAGCCACGAGAGGTAGAGCAGGCTGAACGTGGCGGGTTTGCCAGCCGGTTGCTCCGCCGGCTTCGTGAGCTGATGGCCTCCGAGCAGGCCGAGCGCGAGTCCGGCGCCCGGCTTTCCGAGGCGCAGACGGGGTGGGTGGCTCGGGCGAAGGCGAGTCTCATCCGCGGCCTGGCCGAGTGGGTGGCGGAGCAGCGGCTGCTGTGGCATCTGCGTCATCAGCAGACCGCGAGTTTGATCCACCCCGCCGACCTGCCTTCCAACCGAGCCTGGTCGATCGCAAACGGGATGTTGCAGCGGGACCAGGACCACCACCGCGTCTGGATGGTGGTCGACGGACTAGCGGTGCTGGTGTTCGGTCCACTGTTCTTCTTCGTGCCGGGCCCGAACCTTATTTCTTGGTACTTCGCCGGGAAGATGGGCGGTCACTGGCTGGCGTTTCGCGGCGCCCGGCGTGGGCTGACGGCGGTCGAGTGGTCAGTGCAGTCATCGGAGCCGCTCCGTGAAGTGCGCCAGGTGCTATCGTTGCCGCCGGCCGAACGCCAGGGGCGGCTACGCGCGATCGCCGACCAACTCCAGCTCGAACATCTGTCCAGGTTCGTTGAGCGCACCCTGCCCGAAAGTTGCTGACCAACGCCGGGGGCGAGCGGTCAGCGTGCTACACTCACCGCGCAGTTCGCCCGGTTCGACCCGACTTTCAGCGGCTTCACGGCTCAACGACTCCAGAGCGTCACCGACGAGATGCATCGAGATCGCGTGGTTCTCGTCCTGGCGGTCGTGCTGCTTTTCTGGCCAGGGCTGGCCTGGGCCCAGACGAGCAGCGCGGCATCGACGGCCCGCCAGACGGATCCCAAGCTAGGATTTCTGACCAACTATCGGTTTCATCTGAACGCCTTTGGCGTGGTCTCTGGCGAAGAGGACTTCGTCTGGGATACTGATTTCGGCGGCGATATCGACATCTTCGACCTGGAGCACTTCCGGGGCAATCTTCTCTTGAACTACGAGGGGATCATCGGTGAGCAGATCCGGGCCATCGACCCCAACCAGGGCAACTATGTCATCACCCTGTCGGCCTGGTGGCGCCCGATCAGCGAGCATCTGGAAGTCGGCGCGGTCTTCCATCACGTGTCACGGCATCTAACCGATCGTGATAAGGAACTCGCCATCGCTTGGAACATGCTCGGGCTGCAATCCACCGCGGTAATGTCGTACTGGGGTTGGAATTTCGATTTCAGCTACCGCGCGATGGGTACCGTCCGCCGGTCCTTTGTCGATTACCTGGGTGAGTTTGGCGGGAGCGCCACCGCCTATCGACCGGTGCATCCCCGGGTGTCGCTGCTGTTGGGCGGCGAGGTGACGGTTGTCCCGGTCGACGTCGGCGACTTCGGAAGGGAGCGGCAGGTTGGCAGCCGGATCGAGATCGGGGCCCGGTTCCCCGGTCTGGCCGGCGCTGGCGAGGTGTTCCTCGCCCGCGAACGGCGCATCGACCAGGACCCTTTCGACCTCGAGCCGACGACCTTCACCATGCTCGGCTTCCGATTCCTAAGCCACTGACTGCCGCGGTGCGACCGCACTCGCTGTGCCATAATTCGGCCATGCGTCGAATGCCGTCCGTCCTCGGCCGTCGGCTCCCCTTGGTGGGTGTCGCCGCCGCAGTTCTTAGTGTGCTGGCCGCGACGTCGCGTGTCGAGACCGCGGTCCGTCCCCCGAAGTTCCAGTACGAGCTTCACACGCTCGACAACGGCCTTACCGTGATCCTCTCCGAGGACCACTCCACGCCGATCGTGCACTCGAGGCTGGTCTATAAGGTCGGGTCAAAGAATGAGCGCCCCGGACGGACCGGATTCGCTCATCTCTTCGAACACATGATGTTCAAGGGGTCCAAGAACGTTCTCCCCGATTCGCACCTGACGCTGATTTCGCGTGTCGGCGGGGCCGGGAACGCGTTTACCACCGAAGACACGACTGAGTACCACGAGACGTTTCCGGCGCAGTATCTTCCGCTGGCGCTCTGGCTTGAGGCCGATCGAATGGCCACCCTCCGGATTGATGAAGAGACGTTCGAAGCCGAGCGGCAAGTGGTGAAGGAAGAGCGCCGCTGGCGCTACGAGGATACGCCGTTCGGGCTGCTCACCGAAATCATGTACGACCAAGCCTACAACGTGCATCCGTACAAGCACACGGCCATCGGAAGTATGGAGGATCTGGAGGCGGCATCGATCGACGACGTGCGTGAGTTCTTCGAGACCTACTACGTCCCTGAGAACGCCTTCCTGACCCTGGTCGGCGATTTTGAGTCAGCCGAAGCGTTGGCGCTGGTGAAGCAGTACTTCGGTCGTGTGCCGAAGGCGAAGCACCCCGTGCCGCGGGACATCCCGCGGGAGCCGCGGCCCACCGGTGAGCGACGCATCACCTTGTCGCAAAGCGAGAACTGGCCGCTCCCGGTGGTCGTGGTGGCGCATCACATCACCTATGACGGTCACCCCGACGCCTATCCGCTGCACATCGCCACCAAGGTCCTGTCCGACGGAGAGAGCTCCCGGATCTTCAGGCGTCTCATCTACGACGACCAGGTGGCAGTCTCGGCCTTTGGCAGCGGTACCCTGATCGACGATCCGAACCTCTTCTATGCGGTGGCGGTCGTCCAGCCCGGGCGAACGACCGAGGAGGCCGAGACGGCGCTGATCGCCGAGCTGGAGCTCCTGAAGACGGAGTTCGTGTCCGACCGGGAGCTTCAGCGGGCCAAGAACCAGTTCGCCCGCGACTATGTCTTCTCGCGGGCCACCGTCGAGCAGAAGGCCAGTCATCTGTCGCACGCGGCCGTGATTCACGACGACATCACGACCGCCGACGCTGAGTTCGACATCTTCCAGAACATCAGCAAAGAGGATGTCCAGCGGGTGGCGCAGACCTACTTCACCGATGAGAGCCGTCTGGTGCTGACTATCATGCCCCCGCCGGCGCCGACGGGTCGGTCGTTTCTTCGTCCCGGAGGCGACGACTGATGCGGAGGTTCAGGTTCGCGGTGTTGGGTGCTCTTGTTATCGGTATGGCGCACGTGGCGGTCGCTCAGCCTGCGGCTGACTGGCCCAGGGAAAGCCCGCCACCGCCACTGCCGGCGCGTCAGGCCACGTTCCCACCCTATGAGATCCGGACGCTCTCGAACGGGCTCCAGGTGGTCGTGGTCATGCACCACGAGCAGCCGGCGGTTAACCTACGGTTCATCACGGCCGCCGGCGCGGCCTCAGATCCGCTCGACAAGAAGGGGGTGGGGGCGCTTGCGGCTCAGTTGTTGGGACAGGGCACGACCACCCGCACTGCCACCGAGATCGCGGAAACCATCGACTACGTCGGCGGGATCCTGGACGTTGGCGCCGGCACGGATCTGAGCTTCGTCAATGTGCTCGTGATGCGCGACAGCTTCGACCTGGCCGCCGAGCTCGTGGCCGACATCGTCCGCCGGCCGTCGTTCGCGCCGCAGGAGATCGAGCGTCAACGCCAGCAGGTGCTGTCGGGGCTGCAAGTTAGCTATGACGACCCGACCTATCTGGCCAGCATCGTGTTTGGTCGGCTGGTCTACGGCTCGCATGCCTACGGTCTGCCGCATAACGGTAATGAGCGCACAGTGCGGGCGATCACCCGCCAGGACCTCCAGGCGTTTCACGAGGCGCACTACGCGCCGAATAATGCGTTGCTGGGCATCGTTGGAGACATCGATGCCGAGACCGTTTTTGCCATGGCAGAGCGGGTCTTCGGTGACTGGGAGCGGAAGGTCGTACCCGAGCCGGCGTCACCGTCGCTACCCGAGCCAACTCAGCGGCTGGTGATCGTCGACAAGCCGGGGTCAACCCAAACTGCGATCCGAGTCGGTCATCTTGGATTGGCCCGTACCAGTCCCGACTTTCTAGCCTTCGATGTCGCGATGAAGATTCTCGGCGGTGAAGGTGGGAACCGGTTAGGCGGCGTGCTGCGTACCGAGCGGTCGTTGACCTACTCCGCGTCAGCCGACGTGGCCAGTCGCAGGTTCGGGGGCGATTTCATGGCCAAGACCGACACCCGCTCGGATGCCACGGCTGAAGCGCTCCGGTTGATGGTGGAAGAGGTGGCTCGGTTGCAGCGCGAGCGTGTCCGGCCGTTCGAGTTGCAGAACGCTCAGGCCTATCTGGCGGGAAGTTTTCCGTTGACTATCGAGGCGCCCAACGCCATTGCCGCCCAGGTACTGGAAGCTCTCGTCTATGGTCTCGATCTCGAGGAACTGCCCACCTATCCCAACCGGATCAACGCGGTTACCGTGGACGACATCCAGCGGGTGTCGCGCGAGTATCTTCGGCCGCAGGCGCTTTCGATCGTGCTGGTAGGTGAAGCCCGCACTTTCCTGAATGACCTGTCGCGGGTCGGTTTCGACGACTACGAAGTGCTCTCTGTCGCCGATCTCGAGACCTGGGAGCCGAGCCCGTCCTCGGCCGCCGGAGTCGCGGCCGCCCCCTGAGCCGAAGCCGAACCACCATCCGCTATCGATGAGCGCCCAGCGAGGTCGAGCGTGAAGGTCATGCTCTCCTGCGGGGAGCCCTCGGGCGACCTGTATGCCGGCGCCCTAACCACCGAGCTCCGGGATCTTGAGCCGGAGGTGCAGGTGTTCGGCCTGGGCGGTGAGCGGTTTGAGGCCGCAGGCGGACGGTTGGTCGCCAGCTATAAGGGGCTGACCGTGACCGGGTTGGCCGAGGTGCTCTCGGTGTTGCCTCACTCGTGGCGTGTGTATCGGAGTTTGGTTGCCACCGCTCGGTCCGAGCGGCCGGACGTGCTCGTCCTCATTGACTATCCTGACTTCAATTTTCGGCTTGGTCAGGCCGTGGCCGGGCTCGGTGTACCGGTGGTCTATTACATCTGCCCGCAGGTCTGGGCGTGGCGGGCCAGCCGGCTCGCGACCATGCGGCGGTTCGTGTCGCGGGCCCTGGTGATTTTTCCCTTCGAGACGTCGATCTACGAGGAGGCCGACATCCCGGTCTCGTTCGTAGGGCATCCGTTGCTGGAACTCGCCAGACCTGCCCGCGACCGTGAGGCGTTTCGGGAGGCGACTGGCCTCGATCAGACGGCGCCGCTTGTAGCATTGCTGCCTGGCAGCCGGCCCAACGAGCTGCGGGCCATCCTGCCAGACCTGATCGGTGCCGCCCGCTTGATTCGAGACCAAGTGCCGCGAGCGCAGTTCGTCGTCGCGCGTGCGCCAGCGCTCTCCGACGAGCTGTTTCGTCCGCTGGCGGAGCTGACCCCCCAGCCGCTGCTGGTGGCCTCCTCGAGTGACGATGTACTCAATGCGGCCGACGTGGTGCTCACGGCGTCTGGGACGGCTACGGTGCAGACCGCCATACATGGTCGGCCGATGGTCGTGGTGTATCGGCTGTCCCGGCTTAGCTACTGGATCGGTCGGCGGTTCGTACGGGTCGATGCTTTTGGCATGGTCAATCTGGTGACCGGGCGCAAGGTCGTGCCGGAGCTCCTCCAGCAAGAGTTCACGCCTGAAGCCGTTGCCGCCGAGGCGGTGCGCTTTCTGAGCGACGACGCCCATGCGGCGGCCACCCGTGCCGATCTCCGGTCGGTGCGGGACGCCTTGGGCGGTCCCGGCGCAAGTGCTCGGGTAGCCCAGCGAATCTTGGAGGTGGCTCGGCGGTCTGATCTGGATGCCCGGATCCCGGATCGCTGATTCTGGATTTCAGCTGAACGTGTCGAATAACCTCGGTTCCACGCCGAATCGGCTCCCCCAGAGCGGTGATGAGAATACCTGGTTCCTCGGGTTCAAGGTCACCCGCAAGCTCTATTGGAGGCGTTGCCGCACCCCGTAGGCAAGGTAAGCTGTGCCACCTTGCCTGGCCCAGCCTTCGTCCAGCCCACCTTCGTGACCACTGACGCCGAGCTGGCGTCGGTCTGCGATCGGTGGCTCCGGGCCGGTCAGCTCGCCCTAGATACCGAGTTCGTACGGGAGCGGACGTACTACCCACTCCCCGGACTGCTTCAGGCCGACGCCGGGGATGGGGTCGTCCTCATTGACCCGCTCGCGGTGAGCGACTTCGCCCCGTTGGGGCGTCTGCTCACCGATCCGGGCGTGGAGTTCGTTATGCACGCTCCAGGTGAGGACTTCGACCTGTTCGAGCGGCTGGTCGGCATCGTTCCCGCATCGCTCTTCGACACCCAGCGCGCGGCAGCCTTTGCTGGTCTCGGCATGGGGGTCGGATACCGAGGGCTCGTGGCCTCCCTGCTCGGTGTCGAGCTGGACAAAGGGGAGACGAGGTCAGACTGGCGCCGACGACCGCTGACCCCGTCCCAGCTCAGCTATGCAGCGCTCGACGTGGCCTACCTCCATCAGCTTCGGGAGCGGCTGTCTGCGTCGCTGGCCGCGTTGGGCCGACTGGCTTGGTTGCGCGAGGATCAAGAGCGCTTCCGCCGGACGCGAGCGACTGATGCCGGAGCGGACGCTGCTTATCTCCGGGTGAAGGGCAGGGGGGGGCTGACGGCCCCTGACCACGCCGTGCTTCGGGCTCTGGCCGGATGGCGTGAGCGCGAGGCTCAGGCCCGGAACCTGCCCCGTCGTCATCTCGTTGGGGATACCGCGTTGGTGGCGCTTGCCCGGTGTACCGGGAAGGCGCCCTCGCGAGGGGTGCGAGGTCTGTCAAGGGCGGTGTTGGATCGCTACGGCGAGGAGTTGGACGCGGTCGTCCGGACCGGTCGGGAAGAGGGCCCAGGAACTCTCGATCGGCAGGTCGACATGCGACCGTTGGCCCGTCGTGTCGACGCGTTGAAGCGGATTGTCGTGGAGGCTGCGGCGCAGCTCGAGCTTCCTCCCGAACTGCTGGCTTCTAGACGTGCCCTCGAATCGCTGGTGGTACAGGTGCATGTCCACTCCGGCGAGCCTCCGCCGGAGTGGCTCGGCTGGCGGCGTGATCTGGTGGGAGAGCGCCTACTGGTTTCGTTGCGGTCACCGGCGTAAATCTATCTCCATGGGATTTATGCTTGGCCGGCGGTAACTGTATTTTCCGTGTCTGTTGTGTTCGTCTTGGGTTCAAACTACAGTCAGCGGCCGTGGACTGGATTGTGGGCATTGTCAGAAGAGGACTGTAGGAAGATGAGGATTTGGGGTTTCGTGATCTGGTTGCTGGGCGTGGCTACGGTCGGGCTGGGCGCTCAAGCCAACACCGGCGAAATAGGCGGCCTGGTTGTCGACGGCAGCGGTGGCGTGCTTCCCGGCGCGACGATCGTCGCGAGTCATCCCGACAGCGGCCTACGGGTCGAACGCGTAACTGATAGCCAGGGCCGATTTTTTCTTCCCGCCCTGCCCACTGGTCGATGGGAAGTGGTGGCAGAGCTTCCCGGTTTTCAGCGCGCGGTGCAGCGCGGTATCACGCTTGAGATCGGTCGCACCCTGGAGCTCGAGTTCGCCCTGACGCTTGGTGCGGTGAGCGAGGAGGTCGTGGTCGAGGTGACCGCGCCCCTGCTTCAGGTCACCACGGCCGAAATCAGTGACGTGATCGAGACTCGCGAGGTCGAGCAGATTCCGCTCAACGGGCGGCAGTTCCTCCAGTTGGCCCAACTTAGCGACGCCGTGGTCATCCCGCCCGGTGGCACCCGCGGCGCTGCCCTGCAGCAGGCCGGGCCGTTACCCAACGTCGGTGGGCAGCGGGCGGGTCACAACATCTACCTGCTTGATGGCTTCAAGGTCACTGACGAGTTGTTCAACAACCTGGTTATCAATCCCTCCGTCGATTCGATCCAGGAGTTCAAGATCCAGAAGTCGATGTATCCGCCCGAGTTCGGGGGGAAGGCATCGGCGCTTATCAATGTCGCGACCAAGTCTGGGGCTAACCGTTTCAGCGGGAGCCTCTTCGAGTTCGTGCGTGACGAGCGTTTCGATGCGCACAACTTCTTCGATGATCGCAGCCTGCCGGTGCCGCCGCTCGATCAGCACCAATACGGAGGCTCGTTCGGCGGGCCGATTGTGCCTGATCGAACCTTCTTCTTCGTGAGCTACGAACGTCAGGACACCAAGCGTTCGCTGACCAAGACCTTCTCGGTGCCGACGTCGACGTTGCGGTCAGGGGACTTCACTGGTTGGGATTCGATCTGCGATCCGAGCACCATCGATGCCGGCACCGGCGCGTGCGCGCCGTTCCCAGGAAACCGCATTCCCGCCGACCGCCTAGACCCGATCGCGCAGGCGTTTCTCGCCAACGTGCCGCTGCCCAATGGCACCGGGGAGTTCCAGAATCTCACGTCCGTCGAGCAACAAGACAAAGACGTCCATCAGTTCAGTGTTCGCGTCGACCATCGGTTGACTGACACCCAGCAAATGTTCGTCCGGTTCAGCACCTTCGACGCCGACGAGATTCAGCCCTTCGGGACAAGCGTGCAGCAGGAGTCCCTGGTGCCAGGGTTCGGACGCTCGCTGGACACCACTACCAGGAACCTGGGCGTCAGCCACACCAAGACCTTCGGTGTCAGCATGCTGAACGAGTTTCGGTTCGGCTATATGTCGGTGGATGGCGGGCAGCGGAGCGCCAACGCCGGATTCGACTTCGCCGGCAATGTCGGTCTGCTAGGGGTCAGCCGGAACCCGCGGGATGTCGGGTTTCCTCAGATCTCGACCGGTGGATTGTTCAGCACGATGGGAGATCCAACGACGTTCGTCTCCCGTGACAACGAACACCTCGAGCTCTACAACAACTTCCTGATTGATCGCGGCGCCCATCGGTTTAAGTTCGGCGGCTACCTTTTTCATTTGAAGTTCAGGCCGCTCAATGCCGACACGGCGCGGGGCGCCTTCAGCTATACGGGGCAGTGGACGGGGAACGCGTTGGCCGATCTTCTTCTCGGGTTTCCCACCTCCGCCCGCTCAGGCGTGGGCGGCGGCGATGAGGATGCCCGGACCACCTGGCTTCATCTCTATGCCCAGGACGACTGGCGGGTCAGAGATAACCTGACGATCAACTACGGCTTGCGCTACGAGTACAACGCCCATATGAAGGACGTGGATAACGAGCTGTCCTCAATCGACCTCTCGGTGCCGGGCGGGCGGTTTGTCATCGCCAGCGATGACCAGGGCAACATTTCGTCCGACGCGCAGGCGTTGCTGCCGCTCATCCCGATCCCCTGGGTCACCTCATCCGAGATCGGCTGGGAGCGGAGCCTTTTGCGCCCAAGTAAGGTGCGGCTGGCGCCGCGGACGGGGTTCGCCTTGTCCCTGGGCGAGGAGCGACCGGCCGTGATCCGCGGGGGCTACGGCATCTTCCTGAACCAGTGGGCCTACAGTGTGCAGACCGCATTTTCGCGCAACCTGCCATTTTTCTTCCTGAAGCAGGTTGATGCGCCCTCGGATCAGCTGGTGCCGAGCCTCCAGACGAGGAACATCCTTTCCTCAGACTCGACCGGTAGCATCGGCGGCACGATTATGGACAACGACTACCAGGTCGAATACACACAGACCTGGAGCGGAGGCGTGCAGATAGAAGCGTTTCCGCGAACCATGTTGGAGGTCCTGTACATGGGCTCGTACACGCTCGGGGCCGACAACTCGACCATCCGGAATGTGCCAGAGCCTGGTCCGGGGCCGATTGATGCCCGGAGGCCGATTCCGCAGCTGAGTGCCATTCGGGCGATCCGATTCGACGGCAAGTCCATCTACCACGCCTTGACATTCAAGGCGGAGCGGCGCTTTGACGGCCGATTCTCTTTCAATGCCGCCTACACGCTGTCCCGGTCGCTGGACGATGCGTCCAGCCCAGGAGCTACTGCGTTCGAGTCGAATGTGCCGCAGGATGTGCGCAATATCTTCCCCGGAGAGGAGGCGCTTTCGAGCTTTGACCGCCGTCATCAGCTCGTCGCCAGCGGCAGCTATCAGCTGCCGTTCTTCGAGCGTGCCGGCGGGACGGCTGAGCTGCTTGCCGCCGGGTGGCGGCTTAACGCCATCCTGACGGTGCAGTCAGGTGCCCCGTTCACCGTCAATCTTGCCCAGGATATCGCCAACATCGGGTCGGGTCCGTTCCAGCGGCCGGACCGGATTGGCGATCCGAACCTGTCTGCGGGCCAGCGTAGCGCCACCGAGTGGTTTAACACCGCGGCGTTCGCGCTCCAGGCCCCGTTCACCTTCGGGAGCGCCCCACGAAACAGCGTCTTCGCCCCAGGGTTTGCCGTGGTCGACCTGTCGGTGCAGAAGGACTGGCAGGTGAATGAGGGACGGCTCCAGTTCCGGTGGGAGATTTTCAACCTCTTGAACCGGGCTAACTTCGACGTGCCGAACCGGATCTTCGGCACCCCAAACTTCGGACGCATCTTTAGCGCGCAGAACGCGCGCGAGATGCAGTTTGGGCTGAGGTATTCGTTTTAGCTTGAAAACGACGCTCGTGCCTGGAGGGCCTGTTCGCGCGGATCGTTTTCACGATGGGTAAACCACAGCCCAGACCGGCGACGGCCGAGGCGGTTAAGGCACGTGCTGCCGAGCTCGGCTTCGACCTGTGCGGAATTGCGCCGGCTGTGCCGTTCGAGCGGCTCGGGGTGCTGCGCGAGTGGCTGGATCGTGGCTATGCGGGCGAGATGCAT
>DEAA01000035.1:133061-155410 GCA_002346545.1 Acidobacteria bacterium UBA2994
CGGGCGAGATGCACTATCTCGCGAGAAACGCCGAGCGGCGAGCCGATCCCCGCCTGGTTCTCCCCGGCGCGAGGGCCGTGGTGATGCTTGGGACCGTCTACAACGTCGACCGCCCCTATTCGACGGAGGTAGACGATCCGCAGGTCGCCCTGATCTCGCGCTATGCGTGGGGTGACGACTATCACGACGTGCTCGGCGACCGTACCCGGGCGCTGGGGGAATGGATGACGGCCGAACACGACGAGCCGTCCCGGTGCCGGATCTATGTTGACACCGGTCCGATCCAGGAGAAGGCGTTCGCTGAGCGCGCCGGGCTGGGCTGGGTCGGGAAGAATACTTGCCTCATCCATCCCGAGCTCGGCTCTTGGCTGTTTCTCTCGGTGGTGGTTACCACGCTCGACCTCGCGGCTGATCCCCCCGGCTTCGACCAGTGTGGCTCTTGCACGCTCTGTCTGGATGCCTGTCCGACCAAGGCGTTCCCAACTCCCGGGGTGCTCGACTCGACGCGGTGTCTGTCCTATCTCACGATCGAGACCAAGGGCGCCCTGCCAGAGGCGCTGCGGCCGTCGCTAAGCAATCACGTCTACGGGTGCGATATCTGCCAGGAGGTCTGTCCCTTCAATCAGCAACCACCAGTGAGCGACGATCCAGCATGGCAGCCGCGACAGGCTCTGGACCGGCCCGATCTGGGTGAGCTGTGGCGTCGCTCAGACGCCGAGCTGCGGGATGCCATCCGCGGCGGCGCGATGATGCGCGCTCGGGTTCGACGGTTACGGCGGAATGTTGCGGTCGCGCTTGGCAATACCGACGACGCCGGGCTCGCGCGAACGCTCGAGGAGTCGGACGAGGTGGCCGTTTCAGACGACTGCGTGCGTGACCCCCTGGTGGCGGAGCACCTTGCCTGGGCGCGTGACCGGCTCGACAGTGGATCGCGCTGACGTCGTCCGAACCCCGATATCGGACGCTGAACTATGATTGGGGAAGACGTTGACGTCGGTATGACCAAGTCTCTGCAGCCCGGTTCGCTCGTTCCCACCTTGTTGCTGTCGATGCCGCAGCTCGTCGATCCTAACTTCAAGCAGACGGTGGTCCTGTTGTGCGAACACGGCGAAGAGGGTGCGTTTGGACTAGTGCTGAATCGCCAGACGGAGACGCCGGCGTCGTCGGTGGTACGTTTAACCCCACCGGTCGACGGCGACAATGGATTGCAGCTCTGGATCGGCGGTCCGGTCGAACCAGAGCGCGGTTGGATACTGATGGGAGACGAGCCGCTGGATGCCGAGTCGGTCGAGGTGTGCGACGGGCTGTATCTGTCGACGTCGCCTGACCTGCTCCGTTGTCTGCTCGTTGATCGGCCGCCCGATCGGGCACGTCTGCTGACGGGCTACGCCGGGTGGGGCGCCGGTCAGCTCGACGAGGAGCTAGCGGCGTCGGCCTGGCTCGTCGCGGACGTCCAACTCGATCTGATTTTCGATACCGCCCCGGCCGACATGTGGGAGACGGCGATTCGCCGGCTCGGTGCCGACCCATCGACGTTACAGATGGGGCGGGGCGTCCACTAGTCTCCATGGGGCTTTGCTCCATGTGGCAGCCCAAGCTCTTCCCTCGGGACTGCTCCCCACCTGCAGGGCGTTACTGTGCTTCGTACTTGAATACCACCCCGCCCTTCATTACGAATCTGACGTTACGCAATGCGACGATGTCGGCGAGCGCGTCCCCGGGCACCGCGATCAGGTCTGCCTCGTAGCCGCGTGCGAGAGTGCCGATCCGGTCACCGAGCCCGAGCGATTCGGCCGCCAGTGAGGTGGCCGACACGATGGCGTCCATCGGGCGTTGCCGTCCGATCCGAACCCGCGCTACGAGCTCGTCCGTGTTCCGTCCATGGGCACCGGCCAGCGCGTCGGTGCCAAAGACCATCTTGACGTCCCCGTGACTGACGGTCCGCTGGAAGGTGTCGAGGCCGGCGCGCCTGGCCTCCGCCATCCGCGCGTAGCCCATTTCGGTGTAGTTGCCCCGTCCGATAAAGGCGCTTCGATATTCGTCGTAGTTGCTCCAGAGCAACTCCAGGTGCAGGTCGAGATACGTTTCCCGTTCGGCCATTAGCGCGATCGTCTCGTCGTCGAATCTGGTGCCGTGTTCGATACCCCCACATCCGGCCTCGACCACCGCCGTCACCCCTTCCGTGCCGTACGCGTGGACGACTGACCTGAGCCCGACGGCGGTCGCTTCGCCGCAGGCGGCCTCAAGCTGTTCAGGGCTCATCACCAGTTCGCCGCCGTCGCGGATGCTGGCCGAGGCGAAGATCTTGATCACGTCGGCGCCGTTGTTGGCCAGTTGTCGCACGGCCGTGCGGATCTCGTCCGGCGTGCCGGTACTCTCGCGGATGGCGCCGAGCGAGCTCAGGATCCTAGGACCGGGCAGAGAGCCTCTCGCGATGGCGTCCCGCAGCTCGGCGTCGAGCGGGCTGCCGAGGCTCTGGATCGTCGTGACCCCACCCTGCAGTGTCTTGTACGCGTTCTCCGCCGCATAGAGAATCGTCCGGGCGGGTGACTCGTCGAGGTCGTCATGTGTCTCCCCATCAGCGTCGAAATGGGAGGTAAGGTGGACGTGGGTATCGATCAGACCCGGCATGACCGTCATTCCGGACAGGTCATAGGTGACCGCGCCCCGGAGCCGGTCGACCCCGGCGATCTCGGACCCGTCGATGGTGATCCGCGCGTTCTCGACGATCCGGCCGGTGCCGTCGAGGAGGCGGCCGGCCCGGACTGTGATCCGGTCATCTTGGGCGGTCAGCCCGGTGAGGGCAACGACGGTCCCGACCAGTGCGACAAGCAGCGTTCTCGTTGAGGTCATGGCTCCGATCCGAGTCGTTTGTGCCGCATGGTGCGCATGGAGCGATAGGCCGATCTGGTCCGACGCTGCTCGTCCTGCCGGGCCAGTTCCTCGCGTCGGCGCCGTAGCTCGTTGGCCTCACGGGTCAGGGTTCGGTAGTTGGCCAGTCGGGCGGCCGGCAGCGTGCCCGCCTTGACGGCTCCGCGGACAGCGCAGTGTGGTTCTTGGTCGTGGCGGCAGTCGCGGAAGCGGCACCCGGCGGCGAGTGCCTCGATATCGTCGAAGGCGTCATCGGTGGCCACGTCGGCATCCCAGAGCTGCAGCTCCCGCATGCCCGGTGTGTCGATGAGGAGGCCGCCAGTCGGTAACACGATCAACTCGCGCTGGGTCGTGGTGTGGCGTCCGCGGCGGTCACGCCGCCGTACGCCCCCGGTCCGTTGACGCTCCGTCCCGAGCATCCGGTTGATGATCGTGGATTTCCCGACGCCGGACGAGCCCAGGAGCGCGATGGTACGGCCCAGGGCAAGATGTTCTGTGAGTGGTTCCACGCCCCCCTCTTCGAGGCAGCTAATCACGTGAATCGGCGAGGCCGGCGTCATCGCCGCGACCTCAGCTCTGGCCCGGTCGGGCTCGGATGACATGTCGGCCTTATTGAGGACGATGACCGCACGCGCTCCACTGTCAGCGATAGCCACCAGGTAGCGCTCGATCCGCCGCAGGTTGAAGTCGCCATCGAGCCCGCAGACCAAAAAGATAACGTCGATGTTCGCGGCGACGAGCTGCCGTCGCGTGGCTTCGCCAGCCGCTTTCCTCGAGAAGCTGGTACGGCGTGGCAGCACCGTTTCGATCGTGGCCTTCTCCTCGTCGGAATGGATCCGGGCCGAGACCCAGTCACCCACGACCGGCATCGCGTCCTGCGTCGCGGTCTGATGGCGGAGTCGGCCCGAGACCTCGGCCATCAGGGCGCCGGATGCGCCGAGTAGCTGGAACAGGTAATTGTGGGCCACTGCAACCCGCGCCGGCCGGCACTCGGTGGTCTCGGCCGCGAAGTGTCGCGCGAGATCCTCGTTCCAGCCAAGGGCTTCCAGGCTAGACGAAGGTGAAACGCGGTCCACGGGCGCAGTCATAAAGGTGTTGATGTCCTTCTACCACACGGCCCGAGGCTCGACAACGCGTTGGGTCCGGTAGAGTCACGGCGATGGAAGCGCACACGATATATGGAAACGGTCCGCCTTCTTGACCGCAATGGATGTCCACATGGGCGAGGTGGTCTGGCAGGATCAGGGCTACAAGTCATGCGAGCTTTCCGCAGGCGGGCGAGTCGACCGTTATGCTAGCTGAGGATAGTGAGCTGGTCCTCGGTCGGTTATCGCCAGACAGGTTCATGGGTCGAGGACATGCAGATGTAGTCTGGGCTACCGCCTAGACCGTGCCGACGCTGGTGGGCACGACCCTGTATCTTCTCGACCTCGCCGAAATCCTAACGCTTGATTCCGGGGGGATATGTTCTCACCCGTTCGGTGTGTCTCGACGGACTGCAGTGACGCTGCCGAGGAGGTAGGTCAGCGTGATCCGATGTCCCGGCTCGAGCTGGCCCTCGACCGCTTCCGGGCCCACCCGCGCCATCTCGATTGCACCCTCCGGCTGCTCGGGATCGTTAAAGTAGACGTCCCACGAGATTTGCCCGTGAATACTGACCGGCTGGACCTTCCGCAGGATTGCCGAGCGGGTGCCTTTGAGCATGGCTGAATTATCCTATGTGCTGGTGCTGAACATTCCTAGTCGCGGTCGGTCGTCAGCGGTAGCGTCGGGTGGCCCAGCGGGTCGTCGCCGGGGACGTCGGTTTCGAGGTTGTGGACGCTAACCCCAAGGAGCCGTACAGGGCGGACCCCGGCCTCGGTGCGGCTGAGCAGAGCCACGGCTCGCGCCGCAAGGGCCGCTTCCTCGCGAATCGCGGGCCGTTCGCTGTGGCTGCGAGTCACCGTCGTGAAGTCGTCGTAGCGTACCTTGATGATCACCGTCCGGGCTCCGAACTTTCGCTCAGCGAGCCACCGGGCGAGCGGCCGAGCCATTTGATCTACCTCGTGGCGAATGACCGCGAGGTCGGTCAGATCGGCGGGAAACGTGCGTTCGGACCCCGATGATTTTACGACCCGGTGCGGGGTCACCGGACGGTCGTCGATGCCGGCGGCCAGCCGCCTCAGCCACTCGGCTTGGTTACCAACGGCGCCGTACAGCGTGTCGTCGGCGACCTCCCGCACGTCGACCAGCCTGGTGATGCCGGCCACCCGCAGCCGTTTCGCGGTCACCGGTCCTACACCCCAGAGTGCCTCCACTGGGAGCTGCTGAAGGAACCCTTCCACCCGTTCGGTTGGGATGACGGTTAGCCCGTCCGGTTTGTTCCAGTCAGACGCGATCTTTGCCAGGAACTTGTTCGGCGCTGCCCCGGCCGAGGCCGTTAGCCCGGTGTCCTCCTTGATCCAGCGCTTAAGCCGTTTGGCGACCGTGGTTGCGAGCGGTTCGCCCCAGTTGTTCTCGGTGACGTCTAGGTAAGCCTCATCCAGCGAGAGCGGTTCGACGAGCGGGGTCACCGACCGGTACATCCCAAAAATTTGTTGCGAGATGGACCGATAGCGGGCGAAATCAGGGCGCACGATGCGTAACTCTGGGCATAGCCGGACGGCCCGCGCCATGGACATCGCCGAGCGGACCCCGAACCTGCGTGCTTCATAGCTGGCCGCCGCGACCACCCCGCGCCCATCGGGTCGGCCGCCGACCGCGACCGGCATTCCCCGTAACGAGGGATCGTCTCGCTGTTCGACCGACGCGTAGAAGGCGTCCATATCGACGTGCAGGATACGCCGAGTGGAAGGCTTGTCGTGAGAGGCCACGGTGAACACCTATACTGTACTCAAAGGCGGCCGATGGCAGACGATACCCCTCAGAAGGCGACGGCGAAGAAGCCTCTGGTGACGCCGGTCGCCTGGGCCGAGGCCCGGGCGCTAGTGCAGCAGCATCGACACCGGCTCCTGCTGGGGATGGTTTTGATGCTGGTCAGCCGGTTCGCCGGACTGGTGCTCCCCGGCCTGTCCGGCTACGTCGTCGACGATGTCATCGCCGAGGGCCGTTCCGAGATGTTGGTGCCGCTGGCGCTGGTGGCGGCGGGCGCGACCCTGGTGCAGGCCAGCACCGGCTTCGCCCTGTCACAGGTGCTCGGGGTTGCTGCGCAGCGCGCCATCACCGAGATGCGCAAGCGTGTCCAGCGGCACATCACGCGCCTGCCGGTCGGCTACTTCGACTCTACCCAGACCGGGGTCCTGATATCGCGGGTGATGAGCGATGCCGAGGGTATTCGCAACCTTGTGGGCACCGGGCTGGCGCAGCTCGCCGGCGGGCTCGTGACTGCGACACTCGGGATGGCCGTCCTGTTCTATTTGAACTGGCGCCTCACGACCTTGACACTGCTGATTCTCGTCTTCTTTGGTGTCGGCATGGCGAAGGGTTTCTCGAAGCTGCGGCCGCTGTTCCGGGAGCGCGGGAAGATCAATGCGGAGGTGACCGGGAGGCTAGCCGAGACACTGGGCGGCGTCCGTATCATCAAGGCCTACAGTGTCGAGAAGCGCGAGCAGCTCGTCTTCGCTAAGGGCGTGCATCGTCTATTGCGCAACGTCGCCAAGGGTGTGACCGGGGTGTCGGCCACCACCTCGGCGGCCTCACTCGTCATCGGGCTAATAAGCGCATTGATGATCGTGGTGGGCGGTCGCGCTATCATCGACGGCTTCTGGACGGTGGGCGACATGTTGCAGTACCTCGTTTTCACCGGTGTCGTCGTCGCACCGGTGGTGCAGATCGCGTCGATCGGAACCCAGATCACTGAGGCGTTTGCCGGCCTGGATCGCATTCGGGAGATCCTCGGCACGGCCACAGAGATCGACGAGGACGAGTCGCGTCAGTCGATTGACGCTCTGCGCGGCGACATCGAGGTCGACGGTGTGACGTTCGCCTACAGCGAGGGTGTGCCAGTACTGGAGGATGTTTCGCTAACCGCCCAGGCGGGCACCACGACCGCCCTGGTCGGGTCGAGCGGCTCCGGCAAGAGTACGCTGGTGAGCCTGGTTATGGCGTTCAACCGGCCCCAGCAGGGGCGGGTGCTGGTGGATGGCCTCGACCTCGCCGACGTGAAGCTTGCGGACTATCGCAGCCAGCTCGGAGTGGTGCTGCAGGAGAATTTCCTGTTCGACGGGTCGGTGGCCGCGAACATCGGCTTCTCCCGCCGGCATGCCACCCGGGCCGAAATCGAGGCGGTGAGCCGTCTCGCCCACTGTGACGAGTTTATTCAGGGGTTTCCGGAAGGGTACGACACGATTGTGGGTGAGCGTGGGGTCAAGCTCTCCGGTGGGCAGCGCCAGCGGGTGGCGATTGCCCGGGCGATTCTTGCCGATCCTCGTATCTTGATCCTGGATGAAGCGACGTCGAGCCTCGATAGCGAGAGCGAAGCGATGATCCAGGCCGGGCTGAGTGCCCTGCGACAGGGCCGTACCACGTTCGTGATCGCCCACCGCCTGTCGACGATCCAGAGCGCCAACCAGATCCTGGTGCTCGAGAAGGGGTGCATCGTCGAGCGGGGTACCCACCACGAACTACTGGCAGCAGGCGGACGCTATCGAGAGCTACACGATACGCAATACCGCTTCGAGCAGGATCAGTTCATCAATCCCGGCGAGGACTTCACCCCCGAGCCGGAGAAGGTCGAGGTGCCCAAGGTGGCGGGCAGGGTGCCTCGGCTCTGAGGCCAACGACGTCAGGAAGAGGAGAGACATGAGGCGAGCGGCACGTCATTTAGGGCTCGGTCTTACGCTGTCGGTCGCCCTGATCGGAGGTGCGCTGATAACCGCCGGCGTGACGGCCGGCGAAGTCCAGGCTACGGGCACCATCCGAGGCGTCGTGCGGATGGAGGACCCTCCTGCCCCGTCGGTCCTCAGCGTCAATGCCGATCAGGCCGTGTGTGGTGACACGGTGCCGAACGAGGAGATCGTGGCCGACGCAGACGGGCGGGTCGCTAATGCGGTGATCCGACTGGTCGGTGTCGCGTGGCCGGAGGGCGTGGCGCCACCGAAGATCGACAATATCGGGTGCCAGTTCGTGCCGCATGTCCAGATTGCTCCCACGCGGTCCATGCTTCTGGTGACCAGCCAGGACGAGACGTTGCACTCCACCCATTCTTACGACGATCGGCAACGGACGGACTTCAACATCGCCATGCCGTTTTCGGGGATGGAGGTCAATCGACCGCTTCGCCGTCCGGGCGTCGTACGGATCGAGTGCGACTCACATGGATGGATGCGTGCCTGGATCGTGGTGAGTAACGACCTCGGCGCAGTGAGCGGCGCCGAGGGGGCGTTTTTCATTGGGCAGGTCCCGGCCGGGACTCACAAGGTGACGATCTGGCATGAGGTGCTCGGCGCCGTGCCTCAGACAGTGACCGTCGAGGCCGGCCAGACTACCGAGGTCGAGTTCATCCTCGCCAGCCAATAGTCCGCCTAGCCTGCCCGATCCGCTTTCCACTGCAATCCGGCGTTAAGGATTTGCTGCAGGAGTGCTTCGTAGCTGACGCCCTCGTGGTGGGCTGATTCGGCTAAGTCCTCGCCGTAGGCGAGCTGCGGGTTGGCGTTGGCTTCGAGCACCCACGGTTGTCCGTCTTCATCTAACCGGATGTCAATCCGGCCGTAGCCGTTCATCTGTAGCAGGTGATACACGCGCTTGGCGAGAAACTGCAGATACTCCTCCAATCCGGGACGAGGCAGGCGCGCCTTGCCACAGCGGATACCGTGTTTGCGTTGATACGCTGTGCTCCACTTTACCCGGGCGGTGGCGATCCGGTGCGCGCCCTCAGGCATGTTGGTGAATTTCATCTCCCACACCGGATAGGCGTGCAGCCGGTCGTTGCCGATAACGCCCACGTAGAGCTCGCGCCCCTTGATGTACTGCTCCACGATGGCGTCGGTACCCAGGCTTTCGTGGATGTAGAGCACCCGCTCACGGAGCTTGATGTCGTCGTTGACAACCGACGCCTGAGAGATTCCAAACGAGGCGTCTTGGGTTAGGGACTTGACGATGAGTGGAAATTGCAGCCGGGTCGGGCGCCGCACCAGGCGGCCGATCTGGAAGATCGCGAACGCCGGCACCGGGATGCCGTCATAGGCGAGCACCTTCTTGGCTAGTGCCTTGTCGCGCGTGAGGATCAGCCCCCGTGGGTTGCAGCCGGTGTAACGCAGCCGAAGTAGCTCGAGATGGCTGACCACGTTCTGGTCGAAGGTGCCGACTTCGTGGAACGCCTCCATCAGGTTGAAGGCGAGGTGGGGGCGGACCTCGTCGATCGCGTCTCGGATCGGGCCAAGCCCGTCGGCGAGCCCAAGGGAATAGACGTCGTGGCCCATCGCGGCCAGCGTGTTCGTGACGTCGTACTCAGTTTTCCAGAGTGCATTGACCACGTCGACCCCCTGGACATCGTCAGGAGGGACCATGTAGTCGTGCATCAGGGCGAGCACTCGAAGTTTCTTCACAGAGCGATCCGATGGCGGCCGCCATGCAGGTAGTTCATCGTCTGCACGGTCAGCAGCACCATGAAGTCGAGCTTGCTACTGTCTTCGGGGTTGGCCAGGTGCAGTTGGATCGCGTCGCAACGCTCGATCATGTCGTTGAGGACCTGGTCGATCCGATACTGGTACTCACCAGTCCACCGCGCTACCCGCCGCCGGACGTCCCGGCGCACGCGCGTCAGGAACCGAGCCGCGGTCAGGTTGCCGGCATGTTCGGGAGCGTCCGAGAACAGACGCCGGAGGTCACGGTCGTAGAAATTGGGGTAGTCGAGTCCGAATCGACGCCTCTTTTCCTGGTAGTGCTGCCGTAGGGTTTTGCGCAAGCTCGGTAGGGAATCGACCGTCCGACGCGTGGTGACTACCGGGTCCGTCCCGGCGATCTCGCGCATCACCAGGTCCACGTACTCGAGCTTCTTCAGCGCCGGCCAGTCCGCATAGCGTCTGGGCCAGTCGGATCGGGGGTTCAGCCAGACTGCGAACGTTTCGGCGAAGTCCTCGTCCGGGTGGCTCTGTGCGTACCACGAGTCGAGGTGGAGTACGAAGCTCTTACTGTAGGGGCGCGGCGTGTAGTACTCAGGATACTGGGTGGACGACAGCCCGAAGAGCTTCTGGCGTCTGCGGCGCCGTTGCAGCCGGTAGGCGTTATCGATGGCGTGGCCCACCTCGTGACGCAGAATCCGCAGGCACCAGTCTTTGGAGCCGCCCTCTACCTCCAGCATTTGCGCCAGCTCCAGTTGCGCCAGCCGGGGGTGCACGAGGTAGAAGGGCACCGCCACACCTGGAACGTCGTCCGGCGTGAACCATTCATCCGCGATCCAGAAGTGCGCACGGAAGATGATCCCGCGTGCTGCGAGCTCCCGGTTGAGGTCGTTGATGCGGCGCTCGACCGCAGTGCCCTCGATGCTGACGCCCAGATCGCACATCCGGACATCGAGCAGTTTCTCGTCCGGCCATCTCGCCCAGACCGGGCGACGGCGAGACCGGCGCGGCTTGGCGCGTGGCGCCGGCGGGTCGTCAGGCGACGGAGACGCCGACGGTGACGTTTCAGACATGCGATAGACTGGGAGGCACGCGCATCGACGAGACGGGCTTGGTGGTGACTCTACCGCAAGCTCCTGTCTTCTGTCTCCTGACACCTGTTTTTCGAGAACACGCACGATGGCCCACCAGTACGTCTACACGATGAAAGGACTCGGGAAGTCGTATGGTCCCGGGCAGGAGGTGCTCAAGGACATTTGGCTTTCGTTTCTGCCAGGCGCGAAGATCGGCGTCCTGGGGCTCAACGGTGCAGGCAAGAGCACGTTGCTCAAGATAATGGCTGGCGAGCTGACCGACTACACCGGTGAGGCGTTCGCCTACGAGGGGTTGCGGGTTGGCTATCTCCCCCAGGAACCGGAGCTCAACCCGAAGAAGTCGGTACGGGGCAACGTGGAAGAAGGGGTGGCCGAACACAAATCGTTGCTGAGGCGCTACGACCAGGTCACGGCCAGCTTCAACGACGGCTTGACGGGCGACGAGCTGCAGGAGGCGATGGACGAGCAGGGGGAGCTCCAGGATCGGATCGAGGCTGTGGGAGCCTGGGATCTCGATGCGCGCGTTGACCAGGCCATGGACGCGCTGCGACTGCCGCATCCCAAGGCGTCGGTGGACAAGCTCTCCGGTGGCGAGCGGCGCCGGGTCGCACTGTGTCGACTGCTGCTCCAGGCCCCCGAGCTACTCCTGCTCGACGAGCCGACGAACCACCTCGACGCGGAGACTGTCGGGTGGCTCGAGCGTCATCTGCAGGATTACCAGGGTACGGTCGTGGCCATCACCCACGACCGCTACTTTCTCGACAACGTGGCGGGCTGGATTCTCGAGTTGGACCGAGGTGAGGGCATCCCGTGGGAAGGTAACTACTCATCCTGGCTCGAGCAGAAACAGAAACGGCTTGCCGTTGAGCAGAAGCAGGAGTCAAAGCACCGCCGGACTCTGGAGCGTGAACTGGACTGGATCCGGATGTCGCCTCGCGCGAGACAGGCCAAGGGCAAGGCCCGGCTGAACGCGTACGAGGAGTTGCTGAATCGGGACGTTTCCGAGAAGCTCGACTCGGTGGAGATCTACGTGCCTCCCGGTCCCCGTCTTGGCACCACCGTGGTCGAGGCGCAGAATTTGCACAAGGGTTACGAGGATCGCTGTCTCATCCAGGATTTCACCTTCACGCTGCCGCCGGCCGGCATCGTGGGCGTGATCGGGGCCAATGGGGCCGGGAAAACCACGTTGTTTAGGATGATCGCTGGGCAGGAGTCGCCCGACGGCGGAGAGCTCACGATCGGCGAGACGGTGACGCTCGGGCATGTCGATCAGGGTCGTGAGCTCGACGCTGAGAAGACCGTATGGGAGGAGATTTCTGGCGGCGATGACGAGATCATGCTCGGGAAGCGCCAGGTCGCCTCACGTGCTTACTGTTCCTGGTTCAACTTTAAGGGACGAGATCAGCAGCGGAAGGTGGGGGAGCTGTCTGGCGGGGAGCGAAACCGGGTCCATCTGGCCAAACTGCTCAAGACCGGCGCCAACGTCCTGTTGCTCGACGAGCCGACCAATGACCTCGACGTCGACACCCTACGCGCGCTCGAAGATGCACTCGTCGAGTTCGCCGGCTGCGTGGTGGTGATCAGCCACGATCGCTGGTTCCTCGATCGCATCGCGACTCACATTCTCGCCTTCGAGGGCGACAGCCAGGTGGTCTGGTTCCAGGGAAACTATCAGGACTACGAAGCCGACCGCCGCCGACGGCTGGGATCGGCCGCTAACCAGCCGCAGCGGATCAAGTATCGTCGCCTAGTACGTGCCTGATGGATTTGACGGGTCGCGCGAGGTGTAGCCCGATCGCGAACACGAACAGCGCCGCTCCCGCGATGTCGGTGATGGTCGTGGCGTAGAAAAGCAGCAGACCGCCGATGGTGGCCACGGTGCGCTCCAGCGTGGTCGCTTCCTGACGGAGCCAGCCTCCGAGGCCCATGGCCAGGGCCAGGATCCCCACTACCGCCGTGCCTACTGTCACGACAATGTCGGTGGCTGGTGCTTGCAGCAGGACGCCCAGCCCCTCCGGGCTCAGCGTGAAGGCAAACGGAACGAGGAAGGCCGGAAGCGTGTACTTCCAGGTCAGCATCATCGTCTTGAACGGGTTCCCACCGGTGATGGCCGCAGCCGCGAATGGGGAGAGCGCTGTGGGCGGGCTGACCTCTGAGAGCACCGCGTAATAGAAAATAAACATGTGCGCCGCTACCTCGGGCACTCCGATGGTTGTAAGCGCCGGCACGATCATGACCGCGGCGATGATGTAGGAGGCGGTCACCGGCACGGCCAGTCCCAGCATCCAGACCGCCACAGCCGCGTAGAGCACCGTCAGGAACAGGTTGCCACCGGCCAAGTCGACGATGATGTTCGAGATCTTGAGACCGAGACCGGTCAGGGTCACGACGCCCACGATAATTCCAGCGGTGGCCGTGGTGGAGGCAACCGCCAGAACGGCGCGGCCGCCGGTTTCGAGCGCCGTGACCAGGCGCGCCGGTCGGAGGGCCGTCTCACGGCGAACGAAACTGAGCGCTATGGCAATCAGCGTGGCCAGGAACACCGCGCGGAATGGCGTCATGCCGGAGACCAACAGGACCACGATCGAGATCAGCGGCACGAATTGGTAGCCGGACCGCCGAGTTAGCTCGCCCACCGACGGCAGGTCGACATTCACTGCCTGGGTGCCGAGTCGCCTGGCGTCGGCCTCGATCATCAGGACGATAGACAGGTAGTAAAGCACCGCTGGCACGATCGCCATCAGGATCACCTGGAGATAGGTGATCTGCAGGAATTCCGCGATCAGGAAGGCAGCCGCGCCCATTGTCGGCGGGGCCATGATGGCCCCGATGCCACTGGCCGAGAGAATCCCGCCGCCGACCTCTGGGGTGAACCCGGCTCTCCGGAGCATGGGCCACGCGACTGCCCCCAGCGTGACCGTGGTGGCCACGCCGCTTCCCGACACCGTGCCGAGTAGAAAACCGGACATGGTGACCGTGCGGCCGGGCCCAGCGCCGCTGGCCGATCGTCCGAAGGCCGACATCGTCCAGTTGATGAAGAACTGCCCGGCTCCGGAATGCTGGAGCATGGCACCGAAAATCGTGAACAGCACGATGTAGGTCGACGCGACGTTCAGCGGTACCCCGAAGATGCCTTCCAGGGTCATGTACAAGGTCCCGGCCAGCCGGCCCACCGTGTAGCCGCGGTGCGCCATGATCTCCAGCCCAACGAGTTCGAGATAGGGGCCGTAGTAGCCGTACAGCAGGAACCCGGCGGCGGTCACCGGCAGGATCCAGCCGACGGTGCGGCGTGTCGCCTCCATCACGAGAAGTGTCGTGACGACGCCGAACAGGATGTCGAGTTCGCTGGGGGTGGCGGCTCGGCGTACGAAGTTCTCGAAGTCGACGATGGGCCAAGCGAGTACCAGGACCGAGACAAGTGCTAGGGTCCAGTCGCCCCAACCGACCCGGGCCCGCCAGGCCGGAATGGCAGGGTAGAGCACGAAGGTCAGCACCAACGTGATCAGTAGAAAGCTAACCCGGTAGACCTGCGGCTGGACGATACCGATCACCCAGTACAGCGCATAGAGCGAGAGTCCGGCAGCGAGCGCGGTAACGAACCACTCGGACAGGCCGCTGAGCTGCCGAGTTGGGACTTCGGCGTCCGGGTCGTCTCGCGGATCGATTTGGTGGACGGGCTCTGTAGACAGAGTGTGGGCTCCGGAAGCCTGGGGGAAGCGTTAGGCCCCCGTGGACCGAGTCAAGACCCCGGCCAGGCGCCTTGTTCCTCGTAGTAGCGGATCGCTCCGGGGTGGAACGGCACGGTCGATCCAGTCACCGCCGTGTCGATGGACAGCTTGGCTGCCTCGGGGTGTACCGCGGCCAGCTCGTCGTGGTGCTCGAACAGCGCCTGCGTGATCTGGTAAGCCAGCTCGTCAGTCATCTCCGCGTGGGCCACGAGGACGTTCGCCACCGCGATCGCCTCCACGTCGCCGCTCATGCCGGGATAGGTGAGACTCGAGATGGTCGACGGTCGATAGACCTGGCCATAGTTCTCGTGGAGGAAGTCGATGGCGTCCGTGTTGGTGACGAGCTTCACAGTGCGTCCCGGGGTCGACGCGAGATCCAGTACAGAGCCGGTCGGGATGCCGCCGCTCCAGAAGAAGGCGTCTATCTTATCGTCCTTCAGCGCATCAACTGACTGGGCTGCACCGAGGCTTTGTCGGCGAATGTCGGCGTCGGGGTCGATCCCGGCGGACGCCAGAATACGCAGGGCCGTGACTTCAGTGCCGCTCCCGGGGGCGCCCGTCGAGATGATCCGCTCACGCAGGTCGCCGACCGTTTCGATCTCTTTACCTTCGAGTGTCACCAACTGGTTGAGGTTGTCGTAGAGAACGGCGATGGCGCGCGCTGGCACCTCGCCGAACTCGGCGAAGGCGTTGCGACCGGCGGCCGCGTCGTCGAGCGTGTCTGCCAGCGCGAACGCGAGGTCGGCGCCGCGGTTGGCAATGAACTTTAGGTTGTCGACGGTGCCCGCGGTTACCTCGGCGGTCGCTTCTACGCCCTCGAGATGATCGCTGATGACCTGGGCAACGCCGCCACCGTACGGGTAGTAGACGCCGCCGGTGCCTCCCGTGGCGACCGACAGTCGCTGTGTGAGACTCGTCAACCCTTGTGGGCTACAGGCGGCAACGAGCGCCACCAGGGCCAAGAAGCAGACGCCCACGAGGGGACGGCCTGAGGGTCGGGTAACGTGAATAGACATCGACCAGGCTCCAGGTCAGTTGAGCGACTCCACATTCTACGGGAACAGCCCGCGCCGTTCCATGCCAGGGTACCGACGATGTCGTCTGGCGGGCGGTCAACGCCTTTGGTGGTGTACGCTTGTCCGAAGGCAAAAAAGCGGCGCCGACGTCGCCCAGTACACTCGCTCTATGTGCCGTGCGTCGATCCTCTCGTTTCTTGCTGCGACCTCTCTCGCGGCGTTCGCTCTCGCGGTCGAGAGCCAGGCCCAATCCCCAGCCGGCCCGCGCTTCGAGGTCACCCTCGAAGTGTCCATGTCGCCGCAGTCGGACGGCCGGCTGCTGGTGGTGCTGGCACCCGCAGGTAACCCGGAGCCGCGGCGGTTGATCGGCAGGACTGGGACCGGCGCTTCACCTATCCTTGGTCGCGATGTGCGGGGGTTTACGCCGGGGCAGACGGTGACGCTCGATGGAACGTCAGCACTGTTTCCGCTGGAAGATCTTGAGGACCTAGAACCTGGAACCTATGCCGTACAAGCGGTGCTCCTCACCAACCGCGACCTGCGTTCGCCGACGGCGCCGGGCACCCAGTATAGCCGGCCCGTGTCCGTGACTCTTGGTGCTGAGGCCGGTGCTGTCATCCGCCTGCATTTGGACCAGGAGCTTCCGCCTGAGACCCTGCCTGCCGACGATGGGCTGCTGCGCTACGTCCGGATCCGCTCCGAACTGCTGTCGTCGTTCCACGGCCGGCCGATCTACCTGCGAGCAGGCGTGATCCTGCCAGTTCGCTATGACGATGAGCCTGATCGGAAGTACCCCGTCCGCGTGCGAACCGGGGGCTACGGCGCCAGATACACGGCCATCCGCCGCCTGATGCGTCCCGGCCATCCGTTCCGAGCTGCCTGGATGGCTGATGATGCGCCGCAGATGCTCCTGCTGCACCTCGACGGGACCGGACCATTCGGGGATCCGTATCAGGTCAACTCGGCGAACAACGGACCGTATGGCGATGCGGTGACCCAGGAGCTGATTCCCTATGTCGAGGAGCGGTTCCGGGGACTGGGTCGTGCTGGATCGCGCGTGCTCGACGGAAGCTCGACTGGGGGGTGGGTCTCGCTGGCGCTCCAGATCTTCTACCCGGACTATTTCGGCGGCGCCTGGGCCTCGTGCCCGGACAGCGTCGACTTCCGCGGGTTCCAGCTGGTGAACATCTATGCCGACGACAGCGCCTATCTCGACGCGCGCGGCGATGACCTGGCGAGCGCCCGGGGGCGTGACGGCGAGATCCGCTTCACCATGCGTCATGAGCTCCGGCTCGAGAATGTGCTGGGCGAGGGCGACCGCTGGACGATGTCGGGAGGCCAGTGGGGGGCCTGGAACGCCGCCTACGGGCCGCGCGGCCCGGATGGCCTGCCGCAGCCGCTGTGGGATCCGGTGACCGGTCGTCTCGATCGAGCCGTGGCGCGCCAGTGGGAGCGCTACGATCTGCGACGGGTGCTCGAGGTGGGCTGGGACCAGCTGGCGCCACAGCTCAAGGGAAAGCTGAACATTTGGGTGGGCGAGATGGACGACTACTTCCTGGAGGATGCCGTTCACTTACTTGACGGCTGGCTCGCCTCGCGTCCGGGTCTCGACGTCCGGATCGAGTATGGCGCCGGTCGCGGTCACTGCTGGACCGGCATTTCCGCCAGCGAGATGCTACAGGAGATGTCGTCCGCCACCGCGCCGCCGGCCAGGGACGGCGCTGGCGCAGAAAGGTAGGTGCTCTGCCCGCCTGGCTACTCCTGTCCACCGGTCTAGGTGTCGTTACCGAGCCAGTGGACGAACCAGCTTCGGAGCCGCTCAAGCCGGTCGACCAGTAGCCAGGGTTCTCCGGTGCGAGACAGCCCGTGGCTCGATCGGGGATAGCGGACCAACTCAGTCGGGATCTCCCGGTGCTTCAGCGTCATAAACCACTTTTCGCCGTCGCCGATCGGTGTTCGGTAGTCGTTCTCGCTGTGGATGATCAGTGTCGGCGCGGTCACGTTCTCGACATACCTGATCGGCGAGAGTCGGTCGTAGAGTTCACGCTGCTCCCAGGGTGGGCCTCCGAAGGCGAACTCCAGCAGGCCCTGCGCGTCGCTCGATCCGTACAGGCTGGTCCAGTCCGCGATCGATCGGCTGGTGACGGCGGCCGCGAACCGGTCGGTGGTTGCCGTCAACCAGTTCGTCATGAAGCCGCCGTAGCTGCCGCCTGAGACGCCGATCCGAGCGGGGTCGATGTCCGGATAGGCGGCCAACGCGGCATCGATGCCAGTCAGGATGTCCTCCGAGTCGACTTCTCCCCACCCTGGCGTCGCCGCGTACATGAAGTCGTGGCCGTAGCCGGTCGAGCCACGTGGATTCGTGTAGAGGACGAAGAAGCCGGCATTTGACAGGACGTGGAATGTCCGGAAGAACCTGTTGCCGTAGGCGCCGTACGGCCCGCCATGGATCTTCACCACCATCGGGTAGGACCCGCCGTCGACGTAGTCGACCGGACGGACGACCCACCCTTCGATCTCCGTGCCGTCCTCGACGGACCAGGTCAGTGGCTCTGCCGGCTGTAGTGCGATCTCGTTTAGCCAGCCGTCGTTGAAGCTCGTGATCCGCTGCTGGAGGGTGCCGTCGCTCCGGTTGACGTACACCTCGGCTGGCGAGATCGCATCGGTCACGGTATAGGCCATGACCAGGTCATCGCTGGTCGCGCTGAGCGATCGCACCTGCCGGTCGCCGTCGGTGACCTGTCGGATGAGGTCACCGGTGATCGAGAGCTCGTACACGTGGCTGTTGCCGGAGATTCCGGCCACGAAACGGACCGCCTCGCCGGTGGCTGTCCAGCTCGGGGGGCCTGGGATGTACTCCCAGTCCGACGTCAGATTGCGCGGAAGCCCACGGAAACTGCCGTCCGTCGCTAGGTTCACGACCCGGATGTCGGTGGGTTCTCCCCGGGCTCGGGATTGGAGGAAGGCCAGCTTGGTTCCGTCGGGCGAGACTACCGGTGCGGTCTCGCTGCCGGGATTGGAGGTCAGTGTTTCCGGCTCGCCGTCCTCTCGTCCTACCAGATAGATGTTCGACGTGAGGGTGAACCTGAGCTCGTCGTCCTCGTCCTCGTCGCTCGTGAAGTAGATGTGCTCGCCGTTGGCTGACCACACCGGAGCGCCGACGTCGAATGGTAGGTCGGTCCGTTGCACCGGCTCGCCTCCGTTAGCCTGGACGACGAATAGCTGGCGTTTCGGTTGCGTTTGGTAGTGCGGCAGCAAGCTCAGAGTGCCATCCCGCTTGTAGCGGGTCGAGGTGATGACCCGGCCGTCGAAGCGCTCGGCGACCAGCGTGTCCGTGACGGCGTCTGGCGCGATCCAGCCTTCCCGTTCGCCTGGTTCCTCGCCTCCGGTCTCCGGACGGGCCACATACGCGAGCCAGGCGCCGTCAGGCGACCACACGGGGGCACCCCGCACGCCTTCGATCTGGTAAGCCTCGCCGCCGGGGAAGGTCACGCGGGCGAACCAGGTGGTGCCATTACCGGCGCCGTCTCCGCGACGAGACTGAAAGCTCAGCAGGTGGCTATCCGGAGACCAGCGTGGTGCGCTCGCTTCCTGCGTCGGGTCGGTGAAGCGAAACGCGTCGCCTTCGGGTCTGCCGCCTCGCAGCTCCTGTAGCCAGATCTCCCGATGTCTCCGATTTTCCACCTCGTCGTTCGTGGTGACGGTGAAGGCCACGAGTGCACCATCGGGCGAGATGGCGACCTCTCCGACCCCAACCTCTTGGTAGTAGTCAGTCGGAAGGAGCCCGCGCGACTGGGCGAGTGCGGGTGATGAGACGAGCAGTGTGGCGGCGGCTAGCGTGACGATTCGACGTTCTGACATGGGAACCTCTGGCGGGAAAGTGTAGCAAGTTCCGGCCGGCCAACGATGCTTGCACTAACTCGACCCAGGGAGCCATCATGGACGGATGACGGTGCCGTTCGGTCGGAGCCAGTTGCGACGGTTGTCTCTGGCGCTGGCTAGTGTCCTGTTCGTGTTGACGCCGAGCACGTTGACGGCGAGTAGCCAGCCGATTCGCGCCAGGCAGGCGATGGTGGTTTCTCAGGATCAGCTCGCCTCCGAGGTGGGAGCGGAGGTCATGCGCGAGGGAGGTAACGCTATCGACGCGACGGTGGCCACCGCGTTCGCGCTTGCTGTTACCTATCCGGCTGCCGGAAACATCGGCGGAGGTGGGTTCCTGGTCTATCGGCCCGTGACGGGCGAGCCGGTGGCCTACGACTTCCGTGAGATGGCACCCTCGCGAGCCTATCCGACCATGTTTATGGACGGTGGCGCCTACGACCGGGTGTTGCATCACGACTCGCACCTGGCGGTCGGTGTGCCCGGGACGGTGGCTGGACTGTACCTGGCCTGGTCGGACCATGGTGTCCTGCCCTGGGAGCGGCTACTGGCCCCCGCGATCGCGCTGGCCAGGGACGGTTTTCCGGTGTCCAACCCACTCGCCAGCTCGCTCGCCAGCGTGCTGCCCCGGATGGCCGACTACCCGGCCTCGGTCGCGCAGTTCTCCAATAACGGAGAGCCCTATCAGACCGGCGAGACCCTGCGTCAGGGCGAGTTGGCTGACACACTGACCCGAATCTCCGAGGAGGGTCCGGCCGGCTTCTATCAGGGCGTGACGGCCGAGCTGATCGAGCAGGAGATGGCCGCCAATGGCGGGCTCATCACCCAGGTCGACTTGGGCGCCTACCGCGCGATTCGACGGACGCCCATCCGAGGCATCTACCGTGGCCACGAGATCATCTCGATGCCTCCCATCAGTTCCGGAGGGACCGCTGTCATCGAGATGCTCAATGTTCTAGAAGGCTACGACCTGGCCAGGCTTGGCGCCGGCTCTGCGGCTACGACGCATCTGTTGATCGAAGCGATGCGGCGCGCGTACGCAGACAGGGCACAGCATCTGGGAGATCCGGCGTTCAACGCCGACATGCGGATCGACCAGCTGATCTCGAAGGAGTACGCAGAGGAACTCCGAAAGACGATCAACCTCGATCGCGCATCCGTCTCATCACCGTCCAGTTTCGAATGGCCGACGGAAGGGGACGAGACCACGCATGTGTCGACGGTGGATGCCGAGCGGAACGCCGTCTCGCTGACCTACACCCTCGAGCAGGGGTACGGCTCGAAGATCACTGTGCCCGGCGCCGGTTTCCTGTTGAACAACGAGATGGGCGACTTCAATCCTGCTCCAGGGATGACCACCGAGACGGGCCTCATCGGCACTGGACCGAATCTGGCGGAGCCGGGCAAGCGGATGCTGTCCAGCATGACCCCTACTATCGTCGCTCGCGACGGCAATTTGCTCATGGTCACCGGCTCACCCGGTGGCCGCACGATCATCAATACGGTGCTGCTGACGCTGGTCAACGTCATCGATTTCGGGATGAACATTCAGGAGGCGGTAGACGCGCCGCGTCTGCATCACCAGTGGTTGCCGGATGAAACCCGCTACGAGCGATGGGGGCTGTCGCCAGACACGCTGGCCCTGCTCAGGGCGCGCGGGCACCAGATGGTCGAGACCCGCGTGCAGGGCGCGGTCTCGGCGATCTACCACGACGGCAAGAACGACATGCTTGAGGGCGCAGAAGACCGCCGACGCACCAGTGCGGCGGTCGGGTTTTGAGCCGATTGAGCCGCCCAGGACACCCCGTAGCGATCAGCGACACGTTGCTTCCCTGGGTTCGATCACTTGAAGAGCTTCGTGCTGAATCACGCATATTTACCACCGCGCCCAGTGCTGCCCGTGACTGCGACTGGACGACTTTCCGGCGCCGTCGATCTGCTCTGTCCGCCGACGAAAATCTGATGGAGATAGGGTAGCGAGTACCGCAGAACGCTGGAGTTAGGACGAAGGAGATCTGTCTATTGGGTGGTGCCGTACACCCGCTGGTACCCGGCGACGTTGGCCAGCACTTCCCGGACGAACCGTCGAGTCTCGCTGTAGGGAATGGTGTCGACGAACAGATCTTCGCTGAGTTCCCGCGCCGACTCCCACCAGATGGCCACGCGCTCTTCGCCCGCGTTGTAGGAGGCGATGACTGGGGCGAGCTGACCGCTGAACATAGTCAGGAGGTCGCCGGCGAGCGTGGCCGCGATGCTGGCGTTGACCTCTGGTCGGAGCAAGACCTCCTCGTCTTCGAGATCGGCCGCCGAGAGCTCGTCGAGGCCGGACCGTGGCCCGAGATCGGTGGCGGTGTAGGGCATGATCTGAAACAGTCCCAGCGCGCCCACGAACGAGCGGGCGTCAGCGTCGAATCGCGACTCCTGTCGCATTAGCGAGAACATGAGACCCGGATCGATATCCCTATCCGCTGCCGCGGGGGTCACGGCGCTGTCGTAGGGACGAGGATAGACCAGCTGGTAGAAGTCTTCCGGCAGCGCGTCGGCCCCTTGCTGCAGATAGCCGGCGAAGTGTGTCACCAGGAGTCGCGGCACCGCTTCCCACGCGCTACCTTCGGCCGAGGCGCGGGTGGCCAGCAGCGCCAGTGCCCGATTGCGCGTCTCGTCCTCTAGTAGCCGCCGGAGATACCACGCCGCATCGTTGACCAGTCCGGCGCGGGCCAGGGTCATTGCGGCTTTGAACTCCGCCCGCGCACGGGTGGAAGCCTCGAGCGTTAGCGTCGGGAATTCGCGGGCAGCCGGCGATGGCAGATCGGCTCCGAGCTCTTTCAGCCGGGCCGCCGCTTGGAGCCCGTAGTAATGATGGGGACGGGTCTGGACGAGTCTGTTTAGTGCGCGGTGGGCCGGACCTTGCTCTTCGCCCGCAGTCAGCTCGGCTACCGCCTGCCAGTAGATGCCGGCCGGCTCCAGGTCGCCGGTAGGGTTTCGTCGATTCAGCGCGCGGAGATTCGTGAGGGCACGGTTGGCATCGCCCGCGCGCAATGCCGCCACGCCTGCCTTCCACAGTATCCGCCGCTGCGCGTCGCCGCCCCGCGCGCCCTGGAAGAGCTCCCGATACAGGCGCAGGGCCTCGTCGACTTCCCCGACTGCCACCAGATAGGCGGCCAGCAGCTCGCCGGCGGCGAACCGGTCGGGGCGCTGTTCAGAGCGGTCCCGGGACAAATC
>DEAA01000035.1:155679-156047 GCA_002346545.1 Acidobacteria bacterium UBA2994
CCGGCGGCGAACCGGTCGGACGCCGTCGAGCCACTGAAATCGCCGCGCCAGAGCATCTGACCGAGCCGTTTGGCCTTTGCGGTATCGCCCATGCGCACCGCCAGCCTGAACTCGGTCAGTCGCACGCCGGGGAGCAGAGCGCTGGACGGGTACCGATCGGTAAAGGCTAGGCAGAGCGCCACGGCGTCTTCGTTGGCGCGGCCGTCGTAGAGCACCCCCACGAGCTCAGCGTCGATCCGTTCGGCTGCTTCAGGCGCCACGGCCCGCCACGCCTCGATAAGGGCGGCGGCCTCCGTGTAGCGCGAGTAGCCGCGCAGCCGCCGCACGAGGGTTCGGTGCTGTTCGGCGGTGAGCGGACGCGCTGCGCG
>DEAA01000035.1:156380-180799 GCA_002346545.1 Acidobacteria bacterium UBA2994
TGACGCGACTCCGCCGCGACGGCGTCGGTATAGCCCAGGCCGGTCCGATGTTCGAGCTGGGTCTCTCGGAGGGTCGTCAAGGCCGCGACGACGTCGCCGCTGGCCTCTTGAGCCGCGGCGAGACCCAGACGGGCGCGGTCGGCGGTGGCGCCCCGGCTGCGTCGTCCGAGCACGGAACGATACAGTTCGGCGGCCATCGCGGGATCGCCGCCCCGCGCCGCCGCGCCCGCGAGGTCCATCGCGAGGTCTATGTGGCGCGTCGCGTCTGCCCGATCCAGATCCGCGAGGAGCGACCGGGCTCCGGAGAGGTTTCCTCGGTCGGTTCGCCCCACCACCAGGGCCCGTCTGGCGAAGGTGCGCATCCAGACCTCGCGCTCAATAACCGCGTTCCAGGCGCCGTCGGCCGCTGGCCGTCCCAGTTGGTCGAGTAAGGTGGCTCGGAGGACCAGCGCTTCGAGTGGTGGCGTTCCCACACTGACCGCCGCATCGAGCTGTTCGAGCGCCGCGGCCGAGTTGCCGGCCCGCATCGCCTCCACCGCCTCCGGATAGGTCGGTGACGGCACCGTCAGGTCGTCGTTGGCAAAGAGCGGAGCTGCGTTGACGACCAGCGACACCGCGACAGCGGCAATGAGGGGGAGAACGTGAGGGTGGATGACAGGGGTGTCCCGCCGCACGTGGTCAGGGTACCACGCGGTCGCCTTCGTGTGAGCCGTGGCCGGCGACCTTATCTGGTTTTCGCGATGAGTGCGCTGCACGAAAACCCTAGGTCGATCGTAGAATCCACGCCTGAGGTCTGAAGTCCGTGCCGCAATACACCTACCATCCGCGTGTTCTGGAAGAGCTGCTGCTCTTTGGCGTGCGGCCGCGGGTGACCACTCCGCCGGCGAAGGCGAAGGAGGTCATCAACGATCTGTATCGGTTCGAGTTACGCCAGTTGCGCCGGCGGCTTCGGCGGAAGGAGATTCCGAGTGCGGGCTATTCAGAGAGGGTGGTCGAGCTTCGGAAGAAATACTTCTTGCTGTCTATCCGCCTGGAACTTTGGGCCCGGGAAGAGTAGGTTCGCCGGAACCTACGCGATTGTGATTTCCTTCGTTAGGTAGACGTCCTGAATGGCGTTCAAGAGCGTGACGCCTTCGTTCATCGGACGCTGGAACGCCTTCCGACCCGAGATCAGTCCGGTACCGCCGGCGCGTTTGTTGATGACCGCGGTCTTGACCGCTTCCTTGAGGTCGCTCTCGCCCGATGAGGCGCCGCCGGAGTTGATGAGCCCGGCCCGGCCCATGTAGCAGTTGGCCACCTGATAGCGGGTCAGGTCGATCGGGTGGTCGGTCGTCAGCTGATCGTAGACGCTCTTGTGCGTCTTCCCGAACTTGAGTGCGGTGTAGCCGCCGTTGGTTTCTGGCAGCTTCTGCTTGATGATGTCCGCTTCGATGGTAACGCCGAGGTGGTTCGCCTGGCCGGTCAGGTCGGCGGCGGTGTGGTAGTCGGCGTCGGCGGTCTTGAAGTCCGAGTTGCGGAGGTAGCACCACAGCACCGTGAACATACCCATTTCGTGCGCCTGCTGGAACATCTCCGACACTTCGATCAGTTGCTGGCGCGACTCGTCTGAACCGAAGTAGATCGTGGCGCCGACGCCCATCGCGCCCATGTCGAACGCCTGCTCGATCGTGGCGAAGCGGATCTGGTCGTAGCTGTTCGGGTAGGAGAGGAACTCGTTGTGGTTGAACTTCAGGATGAACGGGATCTTGTGCGCGTAGCGGCGCGAGACGGCGCCCAGCACGCCCAGAGTCGACGCCACGGCGTTACAGCCCCCGTCGATCGCCAGCCGCACGATGTTCTCGGGGTCGAAATAGTTTCGGTTCGGGGCGAACGAGGCACCTCCCGAGTGCTCGATGCCCTGGTCGACCGGCAGGATCGAGAGATAGCCGGTCCCTGCCAGCCGCCCTGCGCCAAACAGCGACTGAAGCGCGGTCTGTACCCGGATGGGACGGTTCGACGGGGTTACGCAGCGATCGACGAAATCAGGTCCCGGCAGATGGAGGTCGCCGGATGGAATCGTACAGCACGTATGGTCGAGTAGCGCGGCGTCGTCGCCCAGTACGCTCAGAAGTCCGTCGAGACCCGAAACACCAGCTTTGTAGTCGATGGTTGCTGAACCCACTGATCTCACCTCGGTCGTGAACGTGGCCGGGCCCGGAGCGCGCCGGCCAGGAGGGAATCCTCGAACCGCGTGACGCGGCTCACCGACCGCATATTGTATGGGAAGCGGCGAGCAGGACGAAGTTCACGTGCGGCTGACCCGTTAAGACTACCGTTTGAGCAGCCAGCCCAGGATCGACGTGAGGTCGGCCGCCGGCGCACTGAACTCCTCGGGGGTCCAGAGCGCCTGGAAGTCGTCGTGCATCGGTGGCCCGAACGGCACCGGGCCGTTGTGGAGATCGAAGCCTTCGAGCACGTTGATCTCGGGCGCTCGACCATAGACCGAGACATAGTAATCGAGCTTTAGCAGCGACCGTTCTTCGTCGCTCTCGGGTAGCTCCGCCAGCCGTTGCTTCAGCCGCTCGAGGTTCACCGCTAGCTCGACCGCGGGCAGCGGGTCGACTTTGCGCTCCTGCGCGAAAGTGTCCCCCATCACGGGCGTCAAGAACAGGAGCGCTGGGACGAGCGCGGCATGTCGCATGGACAACTCGACACTATCACCCGGGCCAGACGCCGACAACCTGGTGTGCAGGGGCGTTCCGAGAGTCAGACGCTGCCTCGTATAGAATGGTCGCCCGATTCTTCGAGGCTCGAGCCCAATGACCGACAAGACCGACCTGCCCTCTGCTTCCCGTTCGTCGTCCCGCGGCCGCCCACCGGCCGCGGCGATGGAGAAATTCGTGCCGGATCTGGTCGAACATGGTGCCCCCATTCGTGGTGAACCACAGACCCTCGAGTCGCGCCTCTTCGTCCAACTGCAGGTCTTTACCGGGTGTCTCGACCAAGACGCGGTGATCGAAGCGGTCCGGTCCAGCGGTCTCGAGGCTGCTGTCTATGCCAACGTGAACGACCCGCGGGGGGTCGGCGTCGTGCTGATGTCAGAAGATCCGCAGCTGTTCGTCGATGCGGGCCGCGAACTGCTGGTCGGACCCGCGTTCACCGACCTGACGCCATCGCCCGATTTCACCATGCTCGGGCGCACCTATGCCAGTGGGCGCGAGACCGACCTGGCCGACTTTTTACTGCACCGCGTGCGTCGCCACGTGCTCGACCCAGACCAGGCTTGGGGTGTCTGGTACCCCTTGCGTCGGCTCGGTGCGTTCAACCGCTTGTCACGAGGCGAGCAGGGACGCATCCTGATGGAACACGGCATGATCGGCCGCGGGTATGGCGAGCTCGCGCTGGCGGTGGACGTACGGCTCGAGTGCCATGGTCTCGACCGGGACGACAACGAATTCGTGATCGGGTTGATTGGCCCCGAGCTCTACCCGTTGTCGAAGTTGGTTAAGGACATGCGGCCCACCGCGCAGACCTCCGAGTACATGCAGGAGATGGGACCGTTCTTCGTGGGGCGGGCAATCTACCAGGCACCGGTGCCGGATGCCTCTCGCTCCGACCAGCCGGACTAGTAGGTGTCAGGCGGCTCTAGTAGGCGAGCGCCCAGCCTTCGCGGCGTCGATCCGCGCCGGCGATGCGACGACCGGTCATCTGGTCGATCACGACCGCTTGCGCGCCCCCGAACTCGGCGGTCCAGCCCGTCCGGGTGTGAACCGTGTAGCCCCGTGCTTCGAGCGCGTCCCGTGCTTCCTGGGGCATCCGATCTTCGATCGCCAGTGACCCGTCGCTAAGTCGGCGGATCCGGGGCGCGTCGATCGCGGCCTGCGGACTCATCCCGAACAGATGGATGTTGTTCAGTACCTGGGTGATGGTGTGGGTCTGCCCGTCTCCTCCCGGGGTGCCCAGGGCCAGCAGCGGCAGATCGTTACTGAGGACGATTACCGGACACAGGGTGTGGAACGGACGTCGGTAGGGGGCGAAGACGTTTGGGTGGTCTTCGTCGAACCGGAAGAGTGAGCCGCGGTTGTGCAGGACGATGCCGGTCTCGGGCACCACTAGGCCGGAGCCGAAGCTGGCGAACAGACTCTGGATCAGAGAGACCACATTCCCGTATTGATCGACCGCGATGACATACACGGTATTCGGATGGTTCTCACTCACGACCGCCTCGACCCTCGGCGCCCGACCGCCTGGATCGATGCTGTCGGCCAGCGCGCGGATACGACCCGGTTCGAGGAGTTCTTCGGGCGTGGTTCGCATTGTGGCCCGGTCGGCCACCTCGCTGTCCCGGTCGATGAAGGCAAGGCGAATCGCCTCGGCGATGGTGTGGAGATAGTCGGCCGAGTTGTGTCCCATGGCCGTGAGGTCATGGTGCTGTAGTATGGCCAGTTCTTCGAGGAGCGTCACGCCTTGGCTGTTGGGCGGCATGGCTACCACTTCAAGTCCCTGGTAACGCGTCCGGATCGGCACCGTCCACTCGGCCAGGTAGTTCTCCATGTCGTTGTAGCCGACCAGTCCCCCGCGCTCCTCGATGAAGCGCACGATCCGCCGGCCCAGTGCGCCGGAGTAGAACTCTTCCCATCCTTGCTCCTGGATGATGCGCAGCGTAGCGGCCAGATCCGGTCGCGGCAGCACGGAGCCCACCTTGGGCGGTGCCCCGCCAGGCAGGAAGATTCGAGTGGCTTCCGGCTCCGCCCGGAGCTTGTCCTCGGCGGTGGCGATGTCCTCCGCGAGCCGCTCCGAGACCGGTAGTCCCTGCTCGGCCAGGCGAATCGCCGGTTGCAGTGCCTGGGCCAGCGGGATCGTGCCGAAGCGACGGAGTCCCTCGGCCCAGCCGCCGACAGCACCAGGTACTGAGATGCTGAGCGGTCCGGTCTCGGGCATCTCTTCATGACCCGCCGTCTTCAGTTCTTCCAGTGTCATCCGGCTTCCGGCGCGGCCCGAGGCGTTCAGCCCGTAGGTCAGGTTGGTGGCCGAGTCGTGGTACAGGAGCAGCATGTCGCCGCCCACGCCGTTCATGTGCGGGCGCGCCACGGCGAGAACCGCGGCGGCGGTGATGGCCGCGTCCATGGCGAGTCCCCCACCCTGCAACACCGCGAGTCCAGCCTCGGCGGCGAGCGGGTGACCGGCCGTCATCGCGGCCTCGGTGCCGCGAGCATCTCGTCCCGGTTCGACGTCCCGGGCGATGGTGGCCCCGCAGCCCACACCTGCGGATGCGATGACGGTAGAGAGCGCGAAGGTGGCAAACCGCCGAAACAGAGAGTGAGTGCGCTCTACAAGCATGCGTTCCTCCAGACCGGTCGATCTTACCGTGACTGTTTGACTCCACTTGGTCGTCAATCGGCCTGTCGCCAACCTCTGGTAGGATTGCGGCCATGCCGGACCAGCATGAGCGTCTCGATGCGTTGCCGCTGCCCGACACCGGTCCGCGTGGACTGATGCGGCACTTCGGTCCAGGGCTCATCTTGATGATGACCGGGATCGGCACGAGCCACCTGGTGACCGCGCCAGTAGCCGGTGGTCGTTTCGGATATGCCCTGCTCTGGTGTATCCCGCTCGCCTACGTCTTCAAGTACTACGGGTTCGAGATGGCGTTTCGGTTCACCAACGCTACCGGGCGCAGCATGCTCGACGCCTATTCCACCGCTCCCGGGAAGTGGCCGGTCTACTACGTGCTGGTGACCACCGTGATCCAGTGCGCGCTCGGGCAGGCTGGCCGGTTGGCCGCGGCGGCGGCGGTACTGTTCTTCATCTTTTCGGAGTTCTTTGGGTTGGGGCTACCTAGCTGGGTGTTCGGGCTAGGGCTAGGGCTAGTTTCGGTTGGGATTATCCTGTACGGCCGCTACGCGGCGGTTGAGCTTGCGACCAAGATCCTGGCTGGAATCCTGTTCGTGTCCACGGTTGGCGTGTATCTATTCGAACCGGCGCCCTGGTCGGCGATGGGTCGTTACTTTACGGTCGAGATTCCGGGCGGGTCGTGGCTCGTGATTGCCTCCTTCCTGGGCCTGCTGCCGACCGGCATAGATGTTTCACTCCAGGCGTCCGAGTGGGGCAAGGCCAAGCGGGTCGGTATGGGTCGGATTCGCGAGCAGCTCGAGGCGGAGGGGATCGCGCGCCGCTTCGACCCGTTCTCGTCGACCAAGGAAGACCTGACGGTGGATGTGTCGACCCTGCCTGAGCATACCCAGGAATATTGTCGCCGGTGGTTCAGGATCGGCATCCTTGACTTTACGATGGGACACATCGTGTCGTTCCTGCTGGCGTCGATCTTCCTGCTGCTGGCCGCTGTCTGGCTGTATCCCGCCGAGGTGGCCGGGACTGGCGTGATCGGCGAGATCGCCAGGATCTTCACCGACAGCGTCGGTCCCGGGATGATGTTTGTGTTTGTGGGCGGGGCGTTCGCCGCTACATTCTCCACCGCGTTCAACTACTTCGACGGGTGGCCGCGGGTAGCGGCTGCCTGCTGCCGCAATTTGTTCCCGTCGACCGCAGCGCTCTCGGGCATCGCGACCGACCGACTCACGGCCGAGCATCGTAGCGCCTGGATGTCGGAGTACAACATTTACCGGATCACGATGATCTACTCGCTGGTGGCCGCGGTGCTGATCATCGCGGGTTTTGAGCGGCCGGTGCAGCTCGTGCTGCTCTCGTCCGCCTTGGCGTACTTCATTGCGCCGGTGATCTTCTTTCTCAACATCTACTACTGCCTAACCGTCATTCCCAAGAAGGACAAGGCGTTCTATCCCTCCCAACCGGTCATATGGTTCAGTTGGTTCAGCCTGGCCATCTTCACCAGCATGACCGGCTTGATCATCCTCGACCGGGTGTTCGACGTCGCGCTCTTTGGCGGCTAGAGGCAACCGGATGCATGGACGCCAACACCTGCGGGCGCTCGCCGCGGTCGTGTTGATGACCGCCGGTGGCCTCCAGGCGGTCCGAACCCAGGGGGTTGACGTGCGGGTCAGCGAGCGCGCCCGCGAGGTGGCGCCCGGCGAGCTGGTCGTGGTTCGGGTGGCTGCCGACGAGCCGCTGTCGGCGGTGGAAGGACGCATTTTTGACCGGCGAGTCGGGTTCTATCGGGAATCCGGCGGAGATTGGCATGGCCTGGTCGGCGTGGACCTCGACGTGGAGCCCGGCGTGTACGACCTCCAGCTGCTGGTGACCGCGGTGTCGGGAGGGCGGACGGTGGAGGTGCTGCACCGACTCGGCGTTGGCGACAAGTCGTACCCCACCCGTCAGCTGCGGGTTGCTCCCAGGTATGTCGAGCCGCCGCCCGAGGTGGCCGAGCGGATCGCGCGTGAGTCGAGGGAGCAGCAGGCGATCTTCGTGTCGTCGTCGCCAGACCGGCTCTGGCGAGGCGCCTGGGCCCGACCCGTCCCCGGCGCGGCGACAAGTGCCTTCGGCAGCCGGAGCGTCTTCAACGGTCAGCCCAGAAACCCCCATAGTGGCGCCGACTTTCGAGCCAGTGAGGGCACCCCGATCGCGGCGCCCAACCATGGGCGCGTGGTGCTCACCGGAGACACCTATTTTTCCGGCGGTTCGGTGATCCTCGACCATGGGTGGGGTTTGTACTCGTACTTTGCCCACCTGTCTGAGATCATGGTCGAGGAGGGTGCCCTCATCGAGCCGGGACAGGTCGTCGGGAAGGCCGGCTCCACCGGCCGCGTGACCGGTCCGCACCTCCACTGGACGGTCCGCCTCAACGGTGCCCGTGTTGATCCGCTTTCTCTCCTGGAACTCTTGCCCTAGACCGACCCGAAACGTGGCACGAATGGTCTGGAATGGCGCCGCTGTTCCCTAGAAACGGAAGCGGATGCCGGTCGTGACCTGGAAACCGCCGAGGTCAACCGACACGGGCGAGTCACCCACCTGCAGGTCAGCGGACCCGCTAACGTAGCGGAACAGCACGCCCAGTCCGAGGTGGCGCATTGTTTCGAACCCGCTGAAGAAGGGCAGGTGGTGTAGCGCGTAGACATCGATGTCGATACCCGCGTTGATGCCTAACGCGTTCTCCGACTGGGTGGTCTGGGAGTGTTTCTCGAAGATGATCTCACCAAACGGGAAGCCGATTTCCCGGTGCTGTACTGAGGAGACCAAGTCCTGCCTAGCGTTGATTAGGCTGGGACCGCCAGAGAAGGAGACGACCAGCCAGTCGGAGAACGCGGTCATCCAGAGGGCCCGCAGGTGCACGCTCAGCTCCTCCCGCCGGAGTCCCCCGGCGACGCCGCTGCTCGTTCGAGGTAGGTCGAAGAAGAACGGGTGGGGAAGCTGGGTGTTCAGTTGCGCCGAATTGATCGAGGCGTAGCTGGAGACATCCAGCCCTACCGCCAGATTGCGCCACAACAGGAAAGAGAGACCTCCGTCGATCACGACCCCTTCCCGGATTTCGTAGTCGACCTCGAAGCTGCCGAGCTCGGAGAAGGCCTCGAACGTGGTGGTGCCAGCGAAGGTACGCGAGGCTGGCCGCCAGCCGCTCTCGATGCGAGCCGTGATCCGTTCGGTCGGCCGACCCTGAGCGTAGACGACCCCTGGCAGCAATGTGATCGCAACACAGAGCGTCAGCACGCTCAGAGACAATAGCCGCGCGGTCGATCGCAGGGTTCTGACAAGTGTCGGCATCGTGCTTTTCAGCTCTGACGCTACTGTACCCCGACCGCGTCCCAGGCCTGAATGACGGCCGCTTCGGGCGCGCTTCCGAGGCCATAGATATCGCGGGCCGCCTGGATAGTCGCCGCCCTGGCGTCGGAGAAGTTCGACAGCGGCGTCAGGAACTGGGTGAACGCGCGGAAGAAGATCTGCTCCATCTGTTCCCGGTTCGCGGCGCCGACCCCGGTCACGTCAAGGCCCGAGACGCGGTTCGTGCCTCCCTCGATCGCGAGGTAATAGGCATGGGTGGCGATCAGCGAGTTGGTGTGGATGCCACCGTTGTCGTCGAGGCCCAGAAAGCGGAGGTTGTAGTGGTCTGGGTCGCCGAACTGCTGCGGATTCTGTAGTGACCGGATGCCGCCCGGTTCGATTACGTCTTCGCCTAGTAGGTAGTCAGCCCGCCCGGCGCCGTCCCGAAAGAAGGGTTCGGCGTAGTGTTCTACCTCCACCCCGATGATGTCGGAGAACGCCTCGTTCAGCGCACCGGATTCGTTCAGCGGAATTAGCGCCGAGGTGAAGTCGGTGACGGCGTGCGCCAGTTCGTGGGCGACGACATCGAGGGCGCCGGAGAAGTAGCCGATGCGTTTGCCGTCCAGTAGGAGATTGGGCGGAAGTCCCTCGCCGAACACCGCCACTCCGACACCGTCCGGGCCGCAGAGGCCGCAGTAGAACGCGTTCAGGTTGAAGAGTCCGACGAGCTCGGGCGGGGCTGTAAACACGTCCGACCGGTCGATCGGGTGGACCAGGCTGATCATCCGGACGTTCTCGGCGTTCAGGCCCTGGCGTTCGAATCGGGAGAACAGATAGTCATAGGTCCAGCCCATGCCGACATGGGCGTCGACACTTGCGCCGTCCAGCCAGTCGTTGTCGGCGTCAGCGGCTAGGTCAGCATCGAACAACTGGGTGCTTCCATTCAGCACGGCGAGGGTGCGTACCCAATCCCCGCGGAGGTCGAAGGTATAGACATCGGCCGGGCGGAGCCGGTCGTGGGCCAAGAATGCGCCGCCGACGGTCGTGACGCTGAGTTTCTTGCGGTCGCCCTTGACGCCCAGGCCCTCGCCGACCGTGCACTGCTGGCAGGGAAGGGTGGGCTGTTGGGTCTTCAGGTCGTTGTACGACCAGACCACTTCGCCACTTCCGGCATCGATGAAGTACGCCATCAGCCGAGCGCCGGTGAAGACCCTGGCCTCATAGACCAGTCGATTGTCTCCAACGGCAGCCCGGGCCGGGAGCACGAGCAACCGGGGCTCGGTTAGGCGGCGACCTGAGCCCGCGAGATCATCGAAGATCTGTGCCGCCGCGGTGGGGGAGAGCGACGGCGTGGTTTCGAGGGTGAGTCGGTCGTAGAGTGTGCCGAACAGCGAGACGGTCATGCCCTGGTCGGTTTGACGGGTGATCTCGGCGCCGAACACCGGAACCCCTCGATGGCGTTGGACGAGGCGTTCATGGGTTCTGCCGGCGACTTGCGCGTCGACGGTGCGCGCTCGCAGCGTTAGGTTCCCCTCGCGGCGCAGCGTCTCGATGGCGGCGTTGGCTTCCCGGATGGTAGCGAGATCATTCTGACTGCCGACACGCAGCGTGCGGCTGTCGGGTAGGCTCTGAGCCTGCGTGCCCGTGCCCATCGGCAGGAGGACGATGAGTACACAGAAAACGTCGACGAATGCACGAGGCGAGGGCATGGATGACGACTCAGGTGTGGCTATGGCGGTGGTAGGGACCGCTAATGCCGCGTCATTGTAGTAGATCTGAGGCCACGGCGGGAGTGGGGATACAATCGCCTGAGTTGATCTCACTGACAATTGCGATCGGTCGTGAAGGCCGCGTTTTGATGGGCCTGCTTCTCGCGCTCTTGTGCTGCGCTCTGGCACCAGCGTGGGCGCAACCGGGGGGGGCGGCTCGTGGTGCGCTCGTCCTGGTGGGCGGCGCCATGCGCGACCCCACCATTCTGGAACGGTTCATCGAACTGTCCGGCGGTCAGGATGCGCCGATCGTCGTCATCCCGACCGCGGGCGGTGCGGAGCGCTACAACCGGGACTATCCCGGACTGCGCCAGTTTCGGGAGGCTGGGGCTACCGACCTGACGGTGCTGCACACCACCGACCGGGATGAAGCCGATTCGGCAGCCTTTGTCGAGCCGCTTCGCCGTGCCCGCGGGGTCTGGTTTTCTGGCGGGCGGCAGTGGCGTCTGGCCGACGCGTATTTGGGAACCCGCGTGCACCGAGAACTGGATGCGGTGCTCGAGCGAGGCGGCGTCATTGGTGGGTCCTCGGCCGGTGCCACGATCCTCGGCTCCTACTTGGTTAGAGGTGACACGGCCACTAATACCATCATGATGGGCGATCACGTCGAGGGGTTCGGCTATCTTCGAGAGACCGCCATCGACCAGCACCTACTTCGACGAAACCGCCAGTTCGATCTTATCGAGGTGATCGAGGCGCATCCGTCCTTGCTGGGCATCGGGCTCGACGAAGATACCGCGATCGTCGTCGAGGGCGACCAGTTTGAGGTGATCGGGCAGAGCTATGTCGCTATATACGACCACCGGCGGCAGCTCGATTCGGGTGGTCGCTTTTACTTCTTGGGGGCCGGTGATCGCTATGACCTGGTCCGGCGCCAGGCCTATCGGGTCGAGCCTCGGCCGCGTCCGCTCGAGCGAGTCGTCGAGGAAGCCTGGCCCGGCCGCTAGTCCACCACCAGCGCGTCCACCAGCGCGTCCATGTCGTCGCGGTCGTTGTAGAGGTGCGGGGCCACCCGGATCGCGTTGCCCCGCATCGAGACCGAGACCTGACGTCGGCGCAGACGTTCTTCCAGCCGGTCGCGGTCGAGGCCGGCCGGCAGGTGGAGACCGAGTAGATGAGGCGCCCGCCAGTGGGCGGACTCCATCCAGTACCCGCGCTCTGTGAGGGCGGGTGCCACTTGGTCCGTCAGATTCCGGCAATAGGCCGAGATCGCCGGTGCCGTCCACTCCAGCACCAGTTTCAACGCCGCGGCCAGCATCGGGAGCAAGGTGAAGTTCGACCGTTCGCCGACGTCGTACCGAATGGATGCTGGCTGATATTCGTCGCGATAGTGTACGAGTTCGGCGAACTGTCCGCTATCTCGACGAGTGATCCAGTTTTCCTCAAGCGGCCTGCCGCCGTCGAGAGCCGGCCCAAAGTACGCCAGCGCGGTCGAGTAGGGACCAAGCAGCCACTTGTAACCGGCGCACACCAGTGCGTCGGGTTGAATTTCCCGGACATCGAAGGGGACGGCGCCGACTGACTGGGTGCCGTCGACGGCGACCCAGGCTCGGCACTCCCTGGCGCGCTCAGCGATCCGAGCGAGGTCGAATCTGGTGCCATCGGTCCAGTGGACGTGGGGGAGCGCGACCAGGGTCGTGTGGCGATCGATGGCGGCCAGCACTCTCGTGTTCCATGCCGCGCCACGGCCGCTATTGGCGCCTTCGTCGGGTGCGGCGACGGTTCTCAGCTCCAGCTGCTCTTCCGCGCACAGCCTTCGCCAAGCGTAGACATTGCTGGGGAACTGTTCCTCGACAATCACTACGTTGCCTCCTTGGGTGACCGGGAGGTTCCGCGCCACGATGGCAAGTCCGTAGGAGACCGACGGGAGCAGGGCGATACGGTTCGAGTCGGAGACATTGACCAGCCGGGAGAACAACACCCGGACGCGGTCGCTCTCCTCGAAGAAGTCCGCCGGTGTTATCAGGTGCGGGGCAGTTCGCCGGTCGATGCCAGCGATCCCGGCCGCCCGGACCGTGTCGGCCAGCGGCGCCATGTAGGCGCAATTGAGGTAGTGCACCTCATCGGGGAGCAGGAAGCGGGTTCTCTGGCAGGTGGCCACCGGGCGACCAGTATACGGCGCATAGAATGGCGGGATACGGTTCCACGGGAGGAGCGATGACAGGTTGGTCCAGGTGTCGTGTGTGGTTGGGGCTAGTCGCGGTTTGCGTCTTCACGGGGTGCGCAGCGGAACCGCCGGTCGCGATGGGAGAACGGTCTGTCGAGCCTGCCGCCGACCTCGAAACCCGCGCGCGTGAGATCCACGAGCGCGTGCTGACCATCGACACCCACGATGATATCCCGCTGAACTTTGCTACCGACGAGGTCGATCCCGGTGTTCGTGGCGCTCGACAGGTCGACTTGCCGAAGATGGAGGCGGGCGGTCTCGATGCCGGGTTCTTCGTTGTCTACGTGGCGCAGACCGAGCGCACACCGGAGAACTACGCGCGTGCGCGAGCGGACGCGATAACCAAGTTCGAGGCCATCCACCGCATGACCGACGAGCTCTATCCGGAACGGATTGGTCTCGCGCGTGCAGCCGATGACTTCGCCAGGATCGCGGAGTCCGGTCGCCTCGTGGCTGCCATCGGGGTCGAGAATGGCTATGTCATCGGGCAGGATCTGTCGCTCGCCGAGACCTACTACGACCTCGGCGCCCGCTACTTCGGCCTGGTTCACAACGGCCACAACGACATCGCCGACTCCGCGAATCCGCGGCCCGAGCTCGGCGACCGGCCGAGCGAGCACGGTGGGCTGAGCGCCTTTGGCGAGGAGGTTGTCCGCGAGCTGAACCGACTCGGGATGATGGTCGATGTGTCGCACGCCTCGCGGGCCGCCATGCTCGAGGTCACCCGGCTCTCCCAGGCCCCGGTGATCGCGTCACATTCCAGCGTCCGCGCGCTCGTCGACCACCCCCGGAATCTCGACGACGAGCAGTTGCGCGCGCTCGCAGACAACGATGGCGTAATGCAGACCGTGGCGCTCGACGCCTTCGTCAGTGAGGCCACCGAGGTTCGAGATGACGCAATCAGCGCTTTGCGCGAATCGGTCGGGCTTATCCCCCGGGACGACGGAGGCCTCGACGCCCTGTCGTCGGGTGACCGCGCCAGGTTCGAGCACGAGCTACGCGAGATCGACCGGATCTTCCAGCGTGCCGATGTCGCCGCGTTCGTGGATCACATTGACTACGCGGTGCAGTTGATCGGGCTCGATTACGTCGGGATCAGCTCTGATTTCGACGGCGGGGGCGGGGTCGAGGGTTGGGACGACGCGAGCGAGAGCTTCAATGTCACACTCGAACTGGTCCGGCGAGGGTACTCCGAAGCTGAGATTGCCCAGCTCTGGGGCGGCAACCTCCTCCGTGCGCTACGGCGGGTGGAGGAGGTGGCTGCCTCGTGGCCATAGATCAGGAGAGCTACGTTATTCGTCGCCACGAGGCACGGCCAAGGCCTCTTTGAGCAGGCCTCGGGCTCGGCCACCGGTGTTCAGTACCGGCCCGGTGGGCAGACCGAAGTCTCGTCCGTGGACGTCCATCACGATGCACTGCTCGGCGTGGGCGACGTGGACATCCGGCGAGGCGATGTGCACATAGGCGGGCGGTCGGCGCTCGTCATGAGTAGCCTCCTACCGTGTTCTAGTTGGCCTGAACGAGATTCACCGACGTCTCAGCGATGACATAATGTCGTGCTCGGCGGCCCGGCGGCGGGGTGTCCGGGACAGACCAAGGAGACTCAGGACCATGAAGGCGCTCGACGGAGTTCGCATCCTCGACATGACCCATGTGCAGTCGGGGCCGACCTGCACGCAGCTGCTCGCTTGGTTTGGTGCCGACGTAATTAAGGTCGAGCGGCCGGGCAAGGGTGACGCGACACGTGGCCAGCTTCGTGACATTCCTGATGTGGACAGCCTCTATTTCACGATGCTGAACCACAACAAGCGCAGCATCACGCTCAACACGAAGGATGAGTGCGGCAAGGGCATCTTTACCCGTCTGATCGAGTCGTGTGATGTGCTGGTCGAGAACTTCGCGCCCGGCGCGCTGGATCGGATGGGCTTCTCCTGGAAGCGGATCCAGGAAATAAACCCGCGGATTATCTACGCCTCGGTGAAGGGCTTCGGCCCCGGTCCGTACGAGGACTGCAAGGTCTACGAGAACGTCGCGCAGTGCACGGGCGGCGGCGCCAGTACTACCGGGTTTCCTAGCGGGCCGCCGGTGGTGACCGGAGCGCAGATTGGCGACTCTGGAACCGGTCTCCATCTGGCTCTGGGGATCGTCACGGCCCTCTTCCAGCGGGAGACTACCGGAAGAGGACAGCGAGTCGAATGCGCGATGCAGGATGGGGTGCTCAATCTGTGTCGCGTCAAACTTCGGGATCAGCAACGGCTGACCCACGGACCGCTCAAGGAATATCCCCAGTATCCGAATGGAACCTTTGGTGTCGCCACGCCGCGTGCGGGTAATGCATCCGGCGGTGGACAGCCTGGGTGGATCGTCAAGTGCAAGGGTTGGGAGACTGACCCAGACGCCTATCTCTACGTCATTGCGCAGGCCGCAGCCTTCGACCGGCTGGCTAGGGTGATCGGACACGAGGACTGGCTCGGAGACCCGGAGTGGAATACCGCCGAGGCCAGACTCCCTAAGATCGATCAGATGTTCGATGAGATCGAGCAGTGGACCATGACGAAGACGAAGTTCGAGGCCATGGAGATTCTCAATCCGTTGAATGTGCCGTGCGGACCGGTGCTTTCCATGAAGGAGCTGTCCGAGGAGCCGTCGCTGCGCGCTACGGGCACTGTGGTGGAGGTTGATCATCCTACGCGCGGGGCGTATCTAACGGTTGGCAACCCGATCAAGCTGTCCGATTCACCGGTCGAGGTGCGACGGTCACCGCTGCTCGGCGAGCATACCGATGAGGTCCTGAAGCAGGTACTCGGCATGGACGACAAGGCGATCGCGGCAGCGAAGACAGACGGCGCACTGTAGGGCGGTGCCGAAGGATACAGATAGATGAAGGTGTGTGTCGTCGGGGCGGGGGCCATTGGTGGCTATATGGCGGTGCGGCTGGCCAACGCCGGGCATGAGGTGTCGGCCATTGCGCGTGGCCCGCACCTGGCTGCCATCAAGGCAAACGGGATGGTGCTGGTCGAGGGTGGCCAGCGGCAGGTCGCGACCCTTGCGGCAACCGATCGGATCGCGGACCTCGACGCACAGGATGTCGTGCTCCTGGCTCTGAAGGCGCATCAGATTGTGCCGATCGTCGACCAACTCCCGTCGCTGTTCCGGTCGAATACGGTCCTAGTCACCCTGCAGAACGGCATACCGTGGTGGTACTTCCAGAAGCTCGACGGTCCTTACGCCGACCGAGTGGTCGAAACTGTGGATCCGGGGGGGGTGCTCTTCAAGGCGATTGATCCAGACCGCGTCATCGGTTGCATCGCCTACCCGGCGGCCACGATTGCCGAACCCGGTGTGATCCAGCATGTCGAGGGGAATCGGTTCCCCGTCGGAGAGCTGGACGGTAGCGAATCGGACCGGGTGCGTGCAGTGGCCGCATTGTTCGGGGAGGGTGGCTTCAAGGCGCGCGTGCTCGACGATATCAGGTCCGAGATCTGGCTGAAGCTCTGGGGCAACTTGACGTTCAACCCGATCAGCGCCGTGACCCACTCCACACTGGTGGATATTTGTCAGTTCCCGCTGACGCGCGCGCTGGCGGGCACGATGATGACCGAGGCGCAGGCGGTGGCGGAGCGACTGGGCGCGCACTTCCGGGTGCCGATGGAGCGTCGGATCTCAGGCGCCGAGTCGGTCGGGAAGCACAAGACGTCGATGCTGCAGGACGTCGAGGTGGGCAAGCCGCTCGAGATCGACGGGATGCTCGGCGTGGTGATCGAGCTGGCGGAGATGACTGGGGTTGAGGTGCCCACGCTTCGCGCGCTCTACGCGTGCGCGAGCCTGCTCAACAAGACGATCCAGGACGAGGGTCTTCGGATCAAGAGCGAGCCGAAGTAGCGCCGTCAGTAGTCATCGGCGGCGAGTGACGCTCGGATGATCTCGCGGTCGTTGCGTTGCACGATGTGCTGGTTGGCGAAGGCTGGGTGCGACCAGCTCACCAACCGGTCGAAGGTGCGTCTCGGACCGTAGCCGGCGCTCATCGTGGGTTCGATCAGCTTCGTGCGGCTGTGCTCCACGTAGCCGGTCGGCGTAAACTCGGCGATGATCAGGTCGCCATCGTCGTTCTGCACGAAATAGCGGTTACCGTGACGCACCATGTAGGCGCCACCCCACCTTGCCTGCGGTGTCATGTCCGAACTCATCCACAGCCGCTCGCCGGTTCTGGCGTCAAGTCCGCGGAGTTCGCCATAGCTGCCGACGCCGTAGATGTAGTCACCATCCACGATCGGCGTCGTGATCATCGCGTGCAACCCGTCGGTGGCCTCGGGCAGGCTGTCCCGCCCGGTGCCCTGCCAGAGCATGGTGGCGTCGGGGCGGTCAGAGCTCAGGCGCATCATCATGGAGCCGCGATAGAACTGCGACACTAACAGATAGTCGCCGTCGCGGGCCGGCGTGGCCACTGACACGCTCGATTGCACCTCCCACGGCTGATTCCAGAAGATCTCGCCCGTCGCCGGGTCGAGCGAGGTCAGCGCGGTGGGGTGCCAGATGATGAGCTGGCGTGTGCCGCCAGCCTCGTAGATCACCGGCTGGCCGTAGCCCATTTCGGAGATGACCTCGATGGCTCGCCAGATCTCCTCGCCCGTGTGTTTGTTGAACGCCATGACCAGCGCGTCCGGCTCTCCGCCTACGATAGTGATCAGGCGGTCGCCGTCGACCAGTGGTGCGCTCGCCACGCCCCAAGTCGGGACGCTGGTGTCGTAGTCGGCGATGTAGTCCTTTTCCCAGATCACGTCGCCGGTCTCGACGTTCAGGCAGAGCAGGCGGCCGGTGGCGCCCACCACGTAGACTCGATCGTCATCCACGGTCGGGGTCGCGCGCGGACCTACGGCGTAGGAGAACATCAGCATCCGGTAGGTGGTGGTCCACTCGTGGGTCCAGAGTACATCGCCGGTCTCTTCGTCCAGCGCGAGTAGCCGCTCTGTCCCGTCGACGGTGCGCGACTCTGGATCCTCCAGCCAGTCGAGGACGAACACGCGCCCGTCGGCTACGGCAGGACCGGCGTACCCATGCCGGACAGGGACCCGCCAGGTCACCTTCAACTCTTCGGGCAGCTGGGTGACGATGCCGCTCTCACTCCAGACAGCGAGGCGGTCGGTGCCCCGCCATTGCGGCCAGTCTTCGGCAGAGAGCGAGAGAGCGCTCGCTGTTAGCAGTCCTACTAGAGCCAAAGCGGTCCGATTCATCTCGACCCCCGTTGGGAAACTCAATTGAGTACGTCGAAGAGGTAGCTGTACTTGACAATGATATTGCGTCCGGCGAATTGGGGAATTATCTCGCCCAGTCCCTCGGTCTCGTTATAGACGAAAAAGAGACCCGTGTTCGCGTCTTGCAGCCAGCCCAGTCGGAAATTAAGGGACCACAGGTCGGCGCTGTCGTTGTGCTGGAGGAGCGTCTGGGCGTAGAGCCGAGGCGAGAAGTTGTAGGCCACGCTCACGCTGGTCAGGTTGGTGATGGTGCTCCCGTTCGGTAGGTCGATGTCGTTTCGGCTGTAGCTGAGCGACATGTTGAGCGTCTCACTGTAACGGGCGCGGATTGACGGCCGGATAGTGATGATGTTGCCGCCGAAGAACCCGGCGTCGGTCGCGCGAATGGAGACACTGACCGGGGCCGCGCGACTAGAGCTGTAGGAGTAGGTGATCTCGTTGAACTCGTAACTGCCCGGCGGGACTGACAGGCCGGACACGATGAACGGGTCGAAGACCCGTTCCTGACGAATGTTCCAGGTGACGCCGGCAGACGAGCTATCCTCGAACTCGCCCTCATAGTGCATGTGGACGTAGGTGGTCTCCATCACTCCGTCCAGGTTCCAGAACCGCGTGAAGCTCGCGTGCGGCGTGAGCTCCTGATACTTCAGAAAGCCGTTTGGACGGGTGGTGTTGTTGATCCCGAAGTCGACCTTGCGAAACCCACCCGTGCGCCGGAGAAACCCGACCTCCGGGTTGAAGTCTTCGCCGTTCTCTTGGTATCCGGCGACCGCTCGCCATGTTTCCGAGTCCCAGCGAGCCGAGAGGCTACCGGCGTGATCGCGGCCGGTGCGCCCCGGGGTCTCCGTGCGGCCGATGAATCCTTGGACCATGCCGTTCTGCCCCAAGCCCCAGCGCCCGTCGAAGGCATAGGTCCGGTTGTGGTCGTTGTCGAGCGCGTCTTGGCCTGTGCCCTGCCGGTTAACGAATAGTCCGCCGATACTCGAGCGGTTTGGCAGGTCGCGTCGAAGCCGAGCCACCGTGAAGTTGTTTCCCAGATCGCCCACCTCGTCGGTCTGCATGTTGAGGAAGCCGATAGTGGTCGAGTCAGTCACCTTGCCCGAGAGCCGGGCGCCACCGAGGATCGGCACCTGGGTGCCGCGGCTGATGCCGATGCGTCGGCTGAAGAAGAGCTCGGTCTGCCCGAGATTCTGGCCGCTGGCTGGCCCCTGGTTGGCCACGGAGAACACGCCAGCGTTCTCCAGGAAGAACGGCCGCTTCTCGGGGAAGAACAGGTTGAATCGGTCCAGGTTGATCTGCTGGTCGTCCACCTCCACCTGGGCGAAGTCAGTGTTGTAGGTGGCATCAAGCGTCAGCCCCGTGTTTACGCTGTATTTCAGGTCGGCACCGAAGTCGCCCAGCGCCAGCGGGTCGCGGTCGGGAGTGTTGTCGCGGGTGGCCAGCTCGCCGACCACGTAGGGTGTGAACTGCAGGTTGCTACCGAGACCAATCGGTGCCCGAATGCCGCCAAGCTGGCCCGCCATCGACACTCGGTAGAGGCTGTACTGCCGGGGCAGCGGTGCCCAGTAGGCGGTCTCGTTTCGGCGACGGATGTTCCGCTGGAAGTTCACGCCCCATGACTGAGCTTCTCGCTCGGGGAACCGGATGGTACGGAACGGGATGGCGAACTCCGCGGTCCAGCCTGCGTCGGTGATGGCCGTCGCCACCTGCCACGCGCCGTCCCAGTTCAAGTTGAAGCCGCTGCCACTGCCGCGTGAGAAGCCGCCGCCGCCTCCTCCTCCGAACAGACTGCTGCCGCCGCCCTCGTCGGTGACCTGCCCGTCGTACTCCTGGCCGGCCGGGGTAGTGCCGAACACGAATCCGTTCTGCCGATCCGAGAAGGTGTCCAGGATCATTTGGAAGCTGTCAGCAGTGTTCATCGACGAGTCTCGGCGGCTGTCGGTCATGATGATGCCGCTCGGGTCCGCGTCGTAGCAGATCACCCCAAAGTAGATCGTGTCCTCAGTGAAGACGACGCGCACTTCCGTGCGCTCGGTGGCCGGCTGTCCCTCGTCGGGCGCGCTCTGGATGAACCCGCTGAGTGGCACCACGCCGCGCCAGGCCGGGTCGTTCAGCACGTTGCCGTCCAGGGTTGGTGGCTGGGCGACCTCCGTGGCCGCGGCGACCTTGCCAGGCGCCTCCGCCACCAACTCGATCTCGCCTGCGGCAGAGCCGGAGCCGGGCAACTGGAGTCTGGGCTGCGCGAAGAGGAGCTGTGGTGCCAGGCATGAGGCGACGGCTGCTAACAGACTGCGTCGCCACGTGCTCTGGAGAGTCATGAAGGTGGAATACCCCTTCCTAGACGAAGGTTAGGGGCAGAAAGCGCCGAACTATAGCAGGTTTCATCACGTTTCGTTGGCCTGCGGTGTCTTGACTTGTGGCCGGGGGAGCGGCACATTACGACCTGTCGATGTGACGGTCACCGTGCGGTAGCGTCAACGGAGTCCGTCCTCTATCTGGCTAGCTAGTCATGAGGGACAGAGATGACTCGTTTCCTGACGAAGTGCGGAATCTGCGCCAGTCTCCTGACGACAGGCCTCGCCGCACCGGTGGCGGCCCAATCCGACGGGTGGGAGCCTGAGCGGCTGGCCGACGGGCAGCCCAACATTATGGGCATGTGGAACAACTCGCGGGCCGTCTTCACTCCACTTGAGCTGCCCGAGGAACTGGCTGGACAGGAGCTGACTTCCGAGGAGCTGCAGGTCCGGGCCGAGGCGCGCGGGCGCGGTCGGATCGAGAGCTCTGAATGGCGCGGGCACGAGAATGCCAGCGGCGTCGGCGGCTACGGTTTCTATTGGTTCGACTGGTACTGGGAGACACCCGAGGCCATCGGACAGCCGTCGATCATTGTTGATCCCCCGAACGGCCGGATTCCCGAGCGCACCGCGAACGCGCGCGAGTCGGTCGCCATGAATATGGCGCAGCTACACGACCAGGCGACCAACATGGAGTCTGGAGATCGGTGCATCTCGCGTGGTGTGCTCGGGATGATGATGCCGACCGAGTACAACAACGGTACCCTGATCCTCCAGTCAACCGGCTACGTCGTCATGCACAGCGAGATGATCCATAACGCCCGGATTATTCCGATCGATCGGCCGCACGCGAATGCGAAGGTCAAGCAGTGGGAAGGTGATCCCCGTGGGCGCTGGGAGGGCAACACGCTCATCGTCGAATCGACCAATTTCAAGGCGGTAAAGAACATCCGTGGGCCGAGCGCCGGCATCCGGTCACGCCAGTCGGAGAAGCAGCACATCGTCGAACGGTTCACCGTTGTGGGTCCGGATGAGATCCGCTACTCGGTGACCATGAACGACGAAGAGACCTACGTCGCCCCTTGGACCGCGGCGTTTCCCTTCAACCGGGACGACGAGTATCTCCAGTTCGAGTACGCCTGCCACGAGGGCAACTACTCGGTGCCCAATGCGCTCGGTGGTGCCCGGATGGAGGAGCTAGGGCGGTAGCCCGCTCAGAACCGCAGCAGCCCGTTGATCTTGACGACCAGTGCCCGATTCTCGAGCTGAGGGATTGCCCCCGGTGCCAGGGTGTCGCGCTGCTCGGTGTAGACGATAAACAGCTCGCTCCCTGGCTGATATTCCCACCGGAGCCGGACGTTCGCGCTGAGGGCGTTGTTGCTTGAGTTGTGCTGGACGAGGGCACCGACGAACATCGCCGGGCTGATGGTGAAGGTCGTTCGGGTGGTGACGAGCCGGGTCAGGAAGCTGCCCTGAGGCAAGTCAATCCAGTTGAACGACAGTCCCGGTTCGAATGAGAACCGCGGGGTCAGTTCGACCCGTCCGCCGAACGAACCTCCGCCAAACCCGATCGTCGTCTTCTTCCCGCCGTAGAACGTGCCGTGTTCGGCGAACACCAACCCCGACATGCGGCGTTGCTGGCCAAGTCGGAACGCTGTGCGAGCGTTCCAGAAGTCGTAGCCGCCCACCGGAATGGTGACGTCAGGCGCAATGGTGAACCCCTCCTTGAGAAAGTCGTAGGTCGAGGTGTAGCTGAGCTCGAAGGTGTCGCTGTTCTCGAATTCGGTCTCGAACAGCCCCTGGGCTTCACGCGTTTCGACGAGGTCCTCCGAATCGGTGACGTAGGTGTAGGAGCCCTCGTAGGTGAACTTGCGCACGGCCGCGAGCCCGCGCGGACGGGGGCTGAACCGGAGCGACCCGTCACTCTTGCGAAAGTCGTCCCGGCGGACGAATCCGACCGCCGGCGCGAACTGCGGGGCGACGAACAGGTGTCCCAGGGTCGCTCCGTACCGGTCTCCGTCGTAGCGGAGGGTCGCGTTGTAGCTCGTGTCCTGCCCGTCCCGTCCAGGGGTGCGGGTTCTCGCCCAGTAGGCGCCCAGCGTCAGGTTCTCGAAAAAGGCGAAGGTCGCGTCGGCCCCGAACGTCTGCCCGTCGCCAGACCCGTCGGCGAGCACCGAGCGGTGGGTCATGATGACGCCGACACTGCTTCGTCGAAGGAGGTCACGTTTGAGGCGAGCCACCATGAAGTTGGTGCTCAAGGCGCCGCCGACCGGCTCGTCGTCAGTCTGGATGTTGATCAGCCCGAGGCTGAAGCGGCCGACCCGGCCCGTCAGACGGCCCCCGGCGACGATCGGCACCTCCCGCCCTTGGTTCAGGCCAATCCGCCGGCTGTAGAACAGCACCGGGGTGTCGCCCCGCCGCCCCGACGAGCCGCCGAAGCTGAACGTGCCCTGGTTCTCGAGAAAGAACTCGCGCTTCTCGGGGAAGAACAGGCTGAAACGCGTGAGGTTAACCTGCTGCTCGTCCGCCTCGACCTGGGCGAAGTCGGTATTGATGGTGACGTCGGCCGTTAGGTTCTCGGTGATGCCGTACTTGAGGTCCAGCCCCACATCGCCACCCAGCCGGTTTGAGATGGCCGGCGAGGCGTTCAGATCCGAGCTGAGGTCGCCGATGACGTAGGGCTTGATCTCGATCGCGCGGCCGCTCACCGGTGCCTCCAGGCCCACCAGGGTCGCCGACCGCGACACCTGAAAGATCGCTGTCTGGCCAAGCCCGGGGTCCAGCGTGGTGAGGAACGAGGTCTCGTTCTTGTGTCGGACGCGCCGCCGCAGCTGCAGACCCCACACCTGCTCCTGTCCCGGGCGGTAGCGCATCGACTTGAAGGGGAACGCCGCTTCGAATGTCCACCCCCCGGCGAACCGTCCGGTCTCGACCGCCCATACCGGGTTCCAGTCACGGTTGTATCCGCGCTCGTTGCTCACCTGACCATCGGCCCGCCCGCCGATCGGGCTGATCGTGAAGAAGTTGCCGTTGCGACGGTCGTAGAACGTGTCGAGCAGAATCGCGACCCCCTCGTTCTGTGAGAGGTTGTTGCTGTCACGTCGCATCTCGTTGACTATCCACTCCGACTCGGGGGCCGCATCCCAGAGCCGCGCCACGATATAAAGATTTGTGTCATCGAACAGCACCCACGCCTCGGTGCGTTCGGTAGCCGGCGCTCCCGCGGCAGGCTCCATCTGGATGAACCCGCCAAACGACGGCACCGTCGTGTAGACCGCCTCGTCGAGGGCGCCGTCGACGACGAGCCGGTCTTCGAGCCGGACTGCCCGGACCGTCGCTCCTCCGCGGTCGTCCCGGCTGATCACCGCCGGCGCGACCGGTGGTGCCGGACCGTCGAACGACACGGGCAGGCCGGGAACGGCTCCAGTCGTAGGCGACGTCGTGGAGGGAGGGAGGTGGGGTCGAGGCCTGGGGGGCAGCGTCGGCGTGCTCGGAGCGGCTGGCTCCGACAGTTCCTTCGTCAGACGGTCTTGCAGGTCGAACAGGTCGCGCATGACCCCGTCGATCGTCGCGCCACGGATCACGACGCCGGTGGAAACGTCAACGAGCCGGGCGGTGATCCGAATCTGGTCGCCGAGCCGCTGGTAGGCGCCACGGACGACTCGCGTCGCGACCATCTGGTCACCCAGGACCACCTCGAAGCCTGGTCCCTGCAGGTCGGATGCCAGCGTCTCGGCGATCCCGGCACCAATCCAAGAGTCGCGAGGGTCCCCAGTGAGGTTGGTGAACGGCTGGATCGAGACCGTGGTCCCTTGTGCAAAGGTGGCGACGGGCAGGATCGATACCCACACGGCGAGTAGACCGACGAGCGGGCCGAGGGGTCGAGTCATTCGCGTGTCGTTCCGGTCGACGTCCGGCTGAGAGACCTTCAGCGATCAGGACCGCTCGATGCTGATCGCGGCGCCGTCGGCGGCGGCCGCAAGGACCGTCGGGTCGCCGTCGATCTGACCGATCACGTTCACTTTACTGGCCGGGCGGATCTCATCGCCACGGCTCATCGGGGTGGGCCCCCAGAACAGGCACAGCGCGTTGCCGGGCGGCCAGAAGGCGACGGCGCCCTTATCCACCGTTTCCTGTGCGTCTTCGGCTTCTTCCGCTTGAACTGGTATCGAGAAGTAGATCTCGTCACCCCAGGTTTGGACGCGGCCCGTGATCGGCAGCGCCGCCCACAGGGCGTCGGCGGTCGGCGAATCGTTGAGTGTGGCCGTCACCGTGAGGTTGCCGG